>NZ_CP138918.1:607823-1215647 GCF_047123305.1 Thalassobius sp. MITS945101
GGGGAAGAACTTGAGCTTGTTCTCAACATACTTCGGCGCAAACAGGCTGCCGTCGGCCATTTTGCCAACGTCCTTGGCACGGTCGATGATCCGCAGATGGCCGGTGTCTTTCTCGATGAAGCCCGCGTCACCCGTGGCAACCCAGCCTTCGGCATCTTTGGTGCCTTTGGTGCTTTCTTCGTTCTTGTAGTAGTACTCAAACACACCGGGGCTGCGGTAATGCACTTCGCCGTTGTCGTCGATCTTCAACTCAACGCCGGGAGACGGCACACCCACGGTGTCCGAACGCACCTCACCATCCGGCTGTGCGGTGATGAAAACGGTGGCTTCGGTCTGACCGTAGAGCTGTTTCAGGTTGATCCCCAAGGAGCGGTAGAAATCAAAGATTTCAGGCCCGATCGCTTCACCGGCGGTATAGCCCACACGCACGCGGCTGAAGCCAAGGGTGTTTTTCAACGGACCATAAACCAGCAGGTTGCCGATCGCGTATTTCACCCGATCCATGAAACCAACAGGGCGACCGTCCAGAATGTCGCCGCCAACTTTCTTGGCGTGCTCCATGTATTTGTGGAACATCCGGCGCTTCAGCGCACTGGCGTCTTCCATCCGGATCATCACATTGGTCAGCTGGGTTTCAAACACCCGCGGTGGCGCAAAGTAATAGGTCGGCCCGATCTCGCGCAGATCAACTGTCAGGGTTTCGGCGCTTTCGGGACAGTTCACGCAGAACCCACACCAATAGGCCTGCCCAACCGAGAAGATGAAATCACCAACCCAGGCCATCGGCAGGTAGGCAAGGATTTCTTCGTCCAGCCGCAGATGGTCAAATTCCGAAGAGTTCTTGGCGCTCTCAATCACGTTGCGGTTCGACAGAACAACACCTTTGGGCTTGCCGGTGGTGCCCGAAGTGTAAAGCATCACACAGGTCGAATTGTAATCAAGCTTTGCGCGGCGGCGTTCCAGCTCGGGGGTCAATTCATCCCGAGCGGCCCAGCCCTGTTCCTGCACGTGGCTGTATTCATGCAATTGGGTGTGGTCATATTTCCGCATGCCGCGCGGATCGAGGTAGATCATATGCTCGAACTGATGCAGCTGATCCTGAATCTCGATGACCTTATCAACCTGTTCCTGATCTTCGGCGATCACGAAACGGGCGCCACAATGGTCCAGCACATAGGCCATCTCTTCGGCGGCGGCGTCCTGGTAAAGCGGCACCGGCACGGCGCCAACCGACTGGGCGGCGACCATCGACCAATACATGTAAGGCCGGTTGCGGCCGATGATGGCGATGAAATCCCCTTCGTTCACGCCGAGGTTCAAAAGACCACGGGCCAGATTGTTGATCTCACGCTGCGTTTGACGCCAGGTCCAGCTCTGCCAGATCCCGAATTCCTTCTCCCGGTAGGCGGGACGATCCGCCATCTCGGTGGCGTTACGGTTCAACAGCGCCGGAATGGACTGCAGTCCACCCGTCGCCTGTGACGACTGTGCCAATTCTGTTCCTCCCAAATGCTCGGTCTTGTTCGAGCGCACGGCCTCCTCAGCCGCGATTCTCCCTTTCTCAAGGGTGCGAAAACAGATTACGTGGTCAACTTTTTCCTGATCATTTCCCAATCCTAACGAATTGTAACAGGCGGCAATCAGGCACTTTTCGCCGCCGCAATACACTGCTAGCCAAGAGGGAAGGAGGAGACAGATGCCCCCCGCACCCAAAGATACGGCGGCTATGACCACGGCAGGTCTGAACCTGATTCAACAGGGGTTGTCGATCTATGACGACAGCCTGCGCCTTGTGGTCTGCAATCGGCCGTTTCTGGAAATGTTCGATCTGCCCGCCAGCCACGGTAAGCCCGGTGCGCGGTTTCAGGACACCATCCGCCTGCTGGTCGCCCGTGGAGAATACGGGCCGGTTGAGGACATCGAACAGGCCGTTGCCATGCGGGTGGAACAGGCCCGCGCCTTCACCCCACATTACATGGAACGCGAACGCGCCAACGGGCGCTGGGTGTCGGTGGAAGGGTCCCCTTTGCCACAGGGGGGCTGGGTGGCGGTTTACACCGACATCACCCGCCCGAAACGGCAAGAGGCGCTGCTACGCACCCGGTCCGAGGCGCTGTCCGATAAGGTGCTGGCCTATGCGGAAGATTTGGCCTCTGCCAACCGCGAGCTGGAGGCCACAATCACTGCGCTGGAAGAAGCCAAACGCCAGCTGCTAGAGACCGAGGCCCGCACCCGCCAGACCACCGAAATGATGCCCGCCCATATCGCCCATGTGGACGTGAACCGGCGCTATACGTTTTCCAACCGCAAACTGTCTTCGGTCATGCCGGGGCGGCCTTCGAACATTGTAGGACAGGACATTGAACTGGCCCTTGGCGAGGAGATTTACCAAGCCATTGCCCCTCATCTGGACAAGGCATTTGCCGGCAAGGCGTCGGTGTTTGAGTTCTTCATCGAAAGCAGTTCGCGCCGGATTCGGGCCGCCTTTACCCCGGCGCAGGATCTGGAAGGCGTCGACGGCGCCGAGCAGGGCGGCGTTTACATCCTGTCGATGGACATCACCCGCGAGGCGCAGGCCCGCACGGCCCTGCAACAGACCCGTCGGCGTGAAATGGCGGCACAGCTGACCAGCGGTATGGCGCATGATTTCTCAAACCTCTTGACCATCATCCTTGGTAGCCAGTCCCGCCTGCAACGAATGGACTTGCCACAAGAGGCCAAACGTCAGGTCGAAGCCACCCTTTCAGCGGCGCATCGAGGTGGTTCATTGCTGAACCGGATTGCCGACATCACCGGCGCGCGGGAATGGAATCCCGCCCCCGCTGATGTGGCGCTGTTGCTGGACGATATGAAGATCCTCGCAAACCCCGCGCTGCCAAACGGGTTCACCCTGCATATCTCGAACTTGCTGCACGACAATATGCTGATGCTCGACACCGGTATGTTGCAGGATTCCCTGCTGAACCTGATCCTCAACGCCCGGGATGCCTGTGGCAAATCTGGCGAAATTTCCCTGACCGTCGCCCCGGTCCAAAGCCTCTGGGCCGAGTTCATTGTCGAAGACACCGGCCCCGGTTTTTCCGACAACGCCCTGAGCCGCGCGATGGAGCCGTTTTACACCACCAAGGGCGGTGAAGGCTCCGGCCTTGGCCTGTCGATGGTCTATGACATGGCAAAACTCGCAGGAGGCCGCCTGCGGATAAGCAACGGCGAAAAGGGGGCAAGAATCACCCTACGCCTGCCGCTGCGACCCGCCCCGCCACCATTGGAGCCGGGTCTTGTCCTGCTGGTCGAAGACAGCCCCGACATCCGCGAAGTGGTGCGCCCGATGTTGACCGCGATGGGCAACACCGTGGTCGAGGCATCTTCCTACGATGAAGCCATTGCGCTGGTCCACGGCCTGCCTGAAATCAAACGGATCCTGTCTGACATCACCTTGGTGGGGGAAAAGACCGGTATCGATCTGCGCTCTGATCTCGGCTCTACTGCACCGCCGATCCACCTGATGACCTCACGCCCGCCAGATGATCCGCTGCATCAGCTGGCCTCGACCCGCGGGCCAGTGTTGCGTAAACCCTTTACACAATCGCAGCTCACCTCTTTCCTGCAACAGGACCCGAATACCCCATGACTGCACCTTCCGCGCCTCTTGTCACCATTCTGGACGATGAACCCGCCATCCGCTCGATGCTGTCGGATGCCTTGGAAGAGGCCGGGTTCCGCACCATGAGCTTTGGCCGCGCGACCGAGTTTGAAGCCGCACTGCAATCGGCCACGCCGGATGTTTGCTTGGTGGACCTGTCGCTGCCGGACAAGGATGGGCTGACCCTGGTGCACCGGTTGGCGCTGGAACAGGGCGCAACGGTCATCATCATTTCAGGCCGGGCGCAGGTGCAGGATCGCGTCACCGGATTGGAGTTGGGGGCAGACGACTACATCATCAAACCCTTCGATCCCGCCGAGGTGGTCGCCCGCATCCGTGCCCGCCT
Organism: Thalassobius sp. MITS945101; assembly: GCF_047123305.1. GTDB lineage: Bacteria > Pseudomonadota > Alphaproteobacteria > Rhodobacterales > Rhodobacteraceae > Thalassobius. The sequence continues at coordinate 611,813 of NZ_CP138918.1, forward strand.
GCGCCGCGGACAGGTGCAGCCCCAATCCGGCAACACTGCCTTGTTCAATGGCTGGACCGCCCATTTTGACAGTTATGTTCTGGAGGATGACAGCGGTGACAAAACTCCGTTCTCCCATGCCGAGGGCGAAGTGCTGCGGCTGTTTCTGGAACGTCCCAAGCGGCTGATTTCGCGGGCCGTCATGCAGGAAATTTTGGGTGGCGCGGCGGGCGAAAGCTTTGACCGCGCGATGGATGTGCGGATTTCACGGCTGCGCACCAAACTGCGCGAGGACCCGAAAAATCCGCGGCTGATCAAAACCATCTACGGCGCGGGCTATATTTTTCTGGGCGATGTGAACTGGGGCTGATCCCTACTGCCGCTACCTTTCATCAGCAACAGCTGACCCATTCGGGCGGGACCGAATCGCGGCCTCTTGCGCGCCGCGAATCACCGCCCTAGAATCACCTGATGACCAGCTGCCTTCTTTACCGGTCGTCCGACCGCCACTTCCGCCCCCGGTTCTACCGCGTGGAAATTGCCATGAACCTCTTTGAAGAGGTCTCTGTCCTCAGAGAATGGGGTGTTGCCGGCAGCAAAGGCACCTCCAAGATCGACATCTTCGGCAATCTGCGCCACGCTTCGGAAGCGGCTGACAAGGCCCGCAAGGCCGCATTGCGCCGGGGCTACCACCGGACAGAAGCGGCCTGAGACGGGTTCCCAGTCAATAATTTGATCAAATTATGTTACGGGGCGGTTTTTTCGCCCTGAACGCCATTGCGTCACCGGTTCCCATTGCCTAGGCATGGGGCGACTCTGGAAAAGGGATCCAATGTCCAATCTTACGCTCATCCGCCACGGGCAGGCCAACACCCACGCCCGCGACGAGGCCAACTATGACGCACTCAGCGATCTGGGCCGCCAGCAGGCCAGCTGGCTAGGTCAGCATATTCGTGACAGCGGCGAACATTACGAGCGCATCTACTGCGGCACCCTGATCCGCCATCATCAGACCGCTGAGGAAATGGCAATCTGCGCCAGCGACCGCATCATCGTTGACGACCGCCTGAACGAGATGGAATTTTTCACTCTGGCCAACCTGTTGCAGGACCAGCAGGACATCGCCATTCCATCCGAGCGGGAAGGCTTCGTGGCCTATCTGCCAATGCTCATATCCAAATGGCGCGCCGGTGAAATCGCCAATGCCCCCGAAAGCTACCAAGACTTTGAAAACCGTGCGACCTCGATCGTGGCCGAGATTTTTCAGGGCCGTGGACCGGCGCTGGCTGTGACCTCGGGTGGCTTTATCGCCATGGCGCTGCGCGGCGTCCTGCAGCTGGACACCGAAGGCTTTTCCCGCCTCGCCCTTGCCATCATGAACTCCTCGGTGCACCGGCTGCATCATGTCGGGGAGGGGCTGATGATGACCCAATTCAACGCCGTGCCGCATCTGGACAGGTCGGACCGGCAATTCGCACAGACACATCTTTGATGCCCGCAGGGACCAACAGAAGGTAAATCGCAAATGACACATCTCTGGGTGCGCGCCGAACAGCGCCTGAACGAAGACCGCGTCGGCCTGACGCCCGCTGGCGTCAAAGCGCTGATCGCCGCTGGCATCCGCGTCACCGTGGAAGAGAACAAAACCCGCGCCCTGCCCCTGGAGGGCTACATCGAAGCAGGCGCTGAGATTGCACCGGAAAACAGCTGGCCCGAGGCACCGCTGGACGCGATCATCTTTGGCCTGAAAGAGCTGCCCGAAGACGGCACCCCGCTGCCCCACAAACACATCATGTTCGGCCACGCCTTCAAGGGCCAGCATTCCGGCAAGGCGTTGCTGGAACGTTTCAAGGCGGGCGGTGGCACACTCTATGATCTGGAATACCTCGTGGAGGAATCGGGCCGTCGGGTCGCGGCCTTTGGTTATTGGGCTGGCTATGCAGGCGCTGCGGTGACGCTGAAAACCTGGGCCGCCCAGCAACGCGGCGAAACCTGCCCCGAGGTCGGCGCTTACAAGGATAAAGACACCTTGAATGCCGAACTGCTGGCCGAGGTCGAAGCCACCGGCAGGCCCCGTCCCAAAGCCATCGTGATCGGCGCATTGGGCCGGGTCGGCACCGGCGCCGCTGACCTGTGCGAGGCGATGGGAGTCGAGGTCACCAAATGGGACATGGCCGAAACCGCCAGCGGTGGCCCCTTCCCTGAAATTCTGGACCATGACCTGTTCCTGAACTGCATCTTTGCCCGCCCCGGCACACCAGTCTTTGTCCCCCGCGAAGCGCTGACCCAGGACCGCAACCTGACCGCCATTGGCGATGTCGCCTGCGATCCCGACAGTGATTACAACCCGATCCCCGTCTATGACCGCGCCACCACCTGGGCCGCGCCCGCCCTGCGCGTGGCCAATCAGCCGGTGATGGACGTCATGGCGATTGACAACCTGCCCTCGATGCTGCCTGCCGAAAGCTCCGAGGACTATGCCGAACAACTGCTGCCCTCCCTGCTGACGCTGACCGATCTGGACAGCGGCGTCTGGGGCCGGGCCAACGCAACCTTTGCCGAACATGTGGCAAAGGTCTGATCTTTAGGAGGATTACGATATGACTATTCACTGGTGTGGCACTGGCCTTTCGGCCATCCCCGGCCTGCGACGTTTGCTGGAAAACGGTCATCCAGTCACCGTTTGGAACCGGACCATCGCCAAAGCCGAAGAAGCGGTGGGCGATCTGGCCAAAGACATCCGCGCTTTCCAGATGGAGGCAGTGGCCGAAGCGGTGCAGGCAGGCGACGTTGTCGTCTCCATGCTGCCCGCAGATCAGCACGTGCCGCTGGCCGAACTGTGCCTTAGCAAAGACGCGCATTTTGTCTCCTCCTCCTACATCGCACCGGAAATGGCCGCGCTGGATGCGGCGGCCAAGGACAAAGGCCTGTGCTTTGTAAATGAGGTGGGCCTGGACCCGGGCATCGACCACCTGATGGCACATTGGCTAATGGCGGATTACAAAGCCTCGGACGCCTTCGATGCGGGCAATGAGCTGTCCTTCATCTCTTACTGCGGCGGCGTGCCGAAACACGAAAACCCGTTCCGCTATAAATTCAGCTGGTCGCCGCTGGGTGTGCTGAAGGCGCTGCGCTCGCCTTCGAAATCCATTCTGGACGGCAAAGAATTCAATGCCGCCCGGCCTTGGGATGCGCTGTCAAGCTACACCGCCCCGCTGCCCACCGCTGAAGCCTTTGAGGTCTACCCAAACCGCGACTCGCTGCCCTTCATGGCGGAGTACGGGTTTGAAAAAGACTGGAACGTCAAACAGTTCGTCCGCGGCACCCTGCGTCTGAACGGCTGGGCCGCAGCCTGGGGCGACGTGTTCAAAGAGATCGAAACACTGGAAGGCGCAGCAGGCGACGCCCGCCTGAAAGAGATGTCGGACAAGTTCTGGGCCGAAAACTCCTATGATGAGGGCGAGCCGGACCGCGTGGTCATGTGCGTCGGCTTCAAGGCCGAAAAAGACGGTGAGGCGGTCTGGCACAAGACCTACACGATGGATGCCTGGGGTGATGAACGTGGCACCGCGATGGCCCGACTGGTGTCGATCCCGGTCTCGCTGGCGATCGAGGCCGTGCTGGACGAACGCATCCCCACCGGCGTCTCTGCTGCCCCAAGCCAGGCGGATCTGATCAGTGACTGGATGGATGTGGTTGGCGATCTGGCCCAGCACTTGGCCGTGGTCTCCCACTAAAGAACACCTGACATCTGAAACACCAAAGCGCCCCGGATCGGGGCGCTTTTTCTTTGCGGGCAGAGAGGGTTAGCCGCCGCGGATCAACTCATCCTCTTCTTCAACGGCAGACAGGCCCAACGCCTCCAACCCACTTTCCAGATGATCCGACAGATGCGGTGTTCCAATCAAGTAATCCGCCGTTGGGGTTGTCGCCTCGGCCACGGCCGTGGCGCGTGCCTCGCCCCATTCCTCGGCCTCGAAACTGCCGCGCCCGATCCACATCAGGGCAACCATATCGGCCTGCTCTTCTTCGGTCAGGCGATCAATGAAAGCGCGCAACTCGCCCTCCGCCCGGCCCAACTCGCGGGCCATAAGGATCACATTGGCAACTTTTTGGACGGTGACATTCAACATCAGGGCGGCTCCTTTCGCGCGTGGTTCGCAAAAGACTGTACCGTGTCTCAGCCTGCCCTGCTTTGATCTGGGGCAAATTCCACCAGCGGCTCCCCTGCTGGAAGCGCTGCGATTTTTGAGTATTTGTGGATCGTTGAAAACGCCTTTCAATGATCTCTAAATACTCACAGCGCTGCCCCTCAGACCTTATCAACGTCTAGGAGGTCGCGCTGCACCTCGGGTTCTGGCTCCGGCGCCAGCTCTTCAAAATCGAAGTTGTCGAGTTTATGCGCCCGTTTGTTGGCGCGGGTTGCGGCGGTCAGGATGCCGGCCACGTCGTCACCCGCCTGACGCAGATGCGTTTCCAGCTTGCCCGCCCGTTCGCCTACAATTTCCACATCGCGGTGCAGGTTGCGCAGGGCCTTGCGGATCTCGCCGGCTTGTTCCCGCATCCGCGCGTCTTTCAGGATCGCCCGCATCGTGTTGAGCGTCGCCATGCATGTGGTGGGCGACACAATCCAGACCCGCTTATCAAACCCTTCGCGCACCAGATCGGGAAACTTCGAGTGCAGTTCGGCATAGATCGCCTCGGACGGCAGGAACATCAGCGCGCCATCGGCGGTTTCGCCTTCGATGACGTAGCGCTCGGAGATGTCCTTGATGTGTTTGCGCACCGAGGTTTTGAACATCTGGATGCCCGCCTTAAGCTCCGCTTCGGTTTGCGATGCCAGCATCGCCTCATAGGCCTCCAGCGGGAATTTGCTGTCGATCACTATCGGGCCCGGCGGGTTAGGCAGATGGATCAGACAGTCGGCGCGTTTGCCATTCGACAGCGTATGCTGCAACGCGTAGCTGTCACGCGGCAAGGCTTTGCCCACGATGTCATTCAGCTGAATTTCCCCAAAGGCACCTCGGGTCTGTTTGTTTGACAGTATATCCTGCAGCGACAGCACATCACCGGAAAGCTTGGTGATGTTCTCCTGCGCCTTGTCGATCATCGCCAGCCGTTCCTGCAACTGCGTCAGCGAGGTTGCCGTCTGTTTGGCGTTGCCGGTCAGAGAGGTGTTCAGCTTCTCCTGCAGATCGGTCAGCGCATGGTTGGTGCGCAGCTGCATATTGGCCATGTTTTCCTGCATCTGCAGCTGTTGGGCAGCCATTGTGTCTGCCAGTTTCTGCTGCATCGAGGCCAGGTTTTCGCCGGTACTGCGCTGCACTTTGGCAAGGTTTTCGTGCAGGTTCACCTGCACTTCACCCAGCCGTTGCTCCATCAAGGTGGCCACCTGACCCTGGGACTGCACATGGGCCTGGGCCTGCGCCCGTAGCCCCCCATCCAGCTGCGCCTGACCGGCCGAAAGCGCCTCGACCCGTTGCGCCATCTGCCCCATGTGCTGGGCAATCAGCGCCTCGGTGCGGTCGGCCCGTTTCTGCGCCCCGCTGCGCAGGATCAGGGCCAGCACGATGAGGGCGGCCAGCGCAATAACGACCAAGGCGGCGGGGGTTTGCAGAAGGGTGTTCAATTCGGTCATCAGGTGCGTCCAAACAGGCGTTCAATATCGCTGAGCTTCAGTTCCACATAGGTGGGGCGGCCGTGGTTGCATTGGCCGGAATGGGGCGTCGCCTCCATTTCCCGCAACAGCGCGTTCATTTCCTCGGCGCGCATCCGGCGGCCGGACCGGATGGAGCCATGACAGGCCACCCGGCTGAGGATCGCCTCAATCCGCGCTTGCAGGGTCTGACTATCACCCAGATCGGCCAGCTCATCCAGAATATCCAGCACCATCTGGCGAGCATTTACCTCGCCCAGAATGGCGGGGGTTTCGCGCACAGCGATGGCGCCGCCACCGAAGGGTTCCAGCCCCAGACCCAGCTTTTGCAGCGCTTCCGCATGTTCCATGAGGCGCGCGCAGTCGCCTTCGGACAGCTCGACAATCTCAGGGATCAGCAGGGCCTGCGCCGCCACGCCGTTTTCGGCCATCTGGTTTTTGAGCTTTTCATAGACCAGCCGTTCATGAGCCGCATGTTGATCCACAATCACCATGCCGGTTTCTGTCTGCGCCACGATGTAGTTTTCATGCACCTGCGCCCGTGCGGCCCCCAACGGCAATGCTTCCAGCGGGGGGGCATCAGGGGATTGCACTGGTTCGACCAACTCTTCCACCCGGGCGGAGTAGCTGCCAGCAAGATCAGCAAAGCCGCTAGGCTCTGGGGCCTCATGGCGCGGTGCATAGTAGAGCGGCGCTTCAACAGGCGCCTGCCCCTGATAGCTGGCCCGCAACGCGCCGGCTGAGGGGCGGTCCATCTGGTAAACCCGTGGTCCCCCCGTGGCCGTCGAAGTTGGTTCAGGTCGGAAGGCTCCAAGCGTCGCCCCCGCCACCGTGGTGGAGGCGCGATGCCCCGCCTGTGCCAATGCATGGCGCAGGGAAGAGACGATCAGCCCACGCACGATGCCGGGATCACGGAACCGCACCTCAGATTTCGCAGGGTGGACGTTCACATCGACCAGATGCGGATCACATTCGATAAACAACGCCGCCGCCGGATGGCGGTCGCGGCTGAGGAAATCAAAATAGGCCCCGCGCAGCGCCCCGACCAGCAGTTTGTCCCGCACCGGGCGACCGTTCACAAACAGGAACTGCGCCACGGCAGAGCCGCGCGAATAGGTTGGCAAAGCGGCATAGCCGGTCAGCAGGAATCCTTCACGTTCGGCATCGATCTTCAGCGCGTTTTCGGCAAATTCATTACCCAGAATACGACCCAAGCGGCCATGCAATGCGTCAAACAGATCGCCGGTTTCCGGATCCGCGCGGAAAGTTACCCGCCCTTCGCCACCGCCCGAAACATCGCGCAGGGTGAAACCAACAAAGGGCTCGGCCATGGCCAGCCGTTTGACCACATCGTTGATCGCCTGTGTTTCAGCCCGATCGGTGCGCATGAATTTCAGCCGTGCCGGTGTGGCGAAGAACAGATCGCGCAACTTTACGATGGTGCCCCCGTTCAGCGCAGCGGGTTTCACCGGATCCATCACCCCGCCCGAAACCGCGATCTGCGCCGCCTCATGGCCTTCGGCACGGCTGGTGATGGTCAGACGCCCCACCGCCCCAAGCGAGGGCAGCGCCTCACCGCGAAAGCCAAAGCTGTGAATGTCCAGCAGATCGGTGCCATCAATCTTGGAGGTGGCATGGCGCGACAGCGCCAGCGGCAGCTGCTCGGGTGTGATCCCGCAGCCATCATCGGTTACGCGGATCAGTGTTTTGCCGCCATCCGCAATGGCAATCTCAATCCGGCGCGCGCCAGCATCAATGGCGTTTTCCACCAATTCCTTCACGGCAGACGCGGGACGTTCTACCACTTCACCCGCAGCAATGCGGTTGATCGCAGCGTCATCCAACTGGCGGATGACGGGTTGATTTTCGCTCATATTGGGGGCTGCGTCAGACATACAACAAGACCTAGCACAATTAGGCGCGATTCGACTATCTGGGAAATCGGCCGGCTCGAGGGTGTTTTCGGGATTGGTTAACCGGCGCTCATGGCAACGGCGCTGTCTGGTAGAGCTTCACCTTCAGCCCGCCATGTGGCACCGGTGGTCCCGGTTGTTTGAAGGGCAGGCCAGTCGATTTGGCCAGCGCTGCGTCCGAGGTCACGATGCCGACACGCCAGCCGCTGAACCGCTCTTTCAGAACCTCACCCAGCGCACCATGCAGGGCAAACAGCAGTTTCTTATTACCAATCCGCGTGCCATAGGGCGGGTTCACGATAACCAGGCCAGGCGGGCCATAAGGCCGTTGCAGGTCGCTGACAGCCGCCTTGGTGAACTGGGTCAACACGGACACACCTGCACGATCGGCATTGGCGGTGGAATTGGCAATCGCGCCTTCGTTGCGGTCAGAGCCAAAGAAGGTCAGGTCACCAAGGTTTTCAGACGGCGTCAGAACCTCGGCTTTCACGCGGGAATATTGACTGGCATCAAAGGTGGCCAACTGCTCAAAGGCAAACATACGCGCCCGTCCGGCAGCCAGCCCCATTGCTTGTTCCGCTGCCTCAATAACAAATGTGCCAGAGCCACACATCGGGTCCAGTACGGGCTCTTTTCCATCATACCCTGCCGCGCGCAGAAACAGCGCGGCCAGCGTTTCGCGCATCGGGGCTTTGCCGACCGCTTCTTTGTGGCCACGTTTGTGCAGCGACTCGCCCGAGGTATCGACGCTGAAAGTGACCAGATTGTCATCAATCCGCGCCTTGATCTGCACCGTGCCCTTATCAGACACCTCGGCCCCCAGCGTTTCGGAAATGGCTTTTTCAATCCGCTGTTTGGCGGCACCAGCGTGGTAGATCTTGGACTTCTTGCAGGTCACCTCGACCCGCACCGACACATCCGGACGCAAGACCTCGGCCCAGGGAAATTTGCGGGACCGTTTGTCCAGCTGCGCCAGATGGAACGCCCGAAACGATCCGATCCGCGCCAGCACCCTTGTGGCACCGCGCAGGTAACGATTGGCGCGCCAGACGTCCGACCAGTCGCCCTCAAAGCTGACCCCACCGGGCACCGGTTGCGCCTTGGCAAAGCCAAGCGTGTGCGCCTCATCACAAAGCGTTTGTTCCAGCCCCGGAGGCGCCACAAGAAAGATTTCGAATTGGTTGTCCATGTCAGATCCATAACGGGCTTCGCCGCCAGAGGCGACCGCAAAGCGCCCTCTGTTTTTGTCTTTGAGCGACTAAACTGGCGTTAAGACTCGCAACCTTAGATAAGCCCGCCGCCGACTCACCAGCGGTAAGATCGCCGCAATAGGTTTGTCTGAAATAGACCAAATACCATAAAAGGATGAGCATTTCCTTAGGTGATCGCGCTGACAACGAACACCCTATAGGTGAAATAGGTCACATTTTTCCGCATCTCACGGCAGATATACATACTTTTGTATATAAAATACTTCCCAAGTTACTCTCTTTGGTATGTAGTGCGCTCGCAAATTCACCTGAGGCTTCTAGTCTCAAAAGACGTTGAAGAAATTACCAGTCAGGTCGCACCACCGGTTTTCAGGTGCGCAGGGGTCCGCAATCACGTCACGGCGTGCGCGGGGGGAATGAAAGAGGAAGAATGGAATTGGCCTTTGTCAAAAAAGGTCGTTCTGACGGATATGGAATCAAAGTCCGCAACGGGGTCCCCCGTTGCTGTGGCTTTTCGGTGTCGTCGAACGCACGCGAAGCTGGGCGTGGGGGCTTGCGATGAGGCAATCCCCACGTTTGTTGAATGCTTCGGTTTATCTGCTGGCGATTATTTCGCTGGTTGCCGGTTATCTGTTGGTCTCCGACATTCTGCGCCGCAACTATGAACAATCCCTGAAGGACAGCCTGGCCAGCAATCTGGCCACAAGCGAAAGCGCCATTGAGCGCTGGGTCGACACCCGCGTGCAAGAGGTGCTGGCACATTCCACCGACCATACGCTGGTGTCTGCCGCACAAGAACTGCTGCCGCTTGCGGGCGAAAGAGAACTGCTGCTCAGCCATCCGGCACAAGAACGGCTGCGGTTCTTTTTCGGCTCGTTCCTGCATCTGCGCCATGTGAACGGCTACTTCATCATTGCGCCGGACGGCACCAGCCTGGCCTCCTCGCGCAATAGCAATGTTGGCACTCCGAACGTGCTACTGGCACAGCCGATTATGTTCCAGCAGCTGCGTGACGGCGAGGCCCTGGTCACCCGGATGCGCCGCTCTGACGTGCCGCTGGCCGAAAACAACGACATTCGCGACAATATTTCAAACTTTGCCGCCGCACCTCTGCGGGATGAAAACGGCGAGGTTATTGCCATCTTGGCCCTGCGGCTGTTCCCGAAAGAAGAGCTGTTTCAGCTGATCAACTTTGTCGAAGGCCTGGGTGACATTCAAACCTATGCTTTCAACGATCAGGGCGCCTTGCTGTCGAATGTAAAGGATCTGCAGACCCTGCGCGAAAACGGCATCTGGAACGCAGGCGAAGATCACCTCTTGTTTGAACCCGGGGCCTCAGACGGCACCAGCTATCTGCCACCCCGGATGATCGAACCGGTGCGGCGCGCCTTGCAGGGTGAAAACGGGATCAACATCCAAGGCTACACCAACTATGCGGGTGAGGAAAAAGTTGGCGCCTGGAGCTACTTCGACAAGCTCAGCTTTGGCATTGTCATCGAACAGCCGCGTGACAGCGCCTACAGCATGGCGCGCTTCTTTGAGACCATGACGATCATGGCCTTCTCCATCGGGTTGGTGGTGGCCACGGCTGTGTTCCTGTTGATGCTGGAGGCCGGCAAACGGGTGGACACCCACCGAAAACGCCTACTGGCCACGATGAAGGCCACCCGCGATGTGAACTTCCAGCTGACCGCCGAGGGCATCATCTACAATGTAAACGACGCCTTGGATCCGGTCTTTGGTCTGGACCGGCGCAGTGGCATCGGCCATTCTGCCTCGCGGTTTCTGGATCTTGGTCTGAACACCGCCAGCCAGCTGTCCGGCCTTGGGCTGAAATCACTGGCGCAGATGAGCCAGACCGAAGTGATCCGCTGTCAGGGCATCCGCGAAGATGGCAGCCGCTTCCCGATTGGGATCCGGGTGGAAGAGCTGTCCATTGATGGCAAAACGCCAGATGAATTCCTGATTGTGGTGCATGACTACAATGAAATCGAACGTCGAGAGACCGAGCTGCGCGACGCGCTGGAACGGGCCGAGGCCGGCAACCGGACCAAATCGTCCTTCCTGTCCACCATCAGCCACGAGCTGCGTTCGCCGCTGATTTCTGTGATTGCCGCGCTGGAACTGCTGACCGACCGCGCCCGCAGCAACGAGGATCGCAACCTGCTGGATTCCTCGCAACGTTCGGCGCAGCTGCTTTTGGGGATCATCGACGACATCCTTGATTTCTCACGGATGGAAGCGGGCAAACTGGAACTGGCGCAACACGAGATCGCGCTGGAAACTGTGTTGCAGGATGTGACCGAGGTACTGCGCTGGCAGGCCTGGAACAACGATGTGGAGCTGCTGCCCTATTGTGACCCGAACCTGCCCAAAGTGCATGCGGACGGGCTGCGCCTGCGCCAGATCCTGTTGAATCTGACCAGCAATGCCATCAAGTTCAGCGCCCAGATGCGGCACCGGGGCAAGGTCTCGATTTCGCTAAAAGGCGTTGAAAATCGCAAGGGCCAGCTGGAGGTGACCCTGCGTGTTCGTGACAATGGCATTGGCATGACGCAGGAGACGATGAACCAGATCTTCCAGCCGTTCACCCAGGCTGATGGCACCATCCGGCGCAAATACGGCGGCACCGGCCTTGGGCTGACGATCTCGGACCGGCTGATCAAGATGATGGATGGCCATATCTCGGTGATGAGCGATCCGGGCGAAGGCACGGTTTTCGAAGTCAAACTTCCGATGGATGTGTCGGCGGAAGCGGCCGAAGGCAAGCGCCCGCTGGAGGGTCTGCAAGTGCTGGTACAGGCTGGTGAGCCCGCGGTGGCCGATACGCTGCGGATCTATGCCCAAGCTGCGGGTGCGGTGGTTGCATCACGCACGGCGGGCAGCTCGGTCGCTGCTGATTTCAAGCCGGATCTTTTGGTAACCCATGCAACGTCGGCATCTGAAAATGTACAGCTGCGCGATCGCTACGGTCCCCTGCCACTGTTGCAGATTCACAATCAAGGCCGCGACATTGCCCCCACCACCCGCACGGATCGCGCCATTGCACTGACTTCTCTGCTGCCGTCTGTCGTGATTGAACAACTGGCGATGCTGCGCCTGGGCGCCGAAAGCCACGATGAAGAGCCTGCACTGATCCCGCAGAGCAAGGTCCTGTTGATCGAAGATGACGAGATGACCCGCGAAATCACCCTGCGCATGTTGAAACAGCTGGGCATTGCCGCGGACGCAGTGGTGAACGGGCAGGAAGGTCTGGATCTGTGGCGTTCTGGGCAATATTCGCTGCTGCTGTCGGACTGCCATATGCCGATCATGGACGGCTTCCAGATGGCGGCCAAGATCCGCGATGAGGAAGGTGCGCGCAACCTGCCGAAAACCCCCATTGTGGCGGTTTCAGCGGATCTGACGATGGAGGTTGAACGGCTCTGCGTGGATTGTGAGATCGACGAATATGTGCCCAAGCCCCTGACCCCGGCCAAGCTGAAAGCGATTGTGCAAAATCACGTCGCCGCAGGCCGCAAGCGTCTGGATTCCTGAAGACCACCCCTTCAAACAAAGACGCCCAGACCCGGGGGCAATCCCGTCGGTCTGGGCGGTCCCCCCGGTAAAAGGGGTCAGCCATATGCTGGCTGAAACTTTTTAGAAGAAGATGTCGTCCAGATCGTCGCCATCGTCCGAGGCGGCGGGTTCTGGCGCGGCAGCGACCTCTTCTTTGGCCCCCTCCTCTTCGTCACCTTTCAGCTGCGAGAACATGACATCCTGGATGTCGCGTTCTGCCTGCATGGTGTAGCACTTGTGGATCTCGGCAAGGTGGTTGGTGAACTCCTCGCTTTGGATCGACCCGTCCAGCGGCAGCGGCGCAACAGCCACTTTTTCCACCTGATCCAGCAGCTCCAACTCTTCTACAAAGCTTTCAAAAGCCTGCGCCGAAGAGGTGATCGCCTGTGCGATCTTCGGGGCTTCCATCGTCAGGTTCGGCAGCAGCTTTTCCAAAACGGTGCGGGCTTCAGCCAGCGCCGGATCTTCTTTGTCGAGCGAGGACACATCGCCCTCCCCGTCGCCACCTTCCGCTTCGCGGGTTGACCAGGCTTCCACCTTGGTTTTGGTCAGTTCCATGGTCTCGGCGAACTTGTCAAAGGTCACCGGCGCTTCGGAAATCACCTCGTTGATCTGCTGCGAGATCATGATCATGTCCATGGCCTGCTTAAAGCCGCGGGCACAGGTGATGATCGTGTTCAAGGCCGCCAACTGCATCTGGAACGCATTGTCCGACAGCACCTTGGACCGCGAGGCCAGCGCGTCGTCTGCCTCATGCAGTCGCTGTTGGGCCCGTTGTTCAGCCTCGGTGCTGGCGTCAAAGTCAAACCCTTTGCCATCTGCAGGCTGAGCTGCCGTCGCAAGTGCGCTTGCGGAGTCTTCAAAGGAATTGGCAATCTCAGTACAGCGTTCCAGGAAGCTTTCCTGACGGCCCGACAGGCTGGCGAAAAGTTCGCGCGCCTTGCGGGTATCGGTGATGGTTTCCGTCACCGTTTCCTGCATCTGGGCGCGGGCCAGCAGCATCAGGCTGGTCGCCTCAGTGGAATGTGGATGGTAAAGGTTCACTCGCTCCTGAATGAAACGCACGTGTTCCGCCCGCTGACGCGACCGGTCACCGACCTGCAACGCCGAGATCACCTCGGACACGTCCTTTTCGGCAACCGCGACATATTCCGACAGCCAGGACGATGCGGTGCTTGCCGCCTTCATCCCCTGCTCCAGCGCAGTCAGCGCCGCTTCCAGGGCCTTGGCCTTGGGTTTCAGCGTCGAGAACATGGCGCGGGCGCGATCCTCAACGTTCTGGCCCATCTCCTCGGTGGTCGAAACGATAGTATCGATCACCTCGAACATTTCGGACACTAAGTTGGTCGCATCACCGGAAATATCCGAAATGCTTTCGGCCAGCCGCACCAGCTGCGCACCCAGCGCACGGTGGCGATGGCTTTGCGCAATAATGCGGGCGTTCAAGGACACGATGTTCGAGGACTGGATGATCTTGGACAGCTCTTTCAGCGTCGAAGACATCTTGCGCCCGTTGTCACGCAGGTCCTGAACAAAGGCTTTCGCGTCTTTGCTGTTGGCGTCGATCTGTTCCATCAGGTCCGAGATCGTCGCCTGTTTTTCATTGATCCGCACCAGATTGGCCGGCTCGAGGAGGCGGTCCAGATCGGCCACCCCTTCGCGCAGGGTCTTGGTGCTGTCGAAAGCGAAGAACAACTTATCGAGAATCTCGGTAAGCACGCTTTCCATGCGCAAAAAGGGACCGTCGTTCAGACCCGGCGCAGTTACTGATACCGTACGAAGATGCTGCATTTACCGCGCGCCTTTCACCATCGTTCTTGCCAGGTGACCACGATCAAACGACGTGATGTTTTCGGCGATTTTATTCAGCGGCACAGCGCGCTCAGCCGCGCCACGCTCCATTGCTTCGCGGGGCATGCCATAGACCACACAGGACGCTTCGTCCTGCGCGATGGTCGGCGATCCTGCCTGACGCATCTCGAGCATACATTGCGCCCCATCGTCACCCATGCCGGTCATGATCACGCCCATGGCGTTGGCCCCAGCCTGGATCGAGAGCGAGCGGAACAGCACATCCACCGACGGACGGTGACGGCTGACGGGCGGACCATCAATCACACGGCAGACATAGTCGCGGCCGGTGCGTTCGATGATGATGTGATTGCTGCCGGGGGCAACAACCGCCATGCCACGTTCCAGCTTGTCGCCATCGCGGGCTTCTTTGACGGAGATGGCGCAGAGCTTGTTCAGACGGTTGGCAAAGGCCTCAGTGAACTTCTCGGGCATGTGCTGCACAATGGCAATCGGCGCGGTATCGGCCGGCAGCATCTGCAACATCTTGGCCAGCGCTTCCGTGCCACCGGTGGAGGCGCCAATGCCGATGATCGGTGGCGTTTTCAGCACTGAGGGCGCATTGGCATGGCGCGGCGCCATGATCACATCTGCCGACAGTTTCTTCTGCGGCTTCACCTCGGGCGCGGGCGCTTTGCGCTTGCGGGCCTTCGGGTTCACACGGGCATGGGCCGCAGCGCGCACCGCGTCACAGACACGGTTCAGACCTTCGTCATCCTTGCTAAGCGCCCCGATCGAGGATTTCGCCAGCACGTCCACCGCGCCCATTTCCAGCGCCTTCATCGAGGCCGAAGACCCAGCAGGCGTGTGGTTCGAACAGATGATCACGGGCATCGGATGCTGGGCCATGATCCGGCGCAGGAAGGTCAGGCCGTCCATGCGGGGCATTTCCACATCCAAGAGCATCACATCGGGCAGACCCTTGCGCATCTTTTCAGCTGCATCGAAGGGGTCTTTGGCCATTTCCACGACCTTCAGATCGGACTGGGTCTCGATCATGTTCTTGAGCATGGTGCGGGCGGTGAGGCTGTCCTCAACGATCATCACCTTGATCGGGTCGTCACTTTTCAAAGCACTCATTACGTTCCCTCCTTGCGGAAGACTGCAGCGGATTTCTGAACCAGACGCGGATCAGAAGCCACCGAGGTTTCCGAGTGGCCCACAAACAGGTAGCCGCCCGGTTTCAGGTGATCGGTCACCCCAGACACCACCCGACGCTGGTTCTGATCGTCAAAATAGATCAGCACGTTGCGCAGGAATACGACGTCCAGGTTTTTCTCAACCGGATAGGACCGGTCCATCAGGTTCATCTGGGCAAAGCCAACACGGTCCCGCAGTTGCTTGACCACACGGCACAGAGGGCGGCCGACCGAGTCATGGCCCTCTTCCAGATAGAGCTTGCGCATGTCATCGGGCACATCAACGATCTCTTCGGGCGTATAGATGCCCTTGCGCGCTTTGCGCACGATCTCGGTCGACAGGTCGGTGCCGATGATCGAGTAGTTGAAACCCGGCTTGCGCTTGGCATGTTCGCTCAGAACCATCGCAGTGGTGTAGGCCTCTTCCCCCGAGGAGCTGGCCGCCGACCACACCTTGAAGGCACGGTTTGCGGTGAACTCGGGTAGGACGGTGCGGATCATGTAATCAAAATGCGCATCTTCCCGCCAGAAGTCGGTCTTGTTGGTTGTCATCACGTTGATGATCTGGGGCAGCTCGGTTTCAAGCATGCCTTCGTTCATCACCATGTTCAGATAGGTGCGAAGGTCCCGTACCCCGAGGGCGCGGACCCGCTTGCGCAGGCGGCCTTCGATCATGGTACGTTTGTTTTCGGGCAGTTGGATCCCTGTTTTACTCGTTACAATTTCACACAGCTTTTTTTGCAGTGCACGATCAGCTTCAATCGTACCAGTGGTCATCCCGCCTCCCGAAAATTCCCTTGATCTGCTGCCACTTGGTCGTGGAAGTCAGAAATAACACCTGTGCTCAGCATCCCATCGAGATCCAGCACAGTTACAAATTCACCATTGCGACGGCCGACACCGGCAACCATGCGGTTGTCCCAGTTCAGCAGGCCCTCACGTGCAAACTCCTCCAGGCGATCGTCATCCAGACGGGTCACCTCAAACACGCGATCCGCACGCAGACCAACCGAGTGCTCCTGGCCGTTAATATTCACCAGAAGAACAATGATCCGGGTGTCCGGCTCATTTTCGCGGTAGGGGCGCGCCATCAACAGGCGCAGGTCTGCCACCAGAATGCTTTCGCCGCGCAGGTCGATATATCCCAGCAGGAAATCGGGTGTATGCGGCAGCGGTGTCACCGGTTTCGGGTCAAGGATTTCCTTAACGCGCACCACGGGCAGCGCCACACGTTCTTCACCCAGACCACAGGTCAGATAGGTTTTCTGGACTTCATCCACGGCTGTAGTTTGATCAAACACCTTGGGCCTCCTGCGTCAGCGGCTTGCGAGGGCAGCAGGCGAGAGGCCCGACTGCCGATTTCTGTTCAGATTGGATTTGTTCGCGCATTTGATGTTCTTAACCTCAGTGAAGGCTCTCGTCCGTGGGTACGGCACCAAGATAGGTCTCGGCGATCTTCTCCACGTCGATGAGGTTGACGAAACGGTCCTTCCAGCGGCCGATGCCTTTGATCGCACCCTGTGGCCAGCGGGTCCCAACCGACGGCACTTTCTGGATGGTCTCAGGATCCAGCGCCAGCACGGCATGGACCTTTTCGGCGATCACGCCGATGGTCATGGTGCCTTCTTCCAGCGCCAGTTCCAGAACCAGAACGCGGGTGTCGATGTCGAAGTCCTTCTGCTCCATCTCAAAGAGCGGGCGCAGGTCGGTGACGGGCAGAACCACACCACGGACGTTGATCAGGCCAGCAGAATAAGGGCCAGCCAGCGGCACACGGGTCAGCTTCGGCGGTTCCAGCACTTCGCGCAGGATCCGGGTGGGCACGACCAACAGTTCGCCGCCCATTTCGAAGGCCACCATGTCCTTCAGGTCATCTTCGGTCGCTGAGACAAGTTCGAGGGTCATGCTGCCTGCTCCTTGTTGTCGTGATCAAGGCCCTGGGCCTTCACCAGTTGGGCCACGTCTACAATCAGCGCCACATCGCCATCGCCAAGGATGGTTGCACCCGAGAAGACATTGAGGCGGCTGTGCATCGGCGAAAGCTGTTTGATAACGGTCTGGTAGGACCCGATGATCTTATCGACAGCCAGGCCGATCTGCTGATCGCCGGTACGGACCAGAACCACTTTCGGATGGTCGGCGCGGGTGCCGCCGGTTTCGAAGATCTCACGCAGACGCATGATCGAAATCAGTTTCTCGCGCAGTTCCACGGTGGTGGTCGGGTCAGTGCCGTCACGGATGTCTTCCGGCTCTTCAACGATGCCTTCAACAGCGGCCAGCGGCACGGTGTAGCGCTCCTCGCCCACTTGCAGCAGCAGACCGTCGATGATCGCCAGTGTCAGCGGCAGACGCAGCGTGAAGGAGCTGCCCTGGCCCAGTTCCGATTCAATCTCAACCGAGCCACGCAGGGATTCGACGGTGGATTTCACCACGTCGGTGCCCACGCCACGGCCGGACAGATCGGTCACCGCTTCTGCGGTCGAGAAACCAGGCGCCATCAACAGATGGAAGATTTCCTGACGCGACAGGTTCGCATCGGCCGAGATCATGCCGCGCTCAACAGCGCGGTTGAAGATGAATTCAGGGTCAAGGCCCTTACCATCATCCTGAACCGAGATCAGAACATCCGCACCCGAGTAGGAGGCTTTCAGACGCACCGTGCCGCGGGCCGGTTTGCCGGCTTCGATACGGGTGTCGTTGTCTTCCAGACCGTGATCCACTGCGTTGCGCAAGATATGCACCAGCGGGTCCGACAGTTTCTCGATAACGGTTTTGTCCAGTTCGGTTTCTTCACCTTCGATAACGAAGTCGAAGTCCTTGCCTGTTTTGCCGGCCAGATCATGCGCCAGACGCTGGAAGCGGCCAGTGATCGAGGACATCGGGGTCAGGCGGATCGCCATGGTGGTGTCGCGCAGACCCAGCGCCAGACGCTGGATGTCTTCGACGACTTCCATCAGGTTCGGATCGTTCAGCTTCTGCGCCAGATCCGACAGGCGGGCCTCGGCGATAACCAGTTCGCCCACGCGGTCCATGATGTCGTCCAGACGTTCTGCCGAAACGCGCATCTGCACATTGGCGGAACCGGATTTCTTGCCACCAGACTTCTTGCCCTCGGCTTTGGCTTTCGGGGCTTCAGCTTTGGCGGCCTCTGCCGGTGCGGCTTCGGCCTCAGCTTCAACCGGTGCCGTTTCAACGGGGGAGGCTTCAACAACCGGGGCAGCGCCGCGGATTGCGGTCAGTTCCAGCTCCATCGAGTCTTCGTGGAACATGAAGACGTCGCGAATATCGCCTTCATCAGCCGACGGCGGCAAGATCATTTCCCAACCGGTGTGCAGCTCGTTCGGCTTCAACTCGCCCAGGGCCGGAATGCTGTCGATCAGCGCTTCGGTCTTGGTGTCCGGGCCGCCGATTTCCATCAGCTCTTCGAGGATCGCCACAGGGTTTCCACCGATTTCCATGAACTCGGGCGGCAGTTTGAAGCGCAGTTTCCAGCCTTCCAGCTCGCCTTCGGCGGCAGCGGGCTCTTCTGCAACATCCGCCGCATCTGCAGCAGCGGCAGGGGCATCCCCACCAGAGGTCGCAGCAGCCAGCGCGGCCTTCAGTTCCGCGTCCTTTTCGGTCGGCGGCTCTTCACCTTCCAGCAGGGCCACGATCAGGTCATAGGCTTTCAGCGACACGGCAATCAGATCCGGCGTCACAACAGCATTGCCCGAGCGCACCTGTTCAAAGGCAGCTTCGAAGTCATGGATGAACTCTGCCAGACGGGCAAAGCCGAACATGGCGCCGGTGCCTTTGAGGGTGTGCAGGTCACGGAAAACCTGTGTCACCAGCTCCATATCATCCGGGGTCGAGTTCAGTTGCAGGAGGCATTCCTGCAAGCTCTCTATCAGCGCTTCCGTCTCCTGGCGGAAGATTTCCTGGGTTTCCTCATCAATCATCAGCCTACCACCTTTTTCACAACGGCAAGCAGCTTGGCCTGCTCAAAGGGTTTCATCACCCAACCCAGGGCCCCAGCGGCCTTGGCCTGGCTTTTCAAGTCGCCTTCGCTTTCGGTCGAAAGGAAGATGATCGGAACACCGGACGACGAGGGGTCGTTGCGGTAGGCTTGGATGAATTCGATGCCAGTCATGTTCGGCATGTTCTGGTCGGTGATGACCATGTCGAAGCGTTTGGCTTTGGCGGTATCAAGGCCCTGAGCGCCGTCTTCGCACTGGGTAACCTCATAACCTTCCTGCTGCAGGGTCATTGCGACCATTCGCCGGACGGAGGGCGAGTCGTCGATAATCAGAATCTCTTTACTCATTGTACGTGTACCTTCAGCATTAGTTCGTTTCAGGCCGCGGGGGCCAGGATCTGGTCAAAACCCGTGGTGGCGCACATCGCACCGAAAGGGCCTATCTCTTTCAACGACGCAACGGCGTCAGATTTAACCTTTCCATCCCGCACAGCGGCACAAAGAAGCTGGCCGAGGCTGAACAGGACGGCACCGGGCGTGTCGTCGGCGACATCTGCACTCAGCGCGACCTCTCCTCCGTCAGGTGCAGCGGCAAGCTGGTCACGGTACGGCAAGAGGCTTTCGAAGGTGCTGGTACTGTCCAGCGCGATCTCCAGAGCGGTGTCAGACATAGGTTTCTTCCTTCTGTTGCGGCCCTGTTAGCCTGCGGGCGCGCGGTTGGGGGTCAGCGGCGGCGGCCGCTAGGTGGTCTGGGACGGGCGCCGGCAGCCCCCGCCCCTTCGCATTACGAGGCGATCTTGAAATCGGCGTCGTCATCGTCGCCGCCAAGATCCAGAACAAGTTCATCCGCAGAGTCTTCGGGCGAAGCCTCATAGGCACTGTTAGCGTCTACCTGGAAGAAGCCGATGATTTCGGCCAGTTGTTCGGCCTGGCTCGACAGCTGGGTGGCTGCACTCGACAGTTCTTCCGATGCGGCGGTGTTTTCCTGGGTGACAACGTCCAGACGCTGAACCGATTCATTGATCTGGGTCGATCCAATGGCCAGTTCCCGCGATGCACCGGTGATGTCGCTCACGAGGGACGAGGTCTTCTCGATATGCGGCACCAGTTGTTCCAGCATCTCACCAGCAGTGGTGGCGCTTTTCACGGTGTCATTGGACAGTTTGGAAATCTCTGCGGCAGCCTGCTGGCTGTTTTCAGCCAGTTTGCGCACTTCTGAGGCCACCACGGCAAAGCCACGACCATGTTCACCGGCACGGGCCGCCTCAACCGCGGCGTTCAGCGCCAGAAGGTCGGTTTGACGGGCGATTTCCTGCAACACGTTGATCCGTTCACCAATGGTCTTCATCGCGCTCACGGCTTCGGCCACAGCCACACCCGAGCTTTGCGCCTCAGAGGCAGAACGGCGGGCCATATCTTCAGTGGCAATCGCGTTTTCCGAGCTGGCCGAAATATTGGCCGACATCTGCTCCACAGCCGAGGAGACCTCTTCGGTAGAACCTGCCTGCACCGACGCGCCTTCCGACAGCGATTCAGACGTGCCCGCAACCTGATTGGAGCCCGCCGCCAGATTGCGCACAGCAGATGTCACGTTGTTCACGGTCTCCCGCAGACGCAGCACCATGTCGTTCTGGGCCTTCAGAAGATCGGCGATTTCATGGTCGCCAGAAACATCAGCCGTGTGACGCAGATCGCCACCGGCCACCTGGCGGGCCATTTCGATCGACTGGTTCAGACCACGCGACAGGGTGCGTACGATCAGGGCTGCTGAAATCAGCGCCACCAGACCGGCAATCACCGCCGCAGTCAGCAATTGGGTGCGGGTGGCAGCAAACTCCGCCTCAGAGGCCGCAACCGCCGCGTTCAGGTCCTTGGCAAAGGTCGCCTGCAATTCGCGGGCAACAGTTGCCGCTTCTGTCACCGCGGTTTGAGCGTCGTGGTGGTACATTTCATTGGCCTGGCTGTCGCCTTCCAACTCATACTCAATGGCAAATTCGGTCAGTTCGACAAATTCAGCAACCTTGGCCATCAGCGTGGCCAGCTTGGCCTTCTCTTCTTCGTTCGCCAGATCCTGCAGCTGGTCGATCACGGCAATCATCTGGTTCGACTGGCGCGTGATGTTTTCCTGCAAGCCCGGAATACGTGCGGGATCATCTTCGCCACCTTCCCAGCCGATCAGGATATTGGCCGAGTCCAGACGGATGCCCTGACCCAGAATAAAGATCTGCTGAGCATAGAGCAGTTTGCCTGCCTCTACTTCAGCCACACGGCTCAGCGATTGGTTCGCCTTGCCAAGCTGCTGGATTGCAACAAAGACGCTGCCTGCAAAAATCAGGATCAGTGCGGCAAAGGTCGCAACCAATCGAGTTTTGATATTAAAGCGCATAAATTTTCCTTCCGGGACACGCGGGTAGCTTCATCGAATCTGGGAGGGTGCACGGCCGCACGAAAAGACGCGCATCCCCCCGAGGGGCGATGGCGTGGGGAGCGTTCAATCCGCTCAAACCTTGGGAAAGACCTAAAAACACAGGCAGTACCCACTCACTCGTCACATTGTTACACCAGGCGCATTGAGCGCCGTGACAATACTAACGGCAGAGGGTCCGGCCATTTTCCGTGATTCTCTGGATTTTTCAGTCAAGTAGACCTGAGTCTAGTTTTGCAGGCATACTTTTAGGCAGGTATTGCGACCAAGGGGCTGCTGGATGCCCCCTTTGCTACCCCTAAGTTGCAGCCTGTCCCCAGACAGCACCGATCAACTGGGGATAAGTCCAAGGGAAGGCATTGCTTTTGGCGATGGCTACAAGTGCGCTCAGCCCGTTCCCTCAACCTGCCTTTGAGGTCGAGTCATCTGGAAACAACAGCCGGTCCATCTGGCGCTGCAATTCAGACAGAGAAACGGGTTTCAACAGGCACCCACTCATCCCCGCCTCTTCCACGCGGCGGATGCCCTCTTGGGTGACGTCCGCTGTGATCGCCAGGACCGGCACCGGTGCTGCGCTATTGTCCAGCTCAATCTCACGGATGGTGCGCGTCATGGCAAACCCAGACATATCTGGCATCTCGCAATCGGTCAGCACCAGATCGAACTGGCCGCCCTTCCACTTTTGCAAGGCTTCCCGCCCCCCATCTGCGGTGACCGCCGCATGCCCAAGTAATTCGACCTGCGCTTTCAACACATGCAGGTTGATGGCATTGTCATCCACAATCAGCACCCGTTTCACCTGTTCACCAACCCGTTCCTGACGGGGATTCACGATGGGTGTGACCTCATGCCGGGGCATCTCTGTTTCCACCACACGGCCACCCAATTCGGCAATCGCCGCGTAAAGATCGCTGCGCATCATCGGATGCACCGGCAGGACAAACAGGTTTTCCTCGGGCCGCTCCAGCAGACGCGAACGGTCCGTGGTGCAGCGCAGGATTTTGGCTGCTGGCCGCCGCTCCAATATCGCCGCCTGTGTGGCGTCCAGCATGGCCTGTGGTTTTGGCAACAGCAGGTAAATCGTGTCGTCCCGCAAAGCGATGTCAGAGGCCATCAGCTCTTCCAGTGAGGTGACATAGTGCATTTCCACGCCCCCCTTGCCCAAAACCCCGTCCAGTCCGGTCACAAGATTTTCGATGATCGGCCCGACACAAACCACCTGCAACCCGTCCAGGTCCGGCAGCCGCTTACGGCCCTCTGCCATCACGTAGGGCAGCCGTAGCCGGATCTCTGTGCCTTCTCCGGGAATGCTGCTGACCTCCATCTCGCCGCCCATAAGGCCGACCAGCTGATGGGTGATCGACATGCCAAGCCCGGTGCCTCGTACTTGCGACAGCGCCGAGTCCTGCCCCTGCACGAAGGGTTCGCAAAAGGTCTCAACCAAATCCGTGGACATGCCGATGCCATTATCTCGGACCACCATTTCGATCGAGTGCCCCGGCCCTTTGTGAACCATCACCCCCACCTCGCCCGCACGGTTGGTCAGCGCCGTGGCCGAGTATTTCACCGCATTGCTGACGACGTTCAGCAAAATCTGCCGCAGCCGCACCCCATCAATTTCAATCCAAACCGGCGCATCGCGATCGATAAACAAACGCTGCCGCACCCCGTTGGCGGAACACATCGGCACCAGAGTCAGGGCAACTTGTTCCACCAGTTCCGGCAATTCGGTACGGCTGGGCAAAATGTCCAGCTTGTCCGCTTCGATCTTACTGGCATCCAGCACGTCATCGATGATCCGCAACAACGAATGCGCACTTTCGCGGATAGTCGACATCGAAAGCTGCTGGTTTGGCCGCAAGCCTGAATGTTCCAGAATATCCAGCGTACCGATGATCCCGTTCATCGGGGTGCGGATTTCATGGCTCATGTTGGCCAGAAACCGGCTCTTCGCCAGATAGGCCTGTCGGGCTTCTTCCATGGCGCCCGCCACTTCATCGGTCGAGCGTTCCACCTGGTAGGCGTTGAAGCCAATCAACACGAGCACCATCAGCGCCATGGTGGCCACGACCCCAAATCGCACAAGGTCGCGCATCTCTGGGCTATCCGCCTTGGGCCAACCCCAGTTGGCCGTGAAATCAAAACTGGCGTCAGCAAACGCAAACAGCGCCATAGCCCCGACCAGCGTCAACACCGCCATCAACGCGGATCGTTCATGCCGCCAGGACAGCAACATGAAGGGAAAGCCAAGGTAGACAATAAACAGCAGTTCAGGCTGGGCATCCCCGGTGAAAAACAGCGAGGTCATAAAGGCGCCAAGCGACCCGAACAGGATCCACAGGGACCGCCCCAACAGATGCTGGCCACGCTTCATCAGATAAAGAACAAACAGATTGCCGGGGATGCTGGCCAGCGATGCCCCAACAGCCTGCCATTCCTGTAGGCTGCTCAGAAACAAGATCCAGACCGCGACAGACACCAAGGAGAACCAGACCGCCACTTGGCCAAGCGAGATTCTCCGGCGCAATGCCATCGCACGCCGGTCGGTCAGCAGGGTGTCCTGCGGGTTGCTGCTCATTCGATCCGTCACTCTGTCGACGCTACCAAGATTTCGACGCGGCAGGGAAGGAAAATGCACGGCTGTGCAACCTATAGAATGCGCGTCACCCAAGGCTCTGCCATCATTGGCAGAATTGGTCGAGTTCCAACCTGCAAACCCTATGCCAAAGCATAGCGCGCCGCGTGGGAACGTGTGTCTGTCGGGGGGACTTTGGTAGCGGAGGAGGGACTTGAACCCCCGACACGCGGATTATGATTCCGCTGCTCTAACCAACTGAGCTACTCCGCCAAAGTGAGCGTGGAATTACGGCGAAGGGCGCGGGGGGTCAAGGGCGAAAATGACAAAATTGATGAGAAAAGTGCTGGTTTCGAATTTTGCGTTGGAAAGCCGACAGATTCCGATGCGATGGCCGGACCCCTTTCGAGATTGCCCAAAAATTGGACAGCATCCCCAAATTCTGCTCAGAAATGCATCCCACTACACCTCTTCCGCCGCGACCTGCCCAAATCACAGGCAGATTGGCTTGCTCCAAAACAGACCAAAGCGCCTGATGCCTGCCGGATCCTTGATCTGACATCGCATAAACAACCGCTTTGAGGCCCCCCATCACCCTGCCTGCCGACATATCCGAGGCTGCCCCAGCATTGCCGCAACCCCGCGCCATTGGACGGGGAGTGCTGGCTTGCAAACGTCGGGGTGCGGCCACCGTACTGGCAGGGCTGCGAACCTCGGGCTGTCTGAAGCTGCTGTTCCCGCGCATGTCAGAACCAGCCCAAACCGCTGTGCTGCTGAACACCGCCGGGGGAATCACCGGCGGCGACTCGCTGCGGTTTGAGGCGGAAGCCGGTTCCAAGGCGCATCTGAGACTCACCACGCAAGCGGCGGAACGGGTCTACAAGGCCCAGCCCGGTGAGGTCGGCACGGTCGAGGCCCGCCTGACCCTGACCGCTGGCAGCCGTCTGGATTGGTTGCCGCAGGAAACGATCCTCTATGACAAGGGCGCGCTGCACCGGAGCCTGCGCGCGGATCTGGCGGCGGACGCCCGCCTTCTTCTGGTCGAACCACTGATCTTTGGCCGCGCCGCCATGGGGGAACGGGTGCATCAGATCAGCCTGCATGACCAGCTGCGGATCTACCGCGATGACGCTTTGGTTTTTGCCGACACGCTGCGTCTCCACGGCGACCTGCACGCGCAGATGCAACGCAAAGCAATTGGCGATGGCGCGGGGGCGATGGCCTCAGCGCTATTGGTGTCGGATGCGGGCGAATGCGAAACCCTGTTGCCGCGCCTGCGCGCGCTGCTGCCCGACACCGCCGGCGCCTCGATCCTGCGCCCTGGCGTCTTGTTCCTACGTGCCCTTGCCCCTGACAGTTTCCTGCTGCGCCGCGACCTGATCCCGGCGCTGACCCTGATGAATGGCGCGGATCTGCCGCGCACCTGGATGATTTAACCGAGAGCCTCTGATGCAACTGACCCCGCGTGAAAAAGACAAACTGCTGATCGCCATGGCCGCCGAGGTTGCCCGCAAGCGGCTGACCCGTGGCGTGAAGCTGAACCACCCCGAAGCCATCGCGCTGATCACCGAAGCCGTTGTCGAAGGCGCCCGTGATGGCCGTGCGGTGGCGGATTTGATGCAGGCCGGTGCCGAAGTGGTGCGCCGCGAGGACTGTATGGAGGGCATCGCCGAGATGATCCACGAGGTTCAGGTTGAGGCCACCTTCCCCGACGGGACTAAGCTGGTCACCGTGCATGACCCGATCCGCTGATCGTTGAGGAGATGTTGAAATGAGTATTTGCAGATCGTTGAAAGGGGCCGCGCAATGATCCCCGGAGAGATCTTTCCTGCCGACGGCACATTGGAGCTGAACGCCAACCAGCCGGTGGTGACCCTTATGGTGGCCAACACAGGCGACCGTCCGGTGCAGGTTGGCAGCCACTACCACTTTGCCGAGGTGAATCCCGGGCTGGAGTTTGACCGCGCCGCCGCACGTGGGTTGCGGCTAGACGTTGCCGCGGGCACTGCGGTGCGGTTTGAACCGGGCCAACGGCGTGAAGTGACGCTGGTGCCGCTTTCAGGTGCGCGGGCGGTCTATGGGTTCAACCAGCAGGTCATGGGACCACTGGGGTGACACAGCCGGGCGATCATCCCCAAGGGCAATTTGGACAGAAAGCCTTGACCCGCTTGCGCAAATCCGGCGCAGTGGCGGCATTTCACACCTTATTGTCCAAGGAGTTTCCCATGATCCGCCCGCTGATGTTTATCGCCATTGCCGCCCTCCCCATTTCCGCCAGCGCCGACACCTGTGCCGATGCGATGACCACCGCTGAGATGCGCCAATGCGCTTACGACAGTTTTCAGGCCGCCGACGCCGATCTGAACCGCGTCTACAAACAGGCCCGTGCCGCCGCCAAGGCCGCCGACGCTCTGCATGGGGAGCGCGAGGACAGCGGCGCGGTGTTCCACCTGCGCCAAGCCCAGCGCGCCTGGATCCAGCTGCGGGACGCCGAATGTGTGCTGGCGGGTTTTCCGTTTCGTGGCGGCACAATGGAATCGGTGCTGGTCACCAGTTGCCATGCGGATCTGACCCGCAAACGTACCGAAGAACTACAGGATCTGGCGGAGATGCTCCGCCTGTAAACACCGCCGCTTTTGCGGCAGACCGATAGGAGAGGGCTGATGCCTGCCAAGATTTCCCGCGCGGATTACGCCGCCATGTATGGGCCCACCACCGGAGACAGGCTGCGGCTGGCCGATACCGACCTGATCATCGAGGTGGAGAAGGATTTCACCACCTATGGTGAAGAGGTCAAATTTGGCGGTGGCAAGGTGATCCGCGATGGCATGGGGCAGGCCCAGACCACCCGCGTTGATGGGGCGGTGGACACCGTCATCACCAATGCGCTGATTGTGGATTGGACCGGCATCTACAAAGCAGATGTGGGCCTGAAAAACGGCCGCATTCATCAGATTGGCAAGGCTGGCAACCCTGACACCCAGCCCGGTGTGGATGTGATCGTTGGCCCCGGAACTGAGGTGATCGCTGGCGAAGGCCGCATCCTGACGGCCGGCGGGTTTGACAGCCATATCCACTATATCTGCCCGCAGCAGATTGAGGATGCGCTGCACTCGGGCCTGACCACCATGCTGGGCGGCGGCACCGGCCCTGCCCATGGCACGCTGGCCACCACCTGCACGCCAGGGCCGTGGCATATCGGCCGGATGCTGCAATCCGCCGATGCCTTCCCGATGAACCTGGCCTTTGCGGGCAAAGGCAATGCCTCGCTACCCGCAGCATTGGAAGAGCAGGTCAAAGGTGGCGCCTGTGCGTTGAAGTTGCATGAGGACTGGGGCACTACGCCGGCGGCAATTGACTGCTGCCTTTCGGTCGCCGATGCGATGGATGTGCAGGTGATGATCCACACCGACACGCTGAATGAATCGGGTTTTGTCGAACACACCGTGAAGGCGATGAAGGGCCGAACCATTCATGCCTTCCACACCGAAGGGGCTGGCGGGGGCCACGCGCCCGATATCATCAAAATCTGCGGCGAAGAGCATGTACTGCCCTCTTCAACCAACCCAACCCGGCCCTTTACTGTGAATACGGTGGACGAGCATCTGGATATGCTGATGGTCTGCCACCACCTCGACAAATCGATCCCCGAGGATGTGGCCTTTGCCGAAAGCCGGATCCGGCGTGAAACCATCGCTGCCGAGGATATTCTGCACGACATGGGGGCGTTTTCGATCATCGCTTCGGACAGTCAGGCGATGGGCCGTGTCGGCGAGGTGTTGATCCGCACCTGGCAAACCGCTGACAAGATGAAGAAACAACGTGGTCGCCTGCCGGAAGAAACCGGCGACAACGATAATTTCAGGGTCCGTCGCTACATTGCAAAATACACCATCAACCCTGCCATCGCGCATGGGATCAGCCATGAGATCGGGTCAATAGAGGTGGGCAAAAGGGCGGATCTGGTGCTGTGGAACCCGGCGTTTTTCGGGGTTAAGCCGGAGATGGTGCTGATGGGCGGTTCCATCGTCTGCGCCCAGATGGGCGATCCCAATGCGTCGATCCCAACGCCGCAGCCGGTCTATTCCCGCCCGATGTTCGGGGCCTTTGGACGGGCGGTGGAAAACGCGGCCGTGACCTTCGTGTCTGAGGCCGCCGCGGCGGAGGGGATTGGGGAAAAGCTGGGTCTGGCCAAACAGGTGGTGGCGGTGGAAAACACCCGGAACATTGGCAAGAGCCATCTGAAGCTCAACAACGCCACGCCCGAGGTTGAGGTCAATCCCGAAACCTATGAGGTGCGCGCCGATGGCGAATTGCTGACCTGTCAGCCGGCGGAAAGCCTGCCGATGGCACAGCGCTATTTCATGTTTTAATGATGCGCCTGATTGGCAAACAGACGCTGGATCGGCCAGCCGGGGCGACGGTCACGCAGTTCGATGGGGGTGCATTCCACTCGAACCGAGACCTGTTCGCGCCAGTACCGCGGGTTGTCGCGCACATCGTGCGGCAGCAGGGCAGCGTCAAATTCGACCTTGCGGCGGATGACCACATTCACGCGCGAGCTGCGGCCGTCGGGCACGGTGCCCTCGCTGGCATGTACCGCCGCCTCAAGCGCGGCTTCGCGTTCCTTCAGGCGTGCGATTTCAGCGCGGGTTTCGGCCAGTTCGTCAGCCAGTCCAAGTTTATGCATCATATCCGTTACCCCGGTTACTTGTTTTTCCACCATAGCGACGCTGGCTTAATAGCTGCTGAACAGCGCACGTCGCGAAGGATTTTCTGCAAGGGACGGGCCAACCCCTATGGGTTGCATGAAGACTCCTCAAAGAATCGCAAGGATCGGCAAAAATGACACAGCGCTTACTGGCACAGAGCTATCTTCCCACGCCGGAAGGGCCGATTTCGGACCATGTCACCCTGGACTATGAGGCCCGGTTTTTGCGGCGCAAACTGTTGACCACAGATCAGGGGCAGACCCTGCTGGTGGATCTGACGCAGGTGACATCATTGGATCAGGGCGGCGCGTTGCAGGTCACCGATGGCCAGTTGGTTGGCGTGCGCGCCGCGCCGGAACCGTTGCTGCAGGTCAAGGGCCCCGATCTGCCACGACTGGCTTGGCACATCGGCAACCGCCACACCCCCTGCCAGATCGAAGCCTCACGGCTGCTCATCCAGCGTGACCACGTGATCCACACGATGCTGACCCATCTGGGCGCAGACATCGCAGAAGTCACCGAACCTTTCACCCCGGAAGGGGGCGCCTACGGGCATGGGCGCACCCATTCCCACGAACACGGCCACAGCACCCACACCCCGAAAGACGGACACACCCATGCGCACTGACAGCCATATGCTGACGCTGGCACAATGGCTCTCCCCCGCCTATCCGGTGGGGGCGTTTAGCTATAGTCACGGGTTGGAATGGGCGGAACGTATCGGGGGCGTCTCGGATGCCGACAGCTTCCAGCACTGGCTCAGCGACATTCTGCAACATGGCACCGGACGCAATGATGCGATCCTGCTGAGCCACGCCTATCACGCGGATCGTGACAATCTGACAGAAATTGACACCCTGTCGCGTGCTTTTGCGGCCAGCAAGGAACGTCTGCTAGAAACCGAGGCGCAGGGCGCGGCCTTTGTCAAAACCACCGCTGCGGTCTGGGGGGCAGATTTGACCGCGCTGACCTATCCGGTTGCCCTGGGCCATGCCGCCGCCTGTCAGGACATTGCCTTGCAGCAGACTTCGGCGATGTATCTGCACGCCTTTGCCTCCAACCTCTGTTCTGCCGCGATGCGTTTGGTACCGCTGGGCCAGACCGATGGGCAACGGGTGCTGCATGCGCTGACACCGCTCTGCCAACAGCTGGCCGAGGAGGCCGCCACCCTGCCACTTGACGCATTAGGCGGCAGCTGCGTGCTGGCTGACATTGCCTCGATGAAACATGAAACCCAATACACAAGGCTGTTCCGCTCATGACCCAACTCAACGGACCTCTGCGCATCGGCATCGGCGGCCCCGTTGGGGCTGGCAAGACCACCCTTACCGCCAATCTTTGCAAGGTGCTGGGGGCGAAATATTCAATCGGGGCGATCACCAATGACATCTACACGCAGGAAGACGCCGAAGCACTGATGCGAATGCAGGTGCTGTCACAGGACCGGATCATCGGGGTGGAGACCGGCGGCTGCCCGCATACGGCAATCCGCGAAGATGCCTCGATCAATCTGGCCGCAGTTGAGGAAATGCAGACCCGCCACCCCGACGTCGAAGTGGTGCTGATCGAAAGCGGCGGCGACAACCTATCGGCCACCTTCAGCCCGGAACTGGCGGATCTGACGCTCTATGTGATTGATGTGGCTGCGGGTGAAGAAATCCCGCGCAAAGGTGGCCCGGCGATCACCAAATCCGACCTGCTGATCATCAACAAAACCGACCTCGCCCCTCATGTTGGTGCCTCCTTGGAGGTGATGGAACGCGACGCGACCAAAATGCGCAAACACCGCCCCTTCGTCTTCGCCGCCCTGCGCCACGGTCAAGGGGTTGAAGAGATCGTCGCTAAGATCGAAGAGATCGGCGGGCTTGGGTAGGCGGAGGTGCAGCTGCGGGTTGGCCGCAACAGCATGGGTGCTTGGCTATGCAGCGGTGCAGCTAACGACTGCAATGAGCCCACGGCCGCCATTCGCTGCTTTCTGCACTAACCTCCGCTTTCTATTCAATGGACCATTTTTGGTTTAGACCCTGCCGCTTACAAAAAGGCAGCCAAAACGGCTGATGCCCCTTAGCCAGCCCCTCAATAGGCTTCAGAGATAAACTTCTTGTTTACCTGGAATTCTTGGTTTTGCATTTGCTGGAATGCAAACTCCATGTGGCGCAGCATAATTTTACGGGCGGTTGCACCATCACCTTTGGAGAGGGCCTCAATCAACGCAAGATGAGAATCCCGTCCGAATTTCCATAGTTCAAAGTTGCGCGGCTCATAAAGGCCGCGGACAAGCGTAACATCTGATAACGCACGAGAAACAAAGGAAATCACGAAACCCAAAAGTTCGTTATTGGCGTACTCGGCCAGCTTTCCATGAAACTTGAGCGACTGCACATGGTGGGCGCGTTCCGCGTCGAGGTTTTCTGGAGGCGCATTATAACTTTCCACAATCGTCCTGAGTTCTTCAATTTGATCCTTGGAAATATTACCTGCCAGCCCCGCCGCCATTTCAGGCTCAAGCAAAATCCGCATCTGATACAGGTCGCCGATGTTTAGGTCTTTAAAGTAGAAATAGTTTCCCAATAGAGCCGTTGCGCGTTCGCGGCTGACGGCGTGTATGAAAGCGCCTCCGCCGGGACCTGTGCGTGTCTTTAAAAGGCCCTGAGCTTCCAGCAATCGCGTTGCTTCGCGGATCGTGCCCTTGGACATGCCAAAGCGTTCAATCAATTCCGGCTCTGCCGGTAGCCGGTCGCCGGGCTTCAGCCCTTGTTCGACCACCCAGTTCTTGATTTCTTCGGCCACCAGAAAAGGTCTCGAACGTTTTGCCATTTTTCTCCCTCAATTCAGGCTTTTATGCGTGATGGCATGCCACATGATGGCTGTCATTCGTTATATTCAGATTGGGTTCGGTTGTGCGACACAATTCCGTGGCCATTTCACATCGTGCGGCAAACGCACAGCCTTTGGGCGGGTTCATCGGGTCAGGCAATTCGGCATTCGCGGCCTCGGTACGTCGTACATTGGTTCCAACAACAGGTGCGCTTTCCGCCAAAAGCTTGGTGTAGGGGTGGCGCGGATTGGTGAAAATCTCGCGTGCGTCGCCCATCTCAACAATTGAACCAAAATACATGACAGCGACCCGGTCACAGACGGCTTCGACCACGGCGAGATCGTGACTGATAAAGACATAGGTCAGGCCGAGTTTTTCTTTAAGGTCGGCCAGGAGGTTAATGACCTGCGCCTGAACGGATACGTCCAGCGCCGAAACAGGTTCGTCGAGGACGAGAATCCGGGGATTTGCGGCCAATGCCCGCGCAATGCCGATCCGCTGCGCTTGGCCACCCGAAAACTCGTGCGGACGGCGGTTCAGGAATTCTGGCCGCAGGTTTACCTGGTCGAAAATTTCCAGAATACGCGCCTCTCGTTCGGCTCTGTTCATGCTGTGCAGGTGAATCAAAGGTTGTTCGATGATCTGGCGTATCGTTTTGCGTGGATTGAGCGAACTGATTGGATCCTGAAAAACATACTGGATCATGCGCCCGAACTCGGCAGGTGCATTGCCGTCCAGCGTTTCGCCCTCTACCTCAAGATGCCCTTCGGTCGGGGCCAGAAGTCCAACCAGCATACGGGCCAAGGTGGACTTGCCGCAGCCGGATTCGCCAACGATGCCCAGCGTGTCACCGGTTGCTACATCCAACGAAAACGGTCGCACCGCGTGTAAATATCCCTTGGGCTTTCCAATCAGGTTACGACCTACAGTATAGGTCTTTGCGAGGTTTTCGAGTTTCAGAGCTACGGTCATCACATGGCCTCCTGTGCCAGCGAACTAATCTCGGGGCGGAAACAGCGTACAGCGCGACCATCTTTGGCGACCGGTTGTGGGCGCCCGGCAAGGCAGGCCTCATTGGCACGATCACAGCGGGCCGCAAACGCGCATCCCTTTGGTAAGTCTGAAACGATGGGCGGAAGGCCGGGGATTGCCTGCATCTCACGTTGGCCACCGCCCAATTCGGGAACGCAGGCAATCAGCCGGCGGGTATAGGGGTGCGCAGGCTGGTTCAGAACCTCATCTGTTGGGCCTTCTTCCACGATATTGCCCGCATACATGACTGCGACGCGACCGCAGAGTTGCGAGACAACTCCGAAGTCATGCGTGATAAACAGGATCGACACCCCGCGTTCGCGCCGCAGGTCATCAAGCAAAGCCAGAATTTGCGCCTGAACGGTTACGTCCAATGCGGTTGTCGGCTCATCCGCGATGATGACTTCGGGTTCGTTCGCCAACGCCATAGCGATTGCCACACGTTGCCGCATCCCGCCCGACATTTCGTGTGGGAAAACATCAATTCGGCTCTTGGCGTTGGGAATACGAACGGCTTCAAGCAGTTCAATTGCGCGTTTTCTGCCTTCGGCGTTGGAGATGGACCGATGCGAGCGGATCGCTTCGATCAACTGATCCCCGACCCGGTGCAATGGATGCAGGGTCGAAAGAGGATCTTGGAAGATATACGCAACTCTTCGACCACGCAGGCTGCGGAGCACTTCGTAGGGGGCACCGATCAACTCTGTACCATCCACCTTGACCGAACCGCCGGTAATCACACCCGGAGGTGATGCCACTAAGCCCATTATAGACAAGGCAGTTACGGATTTGCCCGAGCCGGATTCGCCGACCAGCCCGAGCGCCTCACCCTCACGGATCGAAAACGAGACCCCGTTGACGGCTTCATAGACCCTTGGACCAATTTCAAACCGTGTTTCGAGCTGCGCTACCGCAAGTGCCGCGCTATCATCGGTGGTCTCTGGTGCGGGCTTATCACGGCGTACGAGGGTTGCAGGACGGGGGCGGGTCAGAGCGCCAGATGCAAGGCGCGGGTCAAGCGCGTCTCGCACGCCATCGCCCAAGAGATTTACGCCCATGACGATGATAAAGATCATGACGCCCGGAACTATTGATACGTGTGGATGCGTAATCAGCGCAGCGCGCGCTTCGCCCAGCATCGAGCCCAGGTCAGCCTGCGGCGGCTGCGAGCCAAGTCCAAGGAAACTAAGGCCTGCCGTCTCAAGGATCATCCAGCCAACAGTTGTCGACATCGCCACGATAATGACGGGTGCCACGTTGGGCAGAATTTCGGTCAGGATGATACGGGTGCGCGACATCCCCGACAACCTTGCGGCTTCGACGAATTCACGATGTGCGAGGCCGACGGTGATGCCGCGAATGTTGCGCGCAAAGAACGGGATGTTAACAGCCGCCACAGCAATCAGGGCGTTGATTAATCCGGACCCAAGCGCGGCAACAATGGCAAGCGCCAGCAGGATGTAGGGAAATGCCATCAGCATGTCCACGCCGCGCATTATCAGGTTATCCGTACGACCACCAAAGTAACCCGCGACGATACCGATGGCCGAGCCAATGACCGCCGCACCAATGGCAGCACCGGCGCCAACTGCGAGCGACAGGCGCGTGCCCCACAGAAGCCGCGATAGTAGGTCACGCCCTAAATGATCCGTGCCCAAAATATGGGCTTCGGAGCCGACTGGCAGGAACCGGTTAGCGGTGTTTGTCACGTCAGGCGAGGGCAACCCAAGGAACGGTGTCAGCAGTGCAAGCGTGACGACAAGCAGTAACAGAACACCGCCAAAGCTGGCCAGTTGGTTGCGCGACAGGGATACAAGAAACGACTTCATGCCTTGATCCTCGGGTCAAGTAGGCTCTGCGCCACATCGACGATAATGTTGAAAAGCACGTAGCAGGTCGCGACGAGTACGACGCCGCCCTGCACAAGAAGGATGTCGCGCGTCAGGATCGCGTCTACCAGCATTCGGCCCACACCGGGCCACTGAAATACGATCTCGATATAGACCGCGCCGGACAGGACAAATCCTGCCTGAATGCCCAGAACCGGGATTATTGATACCATCGCCGCCCGCAATGCATGGCGGCGCAGAACGCGGCCCTCTCGAACGCCCTTGGCTCGGGCGGTACGGATGAAATCCTGACGCAGCACTTCGAGCATTGCTGAGCGAGACAAGCGCGCAATCACGCCCGTTGCGACCACCGCCAGAGCGGAGGCGGGCAGAATGAGGTGACGTAACAGGTTCGGCAAATCGCCACCGCCCCAAACGGCATACATGCCCGAAGCAGGGAGCCAGCGCAATTTGACAGCAAAAAACAGGATCATCATCATCCCGAGAAAGAACGATGGAACGGAAATGCCGATCAGAACAACAAAGGTGATGGCTTTGTCCGCCAAACCATACTGACGGGCAGCTGAAATCATCCCGGCAACTATACCGAGCACGGAACATAGCACAAAAGACGTACCTGCAAGGATCAGAGTCGCATTAAACCGTTCTGAAACCTCATCAATCACAGGACGGTTGAGCGAGAATGAGGTGCCGAAATCTCCTTTCAGCATGTTGCCAAGCCAGATGAAGTATCTCTGAACCAGGGGTTTGTCCAAACCAAGATCTGCGTTCAGCTTGGCGACATTTTCAGGTGTCGCATATGAGCCAAGAATGGCAGTTGCCGGATCACCTGGGATGAGCGCCATGATGACGAACACAATGATTGTTACGCCAAACAGGACCGGGATCGCAGACAATAGACGCTTGAGGATATAGGCACCCATTAACTCTCTCCTTTGCGGCACCTGCCGCATGGTTTTAACAATCGCTTGCGAGACTTATTTGTAAGGAGGGCGCGCCTGTCTATGCAAACGCGCCCTTTTTCAGTGGCAACAAAGCCAGCCTATCAGTTTTTCTCTACGTCCTTGAGCAGAAGCAGGAACGACGGTTCGAGAGAGAAGTTGCTAACACGATCCGATGTTACGGCGTTCTGCTTCCAGTTGGCGACGAAGACCCAAGGTGCATCTTCCTGTACAATGGTCTGCATCTCTTTATAGAGCCTGGCGCGCTCAGCCTGATCGGTCGACGAACGAGCAGCTTCAAGTAGTTTGTCTACTTCTGGGTTGGAGTAGTAGCCCGAGTTAAAGCCACCCCGGTCTGGCCAAGCGTCAGTGCGCAGCGCCAGATACGGCAGTGTGTCCGGATCGTTGGTCATCCAAGCCATTTCTGCCATGTCTGCCTTGCCTTCAAGGCCAGGGTTTACCTCGCCAAGGAACGAGTTCCATTCATAGGTTTCGATCTTAACGTCCAGACCAACTGCCTTCAGGTCCGCTTGGATCGCTGTGCCCATGGCGACGGGGTCCAGCATGCCTGAACCACCTTCGGTGACATAGAACGTCAGTTCCGCGCCTTCGGCACCTGCCTCGGCCAGCAGAGCTTTGGCTTTTTCTGGATCATACGGATAAGGTGACAGCTCCTCGTTGTAGGCCCAAGCGAACGCAGGTGGCGTTGGCCCAGCAGCGACTTCGGCAGTGCCTTCGAGAACGTCATTGACCAGCGCGGTCTTGTTGATCGCATAGTTCGCCGCCTGACGCACTCGTTTGTCAGCGAACGGACCCTCCTTAGCGTTCAGGATCAGGAACCAGACATGCGGGCCGGCCTGTTCATTGACGGTGTAGGCGTCACCTGCAAACTCTGACAGAGCAACGGGTGGAACCTCAACCATCATATCAATGCCACCTGAAAGCATTTCCGCAACACGAGTGTTCGCGTCAGTGATCGGACGGAACAGAACTGCTTCGGATTTTGCTACGCCGTCCCAGTAGTCTTCATTGCGCGTTACGACGACCAGTTCGTTAGATTTCCACTCTGCAAATTGGAAAGGTCCGGTGCCGACGGGATTGCGGCCAAATTCGGCGCCCTTCGCGGCAACCGCGTCCGAGGAAACGATAAGCCCGGTGGGGTATGCAAGGTTCGACAAGAACGGTGCATAAGGCGCGTTCAGTTTGAATTTGACGGTCTTTTCGTCAATTGCTTCGACAGTCTCAATCGCTGAGAAGAAGAACGACAGCGGGAACGGGCCCGTATCATGTTCGGGGTGGTCTTCGTTCAGCATCCGCTGGAAGGTGTAGACAACGTCGTCGGCGTCAAATGCCGTTCCGTCATGGAACGTCACGCCTTCACGTAGGTCGAATGTGTATTCGGTGCCGTCTTCGGAGATCGTCCAGCCAGTCGCTAACGCAGGCTCCACTTCAAGGGTGCCCGACTTGTAGCGTACAAGACCGTCATAGACGTTCATGAGGATGCGAAAATCATTGACTGCGGTCACGGTCGACGGATCCAGCGACTTGGGTTCCGCGATCTGGCCTACCACCAGAACACCCGGAGGGGTCTGCGCGATTGCTGGAACGGCTGTGGTCATCCCAAGCAGCGTCGCAGCGCCAGCTGCGGCCATCAACCCGCGACGTGTAATCTTTAAGAGTTTCATCTCTCGGTTTCTCCCAGTTGTCGTCTGTGTATAGCGAAATTACGGTGCCACCTTATTTATCATTATAAATTGATCAAGGAAAATTTTCATGATAAATTAGATTTTGGACTTAGAGTTTGCCGAGTGATTTTGGCTAAACCGAACAAAGCCCCTGAAAAAATAGGGGGATGGGGGATGAAGTGACATTTTCTATTCTGGCGTTTGACGACGAGACCGGAAGAATTGGCGGCGCTGCTGCAACTGGAAATCTCTGCGTCGGCGGTTGGGTCTTGCGCGCTGATTCCCTGGCCGGTGCGTCTGCAAGTCAGGGAGCGTATCCAAGTACGCTCTGGGGTGAGGAGGCGCTCAGGATGATGCGGAACGGCAAAACTGCAACTGAAACGCTTGGAGCTCTCGTGTCTGCCGACACGGGTGCCGTGCATCGCCAGTTGGCCCTGATGGATACCCAGGGAAAAACTGCGGTTCATACCGGAATTGAAAATGTCGACGCCAAGCATGCCATTGCCGAAAATGGATTGGTTGTTTCGGGAAATATGCTCAAAAGCGTGGACGTCATCGAAGCGATTTTCTCTACCTACAAAGCCAGCGGAAGCCAGCCGTTCGAGGACCGGCTGATCAGCGCAATCGAAGCAGGTCAAAATGCCGGGAGCGATTTCCGCGGTCTCATGTCAGCAGCGCTGAAGATAGTCGGTCGGAAC
Source organism: Thalassobius sp. MITS945101 (assembly GCF_047123305.1). Classification (GTDB taxonomy): domain Bacteria; phylum Pseudomonadota; class Alphaproteobacteria; order Rhodobacterales; family Rhodobacteraceae; genus Thalassobius. The sequence goes on from NZ_CP138918.1 coordinate 649,811, forward strand.
AGTGCGCCCTATGACTTGCGCATCGACTATCATCAAGCTCCCATAAAGGCGCTTCGAGATCTGCATGAGCGCGCGCAATCGCCCGAATATCACCAATGGCTAGATCGCGTGCCGACCGAGAACAACCCGAACCAACCTGCCGACGGCGAGCAGAAGATCGACCAGTGAAATGACAGAAATCAAAATTGATACGGCATATTGGGGGCAGCGCGCCTTCGGCATGCTGCAAGAGCTTGCAGCATGTTCCGAAAATCATAGCGGCCCTTTGGGTGAAGTTGGCGTAACGCGTCTGCCTTACACCGAACAGCATAAGGCGGCGAACGAACTCCTGTCTGAATGGATGATCGAAGCAGGCATGACCGTGTCACTGGATGCGGCGGCGACGCTTATCGGGCGTATGCCAGGGCAAAACGGCGGCAAAACCCTGCTTTTAGGGTCGCATCAGGACAGCGTGCGGCAGGGCGGTGGATTTGACGGGATCATGGGTGTCGTTCTGCCAATTGTTGTGATGCTTGCATTGAAAGACGCGGGCTGGAAACCACCGTTTTCAATCGAAGTTCTGGCTTTCGCCGACGAAGAGGGGGTCCGGTTTCCCACTGCCCTTACTGGCCCGCGCGCGCTGGCTGGCACATTGGATCCTACTGTTCTACAACTGCGTGACCGTGACGGAATCCGGTTAGGGGAAGCTCTTACGGACTTTGGTGGCGACGAAAATCAAATCGTGACTATTGCCCGATCTGCTTCTGATATCCTCGGCTATCTGGAAGTTCATATTGAACAGGGGCCGGTGCTGGAAGATCAAGATCAACCACTAGGCATCGTCACTGGCATTTGCGGGATTGAGCGTCACCAAATCGTAGTAACCGGTGTCGCCGCGCATGCGGGGACGATGCCAATGCACCTTCGTCAAGATGCAATGGCAGGCGCGGCCTGGATTGTTGCACAGATCGAAGAAATGGCCCGCTCCGATGACCGGCTGCTGGGTGTTGTCGGAGAATTGAACGTGTTTCCCAATGCGGTCAACGCCGTTCCGGGTCGGGTGGAACTGACAGCGGAATTGAGGTCCGTTGACGATGAAACACGTGAGGGAGCTGGACAAAGGCTACGAGATTTTTGTTTGGAGCTCGCGAACGAGCGTGGATTGGAAATCCAAATTGAACGCACCTATTTCCAAGCCGCAACGCCTTGTTCAGGTGCGCTCCAAAGCGCGCTGCAAGACGCGTGCCCCAGCGCGCCAAGGATGCCTTCCGGCGCCACCCACGACGCCTCTGCAATGGCCGATCTCTGTGACATTGGAATGCTCTTTGTGCGGTGTCGCAACGGTATCAGCCACAATCCGAAAGAATTCGCGACGGGTGAGGACATGGGGCAGGCAATCCAGGCGCTGGCGAAATTCTTGAGCCACAAGGAAAGTCAGCTCTGACAACCGAACAGTACCTTTTACGGCGAATGTGGGCCTTGTTGGGCCGCAATGCAGCACCACAGTTGATGGCTGCAGGACTGGTCTGGGCCGCTTGCTAGGATTAGCCCCATTTAGATGAACGGCAGCTTTGTCCCGCAGAGCAGACCAAGTTACAAGGGCATCTCCCCCCAAATGCGAGAGGGGGGGATGGACTGCGAAGATCGCGGGCAAATTACGCAGCCCCGCGGTCCAGAACCACAGCGCCAAGCCGTCGCGATTACCCTGCCAAGGATCGGGTGATGATCAGTTTCTGGATATCGCTAGTGCCTTCGTAGATCTGGCAGACGCGGGCGTCGCGGTAGATCCGTTCCACGGCGAAGTCCTGCATGTAGCCGTAACCGCCGAAGGTCTGGATCGCGTCCGAGATGATCTTCTCTGCTGCCTCAGAGGCAAAGAGCTTGGCCATCGCGGCTTCGGGCAGGCAGGGGATGCCGGCGTCCTTCATCCGGGCGGCGTTCAGCACCAGTTGTTTTGCCGCCTCCAACTGGGTGCGGGCATCGGCAAGGCGGAAGCCGACCGCCTGATGCTGCAGCAGCGGCTGGCCGAAGCTTTCGCGTTCTTTGGCGTAGTCCAGCGCCATTTCAAGCGCCGCCTGCGCCATGCCAACCGATTGCGCCGCAATGCCGATCCGACCGGTTTCCAGACTGGACAGCGCGATCTTGTAGCCCTGTCCTTCGTCCCCGATCCGCATGTCGGCGGGCACCCGCATCTCTTCGAACCGCAGGGCGCAGGTGTCGGAACAGCGCTGGCCCAGTTTCTCTTCGACCGAAGTCACGTGGTAGCCCGCAGTGGCGGTATCGACGAGGAATGCGGTGATGCCCTGCTTGCCCTCTGAACCTTCCATCCGGGCAAAGACCACCACCCATTTGCCAATCTGGCCCGAGGTGATGAAAGCTTTCTCACCATTCAGCACGTAGTCATCCCCATCCCGACGCGCACGGGTACGAATGGCCGAGGCATCCGATCCCGCATGGGGTTCGGTCAGGGCAAAGGCCCCGATAAAGCCGCCTGCACAGCCTGGCCGCAGAACCTGTTCCTGCTGCGCGGGCGATCCATAGCGTTGCAGGATCGCGTTGAACGGGGCGTTGTGCACCGACATCACCGTCGACAGCGCGCCGTCGCCTGCGGCCACTTCGATCAGCGCCAAAGCGTAAGAGACATAATCCGCACCCACGCCGCCCAGTTCCTCTGGCACGGTCATGCCGAGGAACCCCAGCTCGCCCATCTGCGCCAGGATCTCCGGCTCGATGGTTTTGGACTTGTCCCGCGCCGCCGCGCCGGGGGCCAGCACATCGCGCGCAAAACTGCGGGCCATGTCCTGAATCATCTGCTGGTCTTCGGTGAGCACGGTCATAGCGGTCTCCTGCGTCAGGGTCGTTGGGGCGCCTTATAGGTCAGCATTACTGACAGGCTTTCTGGGAAGGTGACAGATTCCTTCCGGTCCGCATAGCTCTATCGTTGCAAATCCTTGCGAGAATTTTGCAAAGCGCGTGACGTCATATGCGCCCCCCGCCGGCTCAGGCCGTTTTCTGTTGCCGCTGCGGCCCCGCCTCAACAAGCCCCGGGATATCCGGCACCTGCCCGCGGCGCATTTTGGCGACCCGCGCGTTCATCCAATGGCGGATCCCATTGCGGTAAAGCAGACCGCGCAGCCCCGTCAGTTCCTGCACATGAGCGGCGTAGAAATCATCCGGCGCGTCAAACAGGCCAAAGTCCTGATTGATGCCAGTTTGCTGGATATAGGTGTCCTTGCCCTGCCAGTCGACCTGCGGATCCTGCAGGCAATCGGTGCCCGCGCCATAGGCGCAAAGGCTTTGCCTCTCGGGAAATTTCTGTTGCAGCGCGTCGATTGCAGGCTGGTCCAGAATGAAGCCTTCCAGATTGATCCACGCGCCCTCGACCAGAACCTCCACCCAGGAATGCAGGATGTTTTTCGGCGCCATCCAGTAGATCGCTTCGGGCACCACGCCTCGTTGCAGCGCCTTGTCGATGGTGAAACCGTGCAGCCTGCAAGGCACCTCCAGCGCCCGCAGTAGGGCCATCAGCAGTGTCGCCTTGGTGTTGCACTGCCCGTAGCCGTCCGCCAGCACTTTGGAGGCTGGCAAAGTGTCGTAGCTGTTGTAGCCAAAGGCGATGTCGTTGCGCACATAATCGTAGGCAGCACCGATGCGGTCCTGCAACGTTAGCTCTGTCCAGCCTTTAGACTGGATCAGAGTGGTGATTGCAGCAACGTTGAAATCCAGCATCGGGGTGGCCTGCAGATAGCGGTCCTGTGACTGTCGTTTCCTTTCGAATCGTCATGTCATTTTGAATAGAATATCTAGTGGCTATAGCTTCAACAACTTGTTTAGACAGATCAAAGAACCCGCAGGATCACCTGCGATCGGGCCTCTGCGATCAGATCCGCGCTGCCAATCACCTCATTCAGATCCGCCAGTGCTTCAACCGTGGGCAGCGAGACACGCACCACCGCGTCCAGCTCCCCAGAAAGCGAGACCACCTCGACCACACCCTCCTGGGCGGCCAGAAACTGCAGCGCCGGATCACAGGGCCGGTCGGCAATCCGGACAAACACCAGCGCCCGGACACCGCCCACCTGTCCGATCTGAACACGGTAGCCCGCGATAACGCCGCTGGCCTCCATCCGTGCAATCCTCTCCTGCACGGCGGGACGGGACAGGTTCACCTGCCGCGCAATCTCGGCCGTGGCCAAACGGGCGTCTTTTTCCAGTAGGGACAGGATACGCAAGTTGGTCTGATCCAATTCCATCAAAAGGGCCTTTCCGTCGATCCGCAGGGCAATGGCGACGCTCCGCAACTGGCGCTGCGCCTGGCCACTGCATAGCCTGATCCTCAATCAGACAGGAGCGTAGAAATGCGGAAAATTGTGCCAAATGACTTCACCCCCACGCAGGCCTGGGCGGCGTTGGACATCGAATAGATCGCCGGGGCCACCGTGCGGCTGCATTGGACGGATCAGCCCTACAAATGGCACGTGAATGACGGGCCAGAGGTGTTTGTGGTGCTGGACGGACAGGTCGACATGCATATTCGAGACAACGGCGAGGAATCCGTTCTGCCGCCGAAAGCCGGCGAGATCTTCCACGCCGAAAGCGGCGATGCACATGTCGCCCATCCCATTGGTCCGGCCCGCGTATTGGTAATCGAAAAGGCGGGCAGCGTTTAGATCTGCCACACCGCCATGCTGCGCAGCGTACCGGTGCGGCAAATACACAATTGTTGCGCAAATCGGATCACATCAGCGCTTTTGGCCAGCAGCGTGTTGACACACCCCGGTGCAAACGCCTAGCAAACGGCAGGCCACAGACGCCTGCCGCCCGCAGACAAATGTCCCGGTGAAGTTCTGTAGACGACCATAGACCTGTCACTTCCTTCGCATATCGCATGGATGGCAACGCGGGCTCCGTTCAAAACACGATATACGTTTTCAAAGGAGATAGGTGTGATGGAGTCACCTACCGAAAATCAGTTTACGCAGGGACCGTTGGGCGTAATCTATCTGAAAACCGCGCTGCCGATCATTTTTGTCATGACGATGAGCGGATTGCTCTCGGTGGCGGATGCGCTGTTTCTAGGGCACTACGTTGGCCCCGAGGCGCTGGCGGCCGTGACCTTGATGTTCCCGCTTTACATGCTGATCATCGCCCTTGGCACCCTTGTGTCCAACGGCATGTCCAGCATTCTGGCCCGCCGTCTGGGCGCCGAAGAATTTGAGGCTGCCCGTCGGGTCTTTGCCGAATCGCATGGGCTGGCGGTGGGCATCGCACTGGTGCTGATGGCAATTTATCTGCTGGTGGGCGCCGATCTGGCGCTGCTGGCAGCGGGCGGTTCGCCGACGCTGGCGGCCATTGGTCAAACCTACATCGAAATCATTCTCTATTCTGCGCCGCTGTTTTTCGCCCTGTCGATCAACAGTGACGCACTGCGCAATGAGGGGCGGGTTGGCTTTATGGCCGCACTCAGCCTGTTTGTGTCGCTGGCCAATATCCTGTTCAACTACCTGCTGATTGGCCAGTTGAACATGGGGGTGGCGGGCTCCGCTTATGGCACGGTGCTGGCGCAGATCGTGGCGCTGTGGATCGTGTTGGGGTTCCGCCTGCATGGGAAAACGCTGCTGCGCCCGGCGGTGATCCTTAGCCATATGGGGGTCACAAGCTGGCGCCGCATTCTGGCCCTTGGTGCGCCGCAAAGCCTGAACTTCATCGGCGTCGCGCTTGGCTCTGCCTCCATCGTGGCAGCGCTTCAGCTGGTAGAAAGTGTGGATTATCAGGCCACAATGACCGCCTATGGCATTCTCACCCGACTGTTCACCTTTGCGATCCTGCCGCTGTTGGGCCTGTCCTATGCCATGCAGACCATCACCGGGAACAATTTCGGCGCCGCACATTATCACCGCAGTGACCAAAGCGCCCAGGTCGCTCTTTGGGCGGCGCTGATTTACAGCGCAGCGGTGCAGGCAATCCTCTCGCTGTTTCCTGCGGCGATTGCGGGCTGGTTTGTCACCGATGCCATGGTGATTGCCGAAGTGGCGCGTATCATGCCGATCATCATGCTGCTGTTCTTCTTGGCCGGTCCGATGATCATTGTTTCCGCGCATTTCCAAGCCATTGGGGACGCGACCCGCGCGGCAATTCTTGGCCTCAGCAAACCCTATCTCTTTGCCATTCCGCTGACCTTTGGGCTGGCGCTTATGTTGGGTGAGGCCGGGATCTGGATTGCGGCCCCGGCGGCGGAACTGTTGCTGCTGGCCTTAACCTCCCTGGTCCTGATGCAGGTGGCCCGGCGCCGGTCCCTACGCCTTGGCCTGTTCCACCCCCGCAGCGAAGGGGTGGTCTGATGGACATGCCAACGGATCTGGCCCATGCCAAAGCCACGGCCAAACGCCTGCGCGCGGACCATGCAGCAAGAGGCCAGCAATTGAGCCACAGTCAAGCCCTGGAACATCTGGCCCAGGCCTGCGGTCATCGCAACTGGAACAGCCTCAGCGCCGCGCTCGCCCCGGAAGCGCCATTGCGTATCAAGGTCGGCGGGCAGGTGTCGGGCCGATATCTGGGGCAGTGCTTTGTCGCCAAGGTCCTTGCGGCCAAGCAGGTTCCCCACGGCTGGGTGTCCGTAAAACTGGAGCTGGCGGAACCGGTGGATGTGGTGCGATTTGACAGTTTTTCCTCGTTCAGGAAGCGCTTGCGCGGCACCATCGGCCCCAAAGGCCACAGCCGCGAGCGTACCTCAAACGGTGAGCCACATTTGGTGATCGACCTTTAACAAAAACAGCCGAAGTGAGGGAGATCACTTCGGCCAATGCGTTGATTGGAACGCGCAGGGGGAGGAAAACTTGGGTCAGTTGGTCCAGTTCAGCGGACCTTTGTCGGCAAATTCATGCACCAGGAAGTCGATGAAGGCGCGGACCTTGGGCTGGGTGAATCGGCCCGGCGGGTATACGGCGTAGATGCCCTGGGTCTCCATCGGCAGTTCGGGGATCACATCTTCAACCAGCCCATCCTTCATCGCATCTGCATAGAGGTAGCTGGGCAGGTAGGCGATCCCTAGACCGGAGACAGCGGCGTTCAGCAGCGACTGGCCGTCATTCACACTCAGCCCACCGGCGGTGCGAACCTGACGTTTTTCACCCGAAGGCGCCGTCAGTTTCCAGACATTGCCCGCCGACTGATTGGAATAGTGCAGCAGCTTGTGTTCGTTCAGATCGTCGATCTTCTGCGGGCGGCCGTGTTTTTCGAAATAGGACGGCGCCGCGATCATGCGCTTCGTCGTCTCGGTCAATTTGCGGGCGCGCAGGGTGCTGTCCTCCAGCTCTCCGATGCGGATCGCCATATCAAACCCTTCCGAGATCAGCTCCACATACCGGTTGTTCAGCACCATGTTGACGGCGATGTCCGGGAAATCCGACAGGAACTCACCCAGCACCGGGCTGAGGTGGTTCACACCAAAGTCCGTCGCCACGGAAATCCGCAGCATGCCCGAAGGCGCCGATTGCATCGAGGTCACCAGAGCATCCGCTTCACCGGCATCATTCAACACACGGCGGGCGCGGTCGTAATAGGCCAGACCGATCTCGGTCGGCGACACACGGCGGGTGGTGCGGTTCAGCAGGCGGGCGCCCAGACGGTGCTCCAGGCTCGACACGTGTTTGGACACAGCCGATTTGGAAATCCCCATCTTGCGGGCGGCATCGGTGAAGCCACCTTGATCCACCACGGTGGCAAAAGCTTCCATTTCGGTCAGGCGGTCCATTATGCGCATCCTCTGCGTGATCGTTTCGAATTCAGAAACAGATATCCGCTGCAAATCAGGCAAGATCAGGGCAACGAGGCGGCTTTGTGTGGTTCATACTGCGGAACCCCTATGGCAGTGTTATATATTTCAATTGACAAAATATTCATCCGACATACCCTTTTCCGGACTCAGACCCCTAAGAAAAAATTGTTGTGAACGGCGATTTAAAAACACGAATTACAAGCTCGACTCCATTCGAGCTGAGAGAAGATATCGCATTTAGCAAGCACGTCTTGCTGGGCAAAAATGCTGTCTACCTGACAATCTTCTTGGTCATTCCCTGGACGGTGCTTCTCCTCTTTTTGGGTGAAGTGGTCTGCGCCGTTTTGGTTCTTGGCTTCCTACCACCAAGTCTTGTTGCCTTGACGCTGTTCCGATTAGGTTCCGACAGGCTCGCGCGGATGACATGGTTGCTCAGTTCGACCACCTTGGTGACACTGATTTCATTGTTTTACGCAGGCCAAACGTCGCACGAGGTCACGTTCTTCATTCTTATGGGATTCCCGTTTTTGGTCTTCGCAGTGAAAGAAGAACGACAGCAGCTTGCAATTTCTCTGTGCTATATTCTGGTGTCAGCGATCTTGGCATTCCTTGATGCCTCTTACGGCCTTGGCGAGGTTATCGGCATTCAGCAACGCCAGCCAAACGGTTCGGCTCAGCACATCCAGTTTGGCATCTTCCTGACCGTGACAGTGCTCATTGTTTCCCAATTGGCCTATTTGGCCTACCACCTTAAGGAGTCGGGGGATGAAGTGCGGTCCGCGCTTGTTGAGGCACAATCTGCCTACAAGGCTCGCAACAAATTTCTGGCCAATATGAGCCATGAGATTCGCACGCCAATGAACGGGATCATTGGCACCTTAGATGTTTTGGAACACTCTGGGATCCAGCCCAACCAGCAGCGTTCAATGTCGACGATCCGGGAATCGGCAATGTCTCTTCTGCGCATTATTGATGATGTTCTTGATGCCAGTAAAATCGACGCTGACAAACTGGACATCGTTCCAACCAAGACTGAGATTGCCGACTTGGTGGAACAGGTGGCGCAAACGTTGATTCCGCTTTGTTCCTCACACGGGGTAGCAATCCGCTTGTTTCTGGACCCCAAAATCCCAGACTACATTGAGGTTGACGCCGTTCGTCTTCGGCAAATTCTATTGAACGTTCTGAGCAACGCGGTCAAATACTCGGCCTCTTCGCTGACAAACCGGCCGGGGGATGTTGTCCTTTTTGCGACCACGGATGGTCCAGATACCCTTTCATTCAAAGTTACAGACAATGGCATCGGCATGAGCGAAGACTTGGTTGCCACCTTCTGTGATCCCTATGTTCAGGGGCGCGAGACGCTATTTTCCTCAATCCGCGGCACCGGTCTGGGCATGGCGATCACGACAAGGCTGGTCAATCTGATGCAGGGCACATTCTCTGCACAAAGCGATGAGGGGGAAGGTACGACAATCACAATCAGCCTTCCGCTTATTCCAGTGCCTACACCAACATTGTTGCCAGATCTCAGCGGCCTCACCGTTTACTTTATCGGCCCTTCCGTCCCGGCACTCGAAAAAGGCTTGGATATTGTTGTTGGAAATGCCGGCGCCACTTGGCACCTAGCCGAAGACCTCAATGATCTGCCCGATCTACCCGCCGGGAAAGATGACGGCCCGATCTTCCTCTTACTGCCAACAACTCCAGCAGAGTTTGACCGCATCGAAGGCGAGATTCGCTCAAAGCACCCGCGCGCTGGTGTCATTCGTTGTACAACAGACAGAAGCGTGCTGATCAGACGAATGAGCAGCGGTTCTTTCATCTTCCCAGTCATGCCGATGATCCGTAACGATTTCTACTCGGCAATCGCGGAATTGGCCGGGCGCGAGGTGCCGCGACCGCCCTGGCAACAAGATGCGCCGCCACGCAAAACTGTTGCACCCCTCTCGGGCTTTCAAAGCAGAAATATTCTGGTGGTCGACGACAATGCGATCAACTTGCATGTGCTTCAGTCGCAATTAAAGCTGCTGGGCCACCATGCGGTCACCGCGTCCAACGGCCGAGAGGCGCTGTTGCAATGGCGCGCCGGGCAATTCGATCTTCTGATCACAGATGTCCAAATGCCCGAAATGTCAGGCTTCGCTCTCGCGCGGGCGATCCGTTTGCAAGAAGAAGAGTGCGAACGCCCGGCGATGCCAATCTTGGCGGTGACGGCCAACATCGAAAAAGAAAACGAGGAGCAGTTCAATCTGTCAGGAATGAACGATTGGATGTTGAAACCGATCAAATATGACGACTTGAAAAAGGCGATCGAAAGCTTAGGCCCACCAAAAACCTAAAAAATCCAAACCTCGATCACGGTGATCCAGACCGGCAGGGTCAGGGCGCTCAACAGGGTTGTCTGCGCCACCAACGTTGCCGACAATTCACGATCTGCGCCAAAACCGCCCGCCAGAACATGCGCCGCCGACGCCGTGGGCAGGGCCGCAAACAGCACCAAAGTGGCGGCAATTGCGGGCTCAAGGGACAGAAATGTCGCCATACTGAAGGCAAAGACCGGCAGCAGCAGCAGCTTGGTCGCAACGATGATGCCGGTGAACCGGTTGAGCCGCGCCAAGGCGCCCCAGTTCATCGTTGCGCCCACCGAAATCAGCGCCACTGGGATCGCGGCCTGGGACAGCATCTCTAGCGGTGCCATCATCACAGCCGGGATCTGAACTCCGCTCAACCCCACAATGACGCCCGAGATCGAAGCGATCAGGAAGGGGTTTGTCGCCACTTTGGCAACGGTGGCCCGCAACGACCCGCTGCCGCGCGACAGGGCGGTGACCGCAAAAAGGTTCGCCATCGGGATCGCCAGCCCCACCGCCACAGCCAGTTCCCCCAGCGGCGGCGCGGTCAATGTCGCCACAGCGACAAAGGCCATTGCGGTGTTAAACCGCCAGGCCACCTGCCAGGCGCCGGCAAAATCCACAAAGCGATCCGGTCCAAACCCACGCGCCAGATAGCCCGCGGCCAGACCCAGCAGTAAGATCGCCCAGACCAGTGGCCCGATCGAGGCAATGTCGCGCAGCTCAATCGGACGCGAGGAGGCGGCCACAAAGATCAGCGCTGGAAACAGGATCTCAAAGTTCAGCCGATCCAGCCCCTGCCAGGCGTTTACCGACAGCCGTTTGCGGATCAGCCCGCCCAGACCAACCATCAGGAAACTGGGCAATAGCCCCAGCAGGATCGTGATAAAAACCATTCTCAGCCCCTCTGCGCCGATCTAGGGGCAAGGCCACGCGGGCTGCAAGGAAATTCGCCGGGTGCATGCATGCTAGTTGTCGCTCCGGCCAAAGTGCCGTTCAAACTGCCGCAAGCCTTCCGGATTGAACTGCACCACACGGCTGCCCTCTTGCCTACGGGCCCAGCCGGTTGTGGTGAAATGCGTCAGCAACCCGCGCCCCAAGCGTCCGGCCAGATGAGACTCACGCGCACTCCAGTCTAGGCATTCTTTGCACAGCGGTGCGCGGCTTTTGGGCAGATCCTCCAGATCCAACCCCAGTTCACGCAGGAACGCACGTCCCTGTCCGCTGACCTCCAGATCCGGCCCAACAAGCACCCCATTCGCCACCAGGCTGCGATACATCTGTACCCCCATTTCGCCAGCCAAATGGTTGTAACAGACCCGGGCCCGCCGCAGCGCTTGGTCCTTTGGTCCCGTGCGGGTGCGCAGATGTCCCTTCCCCGCCGCCAGCCCCATCAGAGCCTCCAACACACCAGCGACCTCTTCCCCCGCCAGTGTGAAATACTTATGCCGCCCCGATTTGCGCGGACTGACCAGCCCACCCGCTTCAAGCTTCGCCAGATGGGCCGAGGCCGTGGCCCCCTGCACCCCTGCCTCCTGTGCCAGTTCACTGGCGGTCAGGGCTTTGCCACTCATCAGGGCCGCCAACATATTTGCCCGCGCCGGATCCCCGATCAGCGCAGCCACGCGGGCAATATCAGGTCCATCCTTCATCGGTATCTCCCCTGTGTATCTCTCGTGGCACAACATTGCACCGCACAGTTCGTCACAGACCGAAGCATAAACGCCAAACTAACCACTAGGAAGGGGCCATATCAGAAAGGACCTACCATGCTGACCTGCATTATCCGCTACCAGATCGACCCAACCAAGAAGACCCAGTTCGAACGCTATGCGCAGAACTGGGGGCAAGCGATCCCGCGCAACGGCGCCGAGCTGATCGGTTACTACGCCCCACACGAGGGCTCCTCGACCCTTGCTTACGGGATTTACAACATCGACAGCCTGGCCGCTTATGAGGCCTACCGCACCCGCCTGGCCGCCGACCCCTTGGGCCAAGAGAACTATGAATTTGCCCAACGCGAGAAGTTCATCTTGCGCGAAGACCGCACCTTCCTGAAACTGGCCTCTGCACCCCACAGCCCCCCCGCCAGCCCAAAAGGAGCCCGCCCATGATCGCTGTCATCTTTGAGGTCGAAATCGCTGATGGCCAGCGCGATGCCTATCTGGATATCGCCGCTGAGCTGAAGCCCCTGCTGCAACAGATCGACGGCTTCCTTTCGGTCGAACGGTTCGAAAGCCTCAACCAGCCGGGCAAGCTCTTGTCGCTTTCCTTCTGGCGGGATGAGGCGGCAGTGCAAGACTGGCGCGCCTTGGCCGAACACCGCGTGGCGCAATCCAAAGGCCGTGCAGGTATTTTTGCGGGCTATCGCCTGCGGGTCGCCGAGGTGGCCCGCGATTACGGTATGGATGACCGGGCTGAGGCCCCCGGTGACTCGCAAGCCACACATGGCTAAGGATCTGGCGGGCAGACCTTGCCCGCCCAACGCCAGTGCCGTAGATCAGACCTACCGTAACCCGGAGATTTTATGTCCCGTTGAGACATGGCAGCTTTGAAGTGATCCGTTGATGGATCACAGGTGCGATCCACCAGCTGCCCCCCACGTTTGACACCTAAGCCCTGCCCATCTGGCAGGAGGTTGGCGCGTGGCCTTTCTCAACTTCGCCTCGAACAGAGGCAACAGACATGAAAGCAAGATCAACAATGATCCGAGCATTTACCGCAACCGACACTGACGCCGTTATGCAGGCCTGGCACAAGGCCAGCGCCCTGGCCCATCCGTTTCTCAGCAATGATCTGATCGCCAAGGCCGACGCGCTGATCCGCAACACCTTCCTGCCGATGGCAGAGACTGCCGTCCTAGAACAAGACGGGCAGGTTATGGGCTTCATCGCACTTCTTGGCCATCAGGTGGGTGGGCTGTTTCTGGACCCGGCCTATCACGGCCGCGGTCTCGGCAAGGCCCTGATGGACCACGCCGCCCAAAGCCATCCGGTTCTGGAGCTCGAGGTGTTCCGCGACAATACCATCGGACGCCGCTTCTACGCGACCTACGGCTTTGAAGAGCTGGAGGAAAAGATCGACGGCTTCTCCGGACTGCCCGTTTTGCACCTGCGCTACGCCCAAGACTAAAGCAACAGGCGGGGGCCATCAGGCCCCCGTCGCCCTAAGGCCTGTCGCACTTTGCGCTGAAACACCGCTTCACGGTAGGGCCATCGCACCAAACGCTCCACAATCGGGCGCTCAAAGATTGAAGTCTCCTCCGCGGCAGGGTGCCATCGGCTGCCATCAGCGTCTATTCAAGCGTACCCTTCCCGGTTTTCCGATCTGCCGTTCCAACTGCAAAACACGCGAAAAGGGGCCCAACCAGCCCCCTTTCATCTTGCCAAAACTACTCTGGGGGAATTGGCCGACAGGCCAAGGGGGCAACGCCCCCTCCCCGATCAGAGTTACAGCGAAGCCGCCAGTCGGGTGCCCTGATTGATCGCCCGCTTCGCATCCAGCTCTGCTGCCACATCGGCGCCGCCGATCACGTGGCAGGTTACCCCTTCGGCCTCCAAAGCATCCGCCAGCGAACGGTCGCTGATCTGACCGGCGCAGAGCACCACAGTGTCACATTCGATCACACGCGGGTTTTCGCGCGCTTCGCCAAAGCTGATGTGCAGCCCCGCATCGTCGATGCGCTCGTAGTTAACGCCGCCGATCATCTCGACCTCTTTCATCTTGAGCGCCACGCGGTGGATCCAGCCGGTGGTTTTGCCCAGTCCTTTGCCTAGCGCCTTGGCTTTACGCTGCATCAAGGTTACCTGACGGGTGGGGGCCTCGGGCTGCGGACCGGCTTCGGCCAGACCGCCACGGGTCTGTTCCGGATCACCAACCCCCCATTCTTTCATCCATTCCGGCAGGTCCAGCGTTGGGCTGTCGCCGGTTACCAGATACTCCGTCACGTCAAAGCCGATGCCGCCAGCCCCGATCACAGCCACCTTCTGACCCACCTCGGTCTTGTCGCGCAGCACGTCGATATAGCTCAGCACATTGGCGCGGTCCTGTCCGGGAATACCGGGATCGCGCGGCACCACGCCGGTGGCGATAATCACCTCGTCAAAGCCTTTCAGGTCGTCGACATCAGCCTCCACACCCAGTTTCACAGTGACACCCGCCGCGGCGACCATTTCCTCAAACCAGTCGACCAGCCCGTGGAACTCTTCCTTGCCGGGCACCTGCCGCGCCATGTTCAGCTGCCCGCCCACCCGGTTGGCACGGTCAAACAGGGTCACGTCATGGCCTCGTTCCGCTGCTGTCATCGCCGCTGACAGCCCCGCTGGGCCTGCACCAACGATGCCAATGGATTTCACCGCCTCGGTGGGGGTGATCGCCAGTTCGGTTTCATGACAGGCGCGAGGATTGACAAGGCAAGAAGTCAACTTACCGCTGAAGGTGTGGTCCAGACAGGCTTGATTGCAGCCGATGCAGGGGGCGATCTGGGCGGCTTTGCCCGTCTCGGCCTTGACCACAAAATCCGCGTCCGCCAGCAATGGCCGCGCCATCGAGACCATATCAGCGCAGCCTTCGGCCAGCACATCTTCGGCCACATCGGGCATGTTGATCCGGTTCGAGGTGATGACCGGAATGCCCACCTTGCCCATCAGTTTCTTGGTCACCCAGGCAAAGGCGCGGCGCGGCACTGAGGTGGCGATGGTCGGCACCCGCGCCTCATGCCAGCCAATGCCGGTGTTGATGATGGTGGCGCCAGCCTGCTCTACCGCCTGCGCCAGTTCCACCACCTCTTCGTGGGTGGAGCCATTGGGCACCAGATCGATCATCGACAGTCGGTAGATGATGATAAACTTCTCGCCCACGGCTTCACGTGTACGGCGCACCACCTCAATGGGCAGGCGCATCCGGTTTTCATAAGATCCGCCCCAGCGGTCTTCGCGTTTGTTGGTATGGGTGACAAGGAACTGGTTCAGGAAGTAGCCCTCGGACCCCATAATCTCGACACCATCATAGCCCGCCTTCTGGGCCAGCGCAGCGGCGTTGACGATATCGGCGATCTGCTTCTCGATCCCCTCTTCATCCAGCTCTTGTGGCGGGAAAGGTGAGATCGGCGATTTCACCGGGCTGGGCGCCACACATTTCGGCGAATAGGCATAGCGGCCTGCGTGCAGGATCTGCATGGCGATCTTGCCGCCAGCATCATGCACCGCCTTGGTGATGACGGAGTGGTTTTCCACATCCTGATCCTTGGTCATCATCGCCGCACCGGGCAGCACCGATCCCTCAAGGTTCGGGCCAATGCCCCCTGTCACCATCAGCGCCACACCGCCACGGGCGCGGGCGGCATAGAACTCGGCCACACGCGGCCAGTCCTTGGTTTCCTCCAGCCCGGTGTGCATCGAGCCCATAAGGACGCGGTTTTTCAATGTGGTGAAGCCCAGATCCAACGGGGCAAGTAGGTGCGGATAATCTGACATGGCGTGCCTCCCTGCGGTTGCCGGCCAGTTGGCCACGGCACGCGGTCAAAGTCACGTCGGACGCCGCGTAAGATTGACGTAAGGGGTTGCTACGTCACCTTTACGAGTCGTCCGTCGACTGCGCGCCTTTTTCACGCACAAGCTTTTCTAAAGCCAACACAGTCAACTTGACCGACGTGGCATCTGCCGTCCCCAACCCCATGTGAACCTCCACGACGGAGGCAAGGTACCGTTCGGCCTCAAGCCGCGTCGCTCCGTTTTGCAACATCCCAAAAGCTTTGACCAAATAGGTATCGTATTCATCCACTGGCGCATCGGTGGTGCTCTCAATGTCGTCGATATCAACTAGGTCGCGCAGGCCAATCGGATCCCAAGTGGACCAGCCGATCTTCCTCAAGGCATAAACATCGCTTTTTTTCATTTTTTGTTCTCGGGATCCAGGTCCGGCAGACGGTTGCGGATCAGGGAAGATTTCACAATCGAGGTATGGGTCTCCGCCCGTTCATGCAGGGGCAGCAGGATCTCATCCAGTTCTGCCACCTTCACCAACATCAGCCGCGCCACAAAACAATCCTCCCCCGTCACCCGATCACAGGCAGTGAAGCGTGGCTCCAGTCGGATCATCTCTTCCACGGCGTGCATCTGTTTCGACCGGGGCTTGATGCGGACGATGGCCTCCATCGTGTAGCCCAGCGCCTCGGGGTCGATGCGGGCGGTGAAGCCTTCGATCACCCCCGCCTCCTGCAGGCGACGCAGGCGTTCGCCCACTGCGGGGCCGGACAGGCCCACGGTTTTGCCGATCTCCGCCAGCGGCGCACGGGCGTCGGCAGCCAGAACGGCGATGATGTCACGGTCGGTTTGATCAAGGACTTTCATGATGAAAGCACTATCATACCATTACCCCCAATGCCGAAAGAAATTTCCTCAATCACCTTTCACTCCAACGGGGACAGCAGGCTTTTCCCAACCTATCCTGCCGTTAACTTGGAAAGGGTATTCATTATGGACATCAAACATATCGCCGCCTTCAGCACAGGTGACAAAGGCGGCAACCCCGCCGGTGTGGTTATGGGCGACAGCCACCCCAGCGAGGCAGAGATGCGCCGGATTGCGGCGGAACTGAATTATTCCGAAACCGTGTTTGCCATGCCGGTGGACGATGCGCAGAATCATTGGCGGGCCCGCTATTTCTCGCCCGAGTCCGAGGTGCCGTTTTGCGGCCATGCCACCATCGCCCTGGGTGCTGTGTTGGGCCAACACGCTGGGGCTGGGCGATATCAGCTGCGCCTGAATGAAGCGGAGATTAGTGTCGAAGCCACCCCCACCGACGTCGGCATGACCGCAACGCTGGCCTCCCCCCCAACCCGCAGCCGCGACCTACACCCCGAGGAACTGCGCGATGCGCTAGGCCTCTTTGGATTGACCGAGGCGGATCTGGACAGCCGTTTGCAGCCCGCGTTCATCCACGGCGGGGCAGATCATTTCCTGCTGCCGCTGCGCAGCCGCGCCACGCTGGCCGCCATGTCCTATGATCTGGATGTGGGCCGTGAGATGATGAACCGGTATGGCATCGTGACAGTGATGCTGGTCTACATCCGCGAAGACCGCGTGTTTGACGTGCGCAACGCCTTTGCCTCGGGCGGCGTGCTGGAAGACCCCGCAACCGGCGCGGCGGCGGCGGCGTTTGCCGGACGTCTGCGTGAAGTTGGGTGGCCACACGGGGGCAGTTTCACTCTGCATCAGGGTGAAGACATGGGCGCGCCGTCGCGGATCCATGTCAGCTTGAGTGACGAGGCCGGATCGTCGGTGCAGGTCACCGGCACAGCGCGGGACATGCGGGGCTAACCTCGAAAAACCCAACCCCGAAAAACAAAGGGCGGCCCAACCGGACCGCCCTTTCATAGCTTAACAACATTTGCCGCTGGTCGCAGGTTTCGGTGTGCAACAGCTGCTGGCCTTAGGGTTCTCTGCCACTTCAACCTTTGCTGCAGGCACCGCTGTTTCTGCGGCCACCGCTTTGGGCATATTCACCCGCTGTGACAGTTTCTCCAGGCTCTCCACCCGCTCCGAGTAGCGATCCACCAGATAACCCGCCTGCGAGCGCGTGAGCAGGGTGAACTTGGTCAGCTCTTCCATCACATCGACAACGCGATTGTAGAACGGCCCCGGTTTCATCCGATCGTCGCCATCAAACTCGTCCCAGGCTTTGGCCACGGAGGATTGGTTCGGAATGGTGATCAACCGCATCCAGCGGCCCAGAATGCGCAGCTGGTTCACCGTATTGAAACTCTGCGAGCCGCCTTCGACCTGCATGATCGCCAGAGTCTTGCCCTGTGTCGGTCGTATGCCTCCAATGGGCGCCAGTGGGATCCAGTCGATCTGGGTTTTCATGATGCCCGTCATCGCGCCGTGCCGTTCCGGCGAACACCAGACCATGCCTTCGGACCACATCACCAGATC
Source organism: Thalassobius sp. MITS945101 (assembly GCF_047123305.1). GTDB lineage: Bacteria > Pseudomonadota > Alphaproteobacteria > Rhodobacterales > Rhodobacteraceae > Thalassobius. Next base: position 667,855 of record NZ_CP138918.1, read on the forward strand.
GCGCAACTCCTGCACCTTGGGATGGTCCGCCTCAGCGTCATCGGGCAAAGGCAGGCCGGACGGGTTGAACACACGGGTCTCACAGCCCAAACGTTCCAGAATGCGCGCCGCCTCTTCCACCATCAGCCGCGAAAAGCTGCGCTGCCGCAGCGATCCGTAAAGCAACAGGATCCGCGGTTTATGCGTGGCGCGTTCCGCTGGGAACAGCTTGGATTCGTCAATCGGATGCAGGCTCTCATCCAGAATGTTGGGGGTCGTGGTGCCCGTCGTGGCGCCCGTCGTTGCTTCAGTCAACGCGCTCTCCTTTTTCGTTCAAGATCATCTCCCCGTCTTCTTTGTAGAGCGGCCCTTTGGGCAGTTGGTCGAGGAGATCCAGCACCGCCTCAGACGGGCGGCACAGCTTCACACCTTTTGGCGTGCAGACGATGGGCCGGTTCACCAGCACGGGGTGTTCCAGCATGTGATCGAGCAGCACGTCATCCGACACCGCAGGGTCCAGCAGGCCCAGCTCTTTGGCGGGAGATTTGCTGGTCCGCAGCGCCGTACGCGGCGTCAGATCCGCCGCAGCAAACAGCGCCAGCAATTGCGGACGGGTCCAGCCGGTGTTGAGATAATCGATCACAACCGGCTCGGCCCCACTGGCGCGGATGATCTCCAGCACATTGCGCGAGGTGCCACAGGCGGGGTTGTGGTGGATGACAACACTCATGCCTCTGCCTCTGCCGTTTCGGCGTCCGTGGCAGGGGTGAACAGCACACCTGCGATCACCAGCGCCACCAACGCCCCGGCGATCTGCGCCAGAATGAAACTGGACACGTCCACAGGTGCAATGCCGGCAAATGTATCGGTGAAGGCGCGGCCAATGGTGACCGCCGGATTGGCGAAAGAAGTCGAGGCGGTGAACCAATAGGCGGCGGTGATATAGAGACCCACCATGACGGCAACGCTTTCACTGCGGAACCGCACCGCGCCAAGGATCGTCATCAACAGGCCAAAGGTGGCAACACCTTCCGCAAACCACTGCGCCCCGCCCGTGCGGGAGGTGGTGGAATATTGCACGATCGACAGATCAAACATGCCATGCGCCACCATGCTGCCCAGCACAGCCCCAACGCTTTGCAACACCACATAGGGGGCCAGTTCTGCCCAACGCAATTCGCCCCGCAGCGCCATCACCAGAGACACCGCTGGATTGAAATGCGCGCCAGAGATGGGACCAAAAATCGTGATCAGCACCACCAGAATGGCCCCTGTCGGGATCGTATTGCCCAAGAGCGCCAGTGCCACATCATCGGTCAGCTTGTCGGCCATGATGCCGGAACCCACAACGGTGCAAACCAGCAGGAGGGTGCCCAGACCCTCGGCGATCAGACGGCGGAGGAGATCCTGTTTCATGCCGCCCCCTCCAATTCGGAGCCGATCTGGGTCAGCGCCTTTTTCTGCGCGGCAGTGTCCATGTCCTCCAGCGGCAGCGCCAGAAACGCCTCAACGCGGGCTTTCATGCGGACATGGGCCAGCCGGAAGGCGCTGCGGTTTTCTTCGTCCGTTTCGCCCGCCCCTGTAGGATCAGGGATACCCCAATGCGCAGACAGAGGTGCGCCAGCCCAATAGGGGCAGGTTTCCCCAGCTGCGGAACTACAGACGGTGATGACGTAGTCCATTTGCACCGCGCCTTCGCCCGAAAACTCATCCCAGCTTTTGGAACGCACATAGGAGGTGTCGTAGCCAAGCCCGTCGAGCAGTTCGACGGCAAATGGGTTCGGCGTGCCAGTGGGCTGCGATCCGGCAGAAAAAGCGCGGAAACGCCCCTTGCCCAATTCATTGATCAGCACTTCCCCCAGAACCGAGCGGGCGGAATTGCCAGTGCAGAGCACCAGCACGTTTTTGATGTCACCCATCACAGGGATCCTTCTGTTCGAGCCCGCTTAGCAGCAGGCAATGTCATCCAGTATTGGGCGGCAGAGATCGGGATTGCCGCCGCAACAGTCCTCCATCAGGAAGCCAAGCAAACCGCGCAGCCCCTGCATATCCACGAAATACCGGATGGAGCGCCCTTCCCGCGTGTTGCGCACCAAGCCGGCCTGATGCAGCACTGAAAGGCTGGCCGACATGGTGTTCTGCTTCACCCCCAAGGCGTCCGAAATTTCCCCGGCGGCCATGCCTTCTGTGCCGGCTTTGATCAGCAGGCGGAAAGCATCCAGCCGGTTGGCTTGGGACAGGGCGGCGAAAGCGGCGAGAGCGGTCATCTTATCCATATTTCATGAATTATTGATATGACTAGTGGGCGCAAGTAAAAATCCTATGACAATCCGCAAGTTCCACCCTCTTCGGGAAAAAAATCATCCGCCCCCTTGCAAACTGACATACCTGTAAGTAAGTCTATCGACATGAAAGACGCGATTCTCACACTTGGCGAACAGCAGCTTATGACGGGCGGCTATGGCAAACTGAACTTTGGTCAGATTGCCAAGGCGCTGGATACCACGCGGGCCAACCTGCACTACCACTTCAAGAACAAGGAAAGCCTTGCGATTGCGGTGGCCGAGGAATTTGGCACCCGCCAGGTTGCCGGTTTCCACGCCTTGCGGGCAGCCTACAAAGGCAATTTTGCCGGCTTTGTGCAGGCGCTGGATGACAGTTTTTGGGCTGCTGAGACTGACCCGGAAAACCTGCGCAGCTGCACCATGATGGCGGCGGACCCCGATCTGCCCAAACCGCTGCGGGTGCTGACCGAAGCGTTCTACCGCGATGTGAACAACAGCCTGGTAGCCACCTTGCAGGACGCCAAAGCCGCCGGTGAGATCCGCGGTGACGTGGACTGCCAGCGGGAGGCAAACCGCGTCCACACCCTGATGATGGGGCTCATGACCTCGATCCAGCATATGCCCGACCGGGACAGTGCCCGTGCGGCGCTAGGCGGGCTATTAACCGACTGGGCGGAGCGCCTGAAATAGGCCTCCGTTCTTTTTAACCCCTCAAACTTACCTACATGTAAGTAAATATCTCGAAAGGACCACCTTATGAAAATCCTCCTGATCGGCGCCACCGGCATCATTGGCAGCGCAATCCACACCGCACTTGCGGCAGAACATGACGTGATCACCGCCGGACGCGGCGCAGCGGCAGACCACCCGCTGGATCTGGGTGATACCGCTTCGGTCAAGGCGCTGTTTGAGGCCACCGGCCCGCTTGACGCGATCATCGCTGCCGCCGGTTCTGCCGGAATGGTGCCACTGTCCGACATGACCGATGCGCAGATGGATGCCGCGCTCGAAGTCCAGATGAAAGGCCAGCTGAACCTGATCCGCTACGGCCATAAGGTGCTCCCCAAGGACGGCGCGATCATCCTGACCTCGGGCACAGCTGCGCAACACACCTATCCCGGCACCTCCGCCATTGCCGCCTCCTGCGCCGCATTGGAAGCCTTTGTCCGCGTCGCCACAGCCGAGTTGACCGAGGTGCGCATCAACCTCGTGTCGCCAATCTTTGTGAAAGAAACCATGGAAAAAATGGGCATGCCGGAATTGGGTGTGGTTTCCGCTGCGGACACCGCACAGGCCTATCTGCGCGCCCTCAAAGGCGAGATGCGCGGCGAAGTCCTGACCACCATGGACGCGTAAGGAGCCCCTGTGATGACACAGTATACCCATCCAAAATACGGCACTGTCCTGCGCACGCCGGACAATGCCTTCGCCAATCTGCCAGATTACCCCTTTGAACCCAACTACATGGAAGTGGACGAGCTGCGGCTGCACTATGTGGACGAAGGAGAGGCGGTGAACGGCACCCTGTTTTTGATGCACGGTCAGCCCAGCTGGTCCTATCTTTACCGCCACATGATCCCGCAGTTTGTCGCTGCGGGCTACCGGGTGATTGCGCCTGATCTGATCGGTTTTGGCAAATCCGACAAACCGGCCGCGGGCAAGGTCTATTCCTATCAGGCCCATGTTGACTGGATCGCCGCGTTTGTTGGCAAGCTGGGCATCACCGGGGCCAATGCGTTTTTCCAGGACTGGGGCGGGATGATCGGCCTGCGGGTGATGGAAAAACACCCGACCTGGATCAAACGGATGACCGTGGCCAATACGGCCCTGTCGGATGTCAAAGGCCCGATGAAACTGATGCTGCCGAACATCCTGCGGCTGATGCGGTTCTTTGCGGGCAAGCCCACAATCGCGGATCTGGCGCAGAAGCAGAGCTACGGAAACTGGGCGGGCTATTTCAAACACAGCGCGCGTATCGAGATCAGCAAAGTCATGCAGATCCTGACCACCAAAACACTGACAACCGCCGAGGTTGCCGCTTATGACGCGCCCTTCCCCGACAGCCGCTATCACGCTGCCACCCGCGTCATGCCGCAGATTGTGGCAACCCAGTTGAACGCGGCTCAGGCGGCCTGGGAACATCTGCGCCAGTCACAGGTGCCGACGCTTGTTCTGTTCAGTGACAAAGACCCGTTTCTGGCGGGGCAAGGCATTGATCAGCAGTTCATGGCCCTGCCCGGCGCTTCTGGCCAGCCGCATGTTGAGATCGAAAACGCCTCGCACTTCCTGCAGGAAGACGCGGGAGTCGAGCTGGCAACGCGGGTCTTAGCGTGGATGGCACAGGAGGCCAGCCCCCGTCAGGCCGCGTGATCTGAGAGCTGATTACAGCGTTTCCAAACAGTGGCGGCGGAACGCGCGTTTCAGCATATCCAGCTCCTCCCGCAGGAGCTGGACCTCCGCCCGGATATCATCGGCCAGCGCCTCTCCGGCCAGAATAGCAAAACTGCTCAGCACATCGCCGCTGTCCGTATCGCGGATCAGAAAGGTCTGCACACCGTCCGACAGCAACTCGACGGGCACCGGGACTTTCACCACAAATTCCCCAGCCTCCCCAACAGCTTGCAGCGAATGACCGGGCACCTGTTTTTCCAGATGTGTGACCTCGATCTTGGGCTGGTAGCGCCCCGGACGGTTGGTCTGCAAAACCCCTTCCCAGACACCTTCGATCAAGCGTGTTTTGGTCAGTTGCATCTCGCTCATCTCTCGGCGTCCTTATAGTTCAGCGCGTGGCCGGCGCGAGAAGGTCAGATCCCGCAGCACCACCTGGTTCATTTCGGGGCCTTCAAAGATCAGATCCAGCCAGGCCTTTTCCACCCGCTTCTCGTTCAGCTTGGTATAGGCGAGGTCAAACTCGACCATGATGTCCTCTTCGTGCAGCGGCAGTTCCCGCACGATTTGTTCGGTGTTGGGGCCGTGTTTGATATTGAGGCGGGCAAAGATCTCCAGTGGTTTTTCCATCTCCACAATGGTGTCCATCCGCAACAGATGCCGCCGTTTCAGCCCCTGCACCGCCTCGGGCGGCAGATCGATGACCAGCGACAGGAACGAGCCGTCAAATTTGAACACGTCCATCCGCAACCCATAGGGGGCCAGATCGGCCTCGCGGGTGTTGCGCAGCTGGCGCAGGGTCAGCTCGGAAAAGGCGCAGTCGTGAAACAGGGTGACTTCCTCGCCCAGTTGGCTTTGGTTCTGCACACTCGACAGACCGGGCACCGGCAGCTATCCACGCCACAATTGCGGCCGCCAGCCCCAGTCCGACCCCTGTGGGCGGCGAAACTGGGTGGAGCCGATCATCGGCAGCGCCAGACGTTCATCGGCGACATGGATCAGCTCATTAAGGTGGGTGCGCAGCTCACGGGCTTTGCTGCGCTGGCCGCGCAGCTGGTCCAACGGCGCCGCAGATGCCTCTTGTGCGGCTTTGGCCCAGCGCCGTTTGAACCGCCCAGCCAGCATTGATTTGAAAAGATCGCCACCCGTCAACCGCGCCATAATGATCGGCTTCCTCATAAAATCCCGCGCCCGAGGGGCGACATGTTTCACGGCAATATACGACCAAAGATGTTGGACAGTATAGAGTTAGCTTTCTTCTTTGTTGCTTTTTGCGAAACAATAACAGACGTCGTTCCGGGACGTGCAACCGGACGCAAGACCCCGCTGGCGGTGCGCCGCCCGGGCTGTTCTGCATCCTGTGGCAGCGCGGCCAGGGTCACGGTTTCGCTCTGCGGCGCCTGAACAGAGACAACCCGCGCACGCAGCGGGCTTTCTTCACGGATCCGTTCTGCCAGCCACATCAGCTGGGTCAGCCCCTTCTCACCGGTGGCGGCGCTACTTTTGGCACCATAAAGCGCCAGCCCAACGATATGGCCGTTGATCACCATGATCCCGCGCCAATGCAACGGGTCACTTTCTGCCGACAGCGCCTCCAGATCCTGCACCTGCACCACGGTCAGGCCGTCACCATGCAACCGGCGCAGAACCTTGCGATCCCCCAAGGCCACCGCAATTTCCGAAGCGCTGGGTTCCGGCGCATCCCCTTCCCGTGGCAGGGCTGAGACGGTCATCACCACAGGTTCGACCTGATAGCCACTGACAAATCCGGTCAGTTGCTCGCAGGAGGCAAGCAGCGCAAAACCACCGGACTTACGGGCCTTCAGACTGTCTTTCTGGATGCAATAGCCCTGCGGCGCGGCCACGATGACCTCTCCGCCGGCCAGGGCGGCGCGGTCCAGAACATTGTCCCGTGGCCCTTGTTCGACAGGCCCAACAGAGAGGCACCCCGACATAACAAAACTCAATCCAAGCGCAGGAACAATGCGCCAATGCTTCTGTGAAAGCCCCCCGATGGCCTCACCCTCCCAGGTCTTATGTGTGAGGGTTCCCCCCTCCGCGCAGTGGCAGCCGCGCTTGTTTGCGCAAAGAGGTATCCGATGCAAAGCCGCGACCTCAAGCCGCTTTCCACCGCTGCCCCCTGTTGTCCCGCGAGGTGTGTCGTTAGGGTCATCGCTGAGGAGCCGAGCATGTCGCCAAACCCAACGGGGCCGTACCGCGCCCACGAACAGTTCATCGCCCCTGCCCGGGATGGCGCGCCTTGGCGGGTGATCCCCGGCATCGTGTTGATTTGCGCGCTTTATCTGAGCCTTTTGTGGTTTCTTCAGGCCGCTTTGGCAACGCTGTTGCCGCCGCCTGTCTTTGAGGCCTTTCGCAGCGAAGTGCAGACCGGCGAAACCGCTATTGGGGCGCTGTATCTCTTGTTCAGCTTTGGCCTGATGGCTGTGGCGGTGATGCTTGTGACCGTCCAGATGCACCGTCGCTCCCCGCTCGGGCTGTTTGGCCCTTTGCGGCAGATGGTCAGCCAGGGCGGCGCGGTGCTGGTGATGCTGATTGGCCTCACGGCGATGATCTGGATCCTGCCCCCGTCGGAGTTTCCCAGCCCCCTGCCCGCGGCGCGTCCCTTTGCATCCTGGGCCGTTTGGCTGCCATTGGCGATCCCTGCGCTGCTGATCCAGACCACAACCGAAGAGCTGGTGTTTCGCGGCTACCTGCAACAGCACCTCGCCGCGCATTTCCGCCATCCGGTTTTGTGGATGGGGTTGCCCGCCCTGCTGTTCGGCCTGCTACATTACCGCCCCGAGGCGAGGGAAAACGCCTGGATTCTGGTCCTGTGGGCCGCCGCCTTTTCGCTGATCGCCGCCGATCTGACTGCACGGGCAGGCACCTTGGGGCCTGCAATCGCGCTGCATTTCGCCTCAAACGCCGTGGCCATTCTGCTGGTGTCGCAAGACCCCGCCTTGTCCGGTCTGGCGCTGATAGCGGCCCCTGTAGATCTGTCCGATCCCGCCGTAGTGCGCCCGGCGCTGCTGCTGGATGTCGCCGTTTTGCTGCTGGGCTGGTTGACGGCGCGGCTGGTTCTGCGACGGTAGCGCCATGAACCGCCCCTCCGCCTATCAGCCCCACCTGCCCTACATCGCGCCTGCGCTGCCCAGCAATGATCTGCTGCGGCTGGCGATTGGTTTTGTGCTGATTGAGACAGGCTACAAATTCGGCCTGCAAGCCGTCGATGCGCTGCTGACCTCCCCGGGTCTGGCCGAGGGGTACTACAACGGCACCACACGTGGCGGGTTGCTGTTGCAACTGTTCAGCTTTGGCCTGCTGGCGCTGGCGGTGGGATTTGTCACCCATCACCTGCACCGCCGTCCCGCCTGGACCTTGATCGGACCGCCGCAACAAGCCTGGCAGGACCTGCGCAAAGTAACCTGGGCGGGGCTGATGGCCTTTCTGGTGATCGAGGTGGCACCGCCGTTCTATTCCTACGCCGAGGGGGACTGGAACGCGCCGCTCCTCTGGCTCACCACCCTGCCGCTGGCGATGTTTGCACTGCTGATCCAAACCGGCGCCGAAGAGCTGCTTTATCGCGGCTACTTCCAGCAGCAGCTGGCCGCACGGTTCCGTTCACCGCTGGTCTGGATGGTGGTGCCCAACCTGTTCTTTGCTGCGGCCCATTGGAACAATGCCAGCACAACAAATGAGGCGCTGGACTATGTCACCTGGGCCTTTTTCTTTGGCCTCGCCGCCTCGGATTTGACAGCACGCAGCGGCACCATCGGGGCGGCGATCGGATTTCACCTGGCCAACAACGCCTTTGCCTTCCTGTTCTTTAATGAAGCTGGCGGCATGGATTCGGGACTGGCCCTGCTGCTGTTCCCCGCCAGCGAAAGCCTACTGCCCCCGTCGGCCGCCGAAGCCCCCTTTCCATCCTGGAGACTGGTGCAAGAACTGGGGGTTATGCTGATTATCTGGCTCTCGGCCCGAATTGCCATCAAGCGTTGATTGCATTTCCGTTACGTCGGGCTTATTTGACTAGCTCACGAACGCAGCAAGCAGGGCAACCGCTCATGAACTGGATCACCAACTATGTCCGTCCCCGGATCAACTCGATTTTCTCGCGTCGCGAGGTGCCCGAGAATCTGTGGACCAAATGCGGCGAATGCGGAACCATGCTGTTCCATCGTGAACTGGCCGACAATCTGAACGTCTGCACCAACTGTGATCACCACATGGCAATCACCCCACGTGACCGGTTCAACAACCTGTTTGACGGCGGTGCCTTTGCCGAGGTGGACGTGCCCGCGCCCACCACCGACCCGCTGCAATTCCGCGATCAGAAAAAATACCCTGAACGCATGAAGGCCGCGCAGAAGAAAACCGGTGAGAAAGAGGCCATGCTGGTCGCAACCGGTGAAATCGGTCGCACCCCAATTGTCGCCGCCTGTCAGGATTTCTCGTTCATGGGTGGGTCGATGGGCATGTATGTCGGTAACGCCATCATCGCCGCCGCTGAAAAAGCGGTTGAGCTGAAGCGTCCGCTGATCCTGTTCTCCGCCGCTGGCGGCGCCCGCATGCAGGAAGGCATCCTGTCGCTGATGCAGATGCCGCGCACCACTGTGGCCGTGCAGATGCTGAAAGAGGCAAACCTGCCCTACATCGTTGTGCTGACCCACCCCACCACCGGTGGTGTGACCGCGTCTTACGCAATGCTGGGCGACGTGCAGATTTCCGAACCCAATGCGCTGATCTGTTTCGCCGGTCCCCGTGTGATCGAACAGACCATCCGCGAAAAGCTGCCCGAAGGCTTCCAGCGCGCCGAATACCTGCTGGATCACGGCATGCTGGACCGCGTGACCAAACGCACCGAGATGCGCGAAGAGTTGATCACCATCACCCGCATGCTGCTGGGTCTGCCCCCGGCGATCAAAGGCGACCTGCCCGCACCGGAAGCGTCTGACAATGCCGAAGAGAGCCTCTCCGAGGCGCTCACCAGCGAAGTGTCCGACGCGAAATGAAGCAGGGTTCCGACGCCGTGCTTGCACGGATGATGGCGCTGCATCCCAAAATCATCGATCTGACGCTGGACCGGGTCTGGCGTCTGCTTGACGCTTTGGACAATCCGCAAAATGCGCTGCCGCCGGTGATCCATATCGCCGGCACCAATGGCAAAGGCTCAACCCAGGCCATGATCCGGGCGGGCCTTGAGGCGGCGGGCAACACGGTCCATGCCTATACTTCGCCGCATCTGGCCCGTTTTCATGAGCGGATCCGCCTGGCCGGGGATCTGATCTCTGAGGTGCATCTGACCGAGATCCTGGATGAGTGCTACGCCAAGAACGACGGCGGCAACATCACCTATTTCGAAATCACCACCTGCGCCGGCCTGCTGGCCTTTGCCCGCACCCCTGCTGACTACACCCTGCTGGAGGTGGGCCTGGGGGGGCGGCTGGACGCGACCAATGTGATCGACCAGCCCGAACTGACCATCATCACCCCGATCTCGATCGACCATGAGCAATTCCTTGGCAACACGCTGACCAAGATCGCCGGTGAAAAGGCCGGCATCATCAAACGGGGCGTCCCCTGTGTTGTCGGGCCGCAGCCCGAAGAAGCCATGGATGTGATCGAAGCCACCGCCGCCCGTCTCGGCGCGCCGCTGATCGCCTATGGCCAGCATTGGCACGTCTGGGAAGAGCGCGGCCGCCTGATCTATCAGGACGAACGTGGTCTGCTGGACCTGCCGCTGCCAAACCTGCCGGGCGCTCACCAAATCCAGAACGCCGGTGCCGCCATCGCAGCGCTGCGCCATCTGGGCAAGGATGACAATGCCGCCGAGGCCGCTGTGACGCAGGCGTTCTGGCCCGCCCGCATGCAGCGCCTTGTCGATGGCCCCCTGGTGGAGGCCGCCCCTCAGGCCGAACTGTGGCTTGATGGTGGCCACAACCCTGCCGCCGGTCAGGCCATTGGCACCCATCTGGCCAGCCTGCCAAAACGTCCGACCCATCTGATCTGCGGTATGCTCAACACCAAGGACATCTCGGGCTACCTGACCCCGATGATGCCCCATGTCGCCAGCCTGACCGCCGTGTCGATCCCAGACGAGCAGAACACCCTGCCCGCAGACGAAACCGCGCGCATGGCCCGCGCCGTCGGTATGCGGGCCTCTGAGGCCGACGATGTCCACAGCGCGCTGGCAGCGATCATCGCGGCCGAGCCCAACGCACGGGTGCTGATCTGCGGCTCGCTTTATCTGGCGGGTGCGATTTTGCGAGAAAATGGCTAACGAATCGCTCTGTTGACTGATTCGCCCTGATTCGCTTAAGCTCGAATCAGTGCATTCGAGGGCAGCGAGCCGCTGTATGTGTCGCCGGAACGATACTGGGGGGGACACAATCGACGGGTTGGCAGGCAGGACAAGAAAGAGGGGTCGGGGCAACGGCCCCCTTTTTTATTTCCGCATCGCCTGCTACCGCTTGGTCCATGATTGACGTTCTGCTGCAAACCCTGCCGTTTTTCCTTTTGATCGCCGTGGGCTACGGCGCAGGGCGCAGCGGCTTCTTCCCCGAAGAAGCCACCGCCTGGCTGACCCGCTTTGTCTTCTACTTCGCGCTTTCGGCCATGCTGTTCCGTTTCTCCGCCAACCTTTCGCTGGCCGAGGTGTTCGACCTGCCCTTTGTACTGGCCTATTTGTTTGGCACCCTGGCGGTTTACCTTCTGGTCACCTTTGTGGCCCTGGCCCGTGGCCGCGGTGTCGAGGAAGCCGCAATCGAGGCGCAATGCGGCGTGGTGGGAAATGTCGGTTTCCTCGGCGTGCCGATGCTGGTCATGCTGCTGGGGGAAGCGGCAATTGGTCCGGTCATGCTGGTGTTGGCCACCGACCTGATTGTCTTTGGCAGCCTGATCGTCATCGTCATAACCGCCCGCCGCGACGGTCGCCTGTCCCCCGCTGTTCTGGTCAGTGTTGGGTTGGGCCTGCTCAAGAACCCGATGATCGTGTCTATCTCGCTGGGGCTGTTGTGGTCCGCCACCGCACTGCCGCTGCCCGGCCCACTCAACGAATTTGTCGCCATCCTGGGTGCCGCGGCCACGCCGGGGGCGCTTTTTGCCATCGGCGCCTCGCTGGCCGGGAAGTCTGCGGAGCGGCTGGTGGTCGCGGGCTGGCTCAGCCTGGCCAAACTGGTGCTGCACCCGGCCGCCGTTGCCGCCACGGCGCTGTGGCTGTTCACGGTCGATCCCTATGCCGCGGGCGTCATGATCGCCGCCGCCGCCCTGCCGGTTGCGGGCAATGTGTTCATCCTGGCCCAGCATTTCGGGGTGGCGCCACAGCGGGTGTCAGCCTCGATTCTGATTTCAACGGCCTTCAGCATCCTGACCGTGTCCGCCATTATCGCTGCGCTTTAGGCCGCGCGGTTCAGATCTGCCAGCGGCGTGAACCGCACCGCGTTGATCCGGGCCTTGCCCCTGGTCTGCGGTGAAGCGCGTCCAGCCCAATTCGCCAACGACGGGGCAGCGGCCCATAGGTTGAGGTACAAATGCCCCGGAACCTCAGGCAACTGCGCCTGCTCGCGTGTCACCTCAAAAACCATTTGAGCCCCGACAAACCAGCGCAGACGGTCCGGCCACCACTCAAACGCATAGCGTCGCGACTGCGCCGCCGCGTCAAACCCCAAAGGGATCTGCCGCGTCTGCAATGCGCCATCCACAAACCAGGAGGCCTGCATCATCCTTGTATTCTTGCCCAGAAATTCAATGTCGATCTCATCGTGCCGGGTGCCATAATAGGGGCCGGTATACAGAAAAAATCCGGTCACCAGACCCGCGCCTCGGGCGGGTTTAATGTCCGCTTCATAGCGCCCGAAACCTGATGTTTCGCGCCGACGCAAAGACGCCCCTTCAAATCGGTTCCTCGGCGCAAGGCTTGCCCCTGCACGTGGTGCAATCACCAGCGCTAGGCGAGACGCAGAGCCTTCATGTTGAACCTGTCTGCGACGCCAATCAGTGTCGAAATGCGGGTGGTCAAAATCGTAGTCGGCAACATGCCAGCGCCCCTCGTCCAAAGTTTCGAATGGATCGTGAAAGGCACTGGTCTGTTCTGCCCTAACAGCGGTCGGCGGCATCGCAGAAAGAACCATTGCAGCAGCCAGCGGAAATCGCTGTAAGTGTTTCACCATCACTCCCCCTCCCGACAGCTTTGCAAAATCCCGAAGAAACCCTCTCCGGGTTTTGCGACGGGACATGTTCTGCCCAACACGCGATTCCGGCTCCATTCTGGAGACCCCTCATAAGGAAAACAGCCCACGACATTGTCGTTAACGGGTTGTTTACCTTTCAGGGGACGAGCCTGAAATCCGCAATCACGATTGTGGTTAACACGTGTTGCCAAGCCAATCGTGCAAACCGCACCTTGCACGGCTGCTCGCTAAAACCCCGAGACGCCCTGCTGATATCCGGGATCCGCGGCGCAACTGCGGGCCCAAATCGCAACCCGTCTGTTTCTGGGATCGCGACTGTCCACACCCGCAAGCGGCTCTTCTTCCCCCTTGCCCTCCAGACTACGGATCCGCCTGCCGTCATCCAGCAACGGTCGCAGATGGTCTGCAACAACCTCCGCCCGTTGTTTAGAAAGGCGCAGGTTCTGTGTGGTGGATCCGCTGCTGTCAGAATGTCCTACCAGATGCAGGCAGGCCCTCGCCATCACAGGGATGTTCAAGATATCGCCGAGCAGAGCGATCTGCGCCTGTGCGACCGGATCAAGGTCCAGACCACCGGCCGGAAAAAACACATGAGATTCGCGCAGTGCGGCCTCTGCCATCATCGACGTCTGTCTCTGCGCCTGCCCCGCCACATCACGACGCTCGTGAGACACCTCAGGATTTTGCGCAACGGGCGACAGCTGCGTCTGTTGAACCTGCGCGACAAGACATCCATCGCCGACGATTCCATAGCGGTCCATCAACTGCAGGCAGAGCGCCTGCGGCAATGCCACAGCCGAAGACGCAACCGCAGGCGACCCGACAACAGTCAGTGTCCCAATCGCGATCCATGCCAGTCCCGAGGCCAACGCGGCCCCAAAGCCCATGAAGAATGATCGAATACGACGCATTTTGGCATCCCTCCTGGCCCCAATATCTCGCAGAATCCTTTCGAAATCCTAAACGCGCGAAAGATCACTGCCAGCAGACCAAAACGATCCTGCGTTAACCGGATATTGTGATTCTCAACGTCATTCTGGCCCCAATCAAACTGGGTAGCCTCAATGGACGTGACAACAAATCATCCGGGAAAAACGGACCGCAACCGCGAGGTGTGGATTGACGGTTTGCGCCTACTGGCGGGCCTCTCGATGGTGGGGTTACACGCCAGCGCTGACGCCTATGGGCAGCCCTTCCCCAACGCCAGCGCCGAGGCCCGGGTTCTGCCAATGCTCTTGCGCGCGGTGCTTTACATCGCGCGAACGGAACTGTTCCTGTTGATCTCGGTTTTTCTGCTTCTGATGGCCGTGCAGGCGCGCCCGCGCCGCTACAGCGAAACGCTGCGCCAATTAATGGGCCGCCTACTGCCCTCCTTCTTGTTTTGGACGGTCTTTTACCTGTTTTACAGCCTGCTGAAAGCACAGGCCTTTGGCTATTTCCCCACCGCCCTGAGCCAACTGCAAGATGCCTAATACCTGGCTCGCAGCTTCCTTCTTGGGGACGCCAAGTATCACATGCATTTCATCCCGACATTGATCGGAATTCTGCTGTTTTTTCCTTTGTTCAAAGTCGCTTACAAATATCCCGCCCTGGGGCTATCGCTGATTGGTTTTCTGGCACTTCGCCGGGTGCTAGATGCGGCCCTGTACCAGTCTTTTTGGCAACACGACCTCCTGCCCTACCTGCTGCGCGGCGCCAAAGTCCTGAGTTATATAGGCTATGGCATGGCCGCTGCGACGCTGCTGGCGTTGTTTCACCGCTACACCCCGTTGGAGCGCGCTCGTTGGAGCCGCCTGTTGGCGGCACTGCTTGTATTTCTGTTCGGCTTCAAGCTGGCCGCAACCGTCCAGGTCATCGAAACCGGGCGTTGGGCCTTTACCAATATCCCGGGCTACTGGGCGGATTTCCTAATGCCAGTTTTGCTCATGGGTCTGTGTCTCAGCCTATCAGGTCGGAGCTGGCCAGCATTGTTGTCGCGCGGTGCGCGGTACGCCTTCGGCATCTATCTTTGCCACCCGGTTTTTCTGGATCTGGCAGAAATAGCGTTGCACCGGACAGGTCTGTCGCCAATCCAGCTGGTTACCGCAAAAATCGCCTTCACAGTGCCTTCCACATGCCTGTTTGTCTGGAGCCTGGAAAAGACCCGTTGGTTTGCGTGGACCGTGGGCCTCGGCAGGGCCCCGCGACTCCGACATCTTCGTTTTAGAAAGTCCCACACACAGGAGGCAAACCATGCTCACCAACATTGAAGCGCAAGGAGCACTCACCCTTGTCCAGGTGTCTGCCAATGTGCTGACGTCGGCCGCTTTGCCCAGCCTGCTCAGGGCCCGGTTGCACATGCAAGATACCGGCCGAAAGGCCATGCTGATAGACCTCAGCCGCATCCGCCGGATCAATCAGTCCGGCCTGGGCGCGCTGGTCGAGCTTACGGCCGAGTTCGGTGTTTCAGCAGCCATCGGCTTTTATGCCGCTCAAGACAAAGTGGCGCAGACCATTGCCAGATGCCCCGCAGCCTCCATGCTGCAGGTTTTTGCAACTCTGGACGATGCGCTTGCCAAAGCCCCTTTCAAGGCCAAACAACTCTGCGGCACCAGAGCTGTGGTCCTTTGTGCCGGCCGCGGCACCCGGATGGGCCCTTTGTGCAGGACCACTCCCAAACCTATGTTGGACTTTCTGGGGAAACCCGTAGTCCATCATCTGCTGGATCACCTGTCCAGTTACGGCCTCAATGATGTCATCCTCAATCCCGGCCATCTTGCCGAGGTGATCCATAACGAGTTCCCCGCGCCGCCTCTCGCAGCTTGTTCTTCCTGAACGAAGGTCGGAAAGACAGAGAGGGGTGGGTGGCACGGCCCCTTGGCTCTGCCTCAACCCTGGCCCGCTTGCAGCGGCAGCACACAGCGTTTGAAGATAGTTTTTTGTCTTTTGTGGGGACGCGCTGACCGATCTGGACCTTGCCGCGATGATGCGTCACCACCGCGCAACCGATGCGGATGTCACAATTGCCGCACATCGAAACGCGCCGGAACACATTGAAAAATATGGCATATTGCAGTTATCTGGCGCCAGCAGGGTCTGCGGGTTTCAGGAAAAACCACCACAAACCCACGCAGCGTCCAATCTCGCCAGCACCGGCATCTATCTGTTCCATCCCCGCGTGCTGAATGGGCTACAGGACCGCCCCGGTCAGGACATCGCAACCGATCTGTTGCCTGCGGTTCTCAATTCCGGCGGCCATATCGAGGCCTTTGATCCACATTTTTGCTGGACCGACATCGGCACCGCCCGGGATTACTTCACCGCACTGGTGCGCGCGCTGAAAGAAGAAAACGTCGGCATTCCCGCGGCGGGACTGGCGACGGAATCCTCCAAGTTTGGGCGCCCCCCCCCGCGGCCATACCGCGCAACCTGAGCATGCGGGGACCGTGCTACATTGCGCCCAGTGCAAAAATTCTGGGCCCCGTTGAGTTTGAAGGCCCGGTGATCCTCGGTGCAGACACCGTGATCGAAGGGCCTGCCTACCTCAAGAACACGTTGATGACTCCAAACACCCACGTGCATCCGGGCGCGTGGATTGAAAACATGATTGCCGGCCCTGATTGGGCCCTTAACCACACTGCCGATCACCCAGCCGATACGGCATCGCCGACAAACTTTACGCCCCTCGATGCAGTTGGGCCTATGGGGCCTCCCGAACTGCCCGGCGCCGCACAGGAAAGGCAGATATCGTGACGAAACGATCCATTTTTCTGATGCTTTTACTGATGGGGCTGACGGCCCCCGCACAGGCCGAAGACCGATTCTGGATTCTCTGGGAACGTTATCGTTACAGCGGTGAAAACTGCCCAACCGGGCAAAACTGCGTGTTAAAACGCGATTTTGCCAGCCGTCCTTTGCAGCCCCAATACCCCGAAACGATCTATCGTATGTTTGGTGCTGCCGGGCCACGCGGGTTTGCACATGATCCCCCCTCGCTTCATCCCGAGGCCCCGCAGGTCTGTGACCCCAAGCAAGCGCAACTGGCCGTGGGGTTTGACCCGATCCAGCTGCCGCAATCGTTGAAGATTGAGGCCCTGCGGGGTGTTGACCAGCTGCATGTGGATTTGCGCAATCTGAAGGCGCCACCGGGTTTCTCAGACAATTTCGGCACGTCGCTTCACCGCCGCTTCGTCGCCACGTTAGAGCGGGCCGGCATTGAAGTGCTCACTGAAGAGGAGGTGACCACCGTCCCGGGCCATCCCAAGCTGAGCATTTTCTTTTCCGTCACCGACCCGGACGGTCATTGTGACTACACCTACTCCGTGTTTGCCAGCCTCTCGCAAGAGGTTTTGCTGGTGCGCGATCTGCGGATCAAAATCACCGCCGGTGTCTGGGCTTATTCGACCGGATCGACAGCAAAGGATCATCACGGCACCGAGGAGGATGCTATTTTGCGTGTGGCCGAGGCTTTCATTCGCGATCAGCGCCAGGTAAATCCACGGTAGCCAGATGAGCATGCCCTCTGCCCCCCCTCCGTATTTCGCCCAGTTTGAAGGTCGGTCTCCGCCAAAATTTGTGCCGATGTCCGCCGCCCGTCAGGCCCTGTGGCAGCTGCTCGCCGGGTGTTCTGTCGCGGCCGCGGTATGCTATCTGCATTGGCGTTGGGCCAGCAGCCTCAATACTGATGTGATGATGTTCTCCAGCCTTGTTGCCGGCGCCGAAACCTTCCTGATTTTGGGAATGTTCCTGTTCTATTTTGATATCTGGCAGGAAGGAGATTGCCCCCAGACCCCGCCCCCAACAACACGAGGTGAAGCGCATCTTTCGCCCGAATCCAAACCGATTTCTGTTGATATCTTCCTCACAACCTACGACGAACCGCCCAGCTATGTTGCCCCCTCGTTACAAGCGGCCCGTGCCGTCAAGGTGCCCCCGAACACCCGCGTGCAGATCTACCTTCTTGACGACGGAAACCTGCCTGAGATGGCCCGGCTGGCTCAAAAATATGGCGCAACCTATTTGGCACGAAAGGAAAACTCCGGCTTCAAAGCGGGGAACTTGCGCAACGGGTTGTTCCACAGCGATGGCGACTTTGTGGTCATTTGTGATGCAGACACACGTCTCTTCCCGGCGGTTCTGACAAACACATTGGGCTATTTTCGTGACCAACAAGTCGCCTGGGTGCAAACGCCCCATTGGTTTTATGACATCCCACAGGCGCAACCGATCGCACAAAGAACGATGCACCTCCCCACGGCCCTGAGGTGGTTCTGCGGCCTTCTGCCCAACCGGTTACACGTGGGCAGAGATCCGTTTTTATCAGACCCTGCCGTCTTCTTTGATGTCATTCAGCGCCGGCGCAATCGTAATGGCGCTTCTTTTTGTTGCGGGGCGGCATCGTTCCACCGGCGTGAAGCCATTTTTGAAAACGCCCTGCAGCAGAAAGCCCAAACGACCTCAGCAATCTCGCACAGGCTGCGGACACGCCACAATCTGGCTTGTGCCCCTTTGGAACCGTTCCGCTTTCATGTTTCAGAAGACCTCTACACGTCAATGCGTTTGCATGCCGCCCCACAGCACAAATGGCGTTCCGTTTACCATCCGCAACCTGAAGCCCGGATGCTTTCGCCATGGAGTGTTAAGGCCTGGGCAACGCAACGGTTAAAATATGCGGGCGGCAGCTATGACCTGATGTTGCGCGACAACCCGCTCTTTTCACGACACATGCCGTGGCGACACAAGCTGCATTATGCAGCAACGTTCTGGTCCTATCTGACCATACTTTGGTTGCCGGTTTTGCTGTTGTCACCGGCCTACTCATTGGTCACAGGGATTGCGCCCGTCACGGCCTATTCAACTGAGTTTTTTCTCAAATTCCTCCCCATGGCGACCTTTGCAGAACTAGCGATGATCGCAGGCACCAAGGGGCATTCATTGCGCAACGGCAGGCTCACCACATTCGCCACGATGCAAATCCAGTTTCAAGCTCTTTGGTTGGTCTTGCGCGGTCGCCGTCCCAGCTTTCCGCCGACACCCAAAATCCCCTTTCTGGGGACCTCCTGGACCTATCTGCGTCTGCCAGTGGTTTTCATCATAATCCTGACGGGGGCGGCAGCGGCCGGTGTTGCCCAAACAGTTCTTGGCAGCAGCACACATCCCCCCGCACTTCTGGTGGTCAATCTGTTTTGGTTGACCTGGAACTTATCGTTGCTGTTCCAGTCGTTGAGTGCCGCGCTGCTAGCACCGCCCCCCCAGAGTCCCCAAATTTCGTCAAAAAATCCTAAATAGTAGGCCTAAATGCCAAACAACAGTTCTCTGGTCCCCAGCCTCTTCTTTTTGGCGGGTTTAAGCGCCACCGGCGCCTTGGCGATCTATCTCGATGGCAGCTTTGGCAATGTGACACGCACCGCGAGCTGGAGCGTTTCACAAGACACACAAAGAGAACCGCAGCCCGCACGGGGCCTATCGGCGGAGGATCTGGCCTACGCCCGAACGGCTTGGGCTTATTTTGACAAAAATTATCAACCTGCAACCGGTCTAATCGATTCCGTACAGGGTTTTCCCGCCGGCACCTTGTGGGATCAGGGCTCATACTTACTGGGCATGATTGCAGCGCGCAGCCTGGGATTGATTTCCCAACAAACCTTGGATCAGAGGGCCACCGCGCTTCTTAACAGTTTCACGCGATTGGCCCTGTTTGAGGGACGTTTGCCAAACAAGGTCTACAGCACCGTTTCACTGGACATGGTCGATTACGACGGTAACCCGCAACCAGATGGAATTGGTTGGTCAGCATTGGACATCGCCCGCATGTTGTCTGCTCTCAGGGTGCTCGAACTGCACCACCCGCACCATGGCCCAGATATCCGCGAACTCCTTGGCAATTGGGACCTGTCGGTCATGGCCCGCGATGGCCGCATGATGGGCAGCGCTCGCATCGACGGGGAGGTGCGCCTGCTGCAGGAAGGTCGGATCGGGTATGAACAATACGGTGCCCGATCTGCCGCAATGTGGGGATTAGATGTGCTGGTCGCGGCCAATGCGGCCCCGATTTTGCGCTGGCATGACCTCGATGGGATTGAGATACCTGTCGACCTCCGCACCGCGCAGCATTTCGATGCAATCACCCCGGTGGCAAGCGATCCGTTTTTCCTGCAAGCGATTGAGATGGGCTTCACCGAGGAGAGCAAGATTCTGGCAGAACGGGTTTTTGACGCGCAACACACACGTTTCAGGCAAACCGGTCAGTTGACGATGGTTTCAGAAAGCAACATCGATCAGCCGCCACATTTTCTTTACAACAGTCTTTTTGGGAACGGCATCGACTGGGCTGTGGTCACTGAAACGGGCGAACACTACCCTGAACTCAGGACGATCAGTTTAAAATCTGCCTTCGCTTGGGATGCAATCTACGCCAGTGCCTATTCACAACAGGTCCTGGAGACCCTGCTGCCCCTTGCAACGCCGGATGGCTGGCCCTCCGGCACCTATGAGGCCGATGGCCAGCTTAACGACATCTACACCGCCAACACCAACGGTGTCGTGCTGCAAGCCCTATACTACAAGGCTCATGGCCCCATGATGAAATTGCCCTAGAGAACTGATAGCACGAAAGGCCGCCCTATTGCACAGTGTTTGGCAGAAGCGACGCATTTCATCTCACAACCAACCTTCGGACACCGCAGCGCCTTCGGGCTTTCCAGAATGGGGCGTTTACCCTTCAGTTCTCTTGCTGTGCTGTAAGGTAGGGCAACGCCGCAGATTTGAAATAATAGGACAGGAGCTGATAATGCGGGACGGTGACCTCTGGCAGCACAGCTGGGGCGACGTGATCTTCTTCTGCCACTGGTGGATTGTCCCGCGACGTTTCGGGCGCGCCATCATTTAACTGCGCTTCGAGCCCCTGCAGGAGTTCTTCCACCAATTGAGCATCTTCGGAGGTAAAACTGTCTGCCAGAGTGGCCTGATGCATCATTTTTCTGCACCAGGCTGCACGGGTTCCTGCTTTACCTCCTCCCCGTGAAGCGTGGAGGCGCTGGCAACTTCCAAAACAGCAACCGCCGTCCGCATGTCCAAACCCAGATCCTCAATCAGGTAGCGCAGATGCCCGGCCGCAGAATGGGAAGGGGCCTGCATGGGTTCGGCTTCCATTTCCGCCGACGCCGTTGTGTCCGGAATTGCCACATCCTCCGAAGTTACCTGTGTTTGCAGCTGCCCCGCGTCGACCTCTTCAGGGACATTCGCCTCCGTCCGCGTCAAACGATCCAATTCCTGGGCGAGTTGCACAATTAAAGTGTCCAGCGCCGCGGGCGAAGCCGCATTTGCATCTGGCAAGCCCGGTTGTGACTCTTGCAATGGGGGCTCCCCAGCTGCCGCCAATTCGGCCAACATCTGTTTCACCGACTGCAGTTCCGCCTCAAGTTCCGCAACGGTTTTGGCTTCGTCCTCAGCCGGTTGCGGTTCTTGCAATTCCCGCCCAACCGTTGCCAGGCTGGGGGCCAGGACCTGCGGCCGGGCCATCGGTGACGACCAACCAGAGTTTTCCGTCAGACGCTGCTGTTCGTCGGGATTGCGCGCATTGGGAACAGGCCAGCTGCGGGGCAACACGCTGTAGTCCTGCCGGTTCATAATCCAGCGGAGATAAGCCGTCGTGACAACGAAGCCTCTGAGGGACTGCCTGCTGACCTCCTCACCCCCACGGCGCACGATCAATTCCGTCGCGGTGCCCAGCAAGGTTTCAAGTTGCGTGTCCAATGGCAGCAGCACCCGATCCGGCACTTGGATTTCTGAAATCCCTTCTGCCAGATAGAAACTGTCTCCTTCGAGCGCGTCTTCGAATTTGAGCTGCAACTGTCCGCGTTGGGTCAGCAGGATCGAGAGCCCCCCTTTACGTCCCATGCATTCATTGGTCCGCGCTTTGCACACCACCTCAAACACATCGACATCTAGGCGTGGATTCGGGGAAAATCTGGCATAGCCGTC
The DNA here is from genome assembly GCF_047123305.1 of Thalassobius sp. MITS945101. Lineage (GTDB taxonomy): Bacteria > Pseudomonadota > Alphaproteobacteria > Rhodobacterales > Rhodobacteraceae > Thalassobius. The sequence continues at coordinate 689,657 of NZ_CP138918.1, forward strand.
TGGATCGAAGCGAAAATATACCCCTTCAACCAGGCCTTCCTGAAAGGTTGGCCAGCCAAAGGCTCCGCGGAGGGATTGCCGCGCCTCGGTTGCGCCGATTGCAAAGGGAATCGCCGTGTCGACAATGGCATTTTCAGATGCAAAAGCCTCCTCCGAGCGGAGCAGAATGGCCGTTTGTGCCACCGAACTTTGGGTCGTAACGCCAATGCAGATGCTTAGGCCAACTGTGCTCATAAGAGTAAATTTCATCAGAAATCCGTCCTTTCCTGAACTGAATGACGCAGGGCCGGCAACCAATCCTTTTTCTGGGGCGGGTCCGGATAATTCCGCAGCAATCGAATGTCTTGATCGCGGTAGGCGGTATACCAAACTTCGGTTTCACCGGTGTAGGGGGTCAGAATTGTGCCCTGCACCTTGTGCAATAGGGCTGTCAGGATGATCCCGTTGTTGTTGGCAGTGAAGATCTCCACCCGCCCCTGCCCCCGTTCGTAGAGCCCTTCATACATGCCGTTCTCAGGATCGTAGAGCTCGATCACCGCATCAAACAGAACATCGGTGTATTCCGTTTCCCATAGCGCCCAGAGGCCAAGGGCAGCTTTGGCCGAAACCGCGGCATGGTCGGGCACATAGTCGCCGCGCGGTGTGACCGTGTTCCATGGGTAGCCATCTGAGAAAATGGTGTCATAGGTGAAATAGGGCGGGCCTTTGACGTTGTGTTCTGACCGGGCCGTCATGAACCCTGTCTGACGCCAGCGGTTTTCCTGCACCTGATAGATCCGGTCGGCAAACTCTGCCCGCCAGCCGTCGGAATGCAGCCAATCGGGACTGGCGTCATCATGCGGCAGATCAAAACCCAACTCCAACCCATCCTGGAGGTAACTCTCTGTCACCACATAGTTTTGCGAATGGAAAACCCGTGGGTCGCGCCCGTCGTAGGGCACCTGTACCCCAAATATCGACGTGGTAAGAAACGGTTCTGCCCGATGCGCCAGCCGTGGCCGAAATCCCCAGAGGGCGAACCCTTTGGCGGCATATTCCTCATAGCCCAGACGCCCCTCCTGGGCGTAGACGGTTTCGCCCGTATCCTTGTCGACATAGGAGCCGAACATCAACCCTTCTGAATCGATCGCATTGCGGAAATCCCATTTCAGCAACACCGAGTCGATCGTATTTGCCAGATATGGGTAGCGATTTTTGTAGATCCGCATCCAGACCAGAAAGCGACCAATATCCAGCGCAGAAAAGCCACTTTCACCGAGCTTGTTTGTGTAATCCACCTTCGCCCCGGTTTTCGTATGATAGACTTTGTTGGGCAGCTCTTTGCGAAACAGCTCCAGCGATTTGATTGTGGTCAGCAGGCGTGTGATTCGGCTGTCGAATTCGGGCTTCTCGATAAGGCACAGTTCATAGGCCGCCGCCAGTCCCGCCATATAGGATGCCGTGTCCCACAGAGTGGTTGAGGGGTAGTTCCCAACCGAATTCGCCAGGCCAGTTGTTTCCTGGGTGAACCGTTCGAAATAGTGCCAGGCCACCTTTGCGGCGCGCATTTCGCGTTCGGTCAGAAAGCCCCGGCGGGCGCGATATTTCCGGACATATTCATTGCGCGCCGAATATCCAGAGGGCTGCGCCAGCCCGCGGTCCACAGTTTCAAAATAGTCTGCAGGCATATCGCACATACGGGGGGGCACGGTGCGCCTTGGCACCCCTTCCAACAAACTGATTGTGGCACTGGGCAGATTGCCCCGCATCAACGCGGGAATGTCATCCAGATCTCCCCCGGCAATGATCGGAACAATCTCTTCTTCGCGATGCAGGAAGACATGCCGGGCCGCCAATCCAACCGCGTAGCTGGCCCCCGCCAGCAGGGAGATGGAGACCACAAGCAGCGTCAACCCAACCCGAAAGGGGTGTTTTCCATTCCCAGTATGCGTGGTTCCACGTTTCAACATCAGTTTGAGCTCCGACTCAGTCACCGAGGATCAAACCGTAAACTCATTAACAATTCGCAACCGGAGCGCGCGAAAAATACCGCGGCCTGAAAAGCAATTATTAAGGAAACGGGATTAGGACAATCAGGACGGAAGGAGAATCCAATGTCCCAAGACAGCCCTGTATCCAGTGCCGCAACGCACCAGGCCGCCGCCCTAGCCAAAGGGACGTTGGACGCGCTTCAGCATAAGGACCCGAAAGCCATTGTCATGCGGGATCGCAGCACGCCGCTGTGGGCCAACGTCCTCTCTGCTTCCTATGCGGCGGGCACCTCTCTCTGCCTGCTCAGCCTTGCGGCGCTCACCTTCTATGTTCAGGAATTGGTGGTCGCGCAGGGGTTCGAAATTCTGGCCCCCATTCTGACAGTGGTCGGTCTGGTCCCCGTTTTGGGGATGCTCCTGTTTGCCTGGGGCCACGCGCGTTCTCTGAAAGGATACCGCTATATCAGGCAGTTGAGCGCGGGTTTTGGGCAAACTGTGATTGCTGTTCTGGTGCTGGCCGCAACCGGTTTTGTGCATCCGCTGTTCTTGGGGGCACCGATCATTGCTCTTGTGATTGGCGGCACCGTCGCCGGCCCGCTGCAGCGCTGGATGCCACGGGAACAGGCCTGGGATTTCGACGCCGGCGAAGCGGTGGCCTTCTTTTCGGGTCGGGACAAACGGGCGCTCGACCTGTCACGATCGTCTTCAGAAAGCGCCGCGCTGGTGCCGCCAGTATTGTTCGCGCTGCAGGTTTTCACCGGCCTTGCAACATTCGCCTTGGCCAGCTGGCTGGCCCTGCGCGAACTGCTCAACCCGGCCGCGACAACGGCGGTTACCTTGATGACATTTTGGGCGGTCCGGGTGATCCATGAGGCGCTGCTTAACCGCTCCCGGCTTGTCCCGGAAAATGCTGAAAGTGCTGGTTCTGTTGTTCTCCACGATGTGCGCGAGGATGCTGAACAGGCTGACACCGGCCTGTGGGTGCAGGGGCTGACGGTGCAAACGCCCGCGGGTGACACGCTGTTGAATGACGTCAGTTTTCATTGCCAGCCAGGGCAAATTATCGGCTTGGTCGGGGATGGCTTGTCCGGTAAATCACTTTTGCTGCGCGCCCTGAATGCCCCGCATGACCTCTCGGCGTTGCAGGTTGAGGGCTGTGTGCAGGTTAATGGCATCGCCCCCTGGCCACGCGTGGCCCGCCAGCAACGTTTGCTGACACAGCATCTGCCCCCGGTGCCCTTGCTGACAAGCGCCTCTGGGGAAGACAATCTGACCTGCTTTTCGCCAGACCGGCGTAGCCGGGCCGAAAAGCTCCTGAAAGCACTGGTGTTCAACAGCGATACCGTTTCCCATATTGTTGCTGCGCCAGACCCGCGACACCTGTCGCAGGCGCATCAGAACGCCCTGGCGTTTGCACGGGCCCTGTTGCTGCAGCCAGACGTCTTTTTGATCGACCGCCCCGAAGATGGCACCAATGAGGCGCTGCGCAACGCCTTCCTGGCGCGGCTGCAGCAACAGGCGCGCGCCGGTGCCTGCATTGTGCTTGCCTCCGAAGATCGCCGTTTTCAGGAATGTTGCGACCAGCTGCTGGTGCTGCAAAAAGGCCGGGTTGTCGAATTTGGCCCCTCCGCGGAAATTCGCGGGAGGCACTCTTCCGGCTGGCAGCGATTTGTTGCAGACCTGTCTCTTGACAGCGAAGAGGCGCTGGACAGTTGGCTGCGGGCCCAGTTCCGTCGCGATGGGGACGAAGGCAACCGGCGCAAGGTCTGCCTGATTGCCAACGAACTGCTTGCACTTGCCTGCCGCCGCACCGGGGTGTCTTTGCCTGACGCAAAGTTGCAAATTGACTTTAAACTCATGGCGGGCCGATGCCTGCTGAAACTTCATGTGCCAAAAGGACATATTTCATCCGCCACATTGGACCTTGCCAAAATCGAAGCTGAGGAGCTGACAACCCAGGCCGATCTCACCCCGCTTGCACGTGTTTTGCGAGAAGCGGCCAGTGTCGAAAATATCATGGATGAAGATCGCGGCCACCTATTGGTGACCATTGCAATATATGACCCCCGCCTCGCAACGCCGGCGTCTGGCACCACAGGCTCTGATGTCACGCGCAGTTGACATAGCGCCGCCGCAGCGGTTTCGCCTCCGGCCGCTGGTCCTGAGCCTCTGGACCACTGTTTTGGCCGTTGCGCTGCTGGTGATCTGTGTGGTCGGCAGCCGTGCGCTGACGGTGCCGGAGATCCTGCATTTCCGCGGCACCCTGGTGCCGGAACGCGAAAGCCGGGAGGTGCTGTTGCCGGCTGACGTTCCCCTGAAGGACACGCTGGTGTCTGAGGGAGAAGAGGTTTTGCAGAACCAAAAGCTAGCGGAAATCGACCTTGATCGCCTGCGACCCAAGATTGAAATGTTGCAATTTGCGGTTCTGCTGAATGCCACGCGGCGCGATTGTCTGCTCAATCAGGAAAAGCTGGAGGAATATGATCTCGCGGCGATGGATCTGGACGGGCAGGCACGGCTTGAAATGCAGACAGCGTTGCGGGAATGCCGGTTGCTGCATCAGGAACACCAGCTGGCCCGTCGCCAACTTTTGCAGAAACGCGATCAGCTGCGCCAGAATGCCAAACATCTCATGCTGCAAACCTTGCCAGAAGGGCCAGAACCCGCGGAGACGCGGGCACTGAGGCGTGCGGTGCAGTTGCAACGATTTGAGACCGCGGCACGTGCAATGGAATTGCAACTTGGGGCCTTGGCGACCCGACAGGATCAGGCCCTGGTGGAGCAGGTGAAATCCCTAAGGGCGGAAATCACGCAGCAAGAAGCCCTGCTTGACCGGCTGGAGCCCTTTCTGAAACGGCAATGGTTGCGCGCCCCGAAGCCCGGTGTGATTGACCGGTTGCGGTTGGGTCCGGGGCCACATCTGTTTGCCAGTGACGTTGTGCTGATGCGGCTCAATTCCCGTCACCTGCCGCGACTGACCACAGAGGTCTCGGTGCCGGCTACCGTGGCCAAGCGGCTGCAGGAGGGGGACAAGGTCTACTTCCGCCTGGCGGGGCTCCCGCTCAGCGCGCCAACGGCCCCTGGATATATCAGTGCTAAAGAAGGCATTGCTGCGGATCTGGCCGCGCCGCAGCAGTCCCGGCTGACGCTTCTGCTTGATCCGGTAGCGGTCGAAGACAGCCATGAACGGCGCCGTTTGATCAGCCATCTCGCCGCATTCGATGGCCCCTCTTCGGTCGAAATCCACCTGCCGGACACATCCCTTCTGAACCTTTTGGCCGGTGCTTCCCGCAGGTTTTCACCGGCCGGGCGACCGATTGAAACAGTGGTAACCACAATTCACTGATCCACCCGCTCTCTATGCTTGCCCCGAGCCCCCGGAACCCTGTAGCCATGACAAAAGTGGATCCAGGATCCAGCAGTCGCCCGGCTCAGCAACCGCGGCAGCACAAGAGAGCATCAGGGAGCATCAGATGGAAATTCTTTCAGAAAACCGTTGTTTTGGCGGTGTGCAAGGTGTCTACAAACACCCCTCCAAGGTCACCGGCTGTGACATGACCTTTGGCCTGTTCCTGCCCGAAGAAGCCGCTGACGGGCCCGTTCCGGTGCTGTGGTATCTCTCGGGCCTGACCTGCACCCATGAAAACGCGATGGTCAAGGCCGGCGCGCAGGCCTGGGCGGCAGAGCAGGGCATCGCGCTGGTGTTCCCGGACACCTCGCCGCGTGGCTCTGGTGTGGCGGATGATGAAGCCTATGATCTGGGCCAGGGGGCCGGTTTTTACGTCAACGCCACCGAGGCGCCCTGGGCCCCGCATTTCAACATGTGGGACTATGTCACCGAAGAGCTGCCGCAACTGATCACCGGCAATTTCAATATTGACGCGGACCGGCAATCGATCACCGGGCACTCGATGGGGGGGCACGGTGCTTTGACCATGGCCATGCGGCTGCCGGGGCGGTTCCGTTCGGTCTCGGCCTTTGCACCGATCTGCCACCCCACCGCAGGGGACTGGGGCCGCAAACAGCTTTCGGCTTATCTTGGCGACGCGCCCGAGGCCTGGGCCGCCCATGATGCCACTCTGCTGATGCGCGGTGAGGGTCTGGATATTCCGCTGCTTGTCGACACCGGCAGTGATGACCAGTTCCTTGATCTCCTGATGCCCGAAGCCTTTGCCGAAGCGGTGACAGCGCGGCGTGTGCCGGCGCAGCTGCGCCTGCAGAAAGGCTACGACCACAGCTATTTCTTTGTTTCCACTTTTATGGAAGATCACATCGCCTTCCACGCTGAGGCGCTATACGCATGACCGTGCTCTACGTCGATGCTGACGCCTGCCCGGTCAAGGCAGAAGCCGAACGAGTGGCGAGCCGGCACAAGATCGCGATGAAGCTGGTCAGCAACGGCGGCTTGCGTCCGTCGCCAAACCCTTTGGTCGAAAACATCATCGTACCAGAAGGCCCCGATGTGGCCGATATGTGGATCGCAGACCGCGCCGTTAAAGGCGACGTGGTGATCACCACTGACATCCCGCTGGCCGCCAAGGTGGTTGCCAGCGGCGCGCGGGTGTTGAAACCAAACGGCGAAGCGCTGACCGAGGCCAATGTCGGCAACGCGCTGGCCACCCGCGACTTGATGACCGATCTGCGCGCCGCGGACCCGTTTCGACAGGGCGGCGGCAAACCTTTTTCCAAGACCGACCGGTCCCGATTTTTAGATGCATTGGAGCGCACAATGCGCGCCGCTTTGAAGGACTAAATGATGACAAGCTCTCGTGAAAAAACCGTTGTGTTTGATCTTGGACAGGTGTTGGTGCGTTGGGATCCCGAGGGGTTCTATGACCGCCAGATTGGCGTGGCCCGGCGCAAGGCGCTGTTTCAGGCCGTGGATATGCACGGCCACAATCTGCGCATCGATCTGGGGGAAACCAAAGAAGAGGTGATGCAGGATGTGGCCCGCCAACATCCTGAGTTTGCAGAGGATATCATGCTCTGGTCGTCGCATTGGCTGGAGATGCTCTATGACGACATTCCGCATTCCGTGCGATTGCTGAAGGCGCTGAAAGCCAAGGGGCATCCGGTGGTGGCGCTGACCAACTTTGGTTGGGACACGCTGGCGATTGCGGAACATCGCTACCCGTTTCTGACCCTGTTTGACCGCCGGTTCGTGTCTGGTGAATTGCGCACCGTGAAGCCACGGGCAGATATCTATGAGGCGGTTGAAAACGGGTTGGGGGTTGCGCCAGAGCAATTGGTGTTTGCCGATGACAGCCCCGCCAACGTTGAGGCCGCACAGGCGCGGGGCTGGCACGCCCATCTGTTCACCGAACCTCAAGGCTGGGCCGATTGTCTGGTTGCGCACGGCATCCTGACCCGTGAGGAAGCACAATGAGCATCACCATTATTCCTTTTGAGGCGGGCGAAGCCCATCTGAACTGGCTCGATTTTGCCGCCGCCTTGGCGCGGGGCCACCAGCTGCCCAAGGCCGAGATTGCCGATACCTTCCTCTATCGTGGCAAGGACACACTGCTGAACCGCGCCGCCTGGATCGACGGGCTGGGCCTGGCGGTGAAATCGGCAACGATCTTTCCCGACAACCCGCAGGCGGGGCAGCCGATGGTGAATGGTGGCGTGTCGCTCTATGACGATCAGCACGGGATGTTGGAAGCGCTGGTTGATTTCCATCTGGTGACCAAGTGGAAAACGGCAGGTGACAGCCTGTTAGCGGCCACCCGACTGGCGCGGCCAGACAGCTGCAACATCCTGATCGTTGGGGCTGGCACCGTGGGCCGATCGCTGCGGCAGGCCTATGGCGCGGCCTTTCCGGAGGCAACCTTCACCATCTGGAACCGCACCACCGCCAAGGCCGAAGCCTTCGCCGCCGAATTCCCCGGGATGCAGGTGGCCGAGGATCTAGAAACAGCCGTGAAAGCGGCCGACATCGTCACCAGCGCCACAATGGTCACCGAACCGATCCTGCAAGGCGCCTGGTTCCAACCCGGCCAGCACATTGACCTGATCGGCGCCTATCGCCCCGACATGCGCGAAGCCGATGACGCAGCCCTGCAACGGGCGCGGGTCTTTGTTGACAGTTTCGACACCACCATTGGCCATATCGGTGAGGTGGAGATTCCCCTGCAATCTGGTGCGCTAAAGCGCGAGGACATGGTGGCGGATTACTACACGCTCGACGCGTTCCAGCGGCAATCCGACGATGAGATTACCCTGTTCAAAAACGGTGGCGGGGCGCATCTGGACCTGATGACCAGCCGCTACATCCTCGACGCCTGGAACGCAGCGCAGTAACGCTTGGCAGAGCCTGAACCAGAAACGCCGCCCTCTCCTCGGGGCGGCGTTATTCTTGCCAAAGGTTGTAAAGCGTCAGATCACGCCGCCACGGCCCGTTTCTCGCGCACCGGCAAGTGGATCAGGGCCGAGAAGGCACCAACACCCACGCCAACCCACCAGACGGCCTCGTAAGAGCCGTAGAGGTCATACATCCGGCCGCCCAGCCAGACCCCCATGAAGCTGCCCAGCTGGTGACTGAAGAACACGATGCCATAGAGCGTGCCCATGTAACGCAGCCCATAAAGATGCGCGATCAGGCCAGAGGTCAGCGGCACCGTCGCCAGCCAGAGTGACCCCATTGAGACCGAGAACAACAGCACCGTCGCCGGTGTCATCGGTGTCAGTATAAAGGCCGCAGCGACAATGGTGCGCAACGCATAGATCGTCGCCAGCAGGTATTTCTTGGAATACCGATTGCCCAGCCAGCCCGCAAAGATTGTGCCGGCAATATTGGCCAGACCAATCAGTGAAATCGCCACTGCCCCCAAGGCCGAGGTTGTTGTGATCCCCAGCGAATGCAGGGTGCCACCGGGCATGATCGGGCCACACATCTCGGTCACGAAAGCGGGGAAATGTGCGGTGACAAAGGCCAGCTGATAGCCGCAGCTGAAAAAGCCAAGGAAGATCATCGTGTAGCTGGGATCCTTGAAGGCTTTCTTCAGGATCTCGCCCATGCTTTCCTGCAGTTCCTGCTTGCTAGCGGCCTCCGGCGCGCGCATCAGTGGCAAGAGCAACAGCACCGCAAGGATCATGGCCGCAAAGGTCAGGAACACCGACTGCCAGGTCATGAAGCCCAGCATCCATTCTGCCATCGGTGCGCCAATCACCTGCCCGCCAGATCCCGCTGCCGTGGCAATGGCCATCGCCATCGATCGGTTGGCGTCCGAGGCCGCACGGCCCACAACCGCCAGGATCACACCGAAACCGGTGCCGGCAATGCCAAAGCCCACAAACAGCTCATAGAACTGATGCGCCCCCGGTGTTGTGGCACTGGCAGAGGCCACCAGACCAATCGCATACATGATTGCGCCCAGGATGATCGCCTTGCGGTCCCCCACTTTTTCGGCAATTGCACCAAAGATCGGCTGGCCAATGCCCCAGGCCAGGTTCTGGATGGCGATGGCCAGGCTGAATTCAGCCCTGAGCCAGCCAAATTCTTCCGCAATCGGGATCTGGAACACCCCAAAAGAGGCGCGGATCGCAAAGCCGGTCAGGATGATGATACAGCCGACAATCAGAACCGGCGTAAACAGCGGGGCGGCAGCGGGGGTGTTTTGCGTGGGGGCGTTCATCTGAAAGATCCTAAAAGGGGGCGTCTCAGCGGCAGCAAAGGCCTGCGCGAACATTTAGCCTGTTAAGAATTGCACGCAACGTCAATTCACCTTTTGTGAAACGTCCCGTCACAGCGCTTGAAGGGCGCCTGTAGCCCCGCGCCCCCTTCCCCCGCGCTTTGGGATTGGCTATCAGCAGCTTATGACCAGTCTGATCGACAGCTACGCCGCCCTCATCGCCAAGGGCGACCTCACCGCCGACCCCGCGCAGGAAGCGGTCCTGCCCGAGTTTGAACGTATCCGCGCCGAGCTGGCCAAACCGGTGAAAAAAGGCTTCTTCCGCAAAGCGCCGCCGCCGCCCAAGGGTCTCTACCTGTGGGGCGGTGTGGGCCGGGGCAAGTCGATGTTGATGGATATGTTTGTCGACCACCTCGAGGTGCCCGCGCGCCGGGTCCACTTCCATGCCTTCATGCAGGAAATCCACGCGGCGATGCATAAGGCCCGCCAGGACGGCATCGAAGACAGCCTCGCGCCGGTGGCGGAACAGGTCGCCAAAGAGGTCAAGGTGCTGGCCTTTGACGAAATGCAGATCACCGACATCACTGATGCGATGATCGTGGGCCGCCTGTTTGGAATCCTCTTTGCAGCCGGCGTGGTGGTGGTGACCACCTCTAACCGTGTGCCGGATGACCTTTATAAAAACGGGTTGAACCGCCAGCTGTTCCTGCCTTTCATCGAGGTGCTGAAGGACCAGATGTGCGTCTGGGAACTGGTCAGCCCAAATGACTATCGCCAGAACCGGCTGCAGGGCGAGGAGGTCTACTTCGCGCCGATCAATGCCGACAGTCGGCAGAAAATCCGCGAGGTCTGGGAACATCTCAGCGGTGGTCCGGCGCAGCCCCTGATCCTGCAGGTCAAAGGCCGCGAGGTTGAAATTCCACAATTCCGCAATGGGGTGGCCCGCGCCACCTTCTTTGACCTCTGCGGCAAGATGCTGGGCGCCGGGGATTATCTGGCTCTGGCCGAAACCGCCAAGGTGCTGATCCTCGAAGACATTCCCCGTCTGGGCCGCTCCAACTTCAATGAGGCCAAACGTTTCGTCACCCTGATCGACGCTCTTTATGAGGCGGGCACCCGGCTGATCTGTTCCGCCGCGGACCAGCCGGAAAGCCTCTATATCGAGGGCGAAGGTGTATTTGAATTTGAACGCACCGCCAGCCGCTTGCGTGAAATGCAATCCGCCAGCTGGGGCCAGCAGGACTAAGCGCCAAGGGCAAAGCCGCTTTCTTCTTGGGCCAAATATCCTGGGGGTGAAGGGGGCAACGCCCCCTCCCCGGCCTCACACCAAATGCTAGCCGGAGCCGATCAAAACACCGGCCGCAAAGACCAGCGCCCCCCCCAGCACCACCTGCATCGTGGCGCGGAAAAACGGCGTGTCCATGTATTTGTTCTGGATCCAGGCGATGGCCCAAAGTTCCAGAAACACCACCACAAAGGCGGTCAGTGTTGCGGTCCAGAAATCCGGGATCAGATAGGGCAGCGCATGGCCCAAACCACCCACCATGGTCATGATCCCCGAGGCAAAACCCCGTTTCACCGGCGAGCCGCGCCCCGAAAGTTCGCCGTCATCTGACGCCGCTTCGGTGAAGCCCATTGAAATCCCCGCCCCGACCGAGGCCGCCAGCCCAACCAGAAATGTGGTCCAAGTGTCCTGTGTCGCAAAAGCGGTGGCAAAAATCGGCGCCAGGGTAGAGACAGAGCCATCCATCAAACCCGCCAGACCAGGCTGCACCCAGGTCAGCACAAACTGCCGATGTGCCTTGCGGTCTTCGTTTTCGCGCTCCGCCCCGTTCAGATGCTGCGCCTCCAGCCCTTCGGCATGGTCCACATGCCCCGCCTCAGCTGCCGCCAGATCCCCCAGCAGGCGGCGGGTGTCCGCATCGGTGCTTTGGGCGGCGGCTTTCAGGTAAAACGCTTCGGCCGCCGTTTCCATCGCTGCCGCCTCGGCGCGGATCTGCTCCAGCCCAAGGTTCTCGACCAGCCAGACCGGCCGACGCGCGTAGAAGCCTGCAACATGTTCGCGGCGCAGCAGCGGCACGTGATCGCCGAATCGCTTTTGATGCATGTCCAGCAGCTGGCGGCGGTGCGTGTCCTCTTCGGCCGCCATGCCGTCAAAAACGGCGGCACTGTCCGGAAAATCTGCCCGCAATTGTTGCGCATAACTGCGATAGATCCGTGCGTCATCCTCTTCCGAAGAAATTGCAAGGGCCAGAACCTCTTGTTCATTAAGATCTTTGAAATGACGCCGTTGTATTGAAAACCGCATGTTACCCACCTAGTTTAGAATAGTTCTAACTTAGGTGTGACAGCGCACCACCACAACCCTTCACTTGCCGGAACTGAACTAAACAGTTTATAGTTGGTTCCCTCAGCCAAACCTTCTAAGACCCCACCAGACCAAGGCCAGCCAAGGACACTCATGACCCAAACCGCCAAAGAAATCATTCGCACCGGACGCAAATTTGCACAGGTATTGGCGGGGGCGCGACAAGTGTTCATGGCGGATGGGTTTTCCGGTGCCTCGGTGGATGACATCGCCAAGGCGGCCGGGGTCTCCAAGGCGACGCTTTACAGCTATTTCCCCGACAAACGGCTGCTGTTCATCGAAGTGGCCAACAACGAATGCAACCGCCAGGCCGATGAGGCGGTGGAACTGACGAACTTTGACCGTCCGCCGCAGGAAATGCTGACGCTGGCGGCCCGCAAGATGATCCGCATCCTGACCTCCCCTTTCTCGCAGCGGGTGTTCCGCATCTGCGTGGCAGAGGCGGATCGCTTCCCTGAACTGGGGCAGGCCTTCTACCAAAGCGGCCCAATGCTGGGCCGCGCCCGGATGAGCGAGTATCTGCAATGCGCCTGCAACAAGGGTGAGTTTGTGATTGACGACATGGACCTTGCTGCGGATCAGTTCATTGAACTGTGTAAGACGGATGTCTTTGCCCGTATGGTCTTTGGCATCCAAACCGAATTTTCGGATGCAGAAATGGACCGCATCGCGGACGGTGCGGTCGAAATGTTTATGGCCCGTTACAGCACCAAACAAAGCTGCTGCTAACGGCGGCTTGGCCAGGGGTCAGACAGGCATCAGACGTGGATCAGACCAGCTGATCCGCCTTGGCGATCACCTTATCCAGCAACCCATAAGCCACCGCCTCTTCGGTGGTCAGCCAGAAATCGCGTTGCGTGTCAGCGGCGATTTTTTCGGGCGTCTGGCCGGTTGCCTCGGCAAACAGCTTGTCAAACCGCGCCCGCATGATGCGGATCTGTTCCGCCTGGATCTGCATGTCCGTGACCTGACCGCCAATCCCGCCTGAGGGCTGGTGCAGCAGGAAACGGGTGTTGGGCAGGCAGTAACGGTCTTCTTTCTCTGCCCCGATAAAGATCAAGGCGCCCGCGCTGGCCACCCAGCCGGAGCCGATGGTGCGCACCTTGGGGGTGATGAACTTGATCATGTCATGCACCATGTCGCCGCTTTCGACATGGCCGCCGGGGGACGAGATGAACATGTTGATCGGATCGTCACTTTCTTCGGCCAGCGCCAAAAGCTGCGTGACCACCTTGTTTGCCAGCTTGTCGTTGATCTCTCCCGTGACCAACACGCTGCGGCTTTTGAGAAAGAGCGAGGCGAAAGCGCCTGCGCCGTCTTCGCTCTTTTCCTTGTCTTTGCTCATTTGAAAGCTCCCTAAATCAAATGCGCCGCCCGGGATGGGGCGACGCATTGCTACTTAGGGCTGATTTTCCCTAGAAAAAGATCCAGCGGGAAAAGATCCCGCGGGTGGGATCAGTAGACCACAACCGAACGGATCGACTTGCCTTCATGCATCAGGTCGAAGCCTTTGTTGATGTCTTCCAGACCCATCGTGTGGGTGATCATCGGGTCGATTTCGATCTTGCCGTCCATGTACCAGTCCACGATCTTGGGCACATCGGTCCGGCCACGGGCGCCGCCAAAGGCAGTGCCGCGCCAGCTGCGGCCGGTGACCAACTGGAACGGCCGGGTCGAGATTTCGGCACCCGCCGGGGCCACACCGATGATGATCGATTCCCCCCAGCCCTTATGCGCCGATTCCAGCGCGGTCCGCATAACCTGCACATTGCCGGTGGCGTCAAAGGTGTAATCCGCACCGCCGCCGGTCAGTTCTACCAGATGGCCCACCAGATCGCCGTCAACCTCGGTTGGGTTCACAAAATCGGTCATGCCGAATTTCTTTGCCATATCGACTTTGCCGGGGTTGATGTCGACGCCCACAATCTGATCCGCACCGGCCATGCGCAGGCCCTGGATCACGTTCAGACCAATGCCGCCCAGGCCAAAGACGATCGAACGGTTGCCGATCTCAGCCTTGGCGGTGTTGATCACCGCGCCGATGCCGGTGGTGACGCCGCAACCGATGTAGCAAATCTTGTCGAACGGTGCATCGGGGCGCACCTTGGCCAGCGCAATTTCAGGCAGAACCGTGTGGTTCGAGAAGGTCGAGCAGCCCATGTAATGCAGGATCGGCGTGCCATCCAGCATCGAGAAGCGGCTGGTCCCGTCGGGCATAACCCCCGCGCCTTGGGTCGAACGGATCGACTGGCAGAGGTTGGTTTTCGGGTTCAGACAGTATTCACACTCGCGGCATTCCGGCGTGTAGAGCGGGATCACGTGATCGCCCGGTTTCAGGCTGGTGACACCGGGGCCCACCTCCAGCACCACACCGGCGCCTTCATGGCCCAGAATGGCGGGGAACATGCCCTCAGGATCGGCGCCCGACAGGGTAAATTCATCCGTGTGGCAAATGCCGGTGGCTTTGATTTCCACCAGAACCTCACCCGCTTTCGGGCCTTCCAGGTTCACTTCCATGATTTCCAGCGGTTTGCCCGCCTCGACGGCAACAGCGGCTCTTGTGCGCATCTTATCCCTCCCGCGACAATGGCGGGCTGCAATGACGCAGCCCGTTCAGGTGACCGTTTAAACGCTCACTTATCAATGCGATAGCTTTTATGACACCCACCGCAACTGCGGCCAATAGGGCCAAGCCCGGCCCGCAGATTGTCCAAGGATGACGTATCCAGACCCGAGACGGCTGTTTCCATTGCGACAGATTTGGCGGTGAAATCGTCCCAGTTGCTCCAGATTGCAGGCAGGGCTTCGCTTTTGGGGTCTTCGGCCTGCACTTCAAAGGCGGCGGGAATGCTCGCAGCGGCAGCGCTGAGTTTCGCCTTCGCCCGCTCCGCCTGCGTAGCGTCAAAGGGGATCTTGCCCTTAGCCATGCCCCCGATGGCGCCCATATTCAAACGGATCTCTTCCATCAGCATCATGCGGGCCTTTACGGTCGGATCGCTCACCCCGTCATGGGCGGCAGCGGCAGTGGCAAGGCCAAATACGATGGCAAGGGGCAGGGCTGTGAATTTCATGGCAAACCTCTCTGATCTGTTGTTTTCACCAGACTACGGGATTCGCGTCACAAAAGAAGTCATGAAAAAGGGGCACACGTTTTTGTGCACCCCTTTGCCAATAATATGGTCC
This sequence comes from Thalassobius sp. MITS945101, assembly GCF_047123305.1. Taxonomy (GTDB): domain Bacteria; phylum Pseudomonadota; class Alphaproteobacteria; order Rhodobacterales; family Rhodobacteraceae; genus Thalassobius. Next base: position 704,809 of record NZ_CP138918.1, read on the forward strand.
CGCTGTGGAGGTTCGCGAAACGCCTACAGCGCTTTCAAACCACCGATAACAAAATCCGTGGCCAGATCGGCATAGGCTTCGCGGCTGAGCCCTTTGCCAGGTCGGTGCCACATGTAAAACCAGTTCAGCACGGCAAAGACGCTCATCACCGCCGCCCGCAGCCGGTCAGCATCGCCTGCCAGCTGAGGGGCCACATCCAGCACCGTGGCGGACATGATGTCGACCAGCCGCAGCTGCAGACCGATGAGCGGGCGTTGCCGGTCTTCGGGCAACACCGACAGCGCATCCAACTGCAGCTTATGTTCCGCGTCCGCGTCGGCGTATTCCTCTAGGATCGCGGCAATCAACCCGCGCATGCCGGCACCCTGCTGTGCCTCGACAACCTCCAGAAGCTCGCTCAGGTGTTCGTCCAGGATGTCGAAGAGCAGATCCTCTTTCGAGCCCCAATAGTGATAGATCAACGCCTTGGAGACACCACAGGATTTGGCCGCGCCGGTCATTGAGGCGCGGTCAAACCCGTGGGTCGCAAAATAGCTCGCTGCGCCCTTACGAAGCGCAGCGCGTTTTTCATCGTGATCGCGTGCCAGTCCGCGCGCCATTCAATTCTCCTTGGGGCGGTTGTCGACGATCCGCACCGCTTTGCCTTCGCTGCGCGCCACCTGCCCCGGGTCAGTTACGTTCACCTTGACCGAAATGCCGACGTTCGATTTCACCTTGCCGCTCAGGGATTTGGCCGCGGCGTCACGCGCATCGGCGCTCGGCCCTTCGGCCAGTTCCACATGCACCGTCATCAGGTCCATCCGGTCCGGGCGGGTCAGTTCGATCTGGAAATGCGGCGCCAGCGCGGGCACCTCCATCAACTGTTCTTCGATCTGGGTCGGGAAGACGTTTACACCGCGCAGGATGATCATGTCATCACTGCGACCGGTAACTTTCTCCATCCGACGCATGGACCGCGCGGTGCCCGGCAACAAACGGGTCAGGTCACGGGTGCGGTAGCGGATGATCGGGAAGGCCTCTTTGGTCAATGAGGTAAAGACCAGCTCGCCCAATTCCCCATCGGGCAAGACCTCACCGGTCTCAGGGTCGATGATTTCAGGGTAGAAGTGATCTTCCCAGACGTGCAGCCCGTCTTTGGTTTCGACACATTCGTTCGCCACACCGGGGCCGATGACTTCGGACAGGCCATAGATGTCCACCGCATGCATATCAAAAGCATCTTCGATTTCCTTACGCATGGCGTTGGTCCAGGGTTCGGCACCAAAGATCCCTACCTTCAGCGGGCTGTCGCGCGGGTCCAGCCCCTGTTTGGCATATTCATCCAGGATCGACAGCGCATAGGACGGCGTCACGGTGATCCCATCCGCCTTGAAGTCCTCGATCAAGCGCACCTGGCGCTGGGTCATGCCGCCGGACACCGGCACAACGGTCAGCCCCGCCGCCTCCGCGCCGCCGTGCACCCCCATGCCGCCGGTGAACAACCCGTAGCCATAAGCGTTGTGTAACACATCCCCGGCCCGCAGGCCCGAAGCCCGCAGCGACCGCGCCACTACGGAATGCCACATCTCCAGATCGTTTTTGGTGTAGCCCACCACCGTCGGCTGCCCCGTGGTGCCTGAAGAGGCGTGGATCCGTGCGATCTGTTGGCGCGGTACGGCAAACAGACCAAAGGGGTAGTGGTCGCGCAGGTCCTGCTTCACGGTGAAGGGAAACTTTGCCAGATCCGAAAGCGAGGTCAGATCGTCGGGGTGCACGCCCGCCTCGTCAAAAGCCTTCTTGTAGAAGGGCACGTTGTCGTAGGCGTGGCGCAGCGACCATTTCATCCGCTGCAACTGCAAGGCGCCAATTTCATCGCGCGATGCGGTTTCGATAGGGTCCAGATCACCCGGTTTCGGCGACAGGTCTTTCATGGGTCTTCCTCCAGATATCCCGCACCGCCTCCACGCAGTGCAGGGCCGTTCTATTCCTCAAAATGCTGGCCTTTGACTTGCCGCGACAGACCGCGAAAAAGCGCCACTTTGCGGCCATCTTCGCCGGTGACGGTCACGTCATAAACGCCGGATCGGCCGGTTTTGGCGACCTCCACAGCCGTTGCCGTCAGCCGTTCGTCCGGCTGACCGGGGGCCAAATAGGTGATGGTGTTTTCCTGTGCCACAACCAGCTGATTGTAGCTGTTGCAGGCAAAGGCAAAAGCGCTGTCCGCCAGGGTGAAGATATAGCCGCCGTGGCAGATACCGTGTCCGTTCAGCATCTCTGCCCGCACCTGCATTGTCATCACCGCACCACCGGGGCTGACCTCAACAATCTCCATGCCCAGCGCCTGACTGGCCTTGTCGGTGGACCACATCTGCGCGGCTGAGCGTTCGGCCCGTTGCTGTGCGGTGATCTGCTGGGTCATGAGGGCTCCTCTTCCTTGGCTCCACCCTGCACAAAACCGACCGTGCGGTCAATAGTGTTGAAATCCGAATTTATTTGGCGCATGCTTGGGCAAAGGCCCGCCACGGGCTGAGAAAGGATTTGCGAGATGCTGACACCCGAAAGCTACGCCTGCGGCCAATGGGTCGCCCCCGGCGAAACCGCCACCGAAATCAAAGGCCCCGTCACAGGTGAGGCCATTGCCCGCGCAGGCGGATCCGCACTGGACATGCAGGCGATGCTGGACTTTGCCCGCACCAAAGGCGGCCCCGCGCTGCGCGCCATGACCTTCCACCAGCGCGCCAAGTTGCTGAAGGCACTGGCAACCTATCTGGATGGCCGCAAAGAGGAGCTCTATGCGTTGAACCCGATGACCGGCGCGACCAAGCGGGACGGCTGGGTCGATATCGACGGCGGCATCGGCACCACCTTTGTCATCGCCTCCAAGGGTCGTCGCGAAATGCCGGACGGCCATGTCTATCTGGACGGTGATGTGGAACAGCTGTCGCGCAATGGCACCCTTTTGGGGCAGCATATTGCCGTGCCGCTGCAAGGGGTTGCGGTGCATATCAATGCTTTCAACTTCCCCGTCTGGGGCACGATGGAGAAACTGGCCCCGACCCTGCTGGCCGGTGTGCCCGCCATTGTGAAACCGGCCACCCAGACCAGTTACCTGACCGAAGCCTGTTTCCGCATGATCATCGACTCCGGTCTCCTGCCCGAAGGCGCCGTGCAGTTGATCGTGGGCCGCACGGGCGATCTGCTGGACCGGTTGACCGCCCAGGATGTGGTCAGTTTCACAGGCTCCGCCGACACCGCGGCGATGCTGCGGGCTAACCCCAAGCTGGTGGAAAACTCCACCCGTTTTGTCGCCGAACAGGACAGCCTGAACGCCGCGATCCTTGGCGCCGATGCCACCCCGGACAGCCCCGAGTTTGCGCTGTTTGTGAAAGAGGCCGTGGCCGAAATGACTACCAAAGCCGGGCAGAAATGCACCGCCATGCGCCGCCTGATTGTGCCCGCCCCCCAGCTGGACGCTGTCATTGAAGCCATGAGTTCCAAACTGGCCGCGCTGACCATTGGCGACCCGTCGGACAAGGCAAACCGCATGGGGGCGCTGGCCTCAATGGGGCAAAAGGCGGACGTGCTGGAAAAGCTCGCCATCTTGAAAAAAGAGGCCCGCGTGGTGCATGGCGATCCCGACAGCCTGCCGGCGGATCTGGCCTCCTGCGCCTTCCTGCCGCCGATCCTTCTGGCCTGTGATGATCCCGACAGTGCCGTATCGGTGCATTCGGTGGAGGCCTTTGGCCCCGTTTCCTCCCTGCTGCCCTACCGCGACACCGCCCATGCCGCGGAGATTGCCAACCGGGGCGGTGGCTCGCTGGTAGCGTCCCTGTTCACCAATGACCCCGCCATCGCGCGGGAGGTCACACTGGCTTCTGCCGCCTGGCATGGGCGCCTCTATGTGATGGGCCGTGCCTCTGCAGATGAGGCCACCGGCCACGGCTCGCCGTTGCCTCATATGATCCACGGTGGCCCCGGTCGCGCCGGCGGTGGTGAAGAATTGGGCGGCGTGCGCGGCGTCTTGCATTACATGCAGCGCACCGCCATCCAGGGCAGCCCCGACGTGCTGACCGCCATCACCGGCACCTGGATCAAAGGTGCAACGGAGTTGACCGGCCCCAGCCACCCGTTCCAGCGCACCTTCCGCGAAATCCAGATTGGTGAGACGATCCACACCGAGCCGCGCACGATTTCACTGGAGGACATCGAACACTTCGCCAATTTCACCGGCGATACATTCTACGCGCATATGGATGACGCGGCCGCAGCGGCAAACCCTTTCTTCCCCGGCCGCGTGGCGCATGGCTATCTGCTGCTGTCCTTCGCGGCGGGCCTGTTTGTGCAGCCTGATCCGGGTCCAGTTCTGGCCAACACCGGCCTCAACAGCCTCAGCTTCCAGAAACCGGTCAGCCCCGGTGACAGCATCAAGGTCCGCCTCACCGCCAAACGCAAAACCCAGCGTACGGAGGAGTATGGTGAGATCGCCTGGAACGCCACGTTGACCAATCAGGACGGTGATCAGGTGGCGGAATATGAGCTGCTGACGATGGTGTCTTACGAACGCTAAATCGCTGAAAACACAGGCGGGCGGCAGCCCCATCTGCCGCCCGTTTTGCATCGCCCGCCACCTCGGGGCTTGATTTCAGCGCCAATCAGGGCGAGTCTCGTTCCATGAGCATTGAGCAGCCCACACCCTTCCCGGGGCGCGCGATTCCGGAACAGGTCTCTTTCCACCGCACCGAACTTGCCGTCATCCTGTCGCTTTACGGGCGTATGGTGGCCGCAGGGGAATGGCGCGACTACGGCATTTCAGCCCTGCGCGACCGCGCCGTCTTTTCGATCTTCCGCCGCACCGCTGAAAACCCGCTGTACCGGATTGAGAAACACCCGAAACTGCGCCTGAAACAGGGCCAGTACTGCGTGATCTCGATGGAGGGGCAGGTATTGAAACGCGGCAATGATCTGAAAACTGTGCTGCGGGTGCTGGAACGCAAACTGATCCGCAGCGTCGAGTGATGGGGCCCGCATGACCGTTCAGAAAATCGCCGTATTGGGCGGCGGCCTCATTGGGGCCAGCTGGGCCGCGCTGTTCCTGTCGCGGGGCCACACCGTCGCCATCGCCGACCCCAAGCCCGAGGCCGAGGCTTTCTGCCGTCAGCTGATCCGTAATGCCTGGCCGGATCTGGCGCAGCTGTCTGATATTCCTGATGTGCCAGACTGGTCCCGCCTGTCCTTTCACGCCACCATTGCGGCCGCCTGCGCAAGGGCCGATCTGGCCCAGGACTGCGGTCCTGACCGCATCGACATCAAACAGGCCATGCTGGCCGAGGCGGAAACCACCCTGCCGTCACAGGCACTCTTTGCCTCCTCCACCTCATCACTGATGGCCAGCGACATTCAGGCCGGCGCAAAGCACCCCGACCGCGTACTGGTCGCCCACCCGATGAACCCGCCACATCTGGTGCCTCTGGTCGAACTGGTGGGCGGCAAGGCCACCGCGCCCGAGGCCCTTGGCCGCGCCCGCGCCTTCTATGACAGCCTCGACCGGGTCACTGTGGTGGCACAGAAGGAACGCCCCGGCCATATCGCCAACCGCCTGACCTCAGCGCTCTATCGCGAAGCAGTGAACATCGTGGCGGAAGGCATCGCTGATGTCGCCGACGTGGACCGCGCCATCGCCTATGGTCCCGGCATGCGGTGGGCGCTGATGGGGCCGCATCTGATCTATCACATGGGCGGCGGGCCGGGGGGCTATCGACATTACCTCGAACATCTGGGCCCCACCCAGGTGGATCGCTGGCAGGACCTTGGCACGCCGGAGTTGACGCCTGCGCTGATTGACCGGATGGTGGCCGAACTTGACGCCAGCCTCAGCGGTGTCGATGCAGAGGCGCTGCGCCAGAAACGTGACGCCGCCCTTGTGGCGCTGGCCCGCCTGAAACAGGATCTGCCCGTCTGACACCCCTCCGCCTCAGAAAAAACGCCCCCCGCTTGCGCAGGAGGCGTCTTTCAACGATCTCTAAATACTCCCGCCGGAGGCGCCTTGCCCGCCCGCAGGTGCAGGCCTCACAGGGCGGCGAACCCGTCGTTTTCGGCGCTGTATTCTTCCAGCGTGCCCTCGGCAATGTTGTACCACAGCCCGTGCAGGGTCAGATCGCCCGCTTCCACGGCGGCTTTCACAAAGGGGAAGGTCATCAGGTTGTCGAGCGAGGTGACAACCGCGCGCTTTTCCATCTCGGTCAGGCGGGCCGCGTCATCTGCGATGTCTTTGGTGGCTTCATAGGCCGGGCGCAGCGCTTCGATCCATTTGCCCACATGCGAGGTTTCCGCCTCCAGCGCGGGGGCATCACCGGCGCACATGTCATGGCAACCTTTGACTCCACCACAGGCCGAGTGGCCGATCACAACCACATGCGACACTTTCAGCGCGGTGATGCCATATTCCAGCGCCGCCGATGTGCCATGCGGGCCACCCTCATGGGTGTGGGCTGGCACCAGGTTGGCGATGTTGCGGTGGGCAAAGATCTCACCCGGGTCAGCGCCGAACAGATCCGTCGGCTGCACCCGGCTGTCACAGCAGGAGATTACCAGCGCGCGAGGGCGCTGTGCCTCGGTGCCCAGTCGCTGAAACCAGCTTTCGCTACCGGTATGCGCGGTGGCTTTCCAACCTTGATAGCGTTGCACCAGATAGCCGGGCAGGGGCTTGGCATGTTCCATGTCATCTCCTTGCGAGTTTAGATCTATTCCAGATTAAAGTGACCTGCATTTAACGCGTTTTCAGCAGAATACAATTGTTCACATCAACCTTTTGGGAACAGCTTTTGTGTCATCTTGGCACAGCCGTGGGGGCCACATAGGGGAAAGACGTGGAACAGGTCATTATCTTGTCACCGCCGGTGCGGATTCGGCTGGACATCGGGCAGCTGGATCAGCTGGTGGAACAATTGGGCGATGCGGGGGCCGAAGACATCCTTTGCCGCGCCATGGAAGAGCTGGCGCATCGGCTGCAGGGCTGCGAGGCGCTGTACCGGGCGGGTGATATCGCCCCGTTGCGCAAGCAGGTGCGTTCGCTCATCGCGATTGCTGAACAGATTGGCATGACGTCACTGGCCACCGGCGCGGCCCATGTGGTGCAGGCATTGGACCATGGCGATCCGGTGGCGCTGGCCGCGACCTTGGCGCGGTTGATGCGGATCGGGGATCAGTCGCTCAGCGAAATCTGGGACTTGCAGGACCTGTCGGTCTAACGCGACGCCCCACGCTGGCGGGATCAAAGGCGAAACACCCCCTTGCGGGTCGCGGCAGAGGGGCTAGGCTGGCGGGCAAGGAAACCCGAACAAAGGCCGTGCCATGTCCGCTGACAGCTCCCCCCGTTTTGCCACCTCCGACGATGCCCCGATTGCGCTGCATCTGGTCGAGGATCATTCGCTTCAGGACTGGATCGACCGGCAGCCTGCGCGGGTGCAGACCTGGGTGCGAGGCACCGGCTACCGCCCTGCCCTTGGCAAGGTGCTATTGATCCCCGGTGCCAGCGGCGCGGTCGAAGAGGTTCTGGTCGGGTACGGCACCGTCAAACAGCGCAAACGGGGCCGGTTCCATCTGGCCGCAGCGGTCCCTGCCCTGCCCGAAGGTGCCTATAAGGTGGCCTCGGGCCTGCCAGCCGCACAGGCCGAGCAAGAAGCGCTAGGCTGGTTGCTGGCAGGCTACGGTTTTGACCGCTACGCCGGTGCCAAACCCAAGCCCGTGCGGCTGGTCGCACCGGAGGGCGTCGATGCCGCCAAGGTCGAAGCCATTGCCAAAGGCGAATTTCTGACCCGCGACCTGATCAACACCCCTGCCAACGACATGGGCCCCGACGCGCTGGAGGCGGCGGCCGAAGCTTTGGCACAGGACCACAAGGCCCGTTTCGAAGTCATCCGCGGCGACGACCTGCTGGAACAGAACTTCCCGATGATCCACACCGTCGGCCGCGCCAGTGACAAGGCCCCCCGTCTGATCGATATGCGCTGGGGCGATACGGGGCCGAAACTGACCCTCGTGGGCAAGGGCGTCTGTTTTGACACTGGCGGCCTGAACCTGAAACCCGGTGCCAGCATGGGGTTGATGAAAAAGGACATGGGCGGCGCGGCCACGGTGCTGGGTCTGGCCCATATGATCATGGCCCTTGGCCTGTCGCTGCAACTGCGGGTGCTGATCCCCGCCGTTGAAAACGCCGTCGCCGGCAACAGCTTCCGCCCCGGTGACATCCTGCCATCACGCAAGGGGTTGAGTGTGGAGATCAACAACACGGATGCCGAGGGCCGTTTGGTGCTGGCGGACGCTTTGGCTTTGGGGGCCGAAGAAGCACCCGATCTGATGCTGTCGATGGCCACGCTGACCGGTGCTGCACGGGTCGCTGTGGGTGCAGATCTTGCCCCGTTTTTCTGCGACGATGACACAACCGCAAATCAGCTGATGCAGGCGGCTGGAGAGGTGGCGGACCCGCTGTGGCGGATGCCGTTCTGGGATCCCTATGAGGCGCAGATCGAACCGGGGATTGCGGACCTCGACAATGCGCCCAAAGGCGGCTTTGGCGGTGCCATCACCGCCGCGCTGTTCCTGCGCCGCTTTGCAGGGAATGAGGTGAACTACACCCATTTCGACGTTTACGGCTGGAACCCCAGCCCGGCACCGGGCCGCCCCAAGGGCGGGGTTGGCATGGGGGCGCGGGCGCTCCTGTCGGCGCTGCCGGATATTCTGGACCTCTGAGCGATGCGGGACCTGCCCCCGATGCCAACCAAAGACCGCCGCCTGATCCCCGCCAATGCCCGCGTCGCCGCAGAAACGCTGCGCGGTCAGATCGACGCGCCACTGTTCGTGCAGGGCGACCGCCGCGTTGTGGCGCGGCCAGTAATCGACCTGTTGAATGCCCCACATGGCCGGCGGGAACGGCAATTGGTGCTGGGTGAGGAAGTCACCCGTTATGAAACCCGCGATGGCTGGTGTTTTGTGCAATGCCGTCGGGACGGCTACGTCGGCTATGTCCGCGCCACCGATCTGGAGGACCGCCGCCCTGCCACCCACCGCGTGGCCGCCCGCGCCAGCCACATCTATTCCGAACCGAACTTCAAATCCTATGAACGCATGGGGCTGAGCCTTGGCACAACACTCCACGCCCGCGGGCAGGAGGATGGGTTTCTTGTGGTGGCGGATGGTTTTGTCCCTTTGGTGCATCTGGAACCTATTACGGTACAGGCCCAGGATGTGGTGAAGGCAGCGGAGCGTTATCTGGGGGTGCCCTACCTCTGGGGGGGGAACTCGGTCTGGGGGATTGATTGCTCAGGTCTGGTGCAGGCGGCCTGTCTGGCCTGCGGCATCCGTTGCCCCGGTGACAGCGACCAGCAAGAGGCGCAGCTGGGCCGCGCCCTGCCCGCAGGCACCCAGCCCCGCAAGGGCGACCTGCTGTTCTGGCAAGGCCATGTGGCTCTTGTCGTCAGCAAAAGCCGCCTTCTGCATGCCAATGCCCATACCATGACCACCACCTATGAGGACCTGGACCGCGCCATAACCCGCATCGCCGCCGCCGGTGACGGTCCCGTCACCAGCCACAAACGTCTGCCACGTCCGCCCAAAACCACCTAACTCCAGAAGGACCCGCCCATGAGCCAGCCGCAAAGCGATCCGTTTTTCCATCCCATTTCCGGGTTTGAACTGCCCCGTTTTGCCGGTGTGCCCAGCTTCATGCGGCTGCCCCATGTGCCACCGGAACACACGCGGTTTCAGGAGGTTGAGATCGGGCTGATCGGCGTGCCTTGGGACAGTGGCACCACCAACCGCCCCGGCCCGCGACATGGGCCACGGCAGCTGCGCGATGCCTCAACCATGATCCGCGCGGAACATCAGGTCTCGCGCATACGCCCGTTTGAGGCACGCGCCTGCGCCGATCTGGGGGATGTGGCGATCAACCCGGCAGATATCCCCGACAGTATGAACCGGATCACCGGGTTTTATGACAAGGTGCTCGCGGCAGGCATCACCCCGCTGACGGCTGGGGGCGATCACCTGACCTCACTGCCGGTGCTGCGGGCGCTGGCGCGCAAAGGGCCGGTGGGCATGGTGCATTTCGACAGCCATACTGATCTGTTCCATTCCTATTTTGGCGGCACGATGTACACCCACGGCACCCCCTTCCGCCGCGCCGTCGAAGAGGGGCTGCTGGATCCAAAACGGGTGGTGCAGATCGGCATTCGCGGCACCATGTATGACCGCGAGGACCGCGATTTTGCCGAAAGCGTGGGCATCCGCATCATTGAGATTGAAGAGTTTCACGCCCGCGGCGTTGCGGATGTGATGGCCGAAGCGCGCGAGATTGTCGGAACCGGCCCCGAGGCCGCGCCAACCTATGTCTCTTACGACATCGATTTTGTGGACCCGATCTTCGCCCCCGGCACCGGCACGCCCGAGGTGGGCGGGCCAAATTCATACCAAGCGCTCCAGGTTGTGCGCGAACTGACCGGTATCAACATCATCGGCGCTGATCTGGTGGAGGTCTCCCCGCCCTTCGATCAGGCGGGGGCCACGGCCTATCTGGGGGTGTCGATCATGTTCGAACTGCTGTGCCAGATGGCGCGCTGACCTGCCTTAGCGCAGCACCATTTCCTCGGGCCAGCTGAGACGCTGGTCCAGCTTGATGGTCTTGTCCTTGCCCGCCGGCAGCTCAAAGGTCCAGGCCAGCACACCTCGTTTGCCATCCACGTTCTTCTCAGACGGTTCCGGCAGAGCGTTCCAGGTGATTTGCAGATCCTCTTGCTCCCCATAAGGCACACGGTCCACCAAACGCACAGTCCACGCCCGATCCGTCAGGTTCTCCACCCCGATGCGGATGTTTTCCACCCGCTCGTTCGACTTCGTGAGGATGCCCCGATCCCCCTGATTGCGGGTGACATCGCGGGTCAATTGCAGCCCCTCAATGGGCCCAAAGGGCAGCCGCGCCTCAGCCCCGGAGCTTAGCAAAGGCTGATTAACACTGCCCACAAATTCGCCGTCCAGAAACAGCTGGGTGTTGTTGGTGGGCAGAATTTCTTCACCGCTGTCATTAGTGAATGTCGCGGTCAGGAAGGCAGAACCGTCATAAAGTGGGACCGCCTCTGCCGCAATATTGGGGGTAAACTCCAGCGATCCCAGCGCCAGTTTGGCGGCGTCGGCGCCAGTGGCTAGGCTCAGTTTCTGCGGATAAGCATAGGTGACAATCAAGCCGCCCGCCAAAATTTCGGTTTGAGCTGTGGAGTAGCTCAAACGAAGTGATGCAGGACTAGCAATTTCGTTTTTGAGCACGACAAAATTTCCAGTGTCATCAGCACGTGCCGATTCATGGAATGTGATCTCGCCCTGGAGCAGCCGCCGCTCTGGGTCTTCAAGCCAGCGCCTCTCGGCGACGACCTCAGCTGGTGCGACCTTGCCAGTGGGCTGGCTGGTGGACAGCACCAATGCCACCTGATCCCAATTTTCTCCGGTGGCCTGTTTCACCAATGCACCGCGTTTAATCGTCAGTTGCGCCGCCTCCAGATCCAGAAACGCATCATTCACCGGCTGCCAGCCCGCATTCCCAACGAAGTAGCTGACCCGTAACTGCCCCTTCTGCGGCCCCTCAGCCTGCGCGGAAACATCCACTGCCGTCACGGCGGCTGGCTTTGGTGACAGGTCCACAAGCGCCTGCTGCGCCGCTTTCACAGCCTGTTCCAGATCCGGCAACTCGCGATTGAGCTGTCTTATCTCTGCCTCCGCTGCCAGCACCGCTTCGCGGGCGGCGAGTGTTTCTTCGCCCATCATCCGCGCAATCTGGCGCAGCTCTTCTGCACCGGCACCCTCCAGCGCCTCTCCTTCGCCCAAGCCACGCAGAAAACCAATCGCCGTTTCCGCCGCTTCCCGGGTCAGTTGCAGGCTGCGGATCTCATCGCGGTGCTGTGCCAGCGCCTCTTCTGCCGCCTCAAGGCGCACTTCAGCAGCAGCCCGCACCGCATCCTCAGCCTGTGCCACCGGCGGCACAAAATCATCGCGCAGAGAAACCGCCCCCAACCTGGCCCCAGTCAATTTGGCGCGCACCCGCTCCAGGTAGATGTTCTGTGGCAGATCAAGCACCCGCAGCTGATGGCTGCCTGCCGGGATCTCATAGTCCGCCACCCGCGTGACCTTGGCCCCTTGCGGGTAGACAATGACCTCGGAAATCCGGCTCTGCAGCTGGAAGGTCTCGGCGGCGCTCATCACGGGCAGGGCAACAAGAGCGGTGCTCAACAAAAAGGCGAAGTGGCGCATGAAATCTCTCCTAATAATTCGCCCCCAATCTGTGCCGCGCCCCCCGCCAAACGCAAGAGGGCGCCCCGTGGGACGCCCTCAACCGGTCATTTTCAGCCGATGGATCAGCCCTTCTTCAGGACCTCACGGCCCAGGAGTTCAGCGATCTGCACCGCGTTCAGGGCGGCGCCCTTGCGCAGGTTGTCGCTGACGCACCACAGGTTCAGACCGTTTTCAACGGTGACGTCCTGACGGATGCGGCTGATGAAAGTGGCGAAATCGCCGACGCACTCAACCGGGGTCACGTAGCCACCGTCTTCGCGTTTATCGATCACCATGATGCCGGGCGCTTCGCGCAGGATGTCACGGGCTTCGTCTTCGTCGAGGAAGTCCTCAAACTCGATGTTCACCGATTCCGAGTGACCCACAAAGACCGGCACACGCACACAGGTCGCGGTGACCTTGATGGCGGGATCAACAATCTTCTTGGTCTCGGCGACCATCTTCCACTCTTCTTTGGTGTCACCGCTGTCCATAAAGACGTCAATATGCGGGATCACGTTGAAGGCGATCTGTTTGGTGTAGACGCTGGGATCCACTTCCTGACCGGGGACATACATGCCTTTGGTCTGGTTCCACAGCTCCTCAATCGCTTCCTTGCCCGAACCGGAAACCGACTGGTATGTCGACACCACCACCCGTTTGATCTTGGCGCGGTCATGCAGCGGCTTCAGCGCCACCACCATCTGCGCGGTCGAACAGTTCGGGTTCGCGATGATGTTTTTGTTCTTGTACTTGTGCACGTCCTGCGGGTTCACCTCAGGCACGATCAGCGGAATGTCAGGGTCATAGCGGTAGAGCGACGAATTATCGATCACCACACAGCCCGCGGCGGCCGCTTTGGGCGCGTATTCTTTGGTTGCGGAAGAGCCAACAGCAAACAGCGCCATATCCCAACCGGTGAAGTCAAAGGTGTCCAGGTCTTTGGTCTTCAGGGTGGTATCGCCGAAGCTTACTTCGGTGCCTTGAGATTTGCGGCTTGCCAGCGCAACGATCTCGTCAACAGGGAACTGGCGCTCGGCCAGGATGTTCAGCATTTCGCGGCCCACGTTGCCCGTGGCGCCAACGACGGCGATTTTGTAGCCCATTTGGCTCACTCCTATAGATTTGGACAAAGCGCTCTTAGCGCAGCAACCCCCAAGGAAAAAGGGGATTCGGTGCAGCGCGGCCAACTATATTGTATCGAAACATATAGAGATCAGGCGCGCCCTGCCCCGCAAGACGCGCCCGCTGTGCCTTCTTCTTGGTCCAAATATCCCCGCCGGAGGCACCCTGCCCGCACCTCTAGGGACAGGCTTCAGCGTCCTTGCCGCAGCCGTCCCACTACACCTGTGGGGAAGAAATAGACGCTCAGGATAAAGAGGATCCCCAGCCACAGCAGCCAGCGCTCGGCACTCAGCAACTCGGGCAGGATCGGCAGGCCCTCGGTGGCATGGGCCGCCGCGCCCATCAGCGATTGCAGATAGTTCTGCGCCAGCACCAGAAGCGTTGCCCCGATCACCGCGCCATACATGGTGCCCATGCCGCCGATCACCACCATCAGCAGGATATCCACCATGATATCAAAGCTCAGCGCGGTATCCGGGCCAACATAGCGCAGCCACGTGGCATAAAGCGCCCCCGCCAAGGCCGCGCCCACCGCTGAGATACAGGTCGCCACGGTCCGGTAGCGCACCACGCGGTAGCCAATGGCCTCGGTCCGGAAATCGTTTTCCCGGATCGCCTGCAAAACACGGCCAAAAGGTGAATTCACAATCCGCAACAACACAAGGAACAGGAAGAAGGAGCCAAAGAACACAAGGTAATAGGCCAGCAGCTTGCCATTCAGCTTCACCCCAAACAGCCGGTCGCCAAACTTGAAAGCCGGGGTCAACTCGCGCGGGGTTTTGAAGGTCAGCCCATCCTCGCCCCCGGTCAAGCCGGACAGCTGGCTGACCAGCACCGCCACGGCTGAGGCCACCGCCAGCGTGATCATGGCAAAGAAGATCGCCCGCACCCGCAGGCTGAACAGCCCAATCACCAGCGCAATCACCGCCGCCAGCAGGGCCCCTGCACCCGCGCCCACAGCCAAAGCGCCAAAGCCACGCTCCATATGGGTACAGGCCAGCGCCACACCATAGGCCCCCATGCCAAAGAACATCGTATGGGCAAAGCTAACAATGCCGCCATAGCCCAGCATCAGATCATAAGAGGCCACCAGCAGGATAAAGACACAGATCCGCGCCGCCGTGTCGACAGAACGTACGCCTGGAAACAGGAAGGGCGCCAGGGCGAGGGAAATCAGGATCGCAGCCAGAATGACGGCCAGAATTTTGCTACGCGGGCCATCGCCCGACAGAAGGGTCATCACCATCTTACTTCGCCTTCACTACCGGGATCATGCCCTGCGGCCGCCACATCAATATGGCCACCATCAGCGCGATATTGGAAATCAGTGCCGCCTTGGGTTCCAGAAAGGCGACATAGTTCTGCAGCAAGCCCACCAGCAGTGCGCCGATGAAACAGCCCTCGACCGAGCCGAGCCCGCCGATGATCACCACAATGAAAATAAGGATCATCAGATGTTGGCCCATATGGGCGGTGATGACCTCTTGGTAGAGGCCCCACATCACGCCGCCCAGACCCGCCAACGCCGATCCGGCGATGAACACGCCGACAAACACAAAGCGTAGGCGGTAGCCTAGGGCCTCAACCATCTCCCCGTTTTCCACACCGGCGCGCACGATCAGCCCGATCTTGGTCCGGCGCAGCACGTAGCGCATCGCCAGAAACAGCCCAAGGCCAACCCCAACGGCCACCAGCCGGTATTTTTCCAGCGCGGCACCGGCAAAAGTCACCGCGCCTTTCAACGCTTCGGGACGCAGGATGTAGATTTCTTCCGGCCCCCAGAACACCACGATCAGCTGCTCCACCACAATCAGCCCGCCCATGGTGACAAGGATCTGTTTCAGATGCGCGCCATAGACCGGCTTCACAATCACCCGCTCAAATCCCCAGCCCAGCAGCCCCGTCGCGATTGACGCCACCACAATGGCCATCAACATCGCCAAGAGGTTCAAAACCAAAGACGGTGCGCCGGTCATCGAGCTGAGCATCAGCAGCACCGACACCCCAACAAAGGCCCCGACCGAGATAAACACCCCGTGGCCAAAGTTGATGACATCCATCAGGCCGAACACCAGCGTCATGCCGCTGGCCATAATGAAAATCATCATCCCCATCGCCAGGCCGCTCACCGTTAGGGTCAACCAGCTGGAGGTCGCAGGGATCAGCACCAGTCCGGCCAGCATGACCAGCGGCACCAGCAATACCGGCATCCACGGGCCGATACGCTCCACCAGCGATTTCTGCGCCATAGTCGGCGCGTGTTCAGGCGCTGCCGTCATGCGCTTGGCCCTTTCATCTTGCTGAAAATACTCTCGCCGAAGGCGTCCTGCCGCCGCAGCATCATGCACCGGATCATTGATGCGCCTCCATGCTGAGGCCCATCAGTTGCTCTTGCAGCGCGGCGCTTTCACTCAACTCACGCATGGCGCCTGACCAGCTAACCCGCCCGTCGTCCATCACCACACAGCTGTCGCCCAGCGCCTTGGCCACGCTGAAGTTCTGCTCGACCAACAGAATAGACGCACCCTGATTTTTCAGATCCCGCAAGGCCCGTGCCATGGTCGAGATGATGGCGGGCGCCAGGCCTTTGGTCGGCTCGTCGATCAGGTAAAGCTGGCGTTCTTCCACCATAGCCCGCGCAATCGACAACATCTGTTTCTGTCCACCCGACAGGTTGCCGGCATCGGAGTGCCAGAAGGTTTTGAGTGGTGGAAATGCCTCAAAGATCCAGTCCAGCCGCGCCGCGTCGATCGGGCCGGACACCGCAGCGAGGATCATGTTTTCCTCCACCGTCAGGTCACTGAAGATCCCCATGTTTTCCGGCACAAAACCAACGCCACGTTTGGCAATGGTCGGGGTTGGCAATGCGGTGATATCCTGCCCGTCCAGCAAGATCTGGCCCGCTTTGGCTCGCCAGTGTCCCATGATGGTGCGCAGGGTTGTGGTCTTGCCCACCCCGTTGCGGCCCAAGAGCATTGTCACCTGGCCACGTGGTACCTGCAAATCCACCCCCTGCAGGATGTGATATTGCTCGATATCGGTATAGACGCCCTCCAGCGTCAGGATCGGGTCAGACATCTTCCAACTCCTTGCCCATATAGGCCTCCTGCACCACGTCAGAGGCCATGACCGTCGCCGGATCGCCATCTGCCGCCAAGGCACCGTTGTGCAGCACGATGATCCGGTCAGCGAGGCTGCGGATCACGTCCATTTTATGTTCCACCAGCAGGATGGTGCGGTCTTTCTCGGCCTTCAGCTCGGCGATCAGGTCCAGCACAACGGGGGCTTCATCGACGCTCATCCCGGCCGTGGGTTCGTCAAACATGTAGACCGCAGGATCCAGCGCGATCAGCATCGCCACCTCCAGCTTGCGCTGGTTGCCATGAGACAGGGCCGAAACCACCTGATCGGCCAGATCGTGCAGCTTGACCTTATAGAGGATTTCCTCTGCCCGGGCGGTCACATGTTTCAGGCTCTCGGCCATTGTGAACAGACGGGAGCCGGCGTTGGATTTCGACTGGATCACCAGCCGCACGTTTTCCAATACGCTGAGGTTTGGAAACAGGTTGGTCAGCTGAAACGCCCGGCCAATGCCACGGGCGCAGCGGTCCGAGACCGACAGGCGGGTGATGTCACGTCCGTTCAGCTCGACCCGGCCTGCGCTGGCGGGGATCTGACCGGAAATCAGGTTGAAGTAGGTGGTTTTGCCAGCCCCGTTGGGGCCGACGATGGCGGTCAGCTCACCGGTTTTGAAGGCGCAGCTGACGTGGTCCACTGCCACATGGCCACCAAAACGCACGGTGAGGTCGTGGGTCTCTAGGATCACCCGGCTCATCACATTGTCCTTGAGCTAAAGAAAGGTTGCGGCCCCCTGAAGCGAGCGCCGCAACCTTTTGTTTTCAGTCGCTTACTTGTTGCGAACCGGGATCGGCAGCTCGCTGATCGGGATTTCCCGCACCAGTTCCGGCACCGCCCAGTCAACGCCGTCTTCGACCTTGATCTTGAAGTGATACATCGGCTGCATTGCCTGATGGTCTTCGGCGCGGAACATCATGGTGCCTTTCGGGGTCTCCCACTCCATGCCTTCCAGCGTCGAGATCAGCTCTTCGGTGTCGGTGCTGCCAGCACGTTTGATCGCCTCAACCACGGCCAGACCCGAGGCCATGCCCCCTGCGGTGAAGAAATCCGGCGGGGTGCCGTAGCGCTCCTGGTGGGTTTTCACCAGCCAGTCGTTGATCTCATTCTGCGGGTTTTCATAATAGTAGTAGGTCGCGCCTTCCATGCCCGGCAGTTCCTTATAGGCAGACAGCGCCGCAAGGATGTTGCCGCCGGTGGCAATTTCAATGCCGAACCGGCTCGGATCCATCGCCTGCAGCTTGCCCATCGGGTTGCCGCCACCGGCCCAGATCAGGAACAGTTTCTTGTCACCTTCCTCATCCTTCATCGCATTGAAAATACGCTCCGCCGCGGCGGTGAAGTCGGTGGTGTCGGTGGGCACATATTCTTCGTGCACGATCGCGGTGCCGGTGCCGTCCAGCGCCTCTTTGAACGCCGAGATGCCGTCACGGCCAAAGGCGTAGTCCTGCGCCAGTGTGGCGATTTTCACATTGTCACCCGCCAGCGCAATGGCGTTGGCCACGGCGTCCTGCGAGCTGTTGCGGCCGGTGCGGAAAATGTAGCGGTTCCAGTTCGATCCGGTGATGCTGTCGGCCACCGCGGGTTCAACAATCAGGATCTTTTCGTATTCTTCAGCAACCGGCAACATGGCCAGCGCCACACCCGAGGACACTGGCCCAATCGCCAGATCCACCTCATCATCGCCATAGGCCTCTTCCAGCAGGGCCTTGCCGTTTTCCGGCTTCAGCTGGGTGTCTTTTTCGATGACAACGATCTTTTCGCCGTTGATTTCCATGGTGCCGCCGGTGGCATATTCCAGCCCCAGCATCAGCCCGTCGTGGGACTGTTTGGCATAGGCCTCAAACGGGCCAGTTTTGCCGTAGACATGTGCAATTTTGATATCAGCCAGTGCAGTGGTTGCCATAGCCGCCGAGATCACCCCGGTGAGCAGAATGCGTTTCACGATGTTCCTCCCAAGAACGGTTCGAATGTGCCGTCTGATCCAATGCTAGGGTCCCACGCTACGAAGCGTCAATCCGAGGGAACACGTACTCGCAAACCCGTATTTGCGGAAGGCAGCGGTGGTGATTTCCCGGCGTGACGGTTGGACTCGCAGGCCAGAATTTCAATTTAATTGCAATGTGTTAATAACTCTATCACGCAGCGCACGGTGCATTTAGATGACAAAAGGCGGCACCTGACGCGCCGCCCTTGTGACGTATGTGTTAAGGCCGCAGAGCCGCGTCAGATGCAGCGGCCACCGTCCACTTCCATCGCAACGCCGGTGACCATTCCCGCCTCATCCGAGCACAGGAAACAGGCGGCGTTGCCCATGTCCTCAGGGGTGGAGAACCGGCCAATCGGAATGGTCGAAAGGAATTTGGCGCGGACCTCTGGGGTGTCTTCGCCCAAGAAGCTGGCAAGCAGCGGCGTTTCCCCGGCCACTGGGCAGATCGCGTTCACCCGCACACCAGCAGGCGCCAGTTCCACAGCCATTGTTTTGGTGGCGGTGATCATCCAACCTTTGGAGCTGTTGTACCAGTTGAGGTTCGGGCGCGGGCTGAGACCCGCGGTGGAAGCGACGTTCAAAACCGCCCCATTGCCCGCGGCCTTCATCAACGGCACCGCGTGTTTGGCGGTCAGGTAGACCGATTTGCAGTTCACCGCCCAGACCCGATCAAACTCTTCCTCGGTGACCTCTTCCATCGGTTTGGGCAGATGGGTGATGCCGGCATTGTTGACCAGAATGTCGATGCCGCCCAGCTGCACCTCGGCGGTTTTGACAATCGCCGCCACATCGGCGTCCTTGGAAACATCAACCTGACAGGCGATGCCCCCCACCTCGGCGGCCACATCGCGGGCCAGATCCATGTTCAGGTCGGCCACCATGACCTTGGCCCCTTCGGCGGCAAACTTGCGGACAATGCCTGCGCCAAAGCCTGATGCACCGCCGGTCACAATGGCGGTTTTACCTTCTAGTCTCATCTCGATCCTCCTTTTTTGGGCCGTGCCTCAACTGTCGTCACTGACGCGGCAGGCCTCCAGTCTGTCTTTGATATCTTCCGGAATGGCGGTGGCGCGGCGGGCCTCCAGGTCCATCAGAACCTTGATGAAGCGCCCTTCAAACACCAGTTGGTCGCCCCCTGCCTGCGCACGGTAGATGCGATGGCGGCAGGTCACCGATTTGGTGCCAACCGCCAAGACGCCTGTACGCAGATAAATGCAGTCGCCCGGCAACAACTCGGCCTTGTACTGCGCCTGCATGTCCACCACAGCAAGGCCCATGCGCCGTCCCGCAAGGATATTGTCGCGCCCCAAGCCCACATGGTTCATCAGGGTAAACCCTGCATCGGACACATAGGCGATGTAGCTGGCGATATTGGCGTGGCCCAGCGTGTCACATTCGCTGGCGGCCACAACACGGCGTCCGGTATCAATATCTGCCATTTGCGTTACCCGTGATAGGCGGCGACGGTTTTCAGGGTGGTGAAGCCGTAGAGCGCCTCGAACCCTTTTTCGCGGCCATGCCCTGATTTGCCGATGCCACCAAAGGGCAGTTCCACCCCTCCCCCGGCACCATAGTTGTTGAGGAAGACCTGACCGGTGCGGATCGCCTTGGCCAGGCGCATTTGGCGGGCACCGTTCTGCGACCAGACCGAGGCAACCAGCCCGTAATCGGTGCCATTGGCGATGGCCACGGCCTCCTCTTCGTTGTCAAAGGGAATGATCACCTGCACGGGGCCAAAGATCTCGTCCTGCGCCAGGGAGTGATCGGGCGCGACCCCGGCAAAAAGCGTGGGCGGCACGTAGTTGCCGCCATCCGGTGCGTCCTGCAGCACGCCCTGTGCCGCTGTTTCCAGATCCTTACCCTGGTCAAGGAAGCCAGAGACGAGCCCCTTTTGCTTGGCTGAAATCAGTGGCCCCACGTCCAGATCAGACATCGCCTGACCAACCCGCAACTCGCCATAGCGGGTGGCCATCCGCTCGACCACCTGATTGTAGACCGAACGATGCGCCAGAATGCGGGACGAGGCCGAGCAGGTTTGGCCCGCGTTCTGGATGCCGGCGTTCACCAGGAAGGGCAGCGCCGCATCCAGATCGGCATCTTCAAACACCAGCTGCGGGGATTTGCCGCCCAGTTCCAGCGTGACCGGAATGACGTTCTGCGCCGCCGCCATCTGCACCTGCACGCCGGTGCCCACCGATCCGGTGAAGCTGACGTGATGCACGCCGGTGTGGGCGCTCAGCGCCGCGCCAGCCTCAGATCCCAGCCCCGGCACGACATTCAGCGCACCATCGGGCAGGCCCGCCTCTTTGGCCAGATCGGCAAAAGCCAATGCGGTCAGGCAGGCATCCTCGGCCGGTTTCAACACACAGGCGTTGCCGGTGGCCAGCGCCGCCCCGACGGAGCGGCCGATGATTTGCATCGGGTAATTCCACGGCACGATATGGGCGGTCACCCCGTGGGCTTCGCGCATTGTGTAGACGGTATATCCGTCCAGATAGGGGATGGTTTCGCCATGCAGCTTGTCGGCCGCACCGGCGTAGAACTCCAGATAACGGGCCAATGCAATGGCGTCCGCACGCGCCTGTTTCAGCGGTTTGCCCACGTCCAAGGCTTCGATCCGCGCCAGATCCTCTACCCGGTCCAGCACCAGCTGACCCAAACGGTACAGGATGCGACCGCGTTCAACCGCAGTTACCTTGCCCCAGGCACCCTGCCAGGCCCGGTGCGCCGCATCCACGGCGGCGTCAATATCCGCCGCACCACCCCGGGCAATCGCGCCAATCTCCTGCCCCGTGGAGGGGTTCGAAAGCGGCAGCGTTTGGCCGGAGGCAGGCGCCACCCAAGCGCCATCGATCAGGCATTTTTCAGGATCAAACCACAGGTTCAGCGCATCGGTCATTTCGGTGTCCTTCGTGTCGTCTTAGGCTATCTCGTCCGGCAGGACCGGCGCGGCGGCGATCAATTCTTGGGTGTAGGTATGCTGCGGCGCATCAAAGACCGCCTGAGTTGCGCCCTGTTCCACAATCTCACCGGCTTTCATCACCAGCACCCGATCGGTGATCGAGCGGACCACCGACAGATCGTGACTGATGAACAGATAGGTCAGGCCAAACCGGTCCGAGAGGTCGGCCAGCAAGTCCAGCACCTGCGCCCGGACCGAGACATCAAGGGCGGAAACAGCCTCATCCAGAATGATCAGGTCCGGCTTGATAATCAGGGCGCGAGCAATGGCGATCCGCTGACGCTGGCCGCCGGAAAACTCGTGGATGTATTTATCGAGGTCATCAGCGGTGAGGCCCACGCTTTCCATCGCCTCCACCATCGCATCCTGCAATGCTGGCCCCTTCGGCGGCTGATCCAGCAGGTGCATCGGTTCGCAGATCAGCCGGCTGACCTTCCAGCGCGGATTAAAGCTGCCGTAGGGGTCCTGAAACACCACCTGCATACGGCGACGTACGGCACGATTGGGTTTCTTACCGCTGAAGACTGGCTGGCCGTCCAGCAGGATCTCACCGCCCTGCACCTCTTCCAGTCCCAGAATGGCGCGGGTCAGGGTGGATTTGCCACAGCCCGACTCGCCCACAAGGCCAAGACTTTCGCCCTTGCGGATGTCAAAACTAACGCCTTTCACCGCCTGCAACTTGCTGGCTTTTCCCAACCAGCCATTGGCATGCAACGTGTATTCGCGCACCACATCCCGCACGCTGAGCAGTGGCTGATCCTGCGCAGCACCCTCACGGTCCGGCACATGCGTGGAGGCCGCCAGCAGCGCCTTGGAATAGGGGTGCTGCATGTTGCGGAACAGGGTTGCGGCGGGACCACTTTCGACCACGCGGCCCTTTTGCATGATGACAATCTCATCCGCCAGATCCGCCACCACCGCCAGATCATGGCTGATGAGCATCAGGCCCATCTGATCCTCGGCCACCAGCCGTTTCAGCAGATCCAGGATCTGCGCCTGTGTGGTCACGTCCAGCGCGGTGGTCGGCTCATCCGCGATCAACAGCTTGGGCCGCAGGGCAATCGCCATAGCGATCACCACCCGCTGGCGCTGTCCACCGGACAGCTCAAACGGATAGCGGCTGAGCGGAAAACGCTCCTGCGGCAGTTCCGCCCGGGCCAGCGCCTCGGCGGCACGTTCCAGTGCTTCGGCCTTGCTGACGTCTTCGTGGATCAGGATGGTTTCGGCCACCTGATCGCCAATGGTGCGGATCGGGTTCAGCGCGGTCATCGGTTCCTGAAACACCATACCCACGTCGCGCCCGCGCATTTGGCACAGCTGCGGCTCAGTGAGCGCCAGCACGTCCTGCCCGGCCACGGTGATCTGGCCCTCACAGGTCGCCCCATTGGGCAACAGTTGCATGGCAGCAAAAGCCGACATGGATTTGCCAGACCCGCTTTCGCCAATCACCCCAAGGATCCGCCCCGGCGCGACCTGCATTGACACGTCGTGCAGGATCTCGCTGCCATGAATACTAAGGTTCAGATGGTCGATCTTCAGAAGGCTCATGACCGCGCCCTCCGCAGTTTGGGGTCAAACATATCGCGCAGCCCGTCGCCCATCAGGTTCAGCCCCAGCACGGTCAGCAGGATCGCCAGACCAGGGAACAGCGCCATATGCGGGGCAAATGAAATCATCGTCTGGCTGTCCGCTAGCATCCGCCCCCAGCTGGCGGTCGGCGGCTGCGTGCCAAGGCCAACATAACTCAGGCCCGCCTCGGCCAGAATTCCCAGCGAAAACTGGATGGTGCCCTGCACGATCAGCAGGTTGGTGACATTGGGCAGGATATGCTCGATCGAAATCCGCGTCGCGCCTTTGCCGGCCACGCGGGCGGCCATGACATAGTCACGGGTCCAAAGGCTCAGCGCGCCCGAGCGGGTCAGCCGGGCAAAGACGGGAATGTTGAAAATGCCGATGGCGATGATCGCATTGACGGCAGAGGCGCCAAATACGGCAGTGATCATGATCGCAATCAGCAGCGAGGGGAAGGCAAAGACCAGATCGTTGCCGCGCATGATCAGCTCATCCAGCAGCCCGCCTTTGCGCGCCGCCGCTGTCAGGCCCAGTGGCACCCCCAGCCCCATGCCGATGCCCACAGCCACCAAAGCCACGGCAATAGAGGTCCGCGCGCCCACCATGATCATGCTCAGGATATCGCGGCCAAAGTGATCGGTGCCCAAGGGATGCGCCAATGTCGGCGCTTTAATCTTGTTGGCAATGTCCAACACGGTCGGATCATAGGGCGTCCAGAGAAAGCTCAATATCGCCATGCCGGCAAAGATCGCGGTCAGCACGCCGCCCAGCCGAAGGTTACGCATCAGCGCCGCCCCCGCAGTCGTGGATCGACCAGTGCATAGGCCAGATCCACCAGAAAATTCACCACGATCACGGCAAAGACCAAGAGCATCACAACGCTTTCCACCACGATCAGATCCCGGGCCGAAATGGACTGGAACACCAGCCGTCCAAGGCCGGGCAGGAAGAAGACGTTTTCAATGATGATGGCCCCTGCCAGCAGGAAGGAAAACTGCAGCCCGATGATGGTCAGCACCGGAATCAGCGCATTGCGCAGCGCATGTCGCCACAGCGCCTGACGTTTGCTTAGGCCTTTGGCACGGGCGGTGCGGATGAAATCTTCGGACAGGGTGTCCAGCAGCGACGAACGCATCACCCGCGCCAGAATGCTGGCCTGCGGCAGCGCCAGCGCAATGGCGGGCAAGGTCAGCGATTTCATCGCCAGAAGGAAACCCGCATCCCAGCCGACAAATCCACCGGCGGAGAACCAGCGCAGATTAATGGCAAAGACCAGCACCATCAGCATGGCAAACCAGAAGTTCGGGATCGCCACCCCCAGCTGTGTCACCCCCATCACGGTCACATCCACTGGTGAACCGCGTTTGGACGCGGCCCAGATCCCTGCCGGGAAGGCAATCAGGGTCGACAGGGTCAACGCATAAAGCGACAGCGGCAGGGAGATCCACAGCCGTTCGCCGATCATCTCGGCCACAGGGGTGCGGTAGGTGTAGGAGGTGCCAAAATCGCCCTGCAGCAGACCGCCAGCCCAGCTAAGGTAGCGTTCCAGAACTGACCCATTCAGCCCCAGCTCCTCGCGCAGGGCGGCCAGTGTGTCTTCCTGTGCGTTGATGCCCAGCATATAGGCGGCAGGATCCCCCGGCACGACTTCCAGCGCCAGAAAGATCACCAGCGAAGCCACCACAAGGCTGACCGCCAGCGACAGCAATCGTTTCAACAGATAATGCAGCATCGCGCCGCGCGCCCCCTAGAGGGCATCCGTGACGCCCCTTTCATCTTGCCAGAAGTACTCAAAATCCTCTGGCCGCCACACACACGACAGCCAGAGAGGTGTCACGTCATTCCCAATAAACGCCGGTCAGATCCGTCGCCTGCGTCGGGGCATCTTTCCACAGCCCCTTCACCTTGGCATTGGCCACGGTGGGGAAGGCCAGCTGGAACAGGTAGCCGTTCACATAGTCACCGGAAATGGTTTCCTGTGCGGTCGCCAGCAGCGCCGAACGTTTGGCCGGATCAGCCTCCACACCCAGATCAGCGATCAACTGCTGGAAGCTGGGGTTGTCATACTGGAAGTAATAGTCCGGACGGGCATAGATGCCGATGTCGAAGGGCTCGGTGTGGCTGACGATGGTCAAGCCGTAGTCCTTGCCGCGGAACACCTGTTCCAGCCATTGCGCCCATTCCAGATTGCTGATTTCAGCCTCAATCCCCACCGCACGCAGCTGAGCGGCGATGATCTCACCACCACGACGGGCGTAAGAGGGCGGCGGCAGCTTCAGCGTTGTTTTGAAACCGTCGGCATAGCCCGCCTCGGCCAGCAGCTGCTTGGCCATCGCCGGATCATAGGAGCTGTTGCCGGTCAGATCGACGTAATCGGGATTGTGCGGCGCAAAATGGGTGCCGATGGGGGTGCCATAGCCAAACATCGCGCCATCAATGATGGCCTGACGGTCGATCGCATGGGCCAGCGCCTTGCGAACCTTCACATTGTCAAAGGGCGGCATCTTGTTGTTGGTCGACAGGATGGTCTCCCCTTCGGTCGACCCCACCAGCACCTGGAAGCGCGGGTCTGCTTCGAACTGTGGCAGGTTTTCCGGGGCGGGGAAGCCCACAAAGGCGTTCACATCCTCAGCCATCACCGCGGCAAAGGCGGCGGTCGGGTCCGAGATGAACTTGAAGCTCACCTTGTCCAGTTTCGCCGGTGTGCCCCAGTAGGCGCCGTTCTTTTCCAGATCGATCTTGTCACCCTGCACCCAGTTGGCGAACTTGAAGGCGCCGGTGCCGACGGGGTTGGTTTTGATGTCGCCGATGGTTTCCGGCGCCACAATCACCGCGTCGCCCCAGGCCATGTTGAACAGGAAACTGCCGTTCGGTTCGGACAGGGTGACCTTCACGGTCAGCGGGTCGACAACCTCAACCGTTTCAATGCCTGCAAACAGCGCTTTCTGTGCGTTGGCACTGTCTTCGGCGCGGGCGCGGTCCAGCGAGAACTTGACGTCTTCGGCGCCCATCGCCGAGCCGTCATGGAAGGTGACGCCTGCGTTCAGCAGGAAGGTGTAGGTCTTGCCGTCCTCGGAAATTTCCCAGCTTTTGGCCAGACCGGGATTCACCGCACCATCCGCGCCAAAGCGGGTCAGGCCCTCGAACACGTTGGAATAAAGCACCGAGTCGATGGCCCCAGCTGCCGCCGATGTTGGGTCCAGATGCGGCGGCTCCAGCTGCATAGCCACCACGATATCGCTTTTGGCCTGCGCCATGCCAACCGTTGCGGCGAGGGCTGCAGCACTGACCAAGCCCAGTTTAAGTACCTTGTTCGTCATATCTTCCTCCCTAGTGTCAGCCGGCGGCCTCCTGTTTTGCCAGAAGGTCTATCAACGCGCGGCCCATTACCTTGGCAGAGTCGATCATATCCTCGACCCCGACGTATTCGTCCGGCTTATGTGCCAGATCCAAGATTCCCGGCCCATAGGCGATGCAATTATGAAGCTTCCCGATACGATCGATGTGTTTCTGATCGTAAGTACCGGGAGACACGACATATTCTGCCTCTTTTCCCATGGTCTCTGCAATTGCTTTCGCCACCGTTTGTACCACCGGAGCGCTTTTCTCGGTCATTGTGGGCAACACACGGTGCAATTCCGTGACGTCATAGCGGAAGTTGTCGCGGCTTTCCTCAACGGTGCGAAGCACCTGCATAACCTCTTCCTGCACCTCATCAATATCCTCTTCGATGAGGAATCTGCGGTCAATCACCATGCGGCAGCTGTCGGGCACGCAGGGGCTGGGCAGGCCGGTATAATCCGGGTCCTGCTCGGCCTGGCCGCCATGCATGGAGTTGATGTTGAGCGTCGATTGCTTGGCCCCTTCAGGCACCACCGGCATATCCGTGCGCTTCTCGGCCAAAGCTGGGAACAGGCTG
Source organism: Thalassobius sp. MITS945101 (assembly GCF_047123305.1). Taxonomy (GTDB): domain Bacteria; phylum Pseudomonadota; class Alphaproteobacteria; order Rhodobacterales; family Rhodobacteraceae; genus Thalassobius. Next base: position 731,803 of record NZ_CP138918.1, read on the forward strand.
TCCTCCATCTCGCGCACCACGGCGCCCATATGGCGCACGGCACAATCTCCAAGAAACGGCATGGAGCCATGGGCAATCTCGCCATGCGTCTCAATCTCGGCCCACCAGACGCCGCGATGGCCCAGACAGATCCGGTCCTTGTTCAGCGGTTCGGGGATGATGACATGCTGCACCCGTTCCGGGGCAAAATAGCCCTTCTCGGCCAGATATGCGACGCCACCGAAGCCTCCGGATTCTTCATCCGCGGTGCCGCTGATTTCGATCGCGCCTTCGTAGTTCGGGCAGACCGCAATGAAAGCCTCGGCCGCCACGATGGAGGCGGCCAGACCGCCTTTCATGTCACAGGCGCCACGGCCGTAGACCTTACCGTCAATCAACGCACCGCCAAAGGGATCGGTGGTCCACCCCTGACCGACGTCCACCACATCGATGTGGCTGTTGAAATGCACACATTCGCCCGCACGTTTGCCGTCACGCCGGGCGATGACATTCCAACGGGGATATTTCTCGCTGTCGCCAGGGGCCCCATGGGCGCGGACCATTTCGATGTGGAACCCGGCCGCTTTCAGGCGCTTGGCCAGAAAGTCGCAAATCTCGCGGTAGCTCTCCCCCGGCGGGTTAAGCGTCGGGATTCGGATCAAGGCCTGCGTCAGCGCGATCAGGTCGTCGCGCCGGTCCTCGATTTCCTGGCAAAGCCGGTCTGAAAGCGACATTTTTTGGGATCTCGTCTCTTGCACTCGATTGCAAAACTATGCTTTACGCCTCCGTACGGTGCCAATACCGTATCATTCCGGTGACATATGAACGACCTAGACAAACTCGCTTTTGAGCAAGCGCCGATGGGATTGGCGCTGACAGAACACCGCATCATTCGCAGCTGTAACGACAGTTTCGCGGAAATGTTCGGCTATGAGAAATCGCAACTCCTCGGGCAGAGCTTTCGCCTGCTCTATGGCACCGATCAGGAGTTTCATCAGGTGCGGGACATTGGGCTGGCACCGCTGCGCCAGTCCCATCCTTACACCGACGAACGCATTATGCGCTGCGCCGACGGCAGCCGCATCTGGGTCCGGTTCCGTGCCCGCACCCTGACCCCCGAAGATCCGTTGGCGCAGATCGTGCTAAGCTTTGCACCGATTGCCGAAAAACCCACCGGCCCCAGCCTGACCCCGCGCGAACGCGAAGTGTTGATGTGGCTGAGCCGTGGCCGCACAAGCAAAGAGATTGCACAGGTGCTGGAACTGTCCCCCCGCACCATCGAAGACGTCCGCGCCCGCCTGCTGAAGAAATTTGAGGTGAAAAACGTCGCCGTCCTGCTGGCCCGCCTGTCGGGGTTCAACGGCGAACGCGAACCGCTGGAAGGCAACGGCGTTTAACGGCCGCTGAGATCGACCGAGACATTTAACTTGTTGCCATCCGGATCGCGCACATAAGCGCCATAGTAATCCGGGTGGTAGCTGCGTGGCCCCGGCGCGCCTTCATCCCGCCCACCAAGCTCCAGCGCCTTGGCATGAAACGCATCCACCGCCACCCGATCCTTCGCGTAAAACATCACCTGTGTGCCGTTGCCGTGGGTTGCGGGCTGCTCGTCATAAGGCAGTAGCACAAACAGCGTGACCTTGCCATCGGGTCCCGCGTAGCCCAACTAACGTGGGACCGTCAGTGCCCTTGTCATGTCGATGGTTTCCAGCAAACCATCATAGAAGCGACCAGCCGCCTCCAGATCATTGGTCCCGATGCACACCCCTGACAGCATAATCCCCTCCTGCATTGCTTCTCGCCGTCTTATTTGCGGATTACCGGACCAATCACAAGCTGTTGTGGCGTCAACTGAGTGATTGCCCTCGATTAAATGTTCACTTAATGTTCTCACCTCATCAGTATGAGAGGACAAGACATGATTGCTGGAAGTTGTTGTTGCGGCGCGGTGAAATTTGAACTGAGCGAAGCGCCCCAGATGATGGGCACCTGCCATTGTTCGCGCTGTCGCAAGCTGGGCGCCAGCACCATTGTCTTTGTGAAGAAAGCGCAGCTGAACTGGGTTCAAGGCAAGGAAAACGTTGGCCTCTACCAGCCGGAAGCGCCGTATAGATTTCCACGCTGTTTCTGCAAGACCTGCGGCAGTTCGCTGGGCGAAATCCTGTCCGAAGAGGACAGTTTTCCGATCGCAGCCAATGCGCTGGACACGGCGTTCGACATCCAGAACCAACTGCATGAATTTGTTGCTGAAAAACCGTCGTGGTTTGTCATCGGTGACGATGCCAAACAAACCGCGGGCCACCCCGGGTAAACAAGTGGTGGCCCCTGCTGGGGCCACCAAACGGTTTATCCCGCAACCGCTGCCTTAATGGCGCGGATGTTGTCGCCATAGGGCGCCGGGTTCGACACCGAGCCACCTTTGAACACGGCAGAGCCTGCGACCAGCACATCGGCCCCTGCTTCGGCCACCAGCGGGGCGGTTTCCGGGGTCACGCCACCGTCAATCTCGATATGGATCGGACGGTCGCCAATCATCGCCCGCAGCTTGCGCACCTTTTCAACCTGGCTGTGAATGAACTTCTGGCCGCCAAAGCCGGGGTTCACTGTCATGATGCAGACCAGATCCACCATATCCAGAAGATACTCGATATCCTCCAGCCCGGTGCCTGGGTTCAACGCCAGACCGGCTTTGCAGCCCGCGCCACGGATCGCCTGCAGGGTCCGGTGTGTGTGGTTCCCAGCCTCCAGATGGGCGGTCAGGATGTCGGCACCTGCATCGGCATAGGCATCGATATAGGCATCCACCGGCGAGATCATCAGATGCACGTCCATCACAGTGTTGATGTGCTTGCGGATCGCTTTGCACAGCGGCGGGCCGAAAGTCAGGTTGGGCACAAAATGCCCGTCCATCACATCCACATGGATCCAGTCGGCACCCTGCGCCTCAACGGCTTCGATTTCCTGGCCAAAATTGGCGAAATCAGCCGACAGGATCGACGGGGCGATTTTCAGGGAACGGTCAAAACTCATAGGTCTTCTCCGAGAAAGTGGGGTTATTCGCTGAGATCGTGGTGATCGGCCACGCGCTGCACCTTCTGCGCCGAGCCAAAGACCAGCGGAATGCGGCCGTGCAGGGTCTCTGCCTGCCGCACCAGAATTGGGGTTTCGCCATCGGTGGCATGGCCCTGCGCCTGTTCAATAATGAAAGCGATGGGCGCACATTCGTAGACCATGCGCAGACGGCCGTTTTCATAACCGGGACGGGCGTCACCGGGGTACAGGAAGATGCCGCCACGGGTCAGGATCCGGTGGGTTTCCGCAACAAGTGAGCCGACCCAGCGCATGTTGAAGTCCATGCCGCGCGGGCCGTCTTTGCCTGCCAGACAATTGTCGATGTAGCTGCGCACCGGGGTGGTCCAGTGGCGGTAGTTGGAGGCGTTGATCGCAAATTCTTTCGATGTCTCCGGCACCGACATCGCTTTTTCGACCAACACAAATTCGCCCTTGGCCGGATCCAGCACGTATTGCTGGGTGCCGTCGCCAAAGGTCACCACCAGACAGGTGGCCGGACCATAAAGGATATAGCCGCCACAGATCTGTTCCGACGCTTTGCGCAGGAAACTCTCCTCAGCACCTTCCTTGGTCTCGAAGATCGAGAAGATGGTGCCGATGGAGACATTCACATCGATGTTGGAGGAGCCATCCAGCGGATCGATGGCCAGCGCGTATTTGCCGCTTTCCGAGGTCAGCAGCGCCTTTTCCTGTTCCTCAGACGCATACCAGCGCACATCGCCGCCCCGCAGCGCCGCTTCGAACATGTCGTCGGCCAGCACATCCAGCGCTTTCTGGCCGTCACCGTCACTGTTTTCGCCAACCTGCGCCGCCAGAGACTGGCCCAGACCCGCGCGGGCGATGATGCCGGCAACGTCGATTGAGACCACGCAAAGCGCGTTGATCGTGTCAAACAGTTCGGCAGGGATAAGGTCGGCGGAAATAACTGGGGCAGGACGGGTCATTGAGGGCTCCGTTTGGCGCTAAATCAGGACTTGAGGCTGCTATCTCAGAGATTGCGGCAAATTTGAATGGTAGATTTGGTATTCAGACCAATTTCCCCAAAAATCACGCCAAAATCGGTGCCTCCGCTTTCATCTTGCCCAAAATACTCTGGGGTGAATGTAGTCAAATTCCTGTTTGACCGCAGAGGGGCAACGCCCCTCCACCCCCGATGCCGCTCAGGGCAGCAGTACAATTTTCCCTACAGCACCCCGGTTCAGGATCCGCGCCAGCACCTCGGGCGCCTCAGCCAGCGGGTAGCGCCCTTCGATCAGCGGTTTGATCTGGCCGGTTTGATACCAGCCGATGAGCTCTTCCATATTGGCGCCGTAGACCGCTGGTTCGTGTTTGGTGAAATTGCCCCAGAACACGCCGACGACGGCGTACTCTTTGACCAGTGTCAGGTTCACCGGCAGTTTCGCAATGGTGCCGGAGGCAAAACCGATCACCAGCAGGCGCCCGTTGCGGGCCATGGCGCGGGAACAGACGTCAAACGCCGCGCCGCCCACCACGTCAAAGACCACATCCGCGCCGCGCCCGTCGGTCAGAGTCTTGATGTCCTCTTTCAGGGCGTCATAGCCGATGACCTCATCTGCGCCAGCGTCACGGGCAATCTGCTGTTTCTCAGGTGAAGAGCACACCGCGATGACCCGCGCGCCCATGATCTTGCCAATCTGGATCGCTGCCAGCCCCGTGGCCCCGGCACCGCCCAGTACCACCAGGGTTTCGCCCGCTTGCAGCTGCGCCCGTTGTTTCAGGGCATGATGCGAGGTGCCATAGGCCACCAGCAGCGCGTTGGCATCACCGGCATCCATTTCCCCAATCGGGAAAACCGCGGCCTCATGGGCCAGCGCCTGTTCGGCGTAGCCGCCAAGGTTCAACAAAGCCGCAACCCGTTCCCCGGGTTTGACCCGTGAGACCTCAGCCCCTGTTGCGATCACCTCACCCACGGCCTCCATCCCCGGCACAAAGGGCGCTTCTGGCCTCATCTGATAAAGTCCCTGCACCAGCAAGCCGTCGGGGTAGTTGACCCCGGCCGCCTCAACCCGCAACAGCACCTCACGTGGGCCGGGGGTGGGGGCTGCCATCTCATCGTAGCGCAGCTGCTCCAACGGGCCGAAACCGTCACAAATCACCGCTTTCATTCAACATTCCTCCGCTTGCACTTTAATGTGCGTTGCCTCTGAAGCTGACCCAGCGCAGACCGTCGGGCAAGCCTGCCAGGCGCTGCTTCCGACAAGCCCCTGAAATTGTGCAAAATTACGCTCCGTCGCAATTGTCGCTTTCGCTTTTGTAATTGCTTCCGCTCGGGCTACCTTCGCCGAAAGGGAGAACAAAAGGGAGGAGATCATGCAGGGCATGATGATGCATCGTCCGCTGCTGATCAGCGACATTCTGAGCTACGCCGCCGAGGCACACCCCCGGGCCGAGATCATCTCGGCGCGGACCGAGGGCGACATCCACCGGCAGACCTATGGCGAGACATTGTTGCGGGTGAACCAGCTGGCCAATGCGCTGAAGGCGCAGGGCGTTGAGATCGGGGATCGGGTCGCGACGCTGGCGTGGAATGGCTACCGCCATTTCGAGCTTTACTATGCGGTGTCCGGCATGGGGGCGATCTGTCATACGATCAACCCACGTCTGTCAACAGAGCAGTTGATCTATATCGTCAACCACGCCGAAGATAAGCTGATGTTTGTCGACACCACCTTTGTACCGGTTCTTGAGGCGGTGAAGGAGCATCTGCCAGCAGACATGGTCTATGTGGTAATGACGGACCGCGACCACATGCCGGACAACAGCCTGAACGCGCTGTGTTACGAAGAGCTGCTGGCGGCGGAATCCGATGTCTGCACCTTCCCCGAGTTTGACGAAAACACCGCCTCTGGCCTGTGCTACACCTCTGGCACCACGGGCAACCCCAAAGGCGCGCTTTATACCCACCGTTCGTCGGTGCTGCATGCGATGATGATCTGCGCCTGTCTTGGCCAGACCCTGCCCGAGGGAAAATCGGTGCTGCCTGTGGTGCCTTTGTTCCATGTGAACGCCTGGGGTCTGCCCTATTCGGCGCCGCTTCTGGGGCTGAACATGGTGATGCCCGGCCCCGCGTTGGACGGGCCAAGCCTATTCAAACTGATGGATCAGGAAAAAGTCCATTCCGCCTGGGGTGTGCCAACCGTCTGGATGGGCCTTCTGGCCGAGATCGAGGCCCAGGGGCGCAAACCCGAAGGTTTTGCCGATCTGGTGGTCGGCGGCTCGGCGGCACCACGGGTGATGATCGAAAAGCTGGAGAAACTGGAAGTCGCCGTGGGCCACGCCTGGGGGATGACCGAGATGAGCCCGATCGGCACCCACGGCAACATGCCCAGCTGGGTCAAAGCCCTGCCCTTTGATGAGATGGTCGACAAGAAAAGCCTGCAGGGCCGTCGCGTCTTTGGTGTTGATATGAAGATCGTGGACGACAATGGCGTTGCGCAGCCACATGACGGTGAGGCCGTGGGGGAGCTGTTTGTGCGCGGCAACACCGTGGTTTCGGGCTATTTCAACAACGAAGACGCCAGCGCCGCCGCGATGGACAGCGATGGCTGGTTTGGCACCGGCGACATCGCCAGTTTGGATGCCAACGGGTTCCTATCCATTCAGGACCGCGCCAAGGACCTGATCAAATCGGGGGGCGAGTGGATTTCCTCCATTGATCTGGAAAACGCCGCCATGTCCCATCCCGACATCGCAAATTGCGCGGCCGTGGCCATTGCCCATCCGAAATGGGACGAACGCCCCATTCTGGTTGCGGTGCCGGCGGGTGAGGCGCGTCCCAGTCTTGAGGATGTCCACGCCCATATGTCCGAACATTTCGCCAAGTGGCAGCTGCCGGACGATCTGGTCTGGGTCGAGGATCTGCCGCTGACCGCGACGGGCAAAATCTCCAAGCTGACCTTGCGCAAACGGATGGCGGATTACGTGCTGCCGGACCTGCGTTGACGGCCCACAAACAGAACGGATGAAAGGCGGGGCAACACCCCGCCTTTTTTATTGGCGGCAGCGCGCTAGATTTTCCTGAGATCCAAAATAAATGCACCCGGTCGACCGCCGCCAACCGGGTGCCACCCCTCCTGAGTACAGGAGTTGGCGAAACAGGGCTCCTCCCTTCCCCGTTTCGCAGGAACTGATTCGTCAGGAACTATAGGGGCAACTTTCTAGAATCGCCTAGGATTTTTCTTTGACACCCCCTTGTGTGTCAAAAACCTTCGGTTGCCTGATCGGGCCCGCTGCCACTCTGCGACGTTGCGTTCCCTTAACGTCAGCTGGCTTGTCCGGGCCAATTTGCCCCCCTATCCTCCGGCTTTGAAACATGCATCAGGGAGGGGTGACATGGAGCAGGCGCAGAACGCTCAAGCGGCTTTCCGCAAAGAGATTTCCAACTGGATCGACAGCCATTGCCCCACCAGTCTGCGCGATCAGAACCTTGGCGAAGACGGCATCGTCTGGGGTGGCAAACGCTGGCAGTTCCAGCGCGAGGACCAGAAAACCTGGCTTGAGGCCGCGATTGTCAAAGGATTGACCGCCCCCACGTGGCCCAAACCCTACGGCGGCGCAGGGTTCAGCCGCGCGGAAGAAAAGATCTTCCGCGAGGAAATGACCGAGCTCGGCGCGCCCTCACCACTAGAAAGCTTTGGCCTGTGGATGCTGGGCCCAGCGCTTTTGGGATTTGGCAGCGAGGCCCAAAAACGCCACTTCCTGCCCCCCGTCACTTGGGGCGAGGTCCGCTGGTGCCAGGGCTATTCCGAACCCGGCGCAGGGTCGGATCTGGCAAACGTGCAGACCCGCGCAGAAGACATGGGCGATCATTGGCTGGTCAATGGTCAGAAAATCTGGACCTCCTACGCGGATCAGGCGGATTGGATCTTTGCCCTGGTGCGCACTGACCGCGATGCGCCAAAACACAAGGGCATCACCTTCCTTTTGATCGACATGGAAAGCGCCGGGGTGACCACGCGGCCGATTCAGCTGATTTCAGGTAAGTCGCCTTTCTGCGAAACCTTCTTTGACAATGTGAAGGTGCCCAAGACCTATGGTGACGGCATCGACGCCCAAGTTGGGGAGGTCAACCGCGGTTGGGATGTGGCGAAATATCTGCTGACCCATGAGAGGGAGATGATCGGCGATGGCGCGGGCGGGCTGCTGTCGGGTCGTGCTGTTGGCAGCTTCCTACAAGACATCGACGACGCTGTGCTGGCAGATCCGGTGATCCGGGCGCAGGCCATGACGCTTGAGGTAGATGACATGGCCTTTGCCCTCACTCTGCAGCGCTACAAGGACCGCGCTGAGGCGGGGACCTCCTTAGGCGATTCCTCGGCGATGTTGAAATATGCGGGGACCGAGTTGAACAAACGGCGCTACGAATTGCTGATGTCCGCTGCTGGGGCGGATGGTCTGGAATGGGATGGGGCCCACGGCGCGTTGTCACCGGAATGGCTGCGCAGCAAGGCAAACTCCATCGAGGGCGGCACTTCTGAGGTGATGCTGGAAATCATCTCGAAACGGCTTCTCGGGATGCCGATGAAATGAGGGGCGAAGTATGACAGACATTCAGACCCTGATTGAAAGCGAAGATGAGGTCATGCTGCGGGATGCCGCGCGCGGTTTCTTGGCCGAGGCCGCGCCGGTGTCCGCCTTCCGCGCCCTGCGCGATGCGGGCGGGGCCTATGACAAGGCGCTTTGGTCCGAGATGGCGCAAATGGGCTGGACCGGTGTTCTGGTGCCAGAGGCGCAGGGTGGCGCGGATATGGGCCATCGCGCGGCAGGAATTCTGGCCGAGGAAATGGGGGCAAACCTTGTCGCCTCCCCCTTTCTGTCCACCGCCGTGATCGCCGCTACCGTGCTGCGGGGCGCAGGCGCGCAGGCGCGGCTGGAACAAATTACGCAGGGTGAAGTGACCTATGCGCTGGCCGTGGATGAGGGCAACAAACACGCGCCCGATGCCGTTACGATGAGGGCAGAGCCTGTGGGCAATGGCTACCGCCTAAGCGGTACGAAACGGCTGGTTGCAGATGGTGGGTTTGCTGACCGGCTCTTGGTGCTGGCACGGACTTCGGACACGGGGCTGACGCTGTTTGATCTGGAGGCTGGTGCCGCCGGTTTGGCACGAACCCCAAAGCGCACCATCGATGGGCGGGATCATGCGGATCTGTCGTTTGACGGGGTCGAGGCCACGGGGGCAGACATCCTTGGCACACTCGGCGATGGTCTTACTGCGCTGGGCCCTGGCCTGCTGGCCGGACAGGCCGCTGTCGCAGCCGAGCTAAGCGGGCTGGCGCGTCAGGCGGCAGGCATAACGCTGGCCTATCTGGGCGAACGCAAACAGTTCGGTCGCGCCATCGGCAGCTTTCAGGCGCTGCAACACCGCGCTGCGCATCTTTATGCGGAGCAGGAAATCACCCTGTCCGCCCTCATAAATGCCGGTCGGGTGCTGGACCATACGCCTGCGGAGGCAGAGCTGGCGGTCTCCCTGGCCAAAGCCCGTGCCACCGCAACCGCAAGACTGACTGTGTCAGAGGCGGTACAGATGCACGGCGGCATCGGCATGACTGATGAACATGACATTGGGTTTTACATGAAACGCGCCCGCGTCGGGGCGGAATACCTTGGCGATTATGGCTACCACGCTGCCCGCATTGCGGCTGCACGTGGTTTCTGACTGGGTAAGAAGGACAAGACATGAGTGATATCACAAAATCTCAACTGCTGGCGTCCAAAGGCGCCGATATGGGCACCTCCCGCTGGTTCGAGATTGATCAGAGCCGCATCGATATTTTTGCCGATGTGACAGAGGACCAGCAATTCATTCATGTCGACCCTGCGCGCGCAGCAGAGACACCGTTTGGCAGCACCATTGCCCATGGGTTCCTGTCGCTGTCGCTGCTGTCGGCGATGATGCTGGACGGGTTTCCCAAGATGACGGGCATGCAGATGGGGGTGAACTACGGCTTTGACAAGGTACGCTTCACCGCCCCCGTGCCGGTGGGCGCGCGGGTGCGCGGGCACTTCAAACTGGCCGATGTGGCCGAGCTGCGCCCCGGTGAGATTCAGACAACCTCGGAAGTGACGGTCGAAATTGAAGGGCAGGACCGGCCTGCCCTTGTCGCGCTGTGGCTGGGCCGGTTCTATTTCGGAGAAGAGACATGACAGACGTGAGATTTGACGGCCGTGTGGCCCTTGTGACCGGTGCAGGTGTTGGCCTCGGCCGCAGCCATGCGCTGGGACTGGCCGCCCGAGGTGCCAAGGTGGTGGTGAACGATCTGGGCGGCGCGGTCGATGGTAAGGGTTCTGGTTCGGACGCCGCCAAAGCCGTGGTAGAAGAAATCCGCGCGATGGGCGGTGAGGCGCTGGCCAATGGCGCGGACGTTTCGGACCACGCACAGGTCAAGTCAATGGTCGCCGAGGCGATCGATACCTTCGGGCGGGTCGACATTCTGGTCAACAACGCAGGCATCCTGCGGGACAAGACTTTTGCCAAGATGGAGATGGCGGATTTTCAGGCGGTGATGGATGTGCATCTGCTTGGCAGCGCCAATTGCACCCATGCGCTGTGGCCGCAGATGGTGGCGCAGGGCTATGGCCGGATTGTCTTCACCACCTCGGCGTCCGGCATGTACGGCAATTTTGGTCAGTCAAACTACGGCGCGGCCAAGGCTGGCATGCTGGGGCTGATGAATGTGCTGGCCATCGAAGGCGCGAAATTCGACATCCGCGCCAATATGCTGGCCCCTTCTGCGGCCACCCGCATGACCGAAAGCCTGCTGTCCGAGGATGTGCTGGCGCTGCTACAGCCGGAAACCATCACCCCCGGTGTGCTGGCGCTGGTCAGCGAGGATGCGCCGACCAAAATGGTGCTGGGCGCAGGCGCGGGCTGTTTTGCCGAAATCCAGATCCGCGAAACTCAAGGTGTGGCCTTGACCGACGACGCCCTCACCCCCGAAGCTGTGCTGGGCGCGATGGATCAGATCCGGGATCCCGCAGGCGCGGAACCAATGGACCATGCCTTTGCCCAGACCCGCAAATATGCGCGGATGGCGGCTGCAGCGCGCGGCCTGCCGCTGCCTTGGGACGAGTAGGAGAGTGGAATGAGCAACACTTCGGAATTGGATCTGGACGCGGTTGCCGCCTATCTGAAGGGACGGATCACTGGCTTTGAAGCCCCTCTCAGGGCCGAAAAATTTGCAGTGGGCCAATCCAACCCAACCTACCGGCTGACCGGTCCCAACGGATCCTGGGTGTTGCGCCGCAAGCCGCCGGGGGTCCTGCTGAAATCGGCCCATGCGGTGGAACGGGAATTTCGGGTGCAACAGGCCCTGGCGGGCAGCGATGTGCCGGTGCCTGCGATGCATCACCTCTGCGAAGACGATACGGTTATTGGGTCGCCCTTCTATGTGATGGCGGAAATCAAGGGCCGCCATTTCAACGATCCCCGCTTACCTGAGGTCGCCCTTGGTGATCGCATGGCGATCTTTGAGGAAATGAACCGGGTGCTGGCCGCCATCCATTCGGTGGATCTGTCCGCTGTTGGTCTTGCGGATTACGGCCCCGACGGCAATTACTACCGCCGCCAGATTGACCGCTGGACGAAACAATATCGCGCCTCAGAAACCGATCAGATCGCCCCGATGGAAGAGCTGATCACCTGGCTGGACCAAAACATTCCAGCCGAAGACGGCCAGCGCACTCTGGTGCACGGTGACTACCGGATCGACAACATGCTGTTTGCCCCGGACAGCGCCCAATGTCTTGCGGTGCTGGACTGGGAGCTTAGCACCACCGGCCACCCCTACGCTGATCTGGCTGCGGTTATCATGCAGTGGCAGATGCCCCCCGGCGGTGAAGGCCGTGGTCTAGCGGGAGTCAATCGTGGCACTGAGGGGCTGATGAGCGATCAGCAGTTTATCGAGGCCTATTGCACCCGCCGCAACCTGCCCGGCATTGACCGTTTCGGGTTCTACCTTGCCTTTGCCTTCTTCCGCATGGCGGCGATCCTGCAAGGGGTCTACAAACGGGCGCTGGATGGCAATGCCTCGGACCCCGCCCGCGCCAAAGCCTTTGGCGCCTATGTGCCGATGTTTGCCATACATGGCCTTGCGGCCGCTGACTGAAGGATCCCCGATGATCGACCCCGCCCTGCGCGAAGACCCCTATGCGCTGCAAAAACACCTCGGCTTTGAAATCACCGACTGGCAAGAGGGCTCTGCCCGCGTCGAAATGCCAATCCGCGAGGTGCACGGCAACCGTTACGGGATCCCGCACGGCGGCGTGCATGCCACGCTGATCGACACGGCAATGGGTTTTGCTGGCTGCTACACCGGCGACCCCGACAGGCCGCAGATGGCAATGACCCTGTCGCTGACGGTGAACTACCTGGGCCAGGTCAAGGGCGACCGCCTGATCGTAGAGGCCCGAAAAACAGGCGGCGGACGCAAAACATTCTTCGCCGAAGCGCTGATCACAGATGAGCTGGGCAACCCGGTGGCCAGCGGCATCGGCACCTTCCGCTACCGCACCGGAACCACCGCCCCCAAGGAGACCACACCATGACTGAAATGCAGCATATCGTTCTGGCCCGCCGCCCCGATGGGGCACCTGTGGCCGAAGATTTTCGTCTGGAAACGGCCCCCCTGCCGGTCCCCGGCGAAGGTGAGGTGCTGGTGAAGCTCAGCCACTTCTCACTTGATCCTTACATGCGGGGCCGGATGGATGACGCCAAATCCTACGCCGCCCCGGTGCCTTTGAACGGCACAATGGAGGCCGGCGGTGTGGGCGAGGTCATTGCCTCCAACCACGCGGGTTTTGCCCCCGGCGACATCGCCTTTGGCATGTTCGGCTGGGCCAGCCACGGCTGTCTGCCGGGAAAAGAGCTGCGCAGGCTTGATCCCGCCCACGGCCCCGTGACCGCCGCGCTGGGTGTGCTGGGGATGCCGGGCCTGACCGGCTGGGCTGGCCTGACGGAATATGGCCGCCCCCAAAAAGGCGAAACGCTGGTGGTTGCCGCCGCTACAGGGCCGGTGGGCTCAATGGTGGGGCAATTGGCCAAAGCGGCGGGGCTGCGGGTCATCGGCATTGCAGGCAGCGCTGACAAATGCCGCATGGCGGTGGAGACCTTTGGCTTTGACGCCTGTCTCGATCACCGCGCCTATGCAGATGCCAAAACCCTGCGCGCGGCTCTGGCCGAGGCCTGCCCGGAAGGCATCGATGTCTACTTTGAAAACGTCGCGGGCAAAGTGCTGGAGGCGGTCATTCCGCTGATGAACACTGGCGGGCGCATTCCGCTGTGCGGCATGATCGCCTGGTACAACGCGGGCGCATTGGGGGCCAACCAGCAAGGCGTCATGGACCAGCTGCCCAAACTCTGGCGCAGCATTCTGGTAAAACGTCTGCATGTGCATGGCTTCATCATCACCGACCACTTCCACCGCTACAGCGATTTCCTGAAAGAGGTTGGCCCCATGGTGGCCCGCGGTGACATCCGCTTTGTCGAGGATATTGCCGAAGGCCTGGAAAACGCCCCCGCTGCCTTTATGGCAATGTTGAACGGCGGCAACACCGGCAAACAGATCGTGGCGCTCTGATCTTTGGCGCACAGGGGAAGGGGCACTGCCCCTTCTTGCCCTCTGGGCAATTCATCCCCGGGATATTTTTGCCAATGAGAAGGCGGCGAGAAAACGGCTTTCTTCTTGGTCCAAATATCCTCGCCGAAGGCGAATTTATGCGGCGTAGCCTGCGATCAAACGGCTGAGGTGTTCATCCGTATCGCCCAGCTGCGCATCCAGCATGGTGAGGCGTTTGGCGTAATGTGACAGCGGGTATTCCCAGGTCATGGCGATACCGCCATGCATCTGGATCGTTTCCTCTGCCACTTGGCGTGCAACACGACCAATCAGGTGTTTGGCCATCGAGGTGTAGCGCGCACTGTCAGGCCCACCCAGTTCCGCGGCTGCTTTGATGGTGATGGACCGGGCCTGTTCAATCTCCATCAGCAGGTCCACGGTGCGATGTTGCAAGACCTGAAACGTCCCGATTGGCACGCCGAATTGTTTGCGCTGTTTCAGATAATCCAAGGTGGTGTCATAGGCCCATTGCATCGCGCCCACGGCCTCGGCGCAAAGCGCCAGAGTGGCCGCCTCGAGGGCCTGTTCCCACGCAGCCGTGGCGTCCGTCAACAGCAGACGGGCCTCAGTGTTGTCCAGCAACAGCTCAGCCGCGCCGCCGCCATCGATCATGGCATAGGCCTCTATCGTGGCCTCACTTGCCTGCACTTCAAACAGGGCCAACGTGCCGTTCAGACGGGCGGCAACAAGAATATGGCTGGCAGCAGCACCGCCATAGACCAGCGACTTCCGGTCCGACAGGCGATACCCACCGTCCGAAACCGTCGCCGCCATGGTGATGTCTTGCAGCGCGAAAGGGGCGTCCGGCTCCATCCATGCGGCGGCGTAGATTCGGCTGCCGTCCATCAGCGGGGTTGCATCCTGCCCTGCCGAAACCAGCAGGTTAGCCGCGATCAGGGCGGGCAGAACCGGTTCCGGGCAGAGCGCCGCGCCGAGGGTTTCAAACACGGTGGTGACGTCAAAGCCGGTGCCACCAAAGCCACCCATGTCCTCTGGGACCAGCGCATGTAGCACCCCCAGCTCCACCAGCTCCGCCCATTTGGCGGGGTCGTGAAAAGGCGCATCATAGGCCACAGAATTGCGGTATTCTGCGGGATATTGCTCGGCCAGGTAGCGGCGCAGACTGTCGGCAAGCATCTGGCGGGTCTCGGTCGGGGTGAAATCCATCGCTCAGAGCTCCAGCATGGTTTTGGTCAGGATATTGCGTTGGATCTCATTTGATCCGCCGAAGATCGAGGTTTTGCGGTTGTTGAAATAGCGTGCGGCGTTGTTGCCGGTGTCGGGCGGGCCAAACAGCAGGTTGCTTTCGCTGGCCACCCCCGTTGGCGCGGCCATTGGGCCAAGGGCGCGGCGGGCCAGATCGCGCAGTTCCTGATTGATCAGAGTGCCTTTGATTTTCAGGATCGAAGTTTCCGGCCCCGGGGCACCCTGTTTCTGGGCCTGAAACAGCATCCGGAGATTGGTGATTTTCATCGCCTCCAGATCAACCTCCACCCGCGCAAGACGGGCGGCGAAGAGCGGATCTTCGATCAACGGGCGGCCGCCGCGGCGCAGCTTGCGGGCCAGTGCCTTGACCTCTTCCAGCGCCTGAATGGAAAATCCAACGCCCGCAATGCCGGTGCGTTCGTGGGTCAGCAGGTATTTGGCGATGGTCCAGCCTTTGTTTTCTTCGCCCACCAGATTGCCCACGGGAACGCGCACATCGGTGAAGAAAACCTCGTTCACCTCATGGCCGCCTTCGATCAGCTTGATCGGGCGCATTTCGATGCCCGGTGTATTCAGATCAACCAGGATAAAACTGATGCCGGCCTGTGGCTTGGCCTCGGGGTCCGTCCGGCAAAGACAGAAGATCCAATCGGCGTGTTGGCCCAGCGTGGTCCATGTTTTTTGGCCGTTGATGACGTAGTGATCGCCGTCCCGCACTGCGCGGGTTTTCAAGCTGGCCAGGTCTGATCCTGCGCCGGGTTCCGAATAACCCTGACACCACCAGTCGGTGCCGTCGAGAACGCGGGGCAGATAGTGATCCTGCTGCGCCTTGCTGCCGAATTTCTGCAACACCGGCCCCAGCATGCTGACACCGAAAGGTACGATGCGCGGGGCGTAGGCGCGGCAGCATTCTTCCTCGAAGATATGGCGCTCTACCGGCGACCAGCCTGGCCCGCCGAAGGTCGTGGGCCAGGTGGTGGCTAGCCATCCCTGTGCGTTCAGGAGGGCGTGCCACTCTTCCATGATCTCTTTGCTCAGCTCGCCTCCGGCGCGCACCGCGCTGGAGATATGTTCTGGCAGATGTGTCGCCAGAAAGCCCCGGACTTCGGCCTGAAAGGCCTGTTCTTCAGGGGAGTAGCTGAGATCCATAGATCATCCTTTCCGATTGAGCCCTGCGAAAGTTTCGCCGTCTTCTTGCATCTTGCGCAGCAAGGCGGGCACCTGCCAATAGCGGGGATCTTCTGTGCCGTAACGTTCAATACGGGCAATCAACGTGTCGATGCCGATCTGATCCGCCTCATGCAGAGGGCCGCCACGGAAACGCGGGAAGCCGTAGCCGAAGAGGAACACCATATCGACGTCAACGGGCCGTTTGGCCGTGCCATCTTCGACCACACGCACCGCCTCGACGATCATGGCGGTGATGTAGCGTTCAACAATTTCCTCGGCCGAGAAGGCCTGAGGCGTGATGCCCAGTTCGCTGCGAATCTCGTCGATAATGGCAAGAGCGGCGGGGTTCGGGACCGGGCGGTCGCCAGAATAATCGTAGTAGCCGGTGCCGGTTTTGCGTCCAAACCAGCCCTGTTCGCAGATGCGATCGGCATGTGGCGTGGCGTAGCGGTCTGCCGGGTCGCGCTGATCGGCAGTGCGTTTGCGGTTGGCCCAGCCGATGTCAAGGCCGGCCAGATCGCCCACTTTATGCGGCCCCATCGCCAGGCCGAAACCCTCCAGCGCCTGATCCACCTCTGCGGGGCTGGCGCCGTCCAGCACCAGATAACCCACCGCTTTGGCATAGTGGTTCATGATGCGGTTGCCGATAAAGCCGTCACAGACCTGCGCCAGCACGCCAACTTTCTTCAACCGTTTGGCAAAGGCAAAGCCAGAGGCCAGCACATCCGGTGCAGTGTCTTTGCCTTGCACAATCTCCAGCAGGCGCATCACATGTGCCGGTGAGAAGAAGTGCAGCCCCAGCACGTCCTGCGGCCGTTTGGTGCAGGCCGCAATGTCGTTGATGTCGAGGTAAGAGGTGTTGGAGGCGAGGATCGCCCCCTCTTTGCAGATCACATCCAGCTTGCCAAAGATGTCGCGTTTGACATCCATGCTTTCGAACACGGCTTCGATCACCAGATCCACGTCTGACAGGTCTTCCATCATAAGGGACGGCTGGAAGGCGGCCAAAGCCGCGTCTTTCTTGGCTTCTGTCAGCTTGCCACGCTTGACGGCGCCCTCAAGGTTGTTGGTGACGGTGGCAAGGCCTCGATCCAACCCGTCCTGGGCCACCTCGATCATACGCACCGGCAGGCCCGCCAGCAAGCAGGCGGTGGCAATGCCTGATCCCATCGTGCCGCCGCCGATGATGCCGACCTTGGCAATGTCGCGGGTGTCGCCTTTGGCCTCAGGGATGTTGGACACGGCACGCTCACCAAAGAAGGCGTGGATCAGACCGGCGCGCTGCGGGGTGTCCATGCAGGACAGGAAGGCGGCACGTTCGATCTGCAGCCCCTCCTCCAGCGGTTTCACCGAGGCGGCAACGGCCTCAACAATCTTGTGCGGCGAATAGAGGTGCGGCTGCTTCATTCGCAATTTGTTGGCGGTGGCCTCCAGCAGGTCAGGATCCGCTTCTACAGCCAGCGATCCGGTGGGACGGGTGGGAAGTGTGCCGTCGATCACCTCTTGCGCGGCGGACAAGGCCACTTTGCGCGGGTCGCCGCTCACCAGACGGTCAATGGCCCCCGCCTCCAAGGCCGTCGCACCGTTGACGGGTTTGCCACCCAGCGCCATATCCATCGTAAACGCCATGCCGGCCAGACGGGGCAGACGCTGAGTGCCGCCCGCACCGGGCAGGAGGCCTAGGTTTACCTCGGGCAGCCCGACCTTCAGACCCTCAATACCGATCCGCGCATGTGTCGCCAGCGCTAGCTCAAAACCGCCGCCCAGCGCGGTGCCATGCAGGATCGAGATCACCGGGATCGAACTGGCCTCGATGGCGTTGAACACATCCGGTAGGAAAGGCTCCACCGGTGGCTTGCCGAACTCTTTGATATCGGCACCTGCGACAAAGGTGCGGCCCGCCGCATAGATCGCAATCACCTTGACCTCTGCCGTCGCGTTCAGATCTGTGATCGCTGCCATAAGCCCCTGACGCACCAGTAGCCCCGAAGCGTTAACGGGCGGATTGTTGATACAAATCAGCGCGATATCGCCGGATTGTTCAATCGAGATATTGTCATTCAGGGCGCGGGTGTCAGTCATTGAGGTCTTCCCATGTTTGCCGGTCTGGGCCGAGGTGGCAGGCGTGCGTCAAAAACCGACCCAGTGGTCAGCTTTATTTCGGCGCACGGTAATGTGTGCCCCGCAAGCCGTCAACGCCGCAGGATTACGAGATGATTTCGAACTTGTTCACATCCACAAGACCACGGTCCGTGATCTTGAGGTTCGGAATGACAGGCAGCGCCAGGAAGGCCAGCTGCAGGAAAGGCTCTTCCAGCGTGACCCCCAAATCTCGCGCTGCTTTGCGCAGATCGACCAGCTGGTCATGCACCACCTCATAGCTTTCAAGGCTCATGAGACCCGCAACCGGCAGCGGCAGTTCAGCCAGTACCTTGCCACCCTCCACCACAACAAAACCGCCTTCGATTTCGCCCAACCGGTTTGCCGCCAGCGCCATGTCATCGTAATCGGCGCCAACCACCGCAATATTGTGATGGTCATGGCAAACGGTCGAGGCAATGGCCCCACGTTTCAAATTGAAGCCCCGCACAAACCCCGTGGCCATATTGCCGTTTTTGCCGTGCCGTTCGATCACAGCGATCTTGATCAGGTCGCGGCTGAGGTCCGGGCGCTTGTCGCCATCCACAATAGCGATGGTCTCATTCAGATGTTCGGTGATGATTTTGCCCTCAAGGATGCCGATCACATCGGTGTCCTCGCGGTTGCCTGCGGTGCGGAAATGCTGGGCCTGCACGGTGGGGGCCTTGACCGAATGACGGCCCACAGGCGCCATCAGCGCACGGGTAGCAAAGGCCGCGTCCTTGACCAGCACACCACCACAGATCACATCAGCGATGTCGCAGCTGTCCAGATCGTTCAGGATCACGATGTCCGCCCGTTTGCCGGGGCTGATCTGGCCGCGATCTTTCAGACCAAACGCCTCTGCCGCCGAAAGGCTGGCGGCGCGGTAGGCGGCCAGCGGCGACACGCCAAGGCTGATCAGTGTGCGGATCATATAGTCCAGATGCCCCTGCTCTGCGATGTCCAGCGGATTGCGGTCATCGGTGCAGAGACAGAGATAAGGGGAGGTTACATCGTTCAGGATCGGCGCAAGCGCATGTAGATCCTTCGACACCGAACCTTCGCGGATCAGCACCCGCATGCCCTTCTGCAGTTTCTCCAGCGCCTCTTCGGCCGTGGTGGCTTCGTGCTCGGTGCGGATGCCGGCGGCGATATAGCCGTTCAGATCCTTGCCGGACAGCAGTGGGCAATGGCCGTCGATATGCTGATCCTCAAACAGGGTCAGCTTTTTCATCACCTCAGGATCCTGAAACAACACACCGGGAAAGTTCATAAACTCGGCCAGACCAATGCCGCTGGGATGCCCCATCAGCGGTTTCAGATCTTCGGCCAGAATGGTGGCGCCTGCGGTTTCCATATCCGTCGACGGCACACAGGAGCTGAGCTGCACCTTGATGTCCATCAGCGTGCGGGTCGAGGCTTCCTGAAAGTAGCGAATGCCGTCAGGGCCAATGACATTGGCAATCTCATGCGGGTCGCAGATTGCCGTGGTCACCCCGTAGGGCAGTACGCAGCGGTCAAATTCAAACGGTGTAACCAGCGAACTTTCGATATGCAGATGGGTGTCGATGAAGCCAGGCACCAGGATCTTGCCGCTCACATCCAGCACCTCGGCCCCATCGTATTCGGCGCAGATCCCTACAATCCGGTCGCCGCAGATTGCCACATCGCCCGAGAGCATCTGCCCCGTCATCAGATCGAGGATCTGCCCCCCTTTCAGAACCAAATCGGCCTTTGCAGTGCCCCGCCCCTGATCAATACGTTGTGCCAATGTGCTCATCTCTGCCGCCTTCCGTCTCTGCCTTCATCGCGCGAATAAGGGCGCAGCATGACATGCAGGTGACCGGAACGGTAGCGCGAAATTCAGCGGCTGGTTTCGGGGGAAGGCAGAGACAAAAAGAGGGGGCGTTGCCCCCTCACCCCCAGGATATTTTCGCCAAGAAGAATTAGCCCTGAACCCAGTCCCGCAGCGCCTGCAGGCTGTTGCCGGCATTGACCGCTTCCCCGCCGGTGAATTCATCAAAGGCGGGGTAGTTGGTTTCATTCACCCCCACCAGCACCGGCACTTCTTTTTCAAGCGCCAGAGCGATGGTGGAACGGAAACCCCGGCCTTCGGCTTCGTGTTTGCCGAATTTGTTAATGATGACCACATCAGGCTGACCGGTGTTGAGCTGGCCTTCGGTGAGGCCAACCGCCTCTTCCAGCGCCACCGGATCGAGGCGGCAGCCGCGTGAGCCTTCGCCAAGGCTTTGCGAGATCCGCACGATCTGGCCTTCGGGCAGAATGCGCAGATCCATGTCACATTTGCCTTCGGGGGCACATTCGATGTCATATTGCACTGCACCGGCTAGGCGGCGGCCCTTGGCCTCCATCTCTTCGGCCAGGGCAGCCAGAAGGCGGTTCATTTCGCCGCGTTCCGAGATTTTCACATAGCCGATTTTCATAGGTCTTCTCCGGTTGAGTGCTGCCCCCAGCAAAGCAATTGCCGCGCCGTGGGACAAGAGGACAGATCAGCGCGTAGCTTCAGCGCTTCTTCATGGCGTCCATCAGGGCCGCGCCCAAGGCGCCGGTGTCAGCACCTTTGCCCTGCGGTTTGCTGTTGAACTTGCCCCCACGCGGTGTGTGTTTGCCACCGCCTTTGGGGCCACCCTGCCCGCCCGTTTTCCTACTGCCTGCTGGGCCACCTCGCTCTTGCCCCGCGCCGCGCTGCGCCGGGGCGGCACCGCCGTCTTTGCGCATGCTGAGGCCGATGCGTTTGCGCGGCACGTCCACTTCGGTGACGCGCACCTTGACCACATCGCCAGCTTTGACCACCTCATGTGGGTCTTTCACAAAGCGGTCCGCCAGCTGACTAACATGCACCAGACCGTCCTGATGCACGCCGACATCTACAAAGGCGCCAAAGGCCGCGACATTGGTCACCGTGCCTTCCAGCGACATGCCCGGCTTCAGGTCTTTGATATCGTCAATGCCATCGGCAAAGCTGGCGGTTTTGAAATCCGGGCGCGGGTCGCGGCCGGGTTTTTCCAGTTCCAACAGGATGTCGCGCACCGTGGGCAAACCAAAGGTGTCATCGACAAAATCCTCAGCCCGCACCCGGCGCAGCTGGGCCTCGTCCCCCATCAACTGCCGTAGATCACGGCCACAGGCCGCCACGATCTTACGCGCCACGCCGTAGGCTTCGGGGTGCACGGAAGAGGCATCAAGCGGCTCATCGCCATCAGCGATGCGTAGGAAGCCGGCACATTGCTCAAAGGCCCGCGGGCCAAGGCGGGACACGTCCAACAGATCTTTGCGGGTTTTGAAAGCGCCGTTGATATTGCGGTGGCTGACAATCGCCTCTGCCAGACTTTCTCCGAGGCCCGAGACCCGCGCCAGCAGCGGTGCGGAGGCCATGTTGAGGTCGACGCCCACCGCGTTCACGGCATCTTCAACCACCGCTTCCAGTGAACGGGCCAGCTGGAACTGATCCACGTCATGCTGATACTGACCAACACCGATCGATTTGGGCTCAATTTTCACCAGTTCAGCCAATGGATCCTGCAAACGTCGCGCGATTGACACTGCGCCGCGCAAAGACACGTCGAGATCGGGGAATTCCCGCGCCGCCAGTTCCGAGGCCGAATAAACTGAAGCCCCTGCCTCGGACACAACAACCTTGGTCGGCTTACTGCCCGGCAGTTCCCGTAGCAGATCGGCGACCATCTTCTCACTCTCGCGGCTGGCGGTGCCATTGCCGATCGCGATCAGCTCAACCCCGTGCTGTTTGATCAGTTTGGCCAAGGTCACCTGCGATCCGCGCAGATCGTTTTTCGGCTGAAACGGGTAGATCGTATCAGTCGCCAGCACCTTGCCGGTGGCATCTACCACCGCCACTTTACAGCCGGTGCGAATGCCCGGATCAAGGCCAAGGGTTGCCTTGGCCCCTGCCGGTGCCGCCAGCAGCAGATCCTTGAGGTTGCGGGCGAACACCTGAATGGCCTCGTCCTGCGCCCGTTTGCGCAGATCGCCCATCAGATCCAGCATCATCGAAAGCGACAGTTTCACCCGCCATGTCCAACTGGCGGCCTTGCGCAACCATTGATCCCCAGCACCCGAGCCGCTGACATCCAGCGCGGCGGCCACCATATCGGGAGCGCGTTCGGCGTCTTCCTCAGCCGGGGCAATATCGACGCTCAGAATGCCTTCGTTGCTGGCCCGCATCATTGCCAGGGCGCGGTGGCTAGGAGCGTCCTTCCAGGCCTCACGATGGTCAAAATAGTCCGAGAACTTGGCGCCTTTGGCTTCCTGACCTTCGATGACCTTGGCCTGGATCAGGGCGTTTTTCTGCATGAAGTCGCGCAACCGGCCAATCAGCTCGGCGTTCTCGGTCAAACGTTCCGCAATGATGTCACGGGCGCCATTCAGCGCCGCCTTGATGTCCACCACCGCTTCGGTGACATAGCCAGCGGCCAGTTCTTCGGGATCGGCGTGGCGGTCGGCCAAGATGGCATCCAGCAAAGGCTCCAACCCGTTTTCACGGGCAATCATCGCCTTGGTACGACGCTTAGGTTTATAGGGCAGATAGAGGTCTTCAAGCTGCGCTTTGGTGTCGGCCCCGGCAATGGATTTGGCCAGCGCATCGGTTAACTTGTCCTGCGACTTCACCGACTCCAGAATGGCGGCGCGACGCTGTTCCAGTTCCCGCAGGTAGACCAGACGTTCTGACAGGGTCCGCAGTTGGCTGTCATCCAGCCCGCCCGTCACCTCTTTGCGGTAACGCGCCACGAAGGGTACGGTGGCGCCTTCATCCAGCAAAGTGACGGCCGCCCCCACCTGACTGGCGGCGGCGCCGATTTCCTTGGCGATGAGCTGATTGATGCGCGGGGCAGTGTCGAGCGCCATGGGGATCCTCTCTGTCTTTGGGAGGGCCACCATAAAAGCGGGCGCGCAGGAGGGGAAGGCGAAATCAGGGGCCTTGCCCCTCTCCGCCCAAAACAGGGTTTTGGACGCATTCACCCCAAGATATTTGCGCCAAGCAGAAAGCGCCTTTCAATGATCCACAAATACTCACTGGTGCTACGGGGCCAAAAGAAAACCGGGCGCCACGAAAGGCGCCAGGTCTCATGTTCAGGATCTCTACAAGATCAGGTCTTGGAGAATTCCGGATAGGCTTCCATGCCCAGTTCCGCCATGTCGAGGCCGTTGATCTCGGTCTCTTCGTCAACACGCAGCCCCATCAGGGTTTTCAGCACCATCCAGACCACAGCCGAGACGATTACGGTGAAGGCGCCGACCACAACGATCGAGTAGAGCTGAGTGCCAAGCGAGGCGTCCGCATTGGTGAAGACAACTGCGATGGTGCCCCAGATACCGGCGATCAGGTGAACCGGGATGGCGCCAACAACGTCGTCGATCTTAAGCTTGTCCAGGAACGGTACCGCGAAGACCACGATCACACCGCCAACAGCGCCGATCAGGGTGGCTGCGCCCAGCGACGGGGTCAGCGGTTCGGCGGTGATCGACACCAGACCGGCCAGCGCGCCGTTCAGCACCATGGTGAGGTCAGGCTTTTTGTACATGAACTGGGTCAGCAGCAGGGCAGCGATAGCACCACCGGCAGCCGCCGTGTTGGTGTTGGCGAAGATGCGGCTTACGTCTGCAACGTCACCCACGGTGCCCATAGCCAGCTGCGAGCCGCCATTAAAGCCAAACCAACCGAGCCACAGGATGAAGGTACCCAGGGTCGCCAGCGTCAGGTTCGAGCCGGGGATCGGGATGGTCTTGCCGTTTTTATACTTGCCGATACGCGGGCCGAGGATCAGCGCGCCAGTCAGAGCGGCCCAGCCGCCTACGGAGTGCACAACGGTCGAGCCTGCAAAGTCCAGGAAGCCTGCCTGATCCAGGAAGCCACCGCCCCATTTCCACGACGCCTGCAGCGGGTAGATGATGGCAGTCAGGATGATGGTGAAGATCAGGAAGGGCCACAGTTTGATACGTTCCGCCAGGGTGCCCGAAACGATCGAAGCGGTGGTGGCACAGAACATCAGCTGGAAGAAGAAGTCCGAACCGGTGGAGGCATAGCCGTAATCGTCGGCGCCATCGCGGCCTACGCCGACAGCTTCCAGAACGCCGGGGCCCCAGACGCCGGACAGGATGCCGTCAACCGACCATGTACCCAGCGGGTACATCAGGTTGTAGCCGATCAGGTAGTAGAAGATCGCGGCCAGCGAGAAGAGAGCGATGTTCTTGGTCAGCTGCATGGTTACGTTTTTGCCACGGACCAGACCGGCCTCCAGCATGGCAAATCCCGCGGCCATCCAGAACACCAGGAAACCGCCCACAAGGAACAGCAGCGAGTTCAGGATAAAGATTGTGTCGGTCGAGGCGTCAACGCCGGCAACCGGGGCGGCCTCTTCGGCCAGACCCAGGGTCGGCAGCAGCGCGGCGGCGCTGACCAGACCAAGTTTGGTAATACGATTCATTTCCATAGTCCTTTCCCCAAACGCGCTTAGATCGCGTCGTCGTTGGTTTCGCCGGTACGCACCCGTACGGCCTGTGCCACGTCCAGCACGAAGATCTTGCCGTCGCCGATCTTGCCGGTGCGGCCCGTGTTGGTGATGGTTTCGACGACCTGATCGGCCATCGCTGCGCTCACCACGATTTCCAGTTTGATCTTGGGCACAAAGTTCACCGCGTATTCCGCACCGCGATAGATTTCTGTGTGGCCCGACTGCGAGCCGAAGCCCTTGATTTCAGTGACCATCATGCCGCGCACGCCGATCTCGGTCAGCGCTTCGCGGACCTCCTCCAGCTTGAACGGTTTGATCGTTGCAATAATCAGTTTCACCTTGTTCCCCTTGATCCAGTCCGTCGTGTGAAGCGGGGCAGCGTTGCAGCGCGATCCCGCAGAATTACGGTCTCAACCAACAGCACGCGGGGGGTTTGAGTGAAGGGAATGCTGCATCTGCACAGGAATTCCGCAGGGGGAGCGTCTAAATTTTGTGCGCATATTAATTTTTGCACAAAAATTAATCAGGCAAAGAACTGCCAGCGATGGAATCAGTTGCTCAACAATCGGGGAAAGGCGCTGTATGATGGCGCAAAACAGGTTGCACGGGCAGGGCAAGAGATGGGTGATTCAGGTCGCAAAAAGCAGCCATTGGTGGCCGAGCGTCGCTATGGTTCCAAGGCGGGCAAGCCGGGGGCCAAGGCGGGCGGCAAAGCTGCGTCCGCCAGCAAGCGCACCAAAACCAAAGCGAAACCTGCGAAACCAGCCGCCAGAAAGAAGTCCGCAGCGCGCCGCAAAGCGGCGCCGAAACGGGCAGGCAATCCCATTGTCCGCTTCTTCCGCGCGATCATCGGCTTTGTGCTGCGGATGATCTGGGCCTTTACTTGGCGGATCGGCACGTTGGTGGCGATCGTTTTGGGACTGGCCGTGGGTTATGTCTACACCACACTGCCCGATTTTACGGCACTCCTCGACGGGCGCGCCAATGGCTCGGTGGTGATGACCGACCGCGCGGGCGAGGTCTTTGCCTGGCGTGGCGATCAATTTGGCGGTGTGGTCACGGCCGATACCGTGTCACCACATCTGAAAAACGCCATTGTCGCCACCGAAGACAAGCGGTTCTACCGCCATTTCGGCCTGTCCCCACGCGGTGTGGCAAGTGCGGTCCGCATCAACATGCGAGAAGGTCGCGGGCCGCTGTCGGGCCATGGCGGCTCTACCATCACTCAGCAGACCGCGAAACTGCTGTGCCTTGGGGTGGTCTATGATGACACCCAGTGGGAAAGCGAAGCGGCCTATGAAAAGGACTGTCGCCGCGGCTCTCTCTGGCGGAAAGGCAAGGAAGCCATCTACGCGCTGGCGATGGAGGCCAAGTACAGCAAGGATGAGATCCTCTCGATCTATCTGAACCGCGCCTATATGGGCGGTGGGGCGTATGGGTCCGAGGCTGCGGCGCAGCGCTATTTCGGCAAGCCCGCCGCCGCGCTGTCGGCAGCAGAGGGCGCGATGATTGCCGGGCTTCTGACCGCGCCTTCCACTCTGGCGCCCACCAGCAACCTGACCCGCAGCCAGAACCGCGCCGGTGTGATCATCGGCCTGATGGAGGATCAGGGCTACCTGTCAGCCAAATCCGCGCAGGCGGCGCGCAACAATCCCGCAACGCTGTCGCCTGCTGCACAGGCCCGGGCGGGTGGTTACTTTGCCGATTGGGTGATGTCTTCGGGGCCAGAGTTCTTCACCCGCAATTCCACCTCCGATGTGGTGATCCGCACCACGATGGACCAGCGCATTCAAGCGGCCGCCGAAGAGGCGATGAACTATATCTTCTCGGAAAAGGTCAAAGAAGGCTCCAAGGCACAGGCCGCCATAGTGGTCATGTCGGCAGATGGTGCGGTGCGCGCCATGGTCGGCGGGCGCAAAACCAAGGTCACAGGTGCCTTCAACCGCGCAGTTCAAGCGAAGCGGCAGACCGGATCGGCCTTCAAACCCTTTGTCTACGCCACTGCGCTGGAATTGGGCTGGTCCGCCAACGACATCGTTGTGGATGAGCCGATCACCATCAACATCCCCGGCTCGTCCCCCTGGAGCCCACAGAACTACAGCCGTGAATTTAATGGGCCCGTGACCCTGACCGAAGCGTTGCGGGTGTCGCTGAATATTCCGGCAGTGAAAATCGCGCAGGCCGCAGGGCTGGACAATGTGCGCAAGGTGGCCAGCGATTTTGGCATCGCCTCGGATCTGGCGGCGGGGCCGTCCTTGGCGCTTGGGGCGTCGGACACCAGCCTGCTGGAAGTGACAGGGGCCTATGCTGGGATCCTAAACGGCGGCAGCTCGGTACGGCCCTACGGGTTGATTGAGCTGAAGATGCAGGGCGATCAGGACCCCTTGATGACCTCCACCGGTGGCATCGGCGAACGGGTGATCAGCGAAGACGCCGCCCGTGAACTGACCTGGATGATGCATGTGGTGGCCGCCGAAGGCACTGGCCGCCGTGCCAATCTGGCAAATTGGGAAGTGGCGGGGAAAACCGGCACCTCGCAGAAAGCCAAAGACGCCTGGTTCATCGGTTTCACCGCCGATTACGTTGCCGGCGTCTGGATGGGGTATGACGACAACACACCGCTGACAGGTGTAACCGGATCAGGCCTGCCGGCCGAGATCTGGCACGAAACCATGCGCCGGGTGCATGACGGGCTGACCCCAAAACCTCTGCCGATGCTGCGCGGTGGATCGCCCGCCCGCAACGACATCCCCGAAGAACGGCGCGGTCAGGACACCCGCAACGGCATTGACGATCTCCTGCGTGGGATTTTTGGGGGCAACTGAAGCGGACAAACAAAAAGAGCGGGGATGCCCCCGCTCTTTCTTAATTTTGGCTATGGCGGTCAGCCTGCCTTTTTCAGATCCGCGATCATCTTGTCGATGTTGCCTTTGCGTCGGTCCAGCATCGCACCGATTTCTTCCCGTTCGGTCAGCAGCATGTTGATGCCTTCAATATACATATTGAAGAACAGGTTCTTGCCACTGCGATCAGAGACGTGGAAATCCACCTCAAACGGGGCTTCCCCTTTCAGATGGGCAATGGTGCGCACGCGGTAGAAGCTTTTGACCTTTTTCACGCCCTGTACTTCCAGACGGCCGCCAATAAACTCGCGGAATCGCGCGCCGTATTTGCGCGAGATGTAACCGGTGAAGGCCTTGGAGAAGGCCTTTTTCTGGCTCGCCGTGGCCCGTCGCGCGTCCACACCCATCGCATAGGCCGCAATGTAGGAGGTGTCGCCGTAGGTCTTGAAGATCCGCTCAAACGCGCCAAACATGGCTTTTTCTGCCTTGCCTGAATCGATCACGGCATTGATTTCACCCACCAACGCATCCACAAGCGCACGCGCCTGCGCGTTGTCCAGCGCAAAGGCACCCGTCGGCAGGGTGCTGGCCAAGGCGGCCGCGCCGGAGGCGGCCACAAAAGAACGGCGGTTCATCAGGACGGTCATCAGAAGCCCTCAGTATCAATCTCGTCAGGGTCAATATAGGTATCCTCCGCCTCGATTCCCAACTCGAAGCGGCGGTTTTGCAGATAGAACAGGCGGGTTTGCGCGTAGCTGTCGGCGCTTTCGTACAGGACCGAGTCAACCGTTTCTGCATAGCGGCCACGGCTGCCCAAGGTATCTGCAACTTTCGCACCGGTGCCGATGTATTTCTCGGGCGACGGCACAATGTAAGACATCGGATCCATGGCGAAGTCCACAACTTTGCCCACTGTGTCGCGCTCTGTCGATGGTCCTAGGCCCGGCAGTTCCATATAGGCCCCTTCCGCCGCGCCCCAGACATGCAGGGTCTCGCCAAAATCGCTTTCATGTTCGGGCAAACCAAGGGCCGAAGCCACATCAAAGATCCCGGCAACCCCAACGGTGGAGTTCAGCACAAAGCGGAAGACATTCAGGGTTGCGCCTTCGACATCAGCCTGCAGCACGTGGTTCACAAAGCTGCTGGGCTCCCCCAGGTTATCGGCCAGATTGCCCACCCCTTTTTGCACCGGTTCGGGCACGGTGTCAGCATAGGCCACACCGACCGGACGCAGGATGGCCTTGTCCAGGCTGACATTGAAACGATGGGCTTCGCGGTTTTGTGCCTCATAGGGGTCAAAAAGACCGTCATCGCCCACACGGGACGGATCCACCGGCGTGCAGGCCGCAGCCAAAGCCAAGAGGACTGCTGCGCCGAAAATGCGCAACATCGAGGAGGAGGTATGTATCGTCACGTGTCTGAACCAGATTCTAATCTTTGACGTCTATCTAAGGCAGGCGTTACTCTTGCCCAGCCCCTAGAATGGGGTAACGGACGCCTGTGGCAGAATTGAAACAAGAAATTTATTGCTTGGCAGCATAGCGGAACGCAACTTGCAGCCGCAAACGCGAAATTGCCCTTTGCGGCAAGGACTTTAGCCGAATGGGTGGATTTCCGCCGTTCGACAGGACACTCTTTGAGGGAGGATAGGTGCAGATGCCTGTCACACCAACCAACACCACGGCGGGCCGCAATGAACTGCGCGAAGCCAGACGGGAGAGCCGGAAACTCTACTGGGCCGTGGGTGTGTTCAGTGTCTTTGTGAACCTGCTGATGCTGACCGGGCCGCTCTATATGTTGCAGGTCTATGATCGTGTTCTGGGCAGCCGTTCGGTGGAAACGCTGTTTGGCCTGACCCTGCTGATCGCTTTCCTGTTTTTGATGATGGGCCTGCTGGATCTAGCGAGGGGTCGGATCATGGCGCGGATTGGGGCGCGGCTACAGGCGCGGCTGGACCGTCGGGTGTTTGATGCGGTGATCCGCAAATCGGCGATGCGCCCGGATCAGCCGGCCTCGACCGGGTTGCGTGATCTGGAAGGGGTGCAGCGGTTCCTGTCCTCCCCGGCCTTTACCGCACTTTTTGACATTCCTTGGACACCGCTATTCCTAGCGGGCATCCTGATTTTCCACCCCTGGCTGGGGATGTTGGCCATTGGCGGTGGTGCCCTGCTAATCGTGATTGCTATTGCCAACCAGCTGTTTTCCAGCCGCCCTCTGGCCGAGGCCAATCAGGCCATGGTGGTGTCGGAACGGATTGCACATCAGCTGCAGACCGAAGCAGAATCGGTGCAGGCAATGGGGATGCGTGACGCGACTTTCCAGCGCTGGCAACAAAGCCGGGATCTGGCGCTGACCCGGCAGATCAATGCCTCGGACACAGGCACCGGCTTTTCGATCACCACCAAAACCTTCCGCCTGTTTCTGCAATCGGCGATGTTGGGCCTTGGGGCTTATCTGGTGCTACAGGGGCAGATGACTCCGGGCGCGATGATTGCCGGTTCGATCCTGATGGGCCGCGCACTGGCGCCGATTGAACAGCTGATCAACCAATGGGCCGTGGTGCAACGGGCGCTGAAAGGGTGGGACAGCCTTGCCGAACTGCTGACCCTTGTTCCGGAAGAGGCCAAACGCACCCCGTTGCCGCGCCCTGCGGCCAAACTGGATGTGCAGGGGCTGACCGTGGTGCCGCCAGGGGAAGCACAGGCGACCCTGCGGATGATCAATTTCAAACTAGCCCCTGGCACCGCCTGTGGTGTGATCGGCCCCTCTGGCGCGGGCAAGTCCTCCTTGGCGCGGGCGCTGACAGGGCTGTGGCGACCGGCGGGCGGCAAGATCCGTCTTGATGGCGCCACACTGGAGCAATACGAGCCTTCTGTGCTGGGCGAGTTGATCGGCTACCTGCCGCAGCGGATTGAACTGTTTGACGGCACCATCGCTGAAAATATCGCCCGCTTGTCGCCCGCGCCGGATCCGGTGAAAATTGTGGAGGCGGCGAAACGCGCCGATGCGCATGAGATGATCCTGAAGCTGCCCGAAGGTTATGACACCCAAGTCCGCGTCGCAGGTGGCCGCTTGTCGGGTGGCCAAATTCAACGGATCGGCCTGGCCCGTGCGATGTATCTGGACCCGGTGCTGCTGGTGCTGGACGAACCGAACTCGAACCTCGACAACGAAGGTTCAGAAGCGCTGAACCAGGCCATCCGCAGCTTCAAATCCGAAGGCAAATCGGTGCTGATCATGGCGCATCGCCCAGCCGCCATTAAGGAATGCGACACCATTTTGATGCTTGAAAACGGCGCCACCCGCGCCTTTGGCCCCAAGGAAGAGGTGCTGAAGAAGATGGTGCAGAACCACCAGCAAATCCAACGCAGTGCCGGTGCAGGAGGTGTGCAATGAACGGGTTCTCTGTGCGTGCGCCGCTGTTGATCGGCTGTTTCGCCCTGGCCCTGCTGCTCGGTGGATTTGGCGCCTGGGCCACGCTGACCCAGATTGCCGGTGCCATTGTGACCTCGGGCAAGATCGAGGTCGATCAGAATCGGCAAGTGGTGCAGCACCCCGATGGCGGGGTGATCGCCGAACTGCTGGTGGATGAAGGGGATTTTGTCGAACAGGATCAGCTGTTGATCAAGCTGGACCCGACAGAACTGTCCTCCCGGTTGGCCATCACCGAAGGGCAGCTGTTTGAAATCATGGCCCGCCGCGGCCGCTTGCAGGCTGAACAGGACAGTGTCAGCACGATCCACTTTGACTCCGAACTGCTGACCGCCGCCAACCACAACACAGATGTGCAGGATATGCTGGACGGGCAGATCCGGCTGCTAGAGGCACGGGACCTGACAATTGCACGACAGAAAGACCAGTTGGAAAAGCGCAAAAGTCAGATTCGCAGCCAGGTCGATGGGATCAACGCACAACAAGAAGCGCTTCGTCTGCAGCTTGGCCTGATTGAGGAAGAACTGGCAAGCCAGCGCAAACTTCTGGAACGGGGGCTTGCGCAGGCCTCCAAGGTTTTGAACCTGCAACGGGAACAGGCGCGCCTGAGCGGCGAAGTTGGTGAATTGGTGGCCCAGGTGGCCCAGTCGGAAGGCCGGATCACTGAAACGGACATTGAAATTCTGCGGCTGGAAAGCGACCGCCGTGAAGAGGCGGTTTCGCAGCTGCGCGATCTGCAATACCGCGAGTTGGAACTGGCGGAAACCCGCAGCGCCTTGCTGACTCAGCTCAGCCGGATGGATGTGCGCGCCCCGGTTTCGGGCATTGTTTACGGGCTACAATTTTTTGCGCCCCGGTCCGTCGTACGCCCCGCCGATCCGGTGCTGTATCTGGTGCCACAGGACCGCCCGCTGGTGATTGCCACCCAGGTCGACACGATCCACATCGATCAGGTCTACCCCGGCCAGGCCGTGACCCTGCGTTTCCCGGCGCTTGATCAGCGCACCACACCAGAACTGTCGGGACAGGTCAGCCAGGTTTCAGCGGATGCATTCACCGACGAAGCCAGCCGGGCCTCTTTCTATCGGGCTGAAATTTCGGTCACCGCGGCGGAACTGTCGCAATTGCCCGAAGGCGTCACGCTGGTGCCTGGTATGCCGGTGGAAGCCTATATTCGTACCGCAGATCGCACCCCATTGGCCTATCTTGTCAAACCACTGACAGATTACTTTGCTAAGGCCTTCCGTGAAGGGTGACGTGAACGTGAAGAATTGCGGTATCCACCGTATACGCTAAGGCTATGCAAGCGTGTGCAGGTGCAGTAGCGTCGCCGCGAATCAGGTCGTGATGGGAGAGCAACTATGACCGGAAAAATCGAATCCCGCCTGGCGGAACTGGGCATCACTCTGCCCGACGCGCCGGCCCCTGCCGCCAACTACGTGCCCTATGTGGTTTCGGGCAATCACGTCTATGTTTCGGGACAGATCTCGAACCAGGACGGGACGCTGATCACAGGCCGTGTGGGCGATACGCTCAGCACAGAAGAAGGTGCAGCGGCGGCCAAGACCTGCGCGATTGCATTGCTGGCCCAGCTCAAGGCGGCCTGTGACGGCGATCTGGACCGGTTGACGCGTGTTGTGAAGCTGGTGGGCTTTGTGAACTCCACAGCAGATTTCACCGATCAGCCCAAGGTCATCAACGGCGCGTCCGATTTCATGGTCGAAGCGCTGGGGGACATTGGCCGTCACGCACGTTCGGCTGTCTCGGCGGCTTCGCTGCCGCTGGGCGTTGCAGTTGAAATCGAAGCGATCTTCGAGATCCGCTAAAAACACGGCGCAAGACTATGACGAAATTGCCTGAGGCCTTCCTGAAGGCCCCTATTGCACATCGTGCCTTGCATGATGTGGAAAATGGCCGTCCCGAAAACGCCCCCTCCTCCATTCGTGCTGCAATGGATGCGGGCTACGGGATCGAAATTGACCTGCAACTGTCCAAGGACGGCGTTGCAATGGTGTTCCATGACTATGACATGGAACGCCTGACCGGTGTCAAAGGCGCGGTGCAAACCCGCACGGCAGCCGAGCTGCAGCAGGTCAAATTGCTGGGAAGTGACGAAACCATTCCCACCCTGGAGGAGGTCCTGGAACTGGTCGCGGGCCGTGTGCCACTGCTGATCGAGCTGAAGGATCAGGACGGCATCATGGGCGCCAACACGGGTCGGTTGGAAAAAGCAACGGCTGCAGCGCTTAAAGGATGTGACGGCCCTGTCGCGCTGATGTCATTCAACCCGCATTCGGTGCGCTTGATGTCGGGGCTCCTGCCCGAGGTGCCGCGTGGGCTGACCACTTCGGCATTCTCGGCAGACAAATGGCCGCTGTTGCCAAAGGGCACCCGCGATCGCTTGCGTGGCATCCCGGATTACGCCCCGAACAAATGCAGCTTCATCAGCCATGAGGCGAACGACCTGGGCGCCGAACGGGTGCAGGATCTGAAACGGCGGGGCGCGCATATCCTGTGCTGGACCATCAAATCCGCAGCCCATGAAGCAGAAGTCCGAAAGGTTGCGGAAAATGTGACCTTTGAAGGCTATGACGCGGCAATTCCCGCCTGATAACGGGTTGATCCCACCCCCCTGCGCCCCAGATAGTGATCGGGCGCAGGGAACAGGGAAATGACGGAAAAGACAGTCGAAATTCAGGTGCATGGCTCTTTGGGCCAGATTGACGCTGCCGCGTGGGACGCCTGCGCCTGCCCCGAAGTTGCTGCCGGGCAAAGCGCCCGCCCGATGGACCCATTCACCACTTACCGATTTCTAAAAGCGTTAGAAGACAGCGGATCCGTCGGACCGGGGACGGGCTGGCAGGCGCAATACCTGACGGCGTTTGAGGGCG
This sequence comes from Thalassobius sp. MITS945101, assembly GCF_047123305.1. Lineage (GTDB taxonomy): Bacteria > Pseudomonadota > Alphaproteobacteria > Rhodobacterales > Rhodobacteraceae > Thalassobius. The sequence continues at coordinate 765,645 of NZ_CP138918.1, forward strand.
GTCAATTGATTGCCGCTGCACCGCTCTATGCCAAGTCGCATAGCCAGGGCGAATATATCTTCGACCATTCCTGGGCCCATGCCTATGAAAATGCCGGTGGGCGTTACTATCCCAAACTGCAAATTGCCGTGCCCTTCACCCCGGCCACCGGCCGCCGCTTTCTGACCCGCCCGGGCTATGAGGTTCGCGGCATGTCAGCCTTAGTCCAGGGGGCTGTGCAACTGGCAGCGCAACACCAGGTCAGCTCGCTCCACGCAACCTTCTGCACCGAAGCCGAGGCGCTGGCAGGTGCTGAAATGGGGCTGATGCACCGGACGGGGCAGCAGTTTCACTGGGACAACCACGCCTACGCAGATTTCGACGCCTTCCTTGCCACGCTGAGTTCCCGCAAACGCAAAATGATCCGCAAGGAACGTCGCACCGCCGCTGCCTTTGGCGGCGACATCCAGATGCTCACCGGCGACGAAATCGCGCCGCACCACTGGGATGCTTTCTGGCGCTTCTATCAGGACACCGGCGCGCGGAAATGGGGGTCACCTTATCTGACCCGCACCTTTTTCGACATCGCCCAAGACTCCCTGCGCGACGATATTCTGCTGGTACTGGCGGAACGCGAAGGTGTGCCGGTGGCAGGGGCCTTGAATTTCATCGGGTCAGATACGCTTTATGGCCGCTATTGGGGCTGCATCGAAGATCATGCCTGCCTGCATTTCGAAGCATGCTATTATCGCGCCATGGACTATGCCATCGCCCACGGGATGCGGCGGGTCGAAGCCGGCGCGCAGGGTGAGCACAAGCTGGCCCGTGGCTATCTGCCCGTCACCACCCATTCGCTGCATTGGGTGGGCGATCCGGGCTTTGCCGAGGCGGTGCAACAGTTCCTGAAGGCCGAACGGACTGCCGTTGAAGAGGAGATCGAGATCCTCACCAGCTACGGGCCGTTCCGCAAAACCAAAGGAGAGGACCAAGAATGAGCGAATTGCTGAGTGACACGGGCCGTAAGACCATGCTGGAACCTCTGTGCGCAGCTGGCTGGAACCTGAACGCCGACCGCGACGCCATTTCCAAAACCTACCAGTTTGCCGATTTCACCGAAGCCTTTGCCTTCATGACCCGTGCCGCGCTGTGGGCGGAGAAGTGGAACCATCATCCGGAATGGACAAATGTCTACAAAACGGTGCATGTGACGCTTTCAACACATGACGTCGGCGGCTTGAGCGCCTTGGATGCCAAGCTGGCGCGAAAATTGGATCAACTGGTTACATGACCCTTACTGACATTCTGAACACTGAAATCTGGAACGGCCAAAGCCTTTCGGACCTGATGACACTTGACGTTTTGACCTCTTTCGCAGGCTCCATTCTGGGAGCTGTTGCGATGCTGGTGCTGGGCTTTTTCGTGGCGGGCTGGGCCCGTCGCCGCATTGTGAAGCTGGGGCTGGATTACGAGGCGCTGGATGACACGCTGTTCATCTTCCTTGGCAACATCACCCGTTATGTGATCATCGGCTTCGCGCTGCTGTTTGTGCTGAACACCTTCGGCATTCAGACCACTTCGATTGTTGCGGTTGTCGGTGCTGCCGGTCTGGCCATCGGCCTAGCCCTGCAGGGCACCCTGTCCAACGTGGCAGCTGGCGTGATGATCATTGTTTTCCGCCCCATCAAACTGGGGGATTTCGTTACCGTTGGCGGGCAAAGCGGCACGGTCAAATCCATCTCGCTGAACTACACCGAGCTGGCCAGCACCGACAATGTGCAGACCATCATCCCCAACGCCAATGTCTGGGGCAACACGATCACCAACTTCTCGATCTATGAAACCCGCCGGGCGGAATGGGTGTTTGGGGTGGCTTATGACGCCGATTTGAAACTGGCCGAGGAGGTGATCCGCAAGACCTTGCTGAGCGATCCGCGCGCGTTGCAGGATCCGGCGCCGTTTCTGCAGGTGAACAATCTGGGCGACTTTTCGGTCGATTTTCTGGCCCGTGTCTGGGTCAAATCCTCTGACTACTTCGCCTATCAAGCGGATATGAAACGTGCGGTGAAAGAGGCCCTAGACGCGGCCGGGGTGGATATCCCCTTCCCGACCCAGACGCTTATTCAGGCGGGTTAACTCAACACATTAAGGGGCGGCTCATCGGGCCGCCCTTTTCCGTTCTGTTCATGGTTGCCCGCTCCGGGGAAACTGGATCAGGCGGCGGCGCTGAATTCCATTGTGCGGGAATAGGCCGAGATTGCGGTGAAGTTCACCGACATCGATGTCGCCGACGAGCCGTCTGCGAAGGTTGCCGTGGTCAGGCTGGCTTCAAAACTGAAGGCTTCCAGCGAAACCTCTGAGCCAGAGAAGTTTGCATCAACTTCCCCACCCAGTGAACCGATGCTCAGGCCGTCGTCGTCATCATCGCCATCAGCGTCTAACTCCACGCCCATCAGCTCTGCAACTTCTTCAATCAGCTTCATCGGGTCCATGTCATCCAACGCGCCCGAGGCCATCATCTCCATCAGATCGCCCAGATCGTCGATCTCGATATCATCGCCATCTTCCACATCATCCGCTTCCCGCGCGGCGGCTTCGGCTTTGATCTTGGCTGCTTCAACCATAGCCGCACTTGGCTCTTTATCCTGAACCGGCGCTTGCTCAACCGGGGCTTTGCCCACCATCGGCTCTTGCGGCACGGCAGCGTCACCCACCTGTCCACCAAAGCTGCCGGAAGCGCTGGAATATGAGGCCGAGGCGACGCTGACTGAAACAGACACAGAGGTGACAGAGGCCAACGCCTGTTGGCTGGCGATCTGTGCCACACTGTTGGCACTGCCTGTTTCTGGCTTTGCTGGTGCGACCGCATCATCGGTGGCGGCTGGTTTCTGCGCACGGTCCCCAAACAGCGACTTGCGGAAGTGCGAGCGAAGTTCTTTTGCGGTCACCAGACCATCGCTGTCGCCATCGATCTTGTTGAATTTCTCTTCGCTGATCCGACGTCCTAGACGCGACTCCTGCGCCTCTTGCAGGGACACACCGCCATCGCGGTTCTCATCCATCCGACGCACCAGCCGCCCCGCCAGTCCACCGCCGTAGCGGGGTTTGTCATGGCCATGTGCGCGTCCGTGATCATCGCCCCGACCTTTACGAGTTTTGCCCACTTCAATGGTCACATCCGGCTGCTGCTTTGGCTCTGGCTTGGCCACCGGTGCAACCTCGGCGGCTTTGCTGACGTTCTGCGACACGCTTGCGCGGGAGGTGCTGACACTCACCGACACATAGGAGGCGCTAATCGACATAGAGGAGGCAACTTGCATGGCAGCAGCCCTTTCGAAACCATCAAACTCGTTACTGATGACTCCGAACGGTCAAAAATCGGATTCTGTTTAATCGTTTGTTTGACGGATATTTGACCGAAACACTCCAAATCACTGACAATAAACAATATATTTTCATGCCAACTGCGTCAAAATTCCGGATTCGACAGTGTCAAACCCTGCCACTACTCTGACGGCATTATGAAACATGGCTTTTTCAGCACCGTAACAAAATTGCTCGGCAACCGAACGCGCAGCGGTGAAACTGCATTCGAAACTGCGCTGCGCCGGTATGGAATGCAGCACTGCTGCGATCTGCGGGGGGCCTTTCTGATCGGGTTGCCGCCTGGGGATGACACCCGCGAAGCTGTGAAATCCGTGCCCAATGACGGCACCCGTTTCGGTTTCCTCGCCGCGCCGCAACAGGGTGAATTGATCGCAACATTCCTTGGCTCCGAGGAAGCCAGCCGAGTCACCTGTCTGAACCTGGGTACATCACACCATTACGCGGAACAGATGCGCCGGACAGCTGGAGCAACCGGTGTTTACGACCTGTCGGAAATCACCGACCTGTTCAAAGGCCGCCACCTGCCGGCGTTGCGGTCGCTGTCATTGGGCGACATGTTCATGCTGTTCAACGGCCACGCGCTCTACTGCCGGGTTGGCGACATCACCCCAATTTTTGAGGCCGCGCCAAATCTGGAAATCCTTGATATCTGCGGCGCCTTCACCCTGTCGCGGCCAGTATCTCACGCTCATTTGCAAGAGTTCAGCGCCGACATCGATGATATTGCGAGCACCGCAGGTAGCATTTCGCAGGACACGCTGGACCACCTGCTGGCGTCCGCTCTGCCGTCAGCAACCAGCCTGTCCATATTGATGGAGGAGGATCCCGATCACGGCTATCGCCTGCCTGAAAACCTGACCCATTTGCAGGCCATGCCCCGCCTCAAAGCGCTGGCGCTAGAAGGGTTGGACCCGAAAAGCCAGCAGCGCCTTGCAACGCTGCAGGCCAATTTACCAAACGAAGGTTAGCCCATCGCCTCCAACAGGCCTTCGCCCGCAGAAACAGTACAGCCCAGCTCTGGCTCGATATTGAGATGGGTCACAACCCCATCCTCCACCACCATCGCGTAACGTTTTGAGCGGCCAAAGAACCCCACAACCGGCGCATCCATGTCCATTCCGACGGATTTGGTAAAGGCCCCGTCAGCATCGGCAAGCATGGTGATCCCTGCGTCGTTTGCGCCGGTGGACGCGCCCCAGGCCCCCATGACAAAGGGATCGTTGACCGCAAGGCACATGATTTCATCCACGCCCTTTTCGGCAAACCCGTCTTTGGTACGAATAAAGCTGGGCATGTGCGAGGCATCGCAGGTGCGCGAAAAGGCCCCGGGCAAGGCAAAGATCACTACTTTGCGCCCCGCCAATTTCTCACCAAGAGCAAGCGTTGCAGGCCCTTCCGGCCCCATAAACGGAAAAGTGGCCTCGGGCAGTTTGTCCCCAACGGAAAGAGTCATTTTGTCTAAAAGTCCCTGTTTGCGTTTTCACTTCTGCCTCATATAGGGTCGCCGAAACAGACAGCCAGAAATTTCCGCAATATCAGGTGGAAATGCAGCCGCTGAAGGAGCAGGACATGGAAAATATCGTTGTTGTCGGCGCCGGTCAGGCCGGGGCCTCTCTGGTCGCCAAGCTGCGCAATCAAGGCTTTGAGGGCGCAATCACACTGATCGGAGCGGAGGCCGTGCCCCCCTATCAGCGTCCGCCCCTCTCCAAGGGCTATCTGCTGGGCGACATGACACTGGAACGGCTCTACCTGCGGCCCGAAAGCTTTTATACCGACAACAACATCACCCTGCGTCTGCGCGCAGAAGTCACCGGCATCGACCGCAGCGCAAAAAACGGTTCAGATCGGGGCTGAAAGCCTGCCCTATGACGCATTGGTGCTGACCACCGGTTCGGCCCCCCGCAGCCTGCCCGCCGCAATTGGCGGCACGCTGGAAGGCGTCCATGTGGTCCGTGGCCTGTCGGATGTGGACGCAATGGAGCCCGAGTTTGGTGCAGGCAAATCCGTTCTGATCGTAGGCGGTGGCTATATTGGTCTGGAGGCCGCAGCCGTCGCCGCCAAGAAAGGCCTCAAGGTCACACTTGTGGAAATGGCGGATCGCATTCTGCAACGGGTTGCGGCACCTGAGACCTCGGATTACTTCCGCGCCCTGCATCAGTCGCATGGGGTCGAGATCCTTGAAGGTGTTGGGTTGAAACAGCTGACCGGCGAGACGCGGGTCGCTGCCGCAGACCTCAGCGACGGCACCACATTGGCGGTGGATTTTGTTATCGTTGGGGTCGGCATCACCCCCGGCACCGCCCTGGCCGAGGCCGCCGGTCTGGAAATCGACAACGGTATCAAGACTGACGCGCAGGGCCGCACTTCGGACCCGGCGATCTGGGCCGCTGGGGATTGCGCCTCCTTCCCCTATCGCGATGGCCGGCTGCGGTTGGAATCGGTGCCTAATGCCATCGATCAGGCGGAATGTGTCGCCGAGAACCTTCTGGGCGCGGCCAAAGACTATGTGCCGCAACCCTGGTTCTGGTCGGACCAATATGACGTCAAGCTGCAGATCGCAGGCCTCAACACCGGCTATGACCGCATCATCACCCGCCTTGGCGACAAAGAGGGTGCTGTGTCCTTCTGGTACTATCAGGGAGACACCCTGCTGGCCGTGGACGCCGCCAATGATCCGCGCGCCTATATGGTTGGCAAACGGCTGATCGACGGTGGCAAGTCCCCCGCCCCCGATCTGCTGGCGGATCCTGAAACCGATCTCAAATCGCTGCTGCGCGCATGAGGATCGTTGCAGGTCGTTTCAAAGGCCGCGCTCTGGCGGCGGTGGGCAAAGGCGATCCGGCGGCGCATCTGCGCCCAACCACGGATCGCACCCGCGAAAGCCTGTTCAACATGCTGGGCGGTGGCCGATTTGGCGATCCGATCACCGGTGCACGGGTTCTCGATCTGTTTGCTGGCACCGGCGCCTTGGGGCTCGAGGCGCTGAGCCGCGGCGCGGCCCATGTCACCTTTGTGGATGACGGTCGCAAATCCAACGCCTTGCTGAAGGAAAACATCCAGATCTGTGACGCGCGGGCAGAAACCAAGATGATCCGCCGCGATGCCCGCAAGTTGACGGCAAACACCGGCCCAGCGTTTGATCTGATCTTCCTCGATCCCCCCTATGGCAAAGGCTTGGGCGAAAAGGCCATTGCCACCGCATTGGATGGCAGCTGGATTGCCCAAGGGGCTCTGATCGTCTGGGAAGAAAGCGCTGCAATCACGGTGCCAGAGGCGCTGAACTACCTTGATGAACGCCGCTATGGCGACACCACCATTACCCTGCTCGAAGCCTAGTTCTTCTTGGTAAAAATATCCCCGGGGGATGAATTGCCGTGCAAACGGCAAGAAGGGGGCAGCGCCCCCTTCCCTTTCACAGCCATCCCAAGAGACGCTTAGCGCATCAACAGCACAGGCACCTTACAAGTGCGGATCATCGCGGTGGTGGTAGAGCCAATAATCATCGCGCGGATCCGCGAATGGCCGTAGGTACCCATCACCAGCAGATCATGGCCTTCGGCCTCGATCAGCTCGGCCAGCGCGGTTTCGGGCTGGCCCTCCACAACTTTCACCTCGGCTGCATGGCCACCAGCGGCGAGGGTCGCCTTGGCATCCTCCAGCCCTTTGGACACAGTGTCGGACGGGGTGCCAACCGTCACCACGGTGCAGGCCAGACCGGCAAACAACGGGTGGTTTGCCACATAGTCCACTGCTTTCATCGCGCTGACACCACCATCAAAGGCAATCAGCACCTTCTCGATCGGTTTGAAGCTGCGGTTGGCCACAAATACCGGCTTGGAGGTGGCACGCGCCACCCGCTCCATGTTGGAGCCAAGATGCTGTTTGGCAAAGTCCGCAGATTCACCGCGTTTGCCGATGACGATCAGGTCGCTGTCGCCTTCCTGATCTTCCACCGTTTCCACAATATCACCCAGACGCAGATGTGGGCGTACTTCGGCAACACCATCTTTTTCGATCAAGGCCTGCGCGTCCTCAAGGATCGCGCGCCCCTGCGCCTGACTCAGCTTGGCGCGTTGTGCATCCAGCTCTGCCAGTTCGCCCATGATCTTGGACCGTGCCCCCAGCCGCAGATTGCCGCTCAGATCGTCCGAACCACCTTCGCGGCGGCCCAGCACGTGGAACAGATCCACCGAGGCACCAATGCGACCCGCGATCCAGGCGATGTGATGGCAGACCGACTCGGAATAGGCCGAGCCATCCACCAGTGCGAAGATTTTCTTGCTCATGTCAGCCCCCTCAATGCGCCAAGAGCTTGTCCATCGCGCCGGGTTTGTCATGCTCACCCAGTCGATCAACAATGGTTTCGGATGCTTCGTTCATGCCGATGATTTCCACCTCGGCCCCATCCCGACGGAACTTGAGCACAGCCATGTCCAGTGCTGCAACAGACGAAATGTCCCAGATATGCGCCCGGCTGACGTCGATCACCACTTTTTCCAGCACCTCTTTGAAGTCAAATGCCTTCATGAAGTCCTCGGAGGAGGCAAAGAACAGCTGGCCATGCACCACATAGGTGCGGGTGCGACCATCTTCGGACAGGTCAGAAGTAACAGCAAAGAGTTGGGCAATTTTCCAGGCAAAGAAGATGCCCGACAGCAGCACACCGACAAGCACGCCAATGGCCAGATTGTGGGTGAAGACCACAAACACCACCGTCGCCACCATCACAATGGACGAGGAGGCGGGATGCTCGCGCAGATTGGCCAGCGAAGACCAGCTGAAGGTGCCCACGGAGACCATGATCATGATCGCCACCAGTGCCGCCATCGGGATCAGCCCCACAATGTCGTCAAGGAAGACAACAAGGATCAGCAGAACCACACCGGCGATGAAACAGGACAGGCGGCCACGCCCACCGGATTTCACGTTGATCATCGACTGGCCGATCATCGCGCAACCTGCCATGCCGCCGATGAAACCGGTTGCCACATTGGCCACACCCTGACCGATACATTCCTGGTTCTTGTCCGAGGTTGTGTCAGTCAGATCATCCACCAGGTTCTGGGTCATGAGGCTTTCCAGCAGACCCACAGCCGCCACCGCTGCCGAATAGGGCAGGATGATCATCAGGGTTTCCATGTTCAGCGGAATGTCCGGGATCAGGAACATCGGCAGCGTGTCAGGCAGTTCGCCCATGTCGCTGACGGTGCGCAGGTCCAGCCCCAGGGCCAGCGAAATACCGGTCAGAACCACAATGCAGACCAGCGGCGAGGGCACCGCTTTGGTCAGCAGCGGGAAGGTGTAGATTATGCCCAGACCGGCCGCGACCATCACATAGGTCAACGGTGGTACATCAATCAGCTCGGGCAGCTGCGCCATGAAAATCAGGATCGCCAGCGCGTTTACAAAGCCGGTCATCACCGACCGGCTGACAAAGCGCATCACGTAGCCCAGCTTCAACAGCCCGGCTCCAACCTGCAGGATGCCTGCCAGCACCGTGGCCGCCAGCAGGTATTGCAGCCCGTGGTCTTTCACCAGCGTCACCATCAGCACCGCCGTCGCCGCCGTCGCCGCCGAGATCATGCCCGGACGACCGCCGACAATCGCCGTGATCACCGCAATCGAGAAGGACGCATAAAGACCCACCTTCGGATCCACGCCAGCAATGATCGAAAAGGCAATCGCCTCGGGGATCAGCGCCAGCGCGACCACCAGGCCGGACAAGAGATCGGCACGGATGTTCCCGAACCATTCGTGTTTGTAGTTGGATAGCAGCATCATCAGCCCTCCGTTCCGGACCGTGAGTGAGCGGCCGGGGTGCAAGAATTTGTCCTGTTCAGCAAGTTTCGGGCCGCTTTCGGCCACAAGAACGCGTTTATCGGCGCTTATAGACAGGCGCGGTTAGATCGCAAGCCCCTTGGCCGCAATGCCTGCGTTGCCCGTAAAACTGCACCGGAATTGTCACGCGCCACCCGCCTGCAGGTCACAGCGCTTTCACATTGGCGGGAGCAATGCCGTAATTTCAGGCGTTTGTGGTATGGTGGCCCCATCCACCTTCGAAGCCCCGTGCCTTCACAACGCAGGATATGCACTCACCAAACACCGCCCTTCGGGCATTTGATTAGGCCGCGCTTCCTCACTCTGACCCCGCCTTGGGCCGGCTCATCTGGCCGCGGGGACACCCCAACGGGAGGACCAGGAATGGCCAAGACCACGCAGATCAAAACCATTGGCAACCCCCTTAGCTGGATTGCTGGCACGCTCACCGGCGCCGGCAGCATGATCGCCAAAGGCACCGATGCCATCGGCAGCCACGACATCTCCCTGCCCGAGGTCCAACGTCTGACCGCGGCAGACCTGCGCGACGCGCTGCGGGACGGTCTGGAGGACTTCCTGCATTTTCGCACTGACGTGATGATGATGGCGGTGATTTACCCACTCATTGGCCTGATGCTCAGTTTTCTGGCCTTCCAGCAAGAAATGTTTGCGCTGCTCTTCCCGCTGGCCGCAGGCTTCGCCTTGGTAGGCCCCCTGGCCGCCACCGGCCTTTACGAAATGTCACGCCGCCGCGAAGCCGGGGAAGAGGCCAGCTGGCTGCACGCATTCCAGCTGTTGCGCTCGCCCACCTTCGCCCCGGTGATGACCCTTGGCCTGTACCTGATCGCCATCTACGCAGTCTGGCTCTATGCGGCCGCCTTCATCTACCGCGTCACCCTCGGCACGCTTGCACCAGAGGGCATGATGAGCTTTGCCTCAATGCTGTTCAGCACCAGCGAAGGCTGGGCGATGATCGTGATCGGCAATGCGGTTGGCTTCCTGTTTGCGCTGACGGTTCTGGTCACCGGCTTCATCGCCTTTCCGATGCTGGTGGACCGCTGCGTCGGCCTGCCGGTGGCTGTAACAACCTCGATCCGCGTGGCGCAGCAGAACAAGCGCATCACCCTTGGCTGGGGCGCCATTGTTGCAACATTTCTTCTGATCGGGGCAGTGCCGCTGTTCCTTGGCATGATCTTTGTGCTGCCCATTCTGGGCCATGGCACCTGGCATCTCTACCGCCGCGCTGTCCGTTTCCCGGACAGCTGATTCTACTGGGCCAAATATCCTGGGGGGCGCCAGAGGCGCGGGGCGAAGCCCCAAAACAAAAGGGGCCCAAAGGCCCTTTTCTTTCACATCGCAGGTGCAGCTCACCCGTAGGTCGGGTGGAATTTGCCCGTTGGCGACAGGGTGAAAATCTCAAACCCGTCGGCAGTCACCCCAATCGAATGTTCAAACTGCGCCGAAAGCGATTTGTCACGGGTCACAGCGGTCCAGTCATCGGCCAGCACTTTGGTTTCCGGACGGCCCAGATTGATCATCGGCTCAATGGTGAAGAACATGCCCTCTTCGAGCACTGGCCCCGACCCCGCACGACCATAATGCAAAACATTCGGCGGCGAGTGGAACACACGGCCCAGACCGTGGCCGCAGAAATCGCGCACCACGCTCATCCGGTGTCCTTCAGCAAAGGATTGGATCGCGTGGCCGATGTCGCCAAAGGTGTTGCCGGGCTTCACCGCCTCGATACCCTTGAACAAGGCGTCATGGGTGACCTGGATCAGACGTTCGGTTTTGCGGCTCAGCTTGCCGGCCACATACATCCGGCTGCTGTCACCAAACCAGCCATCAGCGATCACCGTCACATCGATGTTCAGGATATCGCCGTCCTTCAGCTTCTTGTCCCCGGGAATGCCATGGCAAACCACATGGTTGATCGAAATACAGCTGGCGTGTTTGTAGCCTTTGTAGCCAATGGTCGCCGACTTGGTGCCGGCGGCGATCACCTTCTCTTCGATGAGGCGATCCAGTTCCCCGGTGGTCTGACCGGGGTAGACGTGTTCGGCAATCTCATCGAGGATCCTGGCGGTCACAGCGCCCGCCTTATGCATACCGGCAAAATCCGCAGCCTCATGGATGCGGATACCGTCACGAGTGATACGGCCATGATGCGTGTCGTTCACGGGGGACCAACCTTCTACAGAAATATCGTTCCCCCGTATGTAGGGCGTTTGACGCCGGAGGGCCAGAGGCAGTGATGCCGCGCTGGGTTTCAGCCGGAATTTGGCCCGAAATTGGCGATGCCCTATAGGCCGACAAAAGGCAGTGGATTTCCAACGTCGACCGCTTCCGGGCTGATCTGACAATCAAAACACAGGATCTCAACCCCTGCGGCCAGCGCCGTTTTCAGGCCTTCCGCATAGGCCGGATCGATATCTGCGGCGATCCCGACCCGGTCACAATCGGTACGCTGTACAAGGTACAGCATCACCGCCCGCTCACCGCCCGCCACAATCTTGGTCAGTTCCCCCAGATGCTTCAGCCCCCGTGCGGTCACGCTGTCGGGAAACTCCGCCAGCCCCGGCTGACGGCAAAGCGTCACGGATTTCACCTCGACATAGCAATCCGGCCCTGCGCCGGAGAGCAGGAAGTCGATCCGGCTCTTTTCGCCATATTTCACCTCGGGCCGCACGTTGGGGGCCTCAAGGCCCTGCACCTCGCCTGCGATCAACGCCGCCTTCAAGGCGCGGTTCGGAACCGAGGTATCCACGCCGGTGAAATGGCCGTTTTCATGATCCACCAAGCGCCAGCCGAACTTCAGCTTTTTCTTGGGATCATCATTGGGTTCCAACCAGACCTTCATGCCTTCCTCGGCAAGTCCCATCATTGAGCCGGGGTTGGCACAATGGGCCGTGACTTCGCGACCATCGTCCAAAATCACATCCGCAAGGAAGCGTTTGTAGCGACGGATCAGCCGGGCGGGGACAAGAAGGGTAGGAAAGCGCATATCTCGCGCCTATACCGAGAGAAAAGTTTTCGCAAGGAGAGCATCGATGCGCAATCCAACAGCCGCTATGCTGGTGATCGGGGATGAAATCCTGTCTGGCCGCACCCGTGACAGCAACATGCACCACCTTGCCAATGAGCTGACGAAACACGGCATTGACCTGAAAGAGGCACGGATGGTCTCGGATGAGGCGGCAGCGATCACCGACGCGGTCAAGGCGCTGGCAGCCGCGCATGACCATGTCTTTACCTCTGGTGGGATCGGGCCAACCCATGATGACATCACCGCAGACTGTATCGCCGCCGCCTTCGACACGCCGATTGATGTGCGCGAAGACGCCCGCGCGATCCTGCAAGCGCATTACAATCGCTCTGGTCAAGAGCTGAACGACGCCCGCCTGCGCATGGCGCGGATCCCTGACGGTGCTGTGTTGATCGACAACCCGATCTCCTCAGCGCCCGGGTTCACGTTGGAAAACGTCCATGTGATGGCCGGTGTACCGACGATCTTTCAGACCATGGTGGCCTCAGTTCTGCCCACCCTGACCGGCGGCGCGCCGCTGCTCAGCCAGAGCCTGCGGGTGGAACGGGGCGAAGGGGACATTGCCGCGCCGTTGACGGCATTGGCCGAAGCCTATCCCGACCTGTCCTTCGGGTCCTACCCGTACAGCCACAACGGCATTTACGGCACCAACATCGTGGTGCGCGGCCAAGACGGTGCTCAGCTGGATCAGGCCATGAAGGCACTGAGCGAGGCAATGGCCCGTGACTGATACCCCCCTGCCCGATGCCAGCCAGCTCTATCAGGTGATCGACGGCACTTGGCCCGCAGCAAATGAGGCCCGCCAAGGCCCATGGCTGATCCGTGACGGCCAGAACGGTGGTCAGCGGGTGTCTGCGACGATTGCGATGGATCGTTTCACCGAGGCTGACCTGCAGCCAGCGGAAGACGCCATGCAAGCGCTGAACCAGCCCCGTTTGTTCCAGATCCGCACAGGCGACGAAGATCTGGACACCGTGCTGGCTGCACGTGGCTATCAGATTGTGGATCCGGTGAACCTCTGGGTCGCACCGGTGGGCGAGGTTGCCACCGACTATCCACCGCCGGTCACCGCCTTCCATGTCTGGGAACCTCTGGCGATCCAGATCGATATCTGGGCCAAAGGCGGTATCGGCGAAGACCGCCTGAACGTCATGCGTCGCGCCAAAGGCCCGAAAACCGCGCTTTTGGGCCGGTTGAACGATTCCCCCGCCGGTGCTGGCTTTGTGGCCATTCATGACGGAATTGCCATGGTCCACGCGCTGGAGGTTCTGGAGCACCAGCGCAAACAGGGCATGGGCCGCTATTTCATGCGGCTTGCTGCCTTCTGGGCACAGGACAAGGGGGCATCCCATCTCTCTGTGGTCTGCACCCAGGCCAATGAAGGGGCCAATGCGCTTTATTCCAAACTGGGAATGTCACTTGCAGGACAGTATCATTACCGCAAACATGGGGACGACCTGTAACGGTAACGGAAGACCAAGATGAGCAGCCAAGACAAACCCACCGCCCTGAACCTGCCAATGGTAGATCCCCTGCCACCGCAGACGCAGAAATATTTCGACATCTGCCAGGAGAAACTGGGTCTGGTGCCCAACGTGTTGCAGGCCCATGCCTTCGACATCGAAAAACTGAACGCTTTCACCGCGCTTTATAACAACATCATGCTGGCCGACAGCGGCCTCAGCAAGCTGGAGCGGGAAATGATCGCGGTGGTGGTCTCTTCCGAGAACAAGTGTTTCTACTGCCTGACCGCCCACGGGGCCGCCGTGCGCGAGCTGTCGGGCGATCCGGCGCTGGGGGAAATGCTGGTGATGAACTACCGCGTTGCCGACCTGCCGCCGCGCCAACGGGCGATGCTGGACTTTGCCGTCCATCTGACCAAGGCCAGCGCCACCATCGAAGAAGCCGATCGTCAGGCCCTGCGCGACGCCGGGTTCAACGACCGTGACATCTGGGACATCGCCAATACGGCTGCGTTCTACAATATGACCAACCGTGTTGCCTCGTCTTTGGACATGCGACCCAATCCTGAATACCACGCACAGAACCGTTAATGCGCCTTGCTCTGCCCATCTCTCTGGCCCTTTCGCTGGCCCCATTAGCGACCGTTCGTCCTGTAACGGCCATTGCCGCTGCGCTATCGTTGGATCTGCCTGCAGCCTCCGAGGCGCTGAGCGATCTCGACAGCCAGCTGGACAGCTATGCCCTGCCGGTTGGGGGCTATGTGGATGGGGTGCTGCCGGTCTTGCCGCTAGAAGGCAAAGTCCACCGTGGCAGTTGGCGGGTTGGCTCCCAAGGGCTGACATCGCTGCAGCTGCTGGCGCCATTGCAGGAGCAGTTGGAAGCGGCTGGTTATGAGGTGTTGTTCAGCTGCGATACGCTGGGCTGTGGCGGGTTTGATTTCCGGTTCGAGACCGAAGTGCTGACCGCACCGGCAATGCATGTGGACCTCAGCGATTTCCGCTTTCTGTCAGCGCGCAAAGGTGCGGAGGATCACCTGAGCCTGCTGGTGTCACGCTCTGCCAATGCCGGTTTCATCCAGATGATCCGTGTCACCGCACCAGAGTCGGAAGCGCCAATCCGCACCACAGCCCTGCCCGCGGGAACCGGCACGGCCCCGGATGTGGCGCGACTGACATTGGACAATGGGTCGCTGAGCGACACTGTGCCGAACCTGTTGGCGCAGGGCCATGTGGTGTTGGAGGATCTGACCTTTGCAACCGGTTCGTCCGATTTGGGTGACGGGCCGTTCACCTCGCTCAGCGGGTTGGCCGCTTACCTGAACAGCGACCCCAGCCGCCGTGTTGCACTGGTCGGGCACACCGATGCTGTGGGGGGATTGCAAGGCAATATCAGCCTGTCCAAAAAACGTGCAGCCTCGGTTCGGGAACGGCTGATAGCCAACCACGGTGTCTCCGCCGAACAGTTGGACGCGGAAGGCATGGGCTATCTGGCCCCGCGCGCGCCCAACCTGACAGAGGACGGGCGCAAGGCGAACCGCCGCGTCGAGGCGGTTCTTTTGAACACCGAATAGGCTCAGGCCTCGATCAGGATCGCCCGAAAATCGTTGACGTTGGTGCCCGTTGGGCCGGGGGCAAAGATCTCTCTCACAGCGTCAAAGGCAGTGTAAGCGTCATTGCCCGCCAGCGCCTGTGCCGGGTCCACCCCAGCGCCGCGCATCGCGGCAACTGTGCCACCATCGGCAAAGGCGCCTGCGTTATCCTCGGATCCGTCAATGCCATCGGTATCTGCGGCCAGCGCGGTCACACCGGCCACACCGTCCAGCTCCATCGCTAGGGACAGCAAAAACTCGCTGTTGCGCCCGCCGCGCCCGCCTTTGCCGCGGATGGTGACTGTGGTTTCGCCGCCGGACAACATCACCAAAGGCGCGCTAAACGGACGGCCCCGACGCACCACTTCGCGGGTCATGGCACCGTGCATTTTGGCCACTTCTCTCGCCTCGCCCTCAATCGCATCCGACAGGATCACTGACGGCCAACCTGCGGCCTTGGCCTTGGCCGCCGCCGCTTCGAGAGAGATTGCGGCAGAGGCGATCACATGCACCTCATTGCGGGCAAAACGGGGATCATCCGGTAAAGGCGCATCTTCTGGAGCATCAACCAGGTGCGCGGCAATCGCAGGAGGCATGGTGATGCCGTAATCGGCCACCGCCTTCAACGCCTCTGCCCGGCCCACGGCATCAGGCACCGTTGGGCCAGAGGCCACCTGCGCCGGATCATCGCCCGGCACGTCAGACACCACCAATGAGACAACCCGCGCCGGTGCGCAGGCTGCAGCCAGTCGCCCGCCCTTGATTGCGCTGACCTGTTTGCGCACCGCATTCATTGCCCCGATGGGCGCACCGGAAGCCAGCAGAGCCTCATTCAGCGCCACCTCATCTGCAAAACTCAGCCCCGCCGCCGGAGCCGCCAACAGCGCCGAGCCGCCACCACAGATAAGCGCCACCACCAGATCATCCTCTGTCAAACCCTGCACCTGTTCAAACAGCGCTTCAGACGCCGCAATACCAGCCGCATCCGGCACCGGATGCGCGGCCTCCATCACTTTCACGTGCCGGGTGTCACAGGCATAGCCGTAGCGGGTGATCACCGTACCTTCGACAGGCGCGCCCCAAAGATCCTCAAACGCGGCCGCCAGCTGCGCCGCCCCTTTGCCGGCACCGATCACAACGGTGCGGCCTTTGGGCTTCTGAGGCAGGTGCGCGGCAATGGCTTTTTTGGGGTCTGCAGCCGCAATTGCAGCGTCAAATAACTCGGTCAAAAATGCACGATGGTTCAAGGGTCCCTCCTGTTTGCGCGAACATTAGAAAGCAAAACCTCTGATGGAAAGCAGCTTCCCTGACTTTGGGTCAAGAAACCTTCGGCGCTCAGGATTGCGACATCAATCCTGACCTCACTGCGCCAAACTGGCCCTACAAAGCGATGCTTTCTGGACCTACGCGTCGGGGGAGCGTTCAGTGTTGAATGTTTCCAAACACGGCGGCCCTGCAAGGTGACCCCGAAAGACACGAAAGGACATCCCATGGACGGCACCCGCGACAATGACATCACCGCCGTGGTCGAAGCAGACCGCGCCCATGTCTGGCACCACCTGACCCAGCACAAACCTTTTGAAGAGGCCGAGCCGCGCATCATCATCGAAGGCAAAGGCATGCGGGTCTGGGACCAGAACGGCAAAGAGTACCTTGATGCGGTCTCCGGCGCGGTCTGGACTGTGAATGTTGGCTACGGCCGCGAAAGCATTGCCAACGCAGTGCAAGAGCAGCTGATGAAGATGTGTTATTTCGCACAGGCTGCCGGTTCGGTCCCCGGATCCAAATTTGCCGAAAAGCTGATCGAGAAAATGCCCGGAATGAGCCGCGTGTACTACTGCAACTCTGGATCGGAGGCCAATGAGAAGGTCTTTAAGATGATCCGCCAGATTGCACATAAGAAATACGGCGGGAAGAAGAACAAGATCCTCTACCGCGACCGCGATTATCACGGCGGCACGCTGGCCACCATGTCGGCCGGCGGTCAGGACGAACGCAATCTGCAATACGGCCCATTCGCCCCCGGTTTTGTGCGGGTGCCGCATTGCATGGAATACCGCAAACACGAACTGGGGCTGGAACATCTGGAAGGCGAAGCTTTCGGCATTGCTGCCGCCGACCTGATCGAAGAGGTCATTCTGCGCGAAGGCCCGGAAACCATTGGCTGTCTCTGCCTGGAACCGGTCACCGCTGGCGGCGGTGTCATCACCCCACCCGAAGGCTACTGGCCGCGCGTGCAGGAGATCTGCAAGAAATACGATATCCTGTTGCACATCGACGAGGTGGTTTGCGGCATCGGGCGCACCGGCAAATGGTTCGGTTATCAGCAATACGGCATCCAGCCGGATTTTGTGACGATGGCGAAAGGCGTGGCCTCGGGCTATGCGGCGATTGCCTGTATGGTTGCCACCGAAGAGGTGTTTGACTGCTTCAAATCCGATCCTTCCGACAAGCTGGACCATTTCCGCGATATCTCGACCTTTGGCGGCTGTGCCGGTGGACCGGCGGCGGCGCTGGAAAACATGCGGATCATCGAAGAGGAGGGCCTGCTGGAAAACACCACCAAGATGGGGGAACGTTTCCTGGCGAACCTTGAAGCGCTGAAGGAAAAACATGCCGTGATTGGTGATGTGCGTGGCAAAGGCCTGTTTCTGGGCGCCGAACTGGTCAAAGACCGCGACACCAAAGAGCCTGTCAGCGAAGCACAGGTCGGTGCGGTGGTTGCGGCCTGTGGCGCGATGGGAGTCATCATCGGTGCCTCCAACCGCTCGATCCCGGAACGCAACAACACGCTGTGCTTCTCGCCCTCGCTGATCGTGACGCCGGAAGACGTTGATCTGATCACCGACACGGTGGACAAAGCCCTCACCCAGGTCTTTGGCTGATGTGGCCCACTCCGGTTGAACTGAAGGGCCAGCATGTTGTGCTGGCCCCGCTGTCGCAGGATCACTGCACCACGCTGCAAGCGGCCAGTGCCAGCGGTGACCTGCACCGGCTCTGGTATACGTCGATCCCTTCGGCCGAAGGGATGGCTGCGGAAATCGATCGCCGGCTGGCGTTGCAATCCGCAGGCTCCATGCTGCCTTTTACCGTGATGACCCCTGATGGCACGCCCGTGGGCATGACCACCTATATGAACATCGATGCCACCACTAAACGGGTCGAGATCGGATCAACCTGGTATGCACCGTCGGTGCAGCGCGGCCCGCTGAACACCGAGGCAAAACGGTTGCTGCTGGCCCACGCTTTTGAGGATCTGGACTGTGTCGCGGTGGAGTTCCGCACCCATTTCATCAACCACCAAAGCCGCCGCGCGATTGAACGGTTGGGGGCCAAACTGGACGGGGTGCTGCGCTCCCACATGCGGATTGCCGACGGCACATTGCGAGATACGGCGGTCTATTCGATCCTTGCCCACGAGTGGCCCACGGTGCGATCCCATCTGACCTGGCAGTTGGAAAGACCGCGACCCTGACGCTTGCGACACCACAACAATGGATTGTATTCAACGCTTCAAAACACTAGATAAGTGCCTATGTTTGAGAGGCTCTTTTATGTGTTAAGCAAGGTGTTCGGCAAAGAACGCGCGCTCCGCAAAACGGTGTTCCTATACCGTTATGGCGGCTTACTCCCGGCAGCGCCGCTGCTTGCTTTGCTGGCATACTTCTTTGTCAAAGCGCCGCATTGGGTACAGTCTGACCGCGTTGGCTATGCCTGGGCGGAGGTCGAAAGCATCTTGCCGCTCCCGTCCGAAACCGGTCCGCAGAAACTTGTGGTCCGGTTCACCACTGAACATGACGCAGCCCATCAGGTCGTCGTCCGGGCGCGGGGCTGGTTGGCCGGCACTTTGGACCGGGTTTGCGTACAAGAGCGCCGGTTTGCTGATCGCGAGGGCGGCTTTTTCAAAATCGTCAGAAAGCAGAATTGCCTGAAGGCGGACGCGGGCGCGTGAAAGCATCGTGGATCACGTGGAATTGCCTCTTGCGATGTGTCCAACGTCGTGATTGAACGCGGTTTCGCTATTCGACGTGCCATACTTGGTGCGGACCACAGGGCATGACCCACATCGGGATGCCGGATGACCCAGAAGGATCACAGATGAAACACCTGCTTACCCTCGCCGCCTTTATGATGGCCAAACCCGCGCTGGCGCATATGGATCCGGCGGAACATGGCTCGGTTCTGGCGGGGCTGACGCATCCGCTGTTTGGCCTGGACCATGTGCTGGCCATGCTGGTGGTTGGCCTCTGGGCGGCGTTGATTGGCGGGCGGGCGATCTGGACGGTGCCTTTGGGCTTTGTCTCGGCGATGCTGCTGGGGTTTGTGCTGTCGCTTCTGGGGCTGCCGCTGGTGGCGGTGGAGCCAATGATCCTGGCGTCTTCGGTGGTGCTGGGCCTTGTGGTCGCGCTGGCGCTGCGCCCGGCAGCACATTGGGCGATTGCCCTTGTGGGTCTGTTCGCCCTGTTTCACGGTTATGCCCATGGCACCGAGCTAGGGGCCGCGGTGGCCCTGCCCTATGGCTTTGGCTTCCTGCTGGCGACGGCGGTGCTGCATGGCGCGGGGGCCATGGTCGGCTTCCTGCTGCAACGGCAGGAACTGCCGGTCCGGATCTTGGGCGGCGGCACCGCCCTGGCTGGTCTGGTTCTGGCGATCGGCTGAACGGACAAGGGTTTAACGGGCCTAGTTTGGAGGGGCGTTGCCCCTCTCCGGCCCGCTGCGCGGGCCGCATTCACCCCAGGATACTGCTTCCAAGAAGAATTAGCCGTGCCGTGCGGCCCAGGTGGGTTGCGCATCCTTTTCCTGTGTTTCTGCATGGAAAACGGCGCGGGCAATGGCGCGCGCCATACAGGTCGCGGCGGCATGGCCCAGGTAAAGCGTATCGGATATTGGATCGACCAGGGGCTTTGCCCCGGTGCTGGCGGCAAAGATCAGATCCCCATCCATTGGTGTGTGGGCTGGAAACAGGGCCCGCGCATAGCCGTCATGGGCCGCCGTTGCCAGACGGGTACATTGGGCCTGTGTCAGGGTGGCGTCGGTGGCGATGATGCCGATAGTGGTGTTGGCATGCGCCGCCAGTTTGGTCGGCGGCACGTGGGTTTCAGGGTAGTCCTGCGCCACACCTCGTCCACCAAATTCTCCAACCTGTTCAAACGGCGCCGCCCAGAAATGTGGCCCCTCCCCAACCGTGGCAGAACCGAGCGCATTGACCGCCACCAGCGCTCCGACGGTGTGCCCCGACGGAAGCATTACGGAGGCCGAACCAAGCCCGCCTTTGAAATTGGCGGTGGTCGCGCCGGTGCCGGCCCCAGCGGAGCCGAGCGGAAAGGTATCCCCTGCCTTACCCAGCGCCTGTGCGCCCAAGGCCTTATAGGGGTTGTCCTGCCAATCCTTATTGCCGCCATTGATCAGGTCAAACAGGATTGCCCCAGGCACAATCGGCACCAGTAGGTCCCCCACCTTGAAGCCGCGCCCCTGCGCCCGCAGCGCATCCGCCACGCCGGAGGCTGCATCCAGTCCAAAGGCCGATCCGCCCGACAGGACCAGCGCATCCACCTGTTCAACCGTTTTGTCTGGCGCCAAGAGGTCCGTCTCCCGCGTGCCTGGCGCGCCGCCCATGACGTGCACGCCGCAGGTAAAGGGTTGATCGCCCAGCAACACGGTGACACCCGTTTTGACATCGAGATCTTCGGCATTGCCGACCCGCAGCCCCGCTACATCAGTGATCAGGTTGCGTGGGCCGGGGGCTGCTTTTTGCGGCATAGTTCGTTTTTCCCTCAAATTGGTCGCAAATCATCTTGCCTGAATCTGCAGGATCGGCAAGTTGTGGCATATACGGGGCTGGGCGATGGCGTCGCCCGCATTGTTGCTTGCCAGAGCTGCTTGCCCAAGTTGCTTGACCTGCAAGCCAGAACAATGGGCCACCGTGCAATCCGTCCTGAACGCCGGGACCTTTCTTTTCGTTAAGGAGGGTCAAAAAATGACATCTCGTCCTGAGTTCTATCGATTCCACAATGGGGAAAAAGCTGCCCTGCAGTTCGCCGACAGCGAATATGCCGCACGTGTCGCGGGTCTACGCAAGATCCTGATCGACACAGGCGCTGACGCGGCTGTCTTCTCGTCGATGCACAATATCTCTTACTATTCGGGCTTTACCTACTGCGCCTTTGGGCGGCCCTATGCGCTGGTGGTGACGGCCAGCGAATGTGTGACCATCTCGGCCGGCATTGACGCGGGTCAGCCCTGGCGTCGCTGCTATGGCGACAATATCACCTACACCGACTGGCAGCGGGACAATTACTGGCGCGCCATCCTGTCGGTAACAGGATCGGGCAAGGTGATCGGCTATGAAAGCGACCACCTGAGCCTGCTGCAGAAATCCAAGCTGGATGCTTACCTCAGCCCATCAAAGACCGTTGACCTTTATGCGCCGACCATGGTGCAGCGGATGCATAAATCCGCTGCCGAGCTGGAGATGATCCGCGCCGGGGCCGCTGTGGCTGACGTGGGGGGCTATGCGATCCGCGACGCGGTGAAAGAAGGCGTGCGCGAGATTGACGTGGCCATGGCCGGTCGTGACGCGATGGAGCTGGAGATTGCCAAACGCTTCCCCGATGCGGAATACCGCGACACCTGGGTCTGGTTCCAATCCGACATCAATACCGATGGCGCCCACAATCCAGTGACGTCGCGCCGGTTGCAACGCGGCGATATCCTGTCGCTGAACACTTTCCCGATGATTTCGGGCTATTACACCGCGCTGGAACGTACGATGTTTGTGGGTGAGGTGGATGACGCCAGCCTAAACTACTGGGAGGCCAACGTGGGTGCTCATGAGCTGGGCATTTCGCTGCTGAAACCCGGGGCCAGCTGCGCCGAGGTGACCCATCAGATCAATGAATTCTTTGCCGAGCGCGATATGCTGCAATACCGGACCTTTGGCTATGGCCATTCCTTCGGGGTGCTGTCGCATTACTATGGTCGCGAGGCAGGGCTGGAACTGCGGGAGGATATCGACACGGTGCTGGAACCGGGGATGGTGATCTCGATGGAGCCGATGCTGACCATCGCAGACGGCCAGCCGGGCGCGGGCGGCTACCGCGAACATGACATCCTGATCATCACCGAAGACGGCAATGAAAACATCACCGGCTACCCCTACGGGCCGGAATTCAACGTGGTTGGTTAAAGCTGTGTTGTAGAAGAATCGAAGGGAGGGCGATTTGCCCTCCCTTGTTTGTGGCAGGTGGGTTCATTGGGGGCGATACGTCGATTTTTGGAAATTGCGTAATGGATCTGCTTTGCGCCCTACGCCACGCTCTGAACTTGAAAAAATGGCAACGTCGGTTAGAGATGCTGAGCATGTAGAGCAAAAGTATCGGATGACATTTTGGACGAACTCGGTTCCTCAGATTGTATGGGTCCCAAACTTCGAGCGTTTGTCGAAGAAAAACTTATTGCCGACTTAAACCAGTACTTGCCCGAACAGCGGACCTATCAGCGTACTGACATTCGGTTTGATTGGTCGGAATGCTGTGTCGAGGGCCATCGAATACGTTGGCTCGACGGGGAAATTGAGAACTTTTCTGGTATCGCTGTTCTTCACAAAGACAACGGGTTGATTGCCGAAGGTTGGATGGAGTTCATCGAGGCTGAGGATGGTCTTGAGGTATTTTGGTGGTTCCTGACCGGCGCGGATCAAACTGGGATTACGGGAAAAGATGCAAACACGGTTCCTAGCCATGTTTGGAACAGACTAAGCACCGAGGTACGCATATTGTGGAGAAATTATTCGCCAAAGACACCGTTGCCTTGAGTTTCCGAAGGCCTGCTTCGTCCCGCATTGCTGGCATCAACAATTTGGGTAGCTATCCGGACCTATTCATTAGCTAGGTAAGGGAGGGCGGGGCGCCCTCCCTCTCTCTTTTAGGCCGCCGTTTTCAGGCGTGGGGTGATGTCCAGCGTGCCTTTGGTGGCGTGGGAATAGGGGCAGACTTGGTGGGCGGTGGCGATCAGGGTTTCTGCCTGTTCTGCGGCCATGCCGGGCAGGTCGACGCTGATCTCAACGCTCAGGCCGAACCCGCCGTCATTGCGGGGTCCGAGGCCCACGCTGACTTCGGTTTTTGCCTCTGCGGGGACCTCAATTTTCTGGGCAGCGGCCACGTGTTTCAGGGCTGAGAGGAAACAGGCCGCGTAGCCGGCGGCGAACAGCTGTTCCGGGTTTACGCCCTCACCGCTGCCGCCAAGGGCCTTGGGTGCGGCAAGAGCAAAGGTTGCGTCACTGTCGGCAAAGCTGGCGGCGCCATCACGGCCTCCAGTTGCGGTGGCGGCGGTCTGGTAGAGGATTTTCTCGAGCATTTTTATTCCTTATCGAGCAATTATATCGTGCGCGATATAAATTGCCGCCCACCATCGAACTGTCAAGCCTTGCGATCAAATCGTGCGCGATTTATTTTAACCCCATGCAGCAGCCCTCTGATCCCTTCACCACCCTCGACCAGCAGCTTTGTTTTGAAATCTATGCCGCCTCGCATGCTTTCAACAAGCTCTACAAACCGTTGTTGGACCCGATGGGCCTGACCTATCCGCAGTATCTGGTGATGCTGCTGCTGTGGGAACGCGATGACCGCCCTGTTGGCGATCTGGGCCAGGCGCTGGCGCTGGAATCCTCCACCCTGACGCCCCTGTTGAAACGCATGGAGACCGCCGGTCATGTAACCCGGCAGCGCGATCCTGAGGATGAACGCCGTGTTCGCATTCGTCTGACGGAAACCGGACAGGCCCTGCAGGCAGAGGCCCGTCATATCCCCCAGTGTCTGGATCAATCCGGCGCGATCAGCGCCGCCGAGGCCGCAGACCTGCGCCGTGAGGTGCGTAAACTGCGCCTGGCCCTGACTGCCGCCCTCACCGCAGCGCAGCCCGGATAATCGCAGCCCGCACTTTCTTTCTGCCGCAGAGTTTGCCAAAGTCCCGCCAACGGCCGGGGGCTTACATTTTCGTGATCTGCCCCCATATAGGTCATAAGTTATTGAAAAGAGGGACTTGGAATGGCGAATTTTGACGCTCAGGTGAAGGAGTCTCAGAAACAGGTGGCCGAAGCACAGGCCAAGATTTCTGAACTGACCGGACGAATTGAAACCGCACGCAGTAAGCTGAAGAGCGGCGATGACGTGGCGATCGATATTGAGAATGCCACGTTGGACGACGTGCATGCCCATACGGATGTGATGAACGCCAATATCGCCGAGCTGATCATGGGCCTCGATGATGTGACCGCCGCGTTTTCCAAAGACTTTGACGAAATGCGCACCAAGACCGGCTGGGAAAGCTTTGTGGGCATCTTCTCCAAGGGCAAGTCAGATTCGATGCGGCAGGAGCGGATCAAAACCGCCAATATCGATGACAAGCTGCAGGATTTGATCGCCAAATCCGACACCATCACCAAACTGTTGGAAAGCCAGCTTTCGGTGCTCAATGAGCAAAAGGAAAAGGTTGAGGTCAACCTGACCGAAACCCTGGATGAGCGGGAAATGACCGTCGGCGACCTGGAACAGACCCGCGCTGACATTCTGGCGATGGATCCCAAGATCATTGAGCTGGAAAACAAGATCTCGGTCACGCAGGACGCGGCAGAGCGGACCAAGCTGGAAACTGAGCTGGCGGATTTGAACAAAGCCTATAACGACCTGGTGCAGTCCGAACAGGTGCAGCTGGCCAAAAGCCAGACGCTGGAACGCTACATTGAGAAAGGCAAATCCTGGGTCGACAGCCTACAGAACCAGGCCGCCACCCAGATGGTGCTGATCAACAAGCTGCAGACGGACACCAAACAGCGCGTGGTGCTGTATGATGCGCTGACCAAATCGTTGAAAACCGCGCAGCAGCAAGACATCGCCCACCGGATCAATGAGATCGGGGTGGAAACCGACAAAGAAGCGCAGGCTGCCATGGCCGCGATCGGCACCGCCACCAACCAGAAGATGGCGGATATGATGGAAGCCCACGAAGAGCATATGGTCTTTGCCCGTGACGTGCTGGAAGCCAAAGCCAAAGCCGACGAACGCTTCGCCCGCCGGTTCCAGCAGATCGTCGAGAAACACGACAAGAACCTCTACGGGGGCTGAGGCTCTTGTTTGGACCGGTTAAACAAACGGCCCTGCAGGTCATGGATGTTTCGTGGGCGATGTATTGGGGGCGTGCCGATCGAATCTGGGCGTCAATTATGGCTGCGCCGGTCTCACTTCTGCTGATCCTAGCTGTTCGCGGCGATGAAACTGTGAGCTTCACCTTTGGGCTGACTGCCGCGGGCGCATTTCTCATCGGCAGTCTGGTCGGGCTTTTCGCACGCCGTCTTTGGGTGAAATACAAGAGGCAAGCAACTTGACTGACCTGACCCGCGATCATTCCGCCCTGACGGACCTGTTTGCCTCGCGTCGCTACTTCAAGAAGTTCGACAGGATCACCCGCCATTTGGCGCAGGTGGCGGGGCAGATGGAGGTGCAGGGCGAACTGTCAGCGCAGGAGGCCAATATCCTCACCCGCTACCTGACGCAGATTGGCTTTACCTTTCGGGCGCTTAGCATGAAATACCTGCTGGTGGGGCGTGACACCGGGCAGTTTTTCGGCTCACTCGCAATTGACACCATGGACAGCGGTTTTCCGGTGTTTAACGAACTTCTGGTCATGGCCAATGACGCCATGCAGGCGGAAAAGCATCTGGAAAACATGCCCTCCGCCGACGCGCTGAAACGGCAGATGGTGGAAAAGATTGTTGGGGATCAAGAACTTCCCACCAAACTGCAATTCGCCCTGTCGCAGCGGCTGTATTATGAGGAGCTGGTGAGAGGGCAGCTGTTCTGGGCCCGCAATGACCCACGTGCGCTCTGGCTGTCTGGCGATCAACGACGGCGTTACCTGATCCACTGGGCGGTCTATGACAGCGAGCTGAACCTGCCTGTGCTCTACCTGATGGAGCTGGAAGACAGCGGCAAACGCGGCCTGCCCAAAGACGAACGCCGCTGGCCCGAGGTGCAAGCGCATCTGATTGCCCAGAGCCTTGGCGCGTTGAAGCTGGTGACAATTGCCAAAGGGTTCGACGAACAGTTCAACGATCTGCATCCTAAAAAACTGCGTCGGGTGCATGTGGGGCCGATGTATTCGCACAGTTTCACCCGCCAGTCGGGCCCCTTGCGGCAGGTGCTGGCCGATGCAGACAGCCCTGAAGGGCAGGATTGGGCGCTGGCCTGGACCGTGGAAGAGTTGGAGAGTGAGCGGGTGACCGAAGAAAAGGTCGGCTGGTTTTCGACGGCCGAGCGTGAAGTCTTTGCCCTTGATCCCTTTGGCGGGCGCGGCGTGGACACCGGGGCGACGCGCACCGAACGCAGCATCATCCTACCCGAACGCCCCTATCAGGTATTGGCGGAACAAAACCCGCCGGGCTTTGGCACAGTGCGGAAATATGTGGTGGCGCCAAACGGGCGTGTCATGAGTTTGAAATAGCCCTGTGGGCCGCTGACGCGGCCTGCCTTCGGCGAGAGTATTTTTAGCAAGATGAAATTGAAGTGAGGTGGATTAATGAGCCTGACAACAGACCAGATGGAGCTGCGCGAGGAAGAGATCCGCAGCCATTATGACGCCGCCTATGCCCTGCTGGAGGGGGTGGATCACACGCCGCGGCTGGCCAAAGGCAAAGAGGCCGCGCCGGTGGCAGGGCGCTCTAGCGGTGTGCCAACACGGCGGCGGTTCCGTTCGACCACGCCGGGGATGGTGACACGCGCCTCTGCGCGGCCCGAAGGGGTGAAGCTGCTGGAACGCATTGAGGCCGCGGATGACGATGAGGCTCTGATTTCGCCGGTGCAGGCCAATGTGATGAATGTGTTGCGCCGCGCGCTGTCGATCTCTCTCGCGATGGGCGAGGCTTACGGCGAACTGACGGGCCTGGCGGCGCTGAAGAAATCCAATCTGGAAGGCGGTCTGGGGGCAGATCGCAAGGCCGAATTTTCCGAACTGCTGGCGGCAGAGGCGGCAGTCAGCCTGCATGTGTTCGCCAATGCCACCGCCTATCTGATCGCCCCGCATCTGAGCGAGACCTCGGTAGAGATTGGCGCGGTGGAAGAAGTGCTGACCGACAACGCGCAATTGGCCTTGCACGGGGCGCTGTGGGAGTTGGATCAGGAGTTGGCGCAGTTTGCCAAGGATGACGCTACGCTGATTGCCACTGTAGCCGCCTACGCCGAACAGCTGATGGAAAAGATCACCCTACGCGCCCAGACATTGGGCCGGTTGGAACCCTTTGCCAATGGCAACTGGAAGGTGGAGGCGGATGACTTCGCCATCCAGGGCTTCACCCCGGCACGCAAAGGCAAAGGCAGCACGCTGACCATGCAGTTCAAAAAACCGCATGAGGTGGTCGGCAACCATATCGCCAAATATCAGGCGATGAAGCTGGCCAAGATGCTGATGGCCTATGACTTTGACCGCCGGTTGAACCCCTTTGCCGAGTTGGGCGGGTTCATCTTTACCTTCATGGGGGATGGCAAGCCGGGAACGGGTAAAACCACGCTGATTCAGATGATGGCAGGGCTGATCAACGACTACTGTCAGGTGGCGGGCTATGCCTTCCGCTATCAGAACCTGTCGACCGACAATATCGACAGCTATCAGGGCAAATCCGGCCAGAACGCCAAGGCTTTCATCAACAACATCATCGACCCGCAGGTCATCGGCTTTGGCACGATTGACGACATTGACCAGCTGGCGGGCAAACGCGGGGACCGCCAATCCTCCGCCGGGCAGCTGGAAATCACTGCAGTTCTGATGGAGAGCTTTGCCGGCGCCAATACCGTGGTGCGGGGCAATTGCACCTTTGGCATGTTCTCAAACTATCCTGAAAACGTGGACGATGCGCTGCGCCAGCGGGCGGGTGCGCGGTTCCTGGTGGATGGGCCGCAAACGCGGGACGATTACATCGACATCCTGTCGCTGCTGATGGGCAAGAACCACGACATTCCCTTGGGCGATCACACGCTGTTTTCAGCGCAGGAGATCAAGAAAGCCGTGGCGCAGAGCTTTGAGGCGCACGCCAAACCACAGGAGGCGGGGCTGCTCAACGTCTTTGATCGGGTGCATGCAGAGGTGGGCGATCTGGACACCATCACCAAGATGGGCCGTTACCTGAAGGCCATTCAGGAAGCCGATGAACGGTTCACAGGGCGCGCGATTAAGAACATCACCGACGCGGTGAAGGTGCGGGCAATGGATTTTGAGCTGCCCGATGAATGGATGGAAAACCCAGAGATCTTCCTGTTCCGCCCCTATGATCAGAAGAAACAGATGATCGAGGAACTGCGGGTGCCGATCACCACCGAAATGGTGCTGCAGGAGATCAACCGCTACGCCGATTCCGAGTTCCGCTATGCGGATAAATCCGACGAGGTGGCGATTGAAAACATGGTGCGGGACTATGGCCGCACCGAGGAAGCCAAACGGCGTTATCTGGAGAGCAAGGGGTGACTCGCGTCGACATCATCTTGCTGCTTTACGGCTTGATTATGCTGGCTCTCAGCTTTTTCTGCGCAAGCTGGCTGAGCCAAAGAGCATGGTCCTCTATCTGGACACGCCTTTTATCATACGCTGGCGGATTTTATGCGCTGTTTTTTGCCTACGCGCTCTTGGGCGTAGTTGTGCTTTTCATGGCAACCGGATCCGGTGCAGGGGATTCACCGCTGTACAGTTTTACTACCTGGGCAACCTACCTCTGGTTTCCTATCTTCCCGTTGACGCTGGCTGGGCTTTCGTTACGCCAAGAACAGCGAGGGCAAAAATGATCGTCCTCGACTCCATAGGCTGGCTGAACACCGGTCTGCCAATGCTGATTTTGGCCGGACTGGCGGTGGGGCTTCCACGGTATCTGGTGGACCGACACACCCGGTCTCATGCCATGGTGGCGCGGGGGATGCTGGCCGTGGTCGTGTTGCTGTTGCTGGCCGGATTTGTGCTGTCGATGGTGGTGACGGGGGCGCGTGGGTTTGATGCCGACGCCCATCTTCTGGCCAATCCGGCCGAGGGTTTCTGGATGCATGCCCGCCTGTCTCTGCTGTCGGGTATTGTCTGGGGGCCGATCCTGGCGCTGGTCTGGTTCGGACAGGCCCAGGCCGTTGAGGACCGGCGCGGACGTGACATGGTTCTGGCAGATCGGGAGGGGAGTTGATGGCCTGTGAGTATGTCGAAGGTACTTGGCTGGATACCGCAATCCTTATTCTCGCGGCACTCCTGTTTTTCAGCCCCATTCTTTTGGGCTTTCGCCTAAAGCGAAAAGATATGCAGCATGGGCGACAAAGGTATTGGTGGGGACATTTTTTACCCACGTTTTCGACCGTACTGGTCGTTTATGCAGTCGCGATTCACACTTTTGTTTTCCTGCCCAGCGATACTTGCTTGGCAACCAATCTCGGATCAGAAGGCTTCCGCATTGGACAAGTAATCTTTCTGCTGAGTTTCAGCGGGATCGGACTTGCCTTGCATGCATTCGGATATGCCTTGGCTGGGCAAACTTCTCGCGAAACTGTTGCGCGCCCCGAAATCTCAAAAGAAGGCACCTAGACATGAAACGCCTGATCGAAGCCGGCCTCATGTTCGGCAACCTCATTCACATCTCCAGCCCGGCGCTGGTGGATCGCTACAATCGGGCGCTGGAGCATCTGACCGGGCGGCGTACGGCCTTGGATGATTTTCACATCGACATTTCGGGCTACGCACCAGAGGTGGGGGATGAGCTGGGCGATCATATGTATCTCAACCAAAACGGGGTGAACCGGCAATTCATTCTGTTGACCACCCAGCAGAAAACCGCGCCTTTGTTGAATGTGAAGTTTTCGATGAACCGCTCGGTCCTGCGGCATTTCATCGAAGAAAACGAGACCCAGCTGTTTGCTCTGACCACGCGGGATGCCGTGGCGGGGGAGCTGCTCAATTCGGTCTACGCGCTGCCAGATCCGCAGGCACTGTTCGACATTCGCAAGATCCGGATCGAGGCCGACACCACCGCAGGCACCGTACGGCAGGCTGAACAGCTGGGTCAGAAAATCGACCGGTTTATGGGCGAAGATGACGCTTGGTTTGATGATGTGCTGATTGCCGACATGATCACTTTGGCCAAAAAAACTGGCGACGTGACCCGCAATCCAGTGCGCTTGAAACAGATGGAGTACACGCAAGAGAACTACTGGACCGCCCATTTCGGCGGCCTCTATGTGTTCCGTGGCATGGACCATCCGGCTGTGATCTCGCGCACGGAGAAAGAGGATCTGGGCAAGCTGCCGATCAAATATGTCTTTGACTTCAATGACCGCAATCAGGTGGCGAAGTTTCTGGACTACAACGATCTGGTCGAACCGATTGTGAAGGCCCGCGGCGTCGATGCGGCCGCGATCCTGCGGCAGAAAATGGACTTCATTGTTGTGGATGTGGCGCAGGACCGCGGCATCGATCTGGTCGGGGCCACCCGCCGCGACATTCGCGCCCTGGCGCGCGATCATGCCGCCGATCTGCCGGAAGAGTTTCACGGGTTGCAGTCCCTGCTCCGCTGGGCCGAAGCCGAAGGCAGCTGGCCCAAGATCACCTCGGACCACCCCGCCTATTTTTACACCCTGCGCGCCGCCAACCACCCGGACCGCGATCTGGTGAACATGCTGCTGGCTGAATTGTCGCCCAAGGATATGCGCCAGTTGTTTATCTGCCACAAAGAAGCGTTTTACGCCGCCTATCAGGGCTGGAGCCCCACGAAACAAGGCTATGTGGTTGATTTCCTTACCCGCGAATACCAAGTGGATAAGGCAGGCACGCGGGCAGCGCTGTTTGGACATGACGCCCCGCTGGCAGAACCGGCTGCACGTGATATGGAGGATATGGTAGACCGCGTCGGTCCTTGGGGCGCCCTGCGGCGTGGCCAACAGGAACCGCCCAAAGGCCCCTGGGGCTGAGGGAGAGAACAGGAGGGAAAGATGTTTGCACTGGCACGACTGGCCTTCTTTGGCTTCCTTGTTCTGAGTGTGCTCTATGTCGGGGTCTCGATCTATTCCCGTCTGGTGCGCCGCCGAAAGCTGGGCAAAGAATGGGACACAGAGATCCGCGAAGGGGACCGTGACGCCTTTATCCGTGCGGGCCTCGAGGACTACGACCAGTCTTTCCGGCGCAAGTTGATCCTGCTGATCTATATCGTGCCCGTTGTTGTCATCGGGCTGACCGTCTATCTGGTGAATTTCTACTAAAGGGAGACCACCCTCATGGTCTATTTGAAATGGGCTTTCCGGGCCGTCATCGCGCTGCTGATTATTGGGTTTTTCCACTACACCCTGCCGCAGCACGATATTGCGCGGGTCACCGATACCTATGAAAAACGCATCGATTTTGGCGAGAATTCCCTGTTCTGGGCCTCCTCCGATGTCGGCAACGCCGAAACCACGGTGAACCGGGATGTCTTCTTTATCCAGGCCAAATACCCCAATGGCGACGTCATGGTTTACCGCAATGAGGACACCGGCTGGGGCTGGCCGCCCTACTTCAAATTTGACACGTCAAACCTGCAGGCCGAAGCCGCGGATCTGAAATCCTCGGCCGATGCGCCGCAATGGGTGGTGATCAAACACTATGGCTGGCGCAATGAGTTCCTGTCGATCTTCCCCAACGCGGTTTCGGTGCGCCCCGCCACTGGACCCGAAGAACAGATCATCCCCTGGCTCAACATTGTGATCCTGACAATCTTTGCCGCGATTTTCTGGGCAATCTACGTGCGTTGGCGCCGGTTCCGCGCCGCCCGTATTGATCCGGTGCTGGAAGAGATCGAGGACGGTTATGACGCCGCCTCTGATGCGCTTGCAGACCGGCGTGGCCGGGTCAGCCGCTGGTTGGGCACCTGGCGCAGCAAGAAGTAAGGCAGCCAAGGGGAGAGGGGCGCTGCCCCTCGCCGCCCCTGGCGGCTCACCCCGGGATATTTGCCCCAAGAAGAAGCCGCCTTTCAATGATCCCCAAATACTCCCGCCGGAGGCGTTAAACCTATCCCGCCTGCGCAGCCATGATCGCCAGGGCAATCCGTTCCACCCCTTCCGCAATCCGTGCCGACGGGATCGAGGAATAGGCCAGGCGATAGTGGTTCTTCGGCGGCAGATCGCCGGAGAAAAAACGGGCACCGCTTTCGATCAACACCCCTTCGGGCAGGAGACGTTGGCGGACCTGCTCCATGTCGACGCCTTCGGGCGCTTTCATCCAGAAAGAAGAGCCGCCGAAGGTGCCGGATCCGGCGATCTCCAGCCCGTGATCCAACAATGCTGCCTGCATGACCTGGCGCCGTTCGGCCAGCAGGCGCGACATCCGTTTGATCTGGGCATCGTAATGCCCCAGGCGCAGGAAATAGGCGGCGGTGCGCTGGATATGGCCGGGCGGGTGGCGCAGCACATTGGCCCTGAGCGCACGGGCCTGCCGGATAAAAGGTTCCGGCCCCACCAGATAGCCCAACCGCAAACCGGGGAATAGCACTTTGGAAAAGCTGCCGACATAGATCACCCGCCCGTCGCCATCAAGCGATTTCAGCGCTGGCGAAGGGGGCGACAGGAAGGACATTTCAAATTCGTAGTCATCCTCCACAATCAGGGCCTCGCGCTTGCGGGCCTCATCGAGCAGCGCCAGACGGCGCGCGCGCGGCATGGTCGCGGAGGTTGGGCATTGGTGCGACGGCGTGGTGAAGATGACATTGCTCGCGTCGGGCAACGCTTCGGGCGGCAGGCCGTCGCCGTCCACATCAACGGCGGACACGTCACAGCCGGT
Source organism: Thalassobius sp. MITS945101 (assembly GCF_047123305.1). Taxonomy (GTDB): domain Bacteria; phylum Pseudomonadota; class Alphaproteobacteria; order Rhodobacterales; family Rhodobacteraceae; genus Thalassobius. The sequence goes on from NZ_CP138918.1 coordinate 798,740, forward strand.
TTGCTGCAGGATGTCTTTCAGCGGTGGGTAGCTGGGGTTTTCGATCACTGCGCGGCGTTCAGGCGAGAGCAACACCTGCGCCGCCAGCCAGATCGCGTTCTGCGCCCCCATCGTAACCAGCACTTCTTCGGGGCGGGCCATGATGCCGCGTCGGGGCAGGCTGTGGCGTAGAATGAACTCGACCAGCTCAGGATCATCCTGATCGTAATAGTCCGTGGTCAGCGCGGTGAAGTCCTTCTGGCCCAGGGCCTGAATGGCACAGAGACGCCAGTGAGTGTGATCAAACAGAGCCGGATCGGCCTGCCCGTAGATAAACGGAAAGCGGTAGCGCGCCCAGTCTGAGGGTCGGCCCGGCACCACCGAGGTGTTGATCTGCCTTGCCAGCGCCTTGGCCCAATCCACTCCTTGAGCAGCCTCAGGCATTTTGGGTTCCGGCAGAGGTTCCGGGGCGTCCTCGGACACAAAGTAGCCTGAGCGGTCGCGGGCGGTCAGATAGTCATTGGCCTGCAACTCGGTATAGGCCAGCGTCACGGTGATCCGGCTGAGGCCAAGATGGGTCGCCAGTTTGCGGGAGGACGGCAGTTTCTCACCGCGGCGCAGACGGCCTGACAGGATCCCTTCGGCGATCATCTGCTGGATCTGGGCCTGCAGGGTGCCTTGGGCATCCGGTTTCAGGAAAAAGGTTTCGACGGGAATGGACATGGGTCGAAGCTAGTCTGGACTTAAGGCAAGGGCAATCTGGATTTATCAGATCGGGGTTGTCAGCCACTCAATAAAACCATAAAACTAGTTTTATCGAATAATTGAGGAGTCGGGCTGATGGAGTCAGACATGAATATCGAGATCGCCGCCGGCACGTTTTCGGCCATGGGATCGGAGGCACGACTAGAGGTGCTGCGTCTGCTGATCCGCGCGGGCGAAGCCGGGCTGACCGTGGGTGAGATTCAAGAGCGTTCAGGCATCGCGCCTTCAACGCTGGCGCATCATCTGAAGTTTCTGGCCGCAGGCAATGTTGTTACGCAGGAAAAGCAGGGGCGTAGCACCATCACCCGCGCCAATTTTGACCACCTGCAACGGATCGCCAATTACATCCTGTGCGAATGCTGTGCAGACGAACCCCAGAGGGCTGCAAACGATGGCTGACCTGACCCAATCCCCGAAATCCAACCGCAGTCTGAAACATCTGCTGGCGCCGCTGAAAACGCCCTGGGCGCTGATCGTGGTGATCCTGGCGCTGGTCGCCCTGCTGGATCCGGGCAATCTGCGCAACGTAATCGAATTTGCGCTGAAGGCGTTGGCGCACACCGGCCAATACATTGCTTTTGCAGTGTTTCTGCTGGCCTATCTGAAGGCGACCGGGGCGGAAGTGCTGGTGGCCAAGGCCTTTGAGGGGCGCGAAACGCGGATGATCCTATTCGCGGCGCTGTTTGGGGGGCTTGCCCCCTTCTGTTCCTGCGAGGTGATCCCCTTCATCGCAGGCCTTCTGGCACTTGGCGCGCCCCTGCCGGCGGTGATGGCCTTCTGGCTGTCCTCACCGTTGATTGATCCACCGACCTTGCTGATCACAGCGGGTGCGCTTGGCTGGCCCTTTGCTATTGGCAAAGCGATCTTTGCTGTGGGGCTGGGCCTGTTTGGCGGCTTCCTGTTGCGCGGTCTGATGCATCACGGTGTGTTCCAGAACCCGCTGAAGCAGGAAAAGAAAAGCTGCGGCAACTGCTGTTCCGCCCCCAAGGTGGAGGGAAAACCGGTCTGGGCCTTTTGGAAAGAAGCCGAGCGCCGCAGCAAATTCCGCAGCGAATTTGCCTCCAACGCTTTGTTCCTGCTGAAATGGCTGGCCTTCGCCTATGTGTTGGAAGCGCTCTTGGTTAGCTATGTGCCTGCCGATGTGATCGCCAAAGTGGTGGGCGGGGACGGCCTGTTGCCCATCGTCACAGCCGCCTTTGTCGGGATGCCCGCCTACCTGAACAGCTATGTGGCACCGCCGCTGTTGGCAGGTTTGATGGAGCAGGGCATGAGTGCAGGCGCGGCAATGGCCTTTATGATCGCAGGGTCCGTCAGCTCCATCCCCGCGATGGCCGCGGTCTGGTCCTTGGTGAAACCACAGGTCTTTGCCACCTACCTGATCTTCGGCATCACCGGCGCCATTCTGGCGGGCGTGCTTTTCCAGCTGGTGTAAGCCCGCCCCGACAACGAAAAGCCCCGCGGCAGGTGACTGCTGCGGGGTTTCTGATTTTAAGCGGTTAACCCAAAAGCCGTGAAATCATCCGGCCGTCGCGGTCCTGCAAGCCGTCAATGACATCGAAATGGTGTTTGCCCGGATCAATCACGCAGTCACATTCCCAGGCCTCGCCAAGGGCTGCGGCCTGTTCGATAAAGACCGGGCGTTCCTCACCGCCAACCCAGGCGATGACCTCCACCCCGTCCAGTGGCTGCTGCAGAACCGGGCTTTCGGCGCGGGCATCGCTTTCGTCCATCTTGAACTTTTCGTTCATTGAGGTTTTCAGCAGCGGCCGCAGATCCGCCACAGGGGAAATCGGCATCACCCGTTTGACCCGTTTGGCCACAGCGTCGGGCAGCAGACCAGGCACCACCATCCGGGCCACCAGATGCCCGCCGGCCGAATGGCCCGCCAGATGGATCGGCCCCGCCACCATTGCGGCCGCTTCAGGGATCATCCGGGCAATCTGATGGGTAATCTCGGCAATCGAGACCTCGGGCGCCAGATCATAGGACGGCATTGCCACCGCCCAGCCCGCCTCAACCGCGCCTTGGGCACAATGGGACCAGCTGGATTTGTTGAACGCCAGCCAGTAGCCACCGTGCACAAAAACCAAGAGCCCCTTGGCGGTGCCTTCCGGTTTGAACAGGTCAAAGCAGTGCCGTGCCCCTTCGCCGTAAGGCACGTCCAACTCGGCCAGTCCGGCCTCCAGCATCCCTTCGCGAAACCCGGCAGCGGCGCGGGCCCAGCGTGGCGGGAACTCTTCGGCCCCGTCGATATAGGCCCCATTGGCGTAGGCGTCGTCCAGTTCCATTCTCTCTCCCTTGGAATGTGCCATTCCTGAATTTGATCACTTTTTCTGGACAATCCTAGCGCCAGATGATCTGCCTGTGCCAGAACTAATCAACGCCCATTGGGGCGTACCGTATTTTCCGGGAGGGTCTTACATGCTGGACAAAGCCACTGATCTGAAATCGCTGTTGAAGGATCCCAGCCTCTTGGCCACGCAGGCCTATGTTGCGGGCGAATGGGTCGACAGTGACACGGGCGCAACTTACCCGGTGACCAACCCGGCCCGCGGCGATGTGATCGCCGAAGTGGCCGATCCCAGCCGTGCCCAGGTGGCTGAGGCCATCGCCAAGGCCGAAGTCGCACAGAAAGAGTGGGCCAGCTGGACCGGCAAGGAACGCGCCCAGGTGCTGCGTCGTTGGTTTGATCTGATGATGGAACATCAGGACGATCTGGGCACCATCCTGACCGCTGAACAGGGCAAACCGCTGACTGAGGCCAAAGGGGAGATCGCCTATGGCGCCTCTTTCATTGAGTTTTTCGCAGAGGAGGCCAAGCGGGTCTACGGCGAGACCATCCCCGGCCACCAGCGCGACAAGCGCATCATGGTGATGAAACAACCCATCGGCGTTGCCGCCTCAATCACGCCGTGGAACTTCCCCAATGCGATGATCACCCGCAAGGCAGGCCCTGCACTGGCAGCCGGCTGTGCCTTTGTTGCCCGCCCGTCCGAGCTGACACCGCTTTCGGCGCTGGCGCTTGGGGTGCTTGCTGACCGCGCCGGACTGCCGAAAGGGGTGCTGTCGATCCTGCCCACCACGGATGCCCCCGGCACCGGACAGGAATTCTGCGAAAACCCGATTGTGCGCAAGCTTACCTTCACCGGCTCCACCAATGTGGGCCGTATCCTGATGCGGCAGGCCGCCGATCAGGTGATGAAATGTTCGATGGAACTGGGCGGCAACGCGCCTTTCGTCGTCTTTGATGACGCCGATCTCGACGAAGCTGTGGCCGGTGCCATCATGTGTAAGTTCCGCAACAACGGCCAAACCTGTGTCTGCGCCAACCGGATCTACGTGCAGGACGGTGTCTATGATGCCTTTGCGGCCAAGCTGAAAGCCGCTGTCGAGAAGATGAAGGTTGGCGATGGTCTGGACGCTGGCACCGAACTGGGGCCGCTGATCAACGACAAGGCAATCCTGAAGGTGCAGGAACACGTTGCTGACGCCACTGCCAAAGGGGCTGAGGTCATTCTGGGCGGCGGCGAGCCGCTGCAGGGCGCGGGCCACTTCCTGCCACCGACCATCGTGACCGGGGCCACCAAGGACATGCAGTTTGCAACGGATGAAACCTTTGGCCCGCTGGCACCGCTGTTCCGCTTCAAGGACGAAGATGAGGTGATCGAACTGGCCAATGACACGATCTTTGGCCTGGCCAGCTATTTCTACGCCAAAGACCTGAGCCGCGTGTACAAGGTGGCCGAGGCGCTGGAATACGGCATCGTTGGCGTGAACACCGGCATCATTTCCACCGAGATGGCGCCTTTCGGCGGCGTCAAACAATCCGGTCTGGGCCGCGAAGGCAGCCACCACGGCATGGAAGACTATATGGAGATGAAATACGTCTGCCTGTCGATCTAAACAGACAGATCAGTATGGAATGGAAACGGCCCCATTTTGGGGCCGTTTTTTTGTGGGCTTAAGCCATTACCGCTGTAATCGCCCGTCCCAGCCGGGCAATGCCTTCATCGATCTGCGCTTGATCCGGGCTGGAGAAGTTGAGGCGCAGCGTATTGCGCCCGTCCTCATCCGGGTAAAACGCCCCGCCAGGCACAAAGGCCACCTTTTCATCCCGCAGCGCCGCCGCCAACAGATCAGCGCCATCCATCCCCGCAGGCAGGGTCATCCAGACAAACATGCCGCCTTCAGGGTGGGTCCAGTCAACGCCGTTTGGCATGTGACGTGCCAAAGCCGCCAGCATGCGGTCCCGCCGCGCCTTGTAATGGGCACAGAGCCGCTGGGTGTGCGCCTCAAACCCATCCGCCGAGACATGGGCCACGGCCATCTGATTGAGCGTCGCCGTATGCAGATCACCCGCCTGTTTCAACAGCACCATCTGATCAATCACCGACCGCGCCGCACAGACCCAGCCGATGCGCAGCCCCGGCGACAGAGTTTTGGAAAAAGAGCCGCAGTAAATCGTCCGGCACTGGTCCAGATCGCCCTTCTCAGCTAGTTCCAGCGCCAGGATTGGCGGGATGTCCTCCCCTTCATAGCGCAGCGACTGATAGGCGGCATCTTCGATCACCGCACAGTCCAATGCCGCGGCCTGCGCCAGCACCTTGCGCCGCTCTTCGAGGGTCAGCGTGATCCCTGTGGGGTTTGCAAAATCCGGTGACAGGTAGCTGAACTTCACCCGGCCCCCAGCCGCTTCTGCCTCTGCGCGCACCTCGGTCGCGGCGCGATTGCCCATCGGGTCCAGCCGGTCAAAACGCGGCTCATAAGCATTAAACGCCCCTAAGGCCCCAAGGTAGGTCGGCCAGCCCACCAGCGCCGTATCCCCCGGCGACAAAAGCAGCTTGCCGAGATAATCCAGGGCCTGTTGCGACCCCGAGGTGATCAGGATGTTGTCAGCCGTACAGGGCACGCCGAGCTGCGTCATACGCTGCGCAATCCAGTCGCGCAGGGGTGGGTAACCTTCGGAAGTTGAGTATTGCAGCGACAGCGCATGCTGCCCGTCCGACAACACCGTGTCCATCGCTGCACGGAATTTTTCGGCCGGGAACAGGGCCGGATCCGGGATCCCGCCGGCAAAGGAAATTATGCCCGGTTGATCCAGAAGTTTCAAAAGCTCGCGGATTTCCGACGCTTTCATGCGCGAATTACGGGTCGCAAAGAACGAATCGATCTTCATAAGGCTGCCTCCATGGGGTTGGACCCTGCGCGGCGACCCGAGGTAAGTCAATATAGCTGACATAAATCGTGATCAGTCTGAAATGCTTCATCAAACCGTTACCGCCCTGTCACGCAGCGCGGGCAAAGCCAGCCGCAGACATGACAAGGGAGAGCCCCATGACCTTTCGCACAATCTGCCTGACCTCCGCGATCGCCCTGACTGCGGCAGCGGCCAGCGCTGAACAGAACTTCAACCGCATCGCCTCATTTGCGACCCCGTTGAACATGGCCGCAAGCGAAGACCGCAGCCGCGAAACCTCGGCCGAGATCATCGCCGCCACCGCCGACGGCATGACGCTGGCCTATACCGACAGCCCGCTGGGTGTGCTGGGCCTGATCGACATCACCGACCCCGCAAACCCACAGCCGCTGGGCAATATCGCCCTGGATGGCGAGCCGACATCGGTCGCGATCATCGGTCAGACCGCCTTTGTGGGCGTGAACACCTCGGAAAGCTACACCGCGCCGTCGGGCCACCTGTCGGTCATCGATCTGACAACCAAGGCGGAACTGGCACGCTGTGATCTGGGTGGCCAGCCCGACAGCGTTGCCGTTGCCAAGGACGGCAGCTTCGCCGCCATCGCGATCGAAAATGAACGGGACGAAGATCTGGGTGACGGCCGCACCGGTCAGCTGCCCGCCGGTTTCCTGACGCTGGTGCAGATCAAAGATGGCACTGCCGATTGTGGCACTGTGCAAGCGGTTGATCTGACTGGTCTGGCGGCGGTGGACGGCCACGACCCTGAACCGGAGTTTGTCGACATCAACGCCGCAGGTGAGGTTGTTGTGTCGCTGCAGGAAAACAACCACATGGTGGTTGTGGCCAAAGACGGCAGCATTCTGAACCACTTCTCCGCCGGCGCTGTGGATCTGGACGGCATCGACACCAAAGACGAGCGCGGCGTGCTTCTTTTCACCGATACGCAGGCGCAGGTGGTGCGCGAGCCCGACGCCGTGAAATGGCTGGATGACAACCACTTCGCCACCGCCAACGAAGGCGACATGGACGGCGGTTCGCGTGGCTGGACCCTGTTCCACAAGGACGGCAGCGTTGTTTACGAAAGCGGTGTCAGCTTTGAACATGCGCTGGTTCAGATCGGCCACTATCCTGACAAACGTTCGGACAGCAAAGGTGTTGAGCCCGAGTCGATCGAAACCGCCACTTTCGGCGGCACGCCGATGGTCTTTGTTGGATCCGAACGCGGTTCTGCCGTTGGGGTCTATGACGTAACTAATCCGGCCGCGCCTGAGCTGACCCAGATCCTGCCCTCCGGTGTGGGTCCGGAAGGCTATGTCGCGATCCCGGCGCGCAACCTGCTGATCTCGGCCAATGAAAAAGACCTGATCGAAGACAAAGGCCCGCGCAGCCATGTCATGATCTACGAATATCAGGACGCGCCCGCGCAATATCCGATGCTGACCTCCGAAGGCACGGACGAGCTGATCGGCTGGGGCGCGATTTCTGGCATGGTCGCGGACAATGACGGCATGATCTACGCCGTGAACGACAGCTTCTATGGTTTCCAGCCGTCGATCTTCAAAATTGATCCCAGCCAGACGCCCGCGCGCATCATCGATGTGATCCGTGTGCATCGCGCCAACGGTCAGCCTGCGCAGAAACTGGATCTGGAAGGCATCACTCTGGACGGCAAAGGTGGCTTCTGGCTGGCCTCTGAAGGCCGCACCGACCGCGCCATCCCGCACGCGATCTACCATGTTGACAGCAAAGGCCTGATCAAAAGCCACAAGCAGGAATTTGGCCTCTCGGCTGAGTTGATGGCTGTTGAAAAACGCTTCGGCTTTGAAGGCATCACCAAGATTGGTGACACGCTGTGGATGGCGGTTCAGCGTGAATGGAAAGATGATCCCAAGGACCATGTGAAACTGGTTGCCTATAACACCAAGACCAAGGAATGGGGTGCCGTCCACTACCCCAAGGCCGCGCCTGCCAAAGGCTGGGTGGGCCTGTCGGAAATCGTGGCGCATAGTGACTACGTCTATGTGATCGAACGCGACAACCAGATCGGCGCCAATGCGGTGACCAAGAAAATCTACCGCATCCCTGCCGCCGACATGGTGCCGGCCCCGCTGGGTGGTGATCTGCCTGTGGTCAGCAAAGAGGAGGTGCGCGATCTGCTGCCCGACCTGAAACAGCTGAACGGCTATGTGCAGGACAAGGTTGAAGGTCTGGCAATCCTGCCGAGCGGTGAGGCCATCGTCTCCACCGACAACGACGGGGTGGATGACCATTCGGGCGAAACCCTGTTCTTCTCAATCGGGCAAATCAGCCAAGACGCCTCGTAACGGCGACACAACATGAGGCAAAGGGCGCCCCGGAATGGGCGCCCTTTTGCATTTTTACCAACGGGGCCATCATACGTTTTTGCATGATACCCAGCCGAATTTTGCCAATTCTCACCGCTGACGCATGGAACTAGCGTCAGCGCAATCAAGGAGACCGCCGCCAGAGACAGGAGATCTGAACAATGCGCGCCATGACCTACCGCCGTTACGGCCCCGCCGAAAATGTCCAACCTGCCAACCTGCCCCGCCCCAAAGCCCGCAAAGGCGAAGTGCTGGTCGAGATTGCGGCCAGCTCGGTCACCACGGCCGACTGGCGGCTGCGGGCCTCGGCGTTTCCGGGAGGGTTCTGGTTGCTGGGACGTTTGATGTTCGGCCTATTCCGCCCCCGTCAGCAAGTGCTGGGGGGGGAATTTGCAGGCCGTGTCGTGGCCTGCGGGTCCGGCGTGACAGAGTTTGCACCGGGCGATCGTGTCTTTGGCTTTGCCGGTCACGGCACCCATGCGGAATTTGTGACGGTGAAGGCCGGGGGCTGCATTGCCAAAATCCCCGACAGCCTCAGCGACGCGGAAGCCGCCGCGCTGCCATTTGGCGGCCTGTCTGCGCTGGTGTTCCTGCGCGACTTTGCCCAGCTGTGCCCAGGAGAAGATGTGCTGATCCCTGGCGCCTCAGGTGGGGTGGGGCTCTATGCCGTACAGGTGGCCAAGGCCCTGGGCGCCAATGTCACCGCAGTGGCCAGCACCGGCAAACTGGATAAACTGCGCGATCTTGGGGCGGACCGGGTGATCGACTACACCCGCCAACAGCTCAGCGCGGCGGGGCGTGACTATGACGTGATCCTCGATCCCGCCGGGTTCCTGCCCTACACCGAAGGCCGCAAACTTCTGAAGCCGAATGGCCGCTTTGTGGCACTGAATTTTGGCTGCGCTGAAATCGGACAATTGATCCTGCAAAAACTGCGCGGCGGGCCACGGCTTGTGATCGGCGTCAATGGCGACAAGAAAGCAGATCTGGAAGTGCTGCTGGAGATGATCAAAGAAGGCGTGTTGCGGCCCGTGGTTGGTCATAACCTGCCGCTGGAGGACATTCAGGAAGCTTACCGTTTGGTCGAAAGCCGACGGCGCAAGGGGCCGGTGATCCTGCAGGTGGGCTAGCCCCACTGTTCAGCAACCAAAAACGGGCAGAGCTATTGCTCTGCCCGGTGGCCACAGGGGCCAGCCGACGGGGAACGTGGGGGGGAGGAGGTCGGAGGGATTAGTTCACCGCCTGTGCATCCAGCACATCCTTTTCCACGGCTTTACCGGTCGAGATGGCAATCCGGCGCGGTTTCAGCGCTTCGGGCACTTCACGGGCCAGCTCGATGTGCAGCAGACCATCGGCATGGGTGGCGCCGGTCACACGGACATGATCCGCCAGCGTAAAGCGGCGTTCAAAGGCGCGGGTGGCGATACCGCGATGCAGGTACTGGCGTTCACCATCTTCTTTTTCACCTTTACGGGCGGCGATGATCAGCGCGTTTTCCTTGACCTCAACGGTCAGGTCGGCTTCGGAAAAACCGGCAACAGCAATCGAGATGCGATAAGCGTTCTCATCGGTTTTTTCGATGTTGTAAGGGGGGTAGCTGGGCTGCGGCGCGTCATTGGTAAAAACGCGATCCATCATGTCAGCGATCTGGTCGAAACCTACAGAAGCACGGTAAAGCGGTGCAAAATCAAAACTACGCATTGGGGGTACCCTCCATCTGAGCGAAACCAATATGTGATGCCTTCCAACTGGACAGGCGGTGGTTCAGGACCCGTTAGCGGCGCCCTGATGCATCAGATGTGGGGAGGTAATTTGGGGGTTTCAACCCCCGTCTACAGAAACAAATTTGGCACCGATATTTGCGCGATTTTTCTGCGGTGCCGTGTTGCCACGAGTCACGGTCGGGCGGATCACGCCAACACCGGATTTCAATTGGGTGCGCAGGAGATCAACAGAAGCATCCAGCTGGCTGCCCAGCGCAACTTTTTCGCCCTCGGCCTCGGCCTTGGCGGAAATCACACTGACAATGCGCGGCACACCGCCCGCCATGGTAAAGACCGGCGCCCCGGACGAGCCGAAATCCACATCGCAGGACATGACAAAAACCCCCTGCTGCCGCCCCATAACCGAGCAGATTTCCTGCACCGAGGGCGCCTCTGCCCGGTCGTGGGCGTAAGAAACAACACCAACACGGTCGCCAGCACCGGCATCGCGCATCACCGCAAAGGGTTCGATTGATCCGTTTCGAATGGGGTGCGCCAGTTGCAGGATTGCCAGATCATTGCGCACACGGCCCGCCGTCACCGGCCCGTCAAACCGATAAGACGGGTGCATCACCGCGCGGCGCACCTGGCGGTAGGCCTCGGCGCGGCCATTGCGCATACCCGCCTGAAACTCGATTGAGGTTGGTTCAATCTGCGTGCCGTCCCGACGGTCAAACAGACAATGTGCTGCGGTCAAAACCAGATCGGGGGCGATCAACGCCCCGGTGCAAAACCCTTTGCCTGCCAAATCCAGACGGCCCACGGCCTCCCAGCCTTTGCTGTCTTCGCCGGTGTCGAGCCGCTTGAGCCCGCTGTCCTGCGCCATTGCGGGCGCGGAGGCAAAAGAAGCGGCCAGCAACAGACCAAACGTAAAGACAACGAAACGCAGCATAGGGATTCCTTTCTCTGCTCTCGTCCATAGCCATCGCTTGAGGCGAAAATAGGGCGGGATCCCGCCCCATTTCGGCCGCCGCCGGTCGGATCAACGCAGGATTGGCACGCCGGTGTGGCGCTTCTCCGCCCCGTCAGACAGGGCCGGGGGTTTGGGGCCCCCATTGGCCCAGTCCAGCAGTTCCACCGTGTGCACAATCGGCACCTCAGTGGCGGATCCGATCTGCATCATGCAGCCAATATTTCCCGCAGCAATGACGTCAGGGTTCCTTGCCTCCAACGTCCGCACTTTGCGCTGTTTTAGCTGGCCCGAGATTTCCGGCTGCATCAGATTGTAAGTGCCCGCTGAACCACAACACAGGTGACTGTCGGCAGGTTCCACCACCGTGAAGCCTGCCTTTTTCAGCAAGTCTTTGGGATAGGTTTTGATTTTCTGCCCATGCTGCAGCGAACAGGCGGCGTGATAAGCAATGGTCATGCCTTTGTTTTCACCCTCCGGCAGGTCCAGCTTCATCAATACCTCAGAGACATCTATCGCAATATCCGACACCCGTTTGGCTTCGGCGGCCAAAGGATCATTGCGGAACATATGGCCGTAGTCCTTCACCGTGGTGCCGCACCCCGAGGTGTTGATGACAATGGCGTCCAGGCCTTCGCCATCCATCTCCGCGACCCAGGCGCGGATGTTCTTTGCCGCCGTTGCATGGCTGTCTGCGGTTTTGCCCATGTGGTGGGTCAACGCGCCACAACAGCCCGCACCCTCAGCAATCACCACGTCACAGCCCATACGTTTCAACAGGCGGATGGTGGCATCGTTGATATCGGTGTTGAGCGCTTTCTGGGCGCAACCCGTCATCAAGGCCACCCGCATCTTGCGCGGCTGTTCAGCGGCAAACGTCTGCGGATCATCATTGCGGCTGACCGGTGGGATCATCTTCGGCGCCATTTCCAACATCGCGCGCAACCGCGCATCCGGCATAAGTCGGGCAAAGGGTCGCCCGATCTTGGCCCCCAGCAGCGCCATACGGAAGCGCATGGGATAAGGCAGGACCTGCGCCAGCACCCAACGCAACGCGCGGTCGGTGAACGGGCGCTTATAGTTGTTCTCAATATATTCCCGCGCATGATCCACCAGATGCATGTAATGCACGCCCGAGGGGCAGGTGGTCATGCAGGCCAGACAGCTGAGGCAACGATCCACGTGTTTCACCGTCTTCTCATCCGGCACCCGCTCGTTTTCCAGCATATCTTTGATCTGATAGATCCGCCCGCGCGGGCTATCCAGTTCATCGCCCAAAACCTGATAGGTCGGACACGTGGCAGTGCAAAAGCCGCAATGCACACAGGCGCGCAGAATTTCATTGGCCCGCTGGATGCCGGGGTCCTGCAGCTGTTCTTTGGTAAAAGTGGTCTGCATATCTTACCCCATCAGCCCTGCGTTCAGAATCCCGCGCGGATCGTATTTCTGCCGAATGCCCCGGCTCAGCGCCGCCACGGGGGCCGGTTCCGGCTGCAACATCGCCACCCGCGCCTTGGTCTCAGAGGAGGCGCGCACCAAGGTGGCATGCCCCCCAATCCCAGACAGCGCTGGCCGAATATCGCGCCCCGCAGGCATCAAGGCCCAGACCAGCCCGCCACCCCAATCATAAATTACAGCTTTGGCGTCCAGCGCCGCTGTCACCTTGGGTCCATCCGACGGTTTCACCGATATCCGCCAAACATCGCCCTCCTGACCGGCAAAGGCCTCCACATCGCGTATCCACTTCCAGCCCGCAGCCAGACGCTGCGGCGCGGTCTCCACGCTCAAGTCACCAAAGCCCCCCAAGAGCCCTTTCAGCTGCTCCGCCCGATAAGCAACAGAGCCTTCAAAGCCTTCAACACGGATCATCGTCACTGGCGCGCCGTCAACGCCCACAGGTGCATGGGCCGCACCCGTCACATCAAACGGCGATCCCAGCGCCGCCGACATTGCCTGCACCGCCACCTCATCCGACAGGCCTTCGATCAGCACACAGGCCGCGGCCTCAGGCTGCGGCAACACCTTGAAGCTCACCTCTGTCAGCACACCCAAGGTGCCATAAGACCCCGCCATCAGCTTGACCAGATCATAGCCGGTGACGTTCTTCATCACCCGACCGCCATTCTTCAACGCAACACCGTTGCCATCGACGAAGCGCACGCCCAACAGATAATCCCGACAGGCCCCCGCCTGCACTCGGCGCGGGCCAGAGATGTTGGCGGCCACCACCCCCCCCATCGTCGGCACCCCTTTGGTGCCCAACAAAGCGCGGTGATCCATTGGTTCATACGGCAAGCGCTGGCCTTCGGCCGCCAGCATCGCCTCCACCTCTGCCACCGGCGTGCCCGCCTTCACCACCAACGTCAAGGCGCCGGGCTCATAAAGCTCTACCCCCGCCAATCCGCTGGTTTCCAACACGTCGCCCGCTGGCGCCATGCCGCGCGTATTGCCGCCTCGAATGGACAGCGGCGCGGCGGTGTCCTTGAGGATTTCGGCCAGTTCGGCCTCTGTCTCAGGTCTCATCATTTCATCTTGCCTAATCTACTCCGGGGTGAATGAGGTCATCGCCAGATGACCGCAGAGGGGCAGCGCCCCTGCGACCGGAAAACAATATCACTCCGCGGCAACGCGTCGGGTTTCACTGGTCGCCAGCGGGAAGACCTTGGCGGGGTTGAGCAGCCACTTCGGGTCAAACACATCCTTCACCGCCATCTGCGCCTCCATGTCCTGAGGCTCAAACTGGTCGACCATCAGGTCCCGCTTTTCGATGCCCACGCCATGTTCCCCAGTCAAGCACCCGCCAACCTCGACACAGAGCTTCAGGATATCGGCACCAAAGGCTTCGCATTTTTCCAGATCCCCCGGTTTGTTGGCGTCGAACAGGATCAGCGGGTGCATATTGCCGTCGCCCGCATGGAATACATTGCCGACCCCCAAGCCATACTCCTTGCTCATCTCGCCAACACGGCGCAGCACATAGGGCAGCTGGTTGACCGGGATTGTGCCATCAAGACACATGTAATCGTTGATCTGTCCCATCGCCCCGAAGGCCGATTTCCGGCCGAGCCAGATGCGGGCGCTTTCATCAGCGCTGGTGCTTTCGCGCAGCTCCACCGGATTGTGCGAACGGGCAATGGCCAGGATCTTGTCCAGCTGTTCGGTAATTTCCCCGTCGCTGCCTTCGACCTCAACGATCAGCAGTGCCTCACAATCCGGGTAGCCTGCCCCGGCAAAGGCTTCGGTGGCACGGATACAGGGGCGGTCCATGAACTCGATCGCCACCGGCAACACGCCGGCCTTGATGATGTCGCTGACGCACTGGCCCGCCACCTCATTGCTGTCAAAACCCATCAGCACAGGCCGCGCCCCTTCGGGTTTGCGCAGAATGCGTAGCGTCGCTTCGGTCACCACCCCCAGCTGTCCTTCGGATCCGCAAATCACCCCCAACAGATCCAGCCCGCCACTGTCCAGATGGGCACCGCCGATTTCCACCACGGTGCCATCCATCAGCACCATTGTAACCCCCAACAGGTTGTTGGTGGTCACGCCGTATTTCAAGCAATGCGCCCCGCCCGAGTTCATTGCGATATTGCCCGAAATTGCGCAGGCCAGCTGCGACGAGGGATCGGGCGCGTAGAAGAAATCCTCCTCCTCCACCGCGCCGGAAACGCTGAGGTTGGTGCGGCCGGTCTGCACCCGGATGAACCGGTTGTCGTAATCGGTTTCCAGCACGTCATTCATCCGCGCCACGCCCAGGATCACCGAATCCGCCGTTGGTAAGGATCCCCCCGCCAGCGAGGTCCCCGCCCCACGCGGCACCACCGGCACATTCATGTCGTGGCAGATCTTCAGAACCGCCGCGACCTCTTCGGTATTGCGGGGCAACACGGCTGCCAGCGGTGGACACCGGTAGGCGGTCAGCGCGTCACACTCATAGGCGCGGGTCTCGGCCTCTTCATGGATCACCGCATCCTGCGGCAGAACCTCTTGTAGTTTTTTGACCAATACCGGCTTCAGAGCCAGCACTTCTGGGTCAGGCTTTGGCATTTCCATGAGCACCTCCCTGGAATTGGTAAAGATATATAACCAAAATTTTCGTCAGAGCAAATGTTTTCCAACCTGTGGCCCCGCGACACTTGTGCAGGGGCCGCGAAAACAGGCATTAGGGGCGCATGGACTGGGTGAAAATCATACATATCCTCTGCGTCATGGGCTGGATGACAAGCATCTTTGCGGTGCCGCGTGCCCTGATTTACTGGAAACGCGAATACAACCGGCTGGGTGAGTTTGGCCCACTTGGGGACCTTACCGTGCGGCTCTACCGCTTCTCAGCGGGACTTGCGGTGATCGCGCTGGCGACCGGCCTTTGGCTGGGCTGGGATCTGGATTTTCCCGCCTGGGTCTGGCTCAAACTGTCACTGGTTGCGGCACTGGCGCTGCACTATGTCTGGACCGGCAAACTGGTGATTGCCGCCCGCAAAGGTATCTTCCGTGAAAGCGAGCTGTTCCTGCGTATCTTCAACGAAGTCAGCGTCTTCGGCGCCATCGCCATCCTGTGGGTGGTGGTTGTGAAACCGTTCTGAACGGGCCAAGCAGATGACCCTGTCGCAAATCGCCCACCTGTTTGACTGGCTGGATCTGGCCGCGCTTGGCCTGCTGTTCGCCGCTTGGATGCTGATAGGCTGGATGATCCAGCACCCGCCCAAAAATCGGCCCTCCGTCTCTGTCTTGATGGCGGACTATCGGCGCGAATGGATGCGGCAGATGGTGACACGGCAACCGCGGATTTTTGACGCGCAAACGCTGTCGACTCTGCGGCAGGGCACCTCCTTTTTTGCTTCTGCCGCAATGTTGGCCATCGGGGCCGCACTGGCCGCGATTGGCAATGCAGAACAGCTGGTGGGCGTCGCCAAAGACCTGTCGATCAGCACCGATCCCAAGTTTGTTTTCGAGGCAAAGCTGCTGGTGGTGTTGTTTTTCCTGACCAATGCTTTCCTGAAATTTGTCTGGTCGCACCGTCTGTTTGGCTACTGCGCGGTGCTGATGGGCGCGGTGCCCAATGAGGTGGACGATCCCGTGTCCGTGCCCCGCGCCATGAAAGCGGCCGAGATCAACATCACCGGGGCGCGCAGCTACAATCAGGGCCTGCGTTCAATCTATTTTGCCCTCGCCAGCACCGTCTGGATGATCGGGCCGATTGGGCTGCTGATTGCCACCTGCATCACCTTCGGCGTGTTGTGGCGGCGCGATTTTGCCTCCCGCTCGCGCGAGGCGCTGATGGCCATGACCGATGGTCTGGGCCACACGCCTTCGTGACCGCTGTTTGATCCGCACGCTGCTATGATGCCCCGCATGACACGACACTTCCTCCCTTTCCTTGGTGCCATTGCCGCTGTGATGCTGGGCACGGCCGTTGCCTTTGCGGATCCGCCTGAAATTGTAAACGTCAGCGCCGAACGTTCCGGCATGGGCTGGCGCATCGATGTGACCCTGCGCCACGGCGATACCGGCTGGGACCATTATGCTGACGGCTGGGAGATTTTGGACGCCAATGGCAAACGTCTGGGCCTGCGCAAGCTGATGCACCCTCATGTGGAGGAACAGCCCTTCACCCGCTCTTTGCGTTCCGTGATGGTGCCGGATGGCACCAGCGTCGTCTATATCCGCGCCCGTTGTTCCTCTGACGGCTGGCATTCAGAGAAAGTTGCAGTGCAGCTGGGCTATTAGCCCCAAAGGACTAGGCCCACGTTAGCGTCGCCCCTCACGCAGCCATGCGGCCAGCATCAGGCCCAAAACAGCCAACATCACCAACCAGGGTGGCAACAGCGGCAGCCGTGTGACGGCCGTGGTTTCTGCCGCATTGCGCGGGGTGATCCCCAGCCACCCCCGCCCCGAGGCCGGACGACCAGCACGTACATCACGAATGTCCGGCGTGCCATCGACCATCGGCCAGACACCCCCACGCATCTGCGCAATCACCGGCGTCAGGGGATTGGCAGAGGCAATTGTCTGTTCAAACTCGCGCGGGGCAGCAGGGCCAAGACCTATCACGGCCTCCACCTCGCCCTCGCGCAGACGGTAGAGCCCAATTTCCGGCCCCTGATAAATCGCCTCCAAGGCACCTGGAGCGGTTTGTTCCAACTCTAGAGTCACCTCTTCGCCTGACGGGGTGACAACCGTCAACGGCCCAACCTCTTCACCCAAGGTGCGGCGCAGGATACGCATTTCCTGACCAACCGCGGAGGCGGTGAGGGTCTCCTCCTCCAGCTCGGGTTCTTTCATCATCCAATGCGCCAGTCGCCGCAGCAGTTCGGCCTGCGGTCCGCCGCCTTCAAAACCGCGATCCCACAGCCAGGCCTGATCCGAAGCCAGCAACGCAATCCGCCCGTCGCCCACCCGATCAAGGATAAGCAGCGGGGCCTCCTCCACCCCCGACATCACCACATCACCGCTTTCCGATGTCAGCTCCACCTGCCGCAACCAACGGCCCCAATCCGGACCATCGGGCGCTTGCAGCCCCGCGGTGACCGGATGCCGTTGTCCCAAATCTGTAACCGCAGGTGGGTAGCCTTCGTCAATGACCCGCGCGGTGGGGCGGCCCGGCAGGATGGTGCCCAAAGGCGAGCGATAGAGCGAGTCTGCGCTGGCAAAGTCAGGCCCCGCAGCCACCAGCACCGCCCCCCCATCGGCCACGTAGCGCCGCACGTTTTCCAGATAGATCGACGGCAGGATGCCGCGCCGTTTGTAGCGGTCAAAGATAATCAGATCGAAGTCATCGATCTTCTCCAGAAATAGCTCGCGCGTTGGGAAGGCGATCAGGGACAGCTCAGCCACGGGCACGCCGTCTTGTTTTTCAGGGGGGCGCAGAATGGTAAAATGCACCAGATCCACGGAGCTGTCGGACTTCAACAGATTGCGCCAGGTGCGGCCGCCGGGATGAGGTTCGCCGCTGACCAGCAACACCCGCAGCCGATCACGCACGCCGTTGATCTGCACAATCGCGGCATTGTTTCGGTTGGTCAGTTCCCCCGCCGCTTCAGGCACCGCAAATTGGATCACATTGCGCCCGCCGTGTTGCAGGGTGATCGGCAGCTCAAAGGTCTCCCCCAAAGGCACCGCAGCCACAAAAGGCTCGTCCCCATCGATGGACAGAGACAGCTCAACCAAACCGCCGATAGTTGGCGGATTGCCCTGATCCTCGACCCGCAGCGACAGCACCACAGGTTCGCCGAGTATTGCAAAAGCCGGGGCATGTTCGACAATCAAGCGCCGGTCCCAATCGCTGGGCTGGCCGCTCTGGATCAGATGCATGGGGGCTGGCAGGTCCGGCAACCGGTCCAGATCATGCACCCGCCCGTCACTAAGGGCAAAAACACCGGCGATACGGGCGCTCGGCTCTTCGGCAAGGGCGTCATTGAGGGCGCTCAACAGCAAGGTGCCGCTGTTGTCGGAGCCGTCTTTCACCTCAATCCGGCGCACCTCGGTGTTGGGGCGCGCCATCAACGTGGCCTCCAACGTTTCCGCCGCTGCGGCCGTTTGGGCGGGACGGTCGCTCAATCCTTGACTGGAAGACTGATCCACCAGCATCAGCACAATATCCGACAGCGCCGCCCGTTGTTCCTGCCTGAGGGAAGGGCCAGCAAGGGCTGCGATGACAACAAGCCCCGCCAGCATTCGCAGCGCCCAACCGGACAACCCGCGCCAATAGGCCAGCACAGCCGCCAGCAGAACCACAAGGCCAAGTGCCGCGAGCATCGCTAAGGGCAAAAGAGGGTCAAAGGTGATCTCAGAACTCATTGGCCCAACCTGTCCAGCAGCGCAGGCACATGGACCTGATCCGATTTATAATTGCCCGTCAGCACATGCATGATCAGGTTGACGCCAAAGCGGTACGCCAGCTCGCGTTGACGTTCGCCGGAAAAGCCGCGTCCGATTGGCACCAGCACATTGCCCCGGGTGTCCATCGCCCAGGCCGCCGCCCAATCATTGCCTCCAATCACCACCGGCGTTACCCCATCGTTGAGGTTTCGAAACGGCATGCCCTCCACCCGTTCAGCGTCAGCAGGTGCCGCTTCTACCCAGATATCACGCCCGGTGTGGCGGCCCGGAAAGTCCTGCAACAGGTAGAAGGTGCGGGTCAGCACGTGATCCACCGGCAGCGGCTCCAATGCGGGAATGTCCAGCGGCTCGGCCAGACGCCGCAGCTTGCGCCCGTTGGGGCTGGAAGTGCCAAACCCCGCCATGTCGGCATCACGGGTGTCAAACAGGATCATACCGCCAGAACGCAGGTAACGGTTCAGCCGCGCATAGGCCTCTACCGTCGGGATCGGCTGATCCTCGGTGATGGGCCAGTAAAGAAAGGGGAACAGCGCCAGTTCATCCCGTTCCAGATCCACACCGGTGGGGGCAGCAGGCTCTACCGAGGTGCGGAAGAACAGTGTTTCACTGAGCCCTCGAAGGCCCGCTTCGGAAAGACTGTCAACAGTGGCATTGCCGGTGCGCACATAGGCCAGTGAAAGTTCCGCCGTCGCGCGTAAGGCAAAGGCATCGTCGGCGCGACTTTGCTGCGGAAACGCCAATGGCAACACCAGCAGAACCAGCATGGCTAGGCGCAGGTTCAGCCGACCGGACAGCGCAAGGGCTGCAATCACATCCAGCAGCAACAACACCAGTGCAAACCCCAAAAGATACCCAGCCAGCGGCATCGGCTCGGCCCGTTCCAGTCCTTCGACCTGCACCGAAGCCGGCCATTCCGCCGCCATCAGAACATCGCTTTCCTGCATCACGTTGCGGGCCAGACTGCGGGTTGGTCCCTGATACAGCCCCGGATGCAGCTGCGGCCCCAGCGGGGCGGCCACCAGATCTTCGCCTGCGACACCCGGCAGGTTGCCTGCGTCGCGCACCCGGCCAAACCCGTCCAGCACCTTCTGCGGCTGCCAGATTGTGCCGGCCAGATCCGCCGCATCCGGCTGGCCGTTGACCGAAGACACCGCCAGCCGGTCCAGCATCCGCACAAACAGCCCTGACAAAGGCAGCGAGGACCATTCGGCATTGGCTGAGACATGCACCAGCACCACCTGTCCCTGCCCCAACTGTTTGCGGGTCACCAAAGGGGTGCCATCACTCAGCTCCGCAATCACCCGCTCTGACAGGCTGGGATCAGGCTGCGCCATGACCTGTGCGGATATGGCCACCTCTTCGGGCACAGGCAGGCCATAAAACGGGCTGCTGTCTTTGAACGGGGCAAGGGTTTTCGGCTGGCCCCAGCTCATGGCACCACCTACGGTGCGCCCGCCAGAGCGCAACCGGACCGGCATCAGTGGATGTTCTTCGCTGCGGGAGATGTCACTGGCCGCCAGCCGGGGACCGGCAAAGCGCAGCAACAGACCGCCCGCCTCTACCCATGTGATCAGCTCGGATTCTTCACTCGGTGTCATCTCGGCGACATCGGCAAGGATGATGACGTCTGGATTGGCAGGAATCACATCTTCGATCGCGCCATCCAGCAGATCCGCAGAAGGCGCCAGCGCCTGATGCAGATAGTGCAGTGGCGACAGCAGCTCGAGGCCTTCACGGTCCTCACGCCCGGTGATCAGCGCCACCTCTCGCCGGCGCAGGCTGTCGTCGCTTTGCACCACGGTTCCGGCGCTGCGGGTGGATTGCAGATCAAACCGGCTGACCCGCGCGCGCAGTTCGGCAGGCAGCGACAGGCGCACCTCAGCGGTCTCTTCATCGGCTGCAAAGCGCAGCGGAACCGTGGCCAAGACCCGTTCAATCCCTGCCGGATCGCGCCCATGTGCGCGCACCAGGTGTTCTGCAGACAACCCCAACCGGCTGCGTATGGACGAAATCACAATCTCTCCGTCGTCAAACTGGGGCGGGAAGAGCGCAAGGGCGGCAGCGCCACTTTCGAACACGGTAACTTGCCCCTTGGCTTCAAGCGCGACCAAGACATCCGCCTGCCCGTCATAGGACAGGCCATCTGAAAACCAAAGGGTTTCAACCGCCTCCAGCGCATCAATAATGGCGCGGCTGCGGGACAGAGTTTCAGCGTTCGGTGCCCAGGGGTGAGGGACCACACCCTCCAATTGTGTTTTCAACACATCTGCGGGCTGGAACAGCAACGGGCGCGGATCACTCAGCGACAACAGCGCTGCGGTGCGGCCCTGACGCCCTGCCTCGGCCAACAGTTGTTCGGCCAGTTCCATCCGGCGCGGCCATTCTCCCGCACCGGCCCAGCTGGCATCCAGCACTATCAGCACCGGACCTTCCTCGGACCGTTCCACCGGATCGGGGTTGAGCACGGGACCGGCAAGCCCGACAATCACCGCCGCCGCGGCCAGCATCCTCAAGAGGATCAGCCACCACGGCGTTTTGTCCGTCACCGTGTCATCGTCACTGAGCCCCAATAGCAGGATCACACCGGGAAAACGCCGCCGGATCGGTGCGGGTGGCACGGCGCGCAGCAGGAACCACAGGACCGGCAGCACCGCCAGGGCCCAAAGCAACCACGGTGTGGCAAAGCCGATTTGCGCCAATGCTCCCATCAACCGGTCCCCCGATTGATGGCCTGCCACAGCCAGAGCAGCGCGGCTTGTGCCGTTTCGTTGCTGTGGTGCAAATGATATTGCCAGCCCGTTGCGCGGCACAGTTGAGCCAGTTCATCTTTGCGGGTGGCGAGCCGGGTCAGGTAACGGTCCCGCAATTCCCCTGCCTTCAAGGTTTCATGCGACAGCGTGCCGCCCATGCTTTCAAATATCGTGCGGCCCTGAAAAGGGAACGCTTCTTCACTGGGGTCCAGCACCTGTAACAGCACGCCGCGCACGCCACGATCCGCTGCTTTGGTCATGGCCTGCTTCAGTGGGGTTAGGTCGCCCATGAAATCCGACACAAACAGCGCCCGCGCTTGAGGCAGCATCGCTTTGGCTTCGGGAACGCCATAATCTTCTGCCGCATCGGTGCTGAAAAACTCGGCCAGCCGCAGGATCTGATTGTTGCCGCGTCTGGGCGGCAACAGCGTGCCGGTCAAACCAACACGTTCGCCGCCGCGGATCATCAAGATGGCCGCCGCCAAAGCAATCAGGCGGGCGCGGTCGGCCTTTTGTGGTAAATCCTTGCCAGAAGTAAAACGCATCGAGGCCGATTGATCGACCCACAGCATCACACTTTGCGCAATCTGCCATTCCCGTTCCCGCACAAACTGCGCATCCCCGCGCGCCGAGCGGCGCCAGTCAATCATGCGGCGGCTGTCACCGGCCTGCACCGGACGGTATTGCCAGAAATCATCGCCCAAGCCCGCCCGTCGGCGGCCGTGTTCCCCCAGAAGCACCGTACCGGCCAGCTGTTCTGCCCGCGCCAGCAATGGCGGCAACGTGGCCGCCTGTTCTTCAGCCCGAGCCCGGAGGGTGAGTGAAGGTGTCACGCAGCCACCTCAACGCGGGTGGTGCGCTGGACGGTGGTGGCAATCAGATCGGCCAGACTGTCGCCCCGCGCTCGGGCGGCAAAGTTCAGCGCCATCCTGTGGCTGAGCACCGGCAGCGCCATCGCAGCCACATCCTCGACCGAGGGGGCAAGCCGCCCCTGCAACATCGCCCGCGCCCGCACCGTCATCATTAGGGCCTGCGCCGCGCGTGGACCCGGCCCCCAAGCCACGGTTTCACGCACCCGCGCGTCTGCCGTGTCATCTTCGGGGCGGAAGGCACGGACCAGATCCAGAATCGCCTCTACCACGCTGTCGCCCACCGGCATCTGCCGCAGCAGAGCCTGCGCGCGGATCAACTCAGCAGCGGTAAAGACCTCATGCGCCGTGTCCTCTTCCAGACCGGTGGTGGCCATCAAAATGTCGCGTTCGGTCGCGCGGTCGGGGTAATGTACGTCGATCTGCACCAGAAACCGGTCCAGCTGCGCCTCTGGTAAGGGATAGGTGCCTTCCTGTTCAATCGGGTTCTGCGTTGCCAATACGTGGAAGGGTGGGTCCAAGGGCCGGTCTGCCCCCGCAACGGTGACATGCCGTTCCTGCATCGCCTGCAACAGTGCGGATTGGGTCCGCGGCGAGGCGCGGTTGATCTCATCCGCCATCAAAAGCTGACAGAATATCGGCCCCGGCACGAATCGGAACGACCGTTTGCCATCGCTGTCGGTGTCCAGCACCTCCGATCCCAGAATGTCCGCAGGCATCAGGTCCGGGGTGAACTGGATGCGGTTGCCGTTGAGGCCCATCACCGTGCTGAGCGTGTCCACCAACCGCGTTTTGCCCAAACCTGGCAGACCTATCAGCAGCGCATGACCGCCACACAGCAAGGCCGAAAGCGTCAGGTCGACAACCTGTTCCTGTCCGATGAAGCGACGGGTGATGGATTGCTTGGCCTCTGCCAGCTTTGCCTCTACCGCTTCGATTTCGACCACCAGGTCGGCTGCATCACTCATGGTCAAACACTCCTCTCGGCACTATCTTTGATTTAACTCTATCGCGGCAAAATCAAATGGCAAAAGCAATGAGCGAACAAATGCGTGTGATCCCTTCGGCAGATGGCATCGCCAAAGCGGCAAAAGCGGCCAGCAAAGGCAAGGGTCTGCCCCCTGTGCACCTGTGGAATCCCGATTTCTGCGGTGATCTGGATATGCGGATTGCACGAGACGGCACCTGGTTCTACCTCGGCACCCCGATTGGGCGGCCTGAATTGGTGCGGCTGTTTTCCACCATTCTGCGCAAGGATGGCGACAAGTACTTCTTGGTGACGCCGGTGGAAAAGGTCGGCATCACGGTGGATGATGCGCCTTTTGTGGCAGTAGACTTCACCGTCTCAGGCGAAGGCCGTGATCAAACACTGACTTTTGCCACCAATCTGGGCGACGAAACCACCGCCAGTGCTGAGATGCCGATCCGCGTGATCCGCGATCCCGAAACGGGCGAACCCTCGCCCTATGTTCTGGTCCGTGCCAATCTGGAAGCGCTAATTGACCGCAAAAGTTTCTATCGACTGGTGGATATTGGCAGCCATGAACCCCACGAAGGTGAGGATTGGTTTGGCCTTTGGTCCTCGGGGCAATTCTTCCCAATCATCCCCTCGGCAGAATTGGGCTAGCCCCCTTGAAATTTTCCGACCAGACCTGACATGCTCCTGACAGTATGCTGTCAGGAGGGCTGTGTCATAGAGCCTCCATCATTCATGAAGGAGCGATTGATATGACTGCATCCGATACCCCCCGCCAGATCCTAGTCTGGGCCGAGATCCCCGTCAGCGACATGGAAAAAGCGATGGCCTTTTATGCCAAGGTTTTCGACTATGAGATGACTTTGGACACCAGCGGCCCGAATCCGATTTCCTTTTTCAACAACGACATGAACGGCACCGGCGGCCACCTCTACCCCGGCAAACCCGCTGCCGAAGGCCAAGGCCCAACCGTGCATTTGCAAATTCCTGACACGCTGGAAGACGCCACCAAACGGGTGACCGAGGCCGGCGGCACCCTGATCGGCGGCCCTGTGCCGCTGCCGGTGGGCCGGTTCCACTATGCGCAGGATCTGGATGGCAACTCCATCGGCCTGTTTGAGGTCACTGCCTGATGCGCCGCGCCGACCGCCTGTTCCAGATCGTGCAATATTTGCGCGGCGGGCGGTTGGTGACGGCTGCACAACTGGCTGAAAAACTGGAGGTCACGCCGCGGACAATCTACCGCGACGTGGCCGACTTGGTCGGCTCGGGCGTACCAATTGAGGGCGAGGCGGGCGTCGGCTACCTGATGCGCGACGGTTATGACCTGCCGCCGCTGATGTTCACCTCGGATGAAATTGTTTCGCTGGTGGCAGGGGCGCGGCTGATCCGCGCCTTTGGCGGCGCCCGCATGGCCGCCGCCGCCGAGGAAGCGCTGATCAAGATCAACGCTGTGCTGCCCGAAACCGCCCGTGCCCGCTCAGAAGCGGTGCGGGTCCATGCCATCAACGGGCAGGAAACCGATCACGTGCTGCGCGCCCGCATTGATCAGGTCGAACGGGCCGCCAATGATCACATCTTGCTGGACATGCAGTACGCCGATGAAGACCAGCGCCCCTCTGAACGGCGGGTGCGCCCCTTGGGTCTGTGGTTCTGGGGCAAGGTCTGGACCATGGTCTGCTGGTGCGAATTGCGCCAGGACTTCCGGATGTTCCGGCTGGACCGTATTGAAAACCTGATCGAAGCGGGCAAGTTCAAACCCAAGCCGGGCCAGACCCTGCGCGACTATTACCGCCGCGACAGCTTCCACGACTAGCGGCCTAGTCGCGCGGTTTTACTTCCCGCACCAGACCTTCTTGCGCGGTGCTGGCCACCAGACGCCCATCCCGGCTGAAGATCTGCCCCCGGTTAAATCCGCGTGCGCCACCCGTCCAGGGACTGTCCATCGAATAAAGCTGCCACTCATCCATGCGGAAATCATCATGGAACCAGACCGCATGATCCAGACTGGCAAATTGCATATCCGGATCAATGAACGCTTTGGCCCAGGGCAGAACGGATGTGCCCAGAAGGCCAAAATCCGACACATAGGACAGCGCCGCGCGATGCATCGCCACCGTGTCGCCCAGATCCCCACGAATGCGCATCCAGATGTGCTGCAACGGCCCTTGCGCTTCCCGGGTGAACGGGGGGCGCAGCCCCACCGGGCGCAACTCGATCGGACGTGGTGAACGCAGCCAGGCCAGATAGGCCTCAGGCAGCTGATCGGCAAAACGTTCGCCCAGCTGCACCTCATTTTCCAACTCTTCCGGCGCTGGCACATCCGGCATGGCAGACTGCTGAAACAGCCCCTCCTCCTTCACATGAAACGAGGCCGCTAGGTTCAGGATTGGTTTGCCAGACTGCACCGCGATCACCCGACGGGTGGCAAAGCTGCGGCCGTCGCGGTCCCGCTCCACCCGGTAAAGCACCGGTTTGGTCGCATCGCCGGGGCGCATGAAATAGGCATGCAGGGAATGCACCGGGCGCTCTTCACCCACGGTTTTGATCGCCGCCATCAGCGCCTGCCCGATCACCTGCCCGCCAAAACTGCGCCCGCGCCCCTGCGGAGTGGCCATGCCACGAAAGAAATTGTCCTCCACCGCTTCGACCTGCAAGAGGTCATGCAGCCAGCGTGACAGCCCGTGTTCGTGATCACCCATTTTCGCCAATCCTTTGTTGCGGCCCCATTGCACGGCAATTCGCGCCGCACTGCAAGCCGCGACGTTGCGGCCCGCGGCGGGTGCGGCGCATCGAGTATTTAAGGATCATTGAAAGCGGCTTTCATCTTGCCACAAATACTCAAACGCCGCGCGCTACCCTCAGCGCGATTTGGTCAACTCGAGGAACACATCCTCAAGGTCTGCTTCTTCAATCCTAAGGTCGCGGATCTGCACACCTGCGGCCCGCGCCACCGCCAGGATCGCTTCGGCCGAATGCTGTTTTGCGTGGTAGGACAGCGCCAGTGCCCCGTCGGGACGGATCTGAGCGGTGATGCCTTCGGCCTCTGGCAACTGGGCGACGGGGGCTTCTGGATGGATCACCATGGTTTTGGCGTCCATCTGGCCCATCAGATTGACCTTGCTGTCGCGTGCCACCACCTCGCCCTGATTGATGATGGCGATCTCGTCGCACATCTCCTCGGCTTCTTCCAGATAGTGGGTGGTGAGGATGATGGTCATCCCGTCCTCATTCAGCTTGCGCACATTGGCCCAGAGCATCTGACGCAGCTCGATGTCCACCCCAGCGGTTGGTTCGTCCAGCACCAGAATATGCGGCGCGTGCACCAGTGCCTTGCCCAACAAAAGGCGGCGTTTCATCCCGCCGGACAGGGTGCGGGCATAGGCCTCGGCCTTATCTTCTAGCCCGATCAGACGCAGAATTTCGTCACTGCGGCGGTCCACTTTGGGCACCCCGTACAGGCCCGCCTGCACCTCCAGCGCGCCACGCGGGCTGAAAAACGGGTCCATGTTCAGCTCTTGCGGCATCACCCCGATCGAGGCCCGCGACTGTCGCGGATTGACGTCCTGATCAAAGCCCCAGATTTTCACCTGACCTGCGGTTTTGGTCACAAGCCCGGCCAGAATGTTGATCAGGGTCGATTTGCCGGCCCCATTGGGACCCAGAAGCCCAAAGACCGAACCACGCGGAATATCCAGGTCAATGCCTTTGAGCGCCTGTTTCTCGGGCTCGCCCTTGCCGCCACGATAGGTCTTTTGCAGACCCCGGATTTCGATTGCGTTTTCAATCGCCGTTCCATTCGCATTGTCGCTCATGGCTGCCCTTGCCCCTGCTGGTGTGATCGCTCATAACTGCACCTAGATGTTTTGCAGCCAAAAGGAAACGTCCCAGATGACGACCCAAGCGCCAGAGACCAAGATTGTCGAAACCTCCAAAATCGCCTGTGACGGCGGCGAAGGGGCCCTGGGTCATCCGCGCGTCTGGCTGCAAATTCCCGCGGAAGAGGGCTTTGTGGAATGCCCCTATTGCGATGCGAAATACATCCTGAAGGGTTCTGCCGCGGATCAGAGCTGATCTGGGGATGCGCCGCTGAAGGGTCCCCGACATGGCGCTGCTTTCTCGATTTCTCAAACTAACATTGGGCAGTTTGGCCACCCTTTCCGCCTTGGTGATGTGCTACCTTGCGGCAGGTTTGGTCGGCGGCGTTCTGGGCGGCAGCACCGCGTCCCTTGAGGCAACAGGTGATCAACACACCGTCACAATCGGCTTGGCCGCGGGACCGATCCACAATGATTTCTTACTGCCGCTGAACGCACAGACGCAGGCTCGCTTTGCCTTTCTGGAACCACATGACATCCCGGTCAACCATCCAAATGCCGAATGGCTGATGCTGGGGTGGGGCGCACGTGAATTCTACACCTCTGTCGGCACTTACAGCGACGTGTCGCTCAGTGCCTCTGCTAAGGCCATCTTTGGCGACACTTCCGTGATGCGGGTGGACGTGCTTGGCGCAATTGGCAGACCAGATGTTGTCCGCTGGTTGCACATCAGTCTGCCCCAATATGAGGCCCTGCTGTCCGGCATCAAAAACAGCTTTGATCCAGCCCTGACGCCAGTGCCAGAACTGCCCAAGACACAGGGCCATTTCTTTGCGGCACAGGGGGCGTTCAACCTGTTCAACACCTGCAACACCTGGGTCGGCAAACGCCTGCGCGCAGCTGGCATCCCCTTTGGCGCCTGGACGCCCATACCGGCCTCGATCTCTCTCTCGCTCTGGCGGTTTCATCCAGACAAAACAGCCGGAAAGTGAGCAGCGCCCCCTAGCCGCCGGACGTGATCCATGCGACTACTGGCGCAGGACATAACTAGAACACCTCTGGTGTTCCTCTAGCGCGCGGAGACCCCCATGAGCACCGAATTCGGCAAAGGTTGCCACCTGCATCTGATCGACGGCTCGGCCTTTATCTTCCGCGCCTATCACGCTCTGCCGCCGCTGACCCGGAAATCGGATGGGTTGCCAATTGGGGCCGTTGCGGGGTTTTGCAACATGCTGCACCGCTACGTGGAGGGCAACACCGGTCCCGACGCGCCGACCCATGTGGCGGTGATCTTCGACCATTCGGGCAAGACCTTCCGCAACGACCTTTTTGATCAGTACAAGGCCAACCGCCCGCCCGCACCCGAAGATCTGCGCCCACAGTTCCCGCTGACCCGTGATGCCACCCGTGCCTTCAATATCGCCTGCAAAGAGATCGAGGGTTTTGAGGCTGATGACATCATCGCAACCCTTGCCTGTCAGGCCCGCGAGGCAGGTGGCCGTTGCACCATCATTTCCTCGGACAAAGACCTGATGCAGCTGGTGGGCGACGGTGTGGAAATGCTGGACGCAATGAAGAACAAACGCATCGACCGTGACGGGGTGCATGAAAAATTCGGTGTCGGGCCAGAGCGGGTGGTCGACGTGCAGGCCCTGGCTGGCGACTCGGTCGACAACGTACCGGGCGCGCCGGGGATCGGCATCAAAACAGCGGCGCTGCTGATCAATGAATTTGGCGATCTGGAAACCCTGCTGGACCGCGCCGATGAGATCAAACAGCCCAAACGTCGCCAGACCCTGATCGAAAAACGTGACCAGATCGAGATGAGCAAGAAGCTGGTGCAGCTGGATTGCGAGATGGAGCTGGACTTCACCCTCGATGATCTGGAGGTGAAGGATCCGGTGTCAGAGGAGCTGATGAACTTCCTGGCCGAGATGGAGTTCCGCACCCTCACCAAACGCATCGCGGAACAGTTGGGCGTAGAAGCCCCCACAATCAACGACACCCCACAACAAAGCGCTGCGGCGGCTGGCGACGTGGAAGAACCCGCCGAGCTGCCCTTCGATCCCGAGGCCTATACCTGGGTCAAAGACGCCGAAGGGCTGCAGACCTGGATCGACGCCGCCTACAAACACGGCTATGTGGCGGTGGATACGGAAACCACCGGTCTAGACGAAATGCGGGTGGATCTGGTGGGCATCTGCCTCAGCTCTGAGGCGGGGCAGGCCTGCTATGTGCCGCTGGCGCATAAGGCTGGATCCGATGATCTGTTCGGCACCGATCAACTGGCCGAGGGGCAGATGCCCTTGGACGCAGCACTGGCGATGCTGAAACCGATGCTGGAGGATGAAAGCATCCTCAAGATCGGCCAGAACATGAAATACGACGCCAAGATGTTCTCGCGCTATGGGATTGAGGTGGAACCGATCGACGACACCATGCTGATCTCCTACTCGCTGCATGCAGGGATCCACGGCCACGGCATGGACGCACTGTCCGAACGCTACCTGAACCACACGCCGATCCCGATCAAATCGCTCTTGGGCTCTGGCAAATCCGCCATCACCTTTGACCGGGTGCCGATTGAGGACGCGGTGAAATACGCCGCCGAAGATGCCGACATCACCCTGCGTCTGTGGCAGAAGTTGAAGCCGCAGCTGCACCTTGAACAGGTCACCAAAGTCTATGAAACGCTGGAACGCCCGCTGGTCCATGTGCTGAAAGACATGGAAATGACCGGCATTAAGGTCGACCGTGACGCGCTCAGCCGGATGTCCAACAGCTTTGCCCAGAAAATGGCCGGTTATGAGGCTGAGCTTTATGAGCTAGCGGGTCATGAATTCAACGTCCAGAGCCCCGCTCAGGTCGGCAAAATCCTGTTTGAAGAGATGGAGCTGGAAGGCGGCAAGAAAACCAAAACCGGCCAGTGGTCCACCCCTGCCGACGTGTTGGAAGATCTGGCCAACGAACATACCTTTGCCCGCCGCGTGCTGGATTACCGTCAGCTGCAAAAGCTGAAATCAACCTACACCGACGCGCTGCAGGATCACATTCACCCCGATACGGGCCGGGTCCATACCTCCTACCTGCAAAGCGGCGCCAACACCGGCCGGATGGCCTCAAACGATCCGAACCTGCAGAACATTCCGGTCAGGACCGAAGAGGGCCGCAAGATCCGCGAAGCCTTTGTGGCGGATGAAGGCAAGGTGCTGCTGTCGCTGGACTACAGCCAGATCGAACTGCGCATCCTGGCGGAAATGGCGGGGATCGACGCGCTGAAACAGGCGTTTAAAGACGGCCATGACATCCACGCGATGACGGCTTCGGAGATGTTTGACGTGCCGATGTCTGAAATGACACCAGAGATCCGCCGCCAGGCCAAGGCGATCAACTTCGGGGTGATCTATGGCATCTCGGCCTTTGGTCTGGCGCGCAATCTGCACATCCCAAGGGGTGAGGCGCAGGCCTTCATCACCCGCTACTTCGAACGTTTCCCCGGTATTCGCACCTATATGGATGACACCAAGGCATTTGCGAAAGAGAACCTCTACGTCCAGACGCTCTTTGGCCGCAAAATCCACATGCCGGAAATCAACGCCAAAGGGCCCCGCGCTGGCTTTGCCCAACGGGCGGCCATCAATGCGCCGATCCAAGGCACCGCAGCCGATGTGATCCGCCGAGCCATGATCCGCATGCCCGCCGCGATCCAAGATCTGCCGGCGCGTATGTTGCTGCAGGTGCACGACGAACTGATCTTCGAGGTAGAGGAATCCGCCGCCGATCAGGTGGTGGAACGCGCTCGCGAGGTGATGGAAGGCGCTGCCGCCCCTGCGCTGCATATGTCCGTGCCGCTGGTTGTCGATGCAGGTCGCGGCGCCAATTGGGCCGAGGCCCACTGATCCTATCACAAAAACGCCCCGCTGACCTCAGTGGGGCGCTTTTACTTTTATACCTCCGGCGGGGATATTTACCCCAAGAAGCAAGCCGTTTCTCATTGGTCCAAATATCCTGGGGTGAATGGGTTCAAAATCCCATTTTGGACACAGAGGGGCAACGCCCCTAGGCCTGCCGTTCGATCCTCAGGTGATAACAGTTGTTGCTGGCGGAACGGACATGCAAATAGGCAATGTCTTCCCGTGCCAGCAGGGTTTCGGCAGCGGCTGGGATCTTGGATGTGTCCACCACAGCGCCGCTGCCATAGACAATCCGGTTGTCGGCCGAGTAGCCACGCAGGATATATTCAGGGCTTTGCAGGAAGGCGGGAAGCACTGTTGTAGCGCCCCGTTTACAGGCCTCAGCGCAAAGGAAAATCGGACCCTGTTCGGCATAGGGCTGCGCCTCGGGGAAGGGGCGGTGGCTGAGGATCAGGAACTCCTGCCCTGCGGGGACAATGTCCATGCAGTGGCGGCAGGGCACACCTTGTCCGTCGCTGAGGGCGCGTTCGGGCGGGTGTCCATTGGCATCTGCGCCGCCCTGTTGATAATGACGGGCGATTTCGGTGGGCAGGGCTTGGTAGGCAAGGGGCATATCGGGAAAACCTCCGTTTCGGTTGGTTTTCCCTAGCGGGCCACGCCGCGGCTCCGCGATCCGTTTCGTGCTTAATCCACCTTCGGCAGCATGCGGCCCAGCCAACGCCCGCCCAGCACATGCACATGGAGATGCGGCACTTCCTGCACACCGTTTTCCCCCGCGTTCGAGATCACGCGGAACCCCTCGCCACCTTCACCCGGCTGGACCTCCAGCATTTTGCAGACCTCGCCCACCGCACGGGTGAAGCCGACAATTTCGGCCTCCGAGGCGTCCAGCGCGAAATGGTCGTAGCAGACGTAAGGGCCTTTCGGGATCACCAGCACATGCACCGGCGCCTGTGGCTGGATGTCATGGAAGGCCAGCGCATGTTCGGTTTCCAGAACGGTTTTGTTCGGAATCTCACCGCGCAGAATTTTGGCAAAGATATTTTGGTCGTCATAGACGTAAGCCATCGGGCACCTCAGTCGGAAAACAGATAGTCGATATTCACAATGTCATGCGCTTTGCCATCGGGAATGGCAAGGAATTGGGTCAGGGCGCGAATGTGGTCCTCTTGCCCGTCCTGTTGGCGCAGATGCAGGTGATTGGCGAAATTTGCATCCCGGATCTGATCACTTTCAAAAGCCAGATCATGGCGGATGGTGGGCAGCAGACGTTCCAGCGTTTCCTGCGGTGTCTGCTCCCCCGCCAATCCAATCCGGGTGGCGTGGCCTTTCAGGTAGCTGTCGGTGAACTCCACCTCGACCTCCAGCAGCCGGGTGGTGGAACGGTCGGCGCAGAAATCCTTCAACAGGTCCAGCGCGTCCGGGTCCAGACAGATGATCAGGCGGTCGGTCTCGAAGTAGTCAAACAGCATCCGCATCAGCGCGCGGCGGTGGCGGTGGCGTTTGCCAATGGTTTTCTGAATGCCGCCTAGGTCAGGCAGCGGCGTGCCTTCTTCGTTAAAAAGGTACTCGATGGCGGGGATATTGGTCTGTTGGCGGATCTGTTCCAACAGGCGTTTGGCCACGTGCCATTTCTTGCAGATCACAATCAGCAGTTCACGTTCCCGGCCCAGCGAGCTTTCGGTTTCCCAGAACCGCATGCCAAACCGGCGCCCGACACGGCCTCGGCCGGTCAGGAATTTGAACAGGCTGCGCCCCTCACCCGAGATCTTGAACTCCACCCCTTCGGCGGCATAAAGCGCACCCAAACGCGCCTTCAACTCACGTGCATCCGGGCTGATTTTTCGGGCAAACAAGAAATCCTGACTGAGCAGCATGTCGTAGTGATCGTTGTAAAATGTCACCGGCATCCCGTAGTCGGAAAACATCAGGAAAGTCAGGGTGCGGGTCTCAATCTCTTCTTCCGGGATCAGATGCCGCACCAGCGTCTGGAAGAAGGTTTCATCCGGAATCCAAGTGGTGCGGAAGAACGCCATGACGTCTTTGCGCTCGCGGGTGAAATTGACAATCCATTCAATGGTGCGACGGCGCAGACACCACCACTGACTGCCGATCTGGACCTGAATGTCTTCCGGAATCTCCCGTGTCAGACCCAGTTTTTTCTGCAGGTTATAGGCCCAGTAGTACCGTTTCGGCTGGGTGCGTTCGTTGAAGTAGTGCCGGTAGATCAGCCGGTCTTCCTTCATGCCGGTCTTGATCCAGTCGCTTTCGAAGAAATCAAAGCTCTCGATATAGTCGCGGTCGTTGCTGTCCAGAAAACTATGGATGTACTGCGCCGATTTGATCGCCATACAGTCGCCCGACAACATGTAAAAATGGGTGGCACGTGGAAAGGCCTCCAGCGCGGTTTCCACCGCGTTCAACGTGGCCTCAACCAGGGACCATTCGCCCCAGCCGCATTTGATCCGGCGTTTGGCACAGACCACACTGGGATTGTCCGAAAGCGCATCCTGAATCTGTTTGAAATGAGCCGGTTTGGCGCGGGCATCAAAATGGATCGACATATAGTCGCCCGCCGCCGTCAGCCGCTCCGCCTGCTGGATGATGGCCTCCGGGTCTTTATGGCACAACAGAATGAACGCAACTCTTGCCATTTTCGGAAACGATCGCCCCATTTTCTTACGATTGTTTACATAGATACGGCGGAACGGCGATTGAATAAACAGACTATCTTTGGTTTTGTGAACAAAAGCATAATGTTCGCCTCGCGTGCCCTTTGGGCCGGGGCATATTGAGGAGAAACAGTTCCATGGGATTTCCGGGCACCTGGATGACCGAAAGCGAAAGCGTGGTTTACCGCGTTGTTCCCAAATGCGCCTGTTCGACCATTGGCCAGATCATGTTCTATTCCGATCATGGCGAATTTTTTGACGGCGACATTCATGACGCCAAATCCGGGATGCACAAATGGGCATTCGAGGAAAGCCACGGCGCGATCAGCCACAATGTGCAGAGCCACCGCTCTTATGCGTTCACCTGTGTGCGCAACCCTTACACCCGCATCCTGTCGAGCTTCTTTGACAAGATCTGCGGCATTCAACGCAATGGCCGCCGCTATCGCGGCAACCTGGTGCCGATGCTGATCCAGAAATACGGCATCGAGGTTGGAGGGGATGACGGCAAACAGGAGTTTGACCAGATCGCCAGCTTCCGCCGTTTCCTGTTGTTTGCCCGCGACACCATCCGCTGGCGCAAACCGATGGACCCGGACATCCACTGGTCGGCCATGTCGGGCCATGTCTCCACCTTCATCGCCAACGGCGGGGAGTATGATCAGATCTTCTGGACCGAAGATTTCAACGGCGGCATGCAGCAGGTGCTCAACAACATCGAAACCGCCCATGCCGTTGATCTGACCCAGATCCCTCGGTTCAACGAATCCGAAGGCCACGGCCCGAAACGGGCCCATCCGGTGGAAGAATACTTCGACGACCTGTCGATGCATCTGGTCTATGAAATCTACAAACGCGATTTCGAATTGTTCAAATATGACTTCGAAAACCCAGGCAACAAGATGCCCATTGGCGAGATTGATCTGGATGAGGTCCACGCCAAATTGGGGGACTGACCCGCTGGCACCATAGACACTTGCACAGGCGGTCCTTCACCAGGGCCGCCTTTTCTATAGCGCCAGATAGCCAACAACGGCGCGATGAATGCGGTGGGCCAAAGCGTCGAAATCCGTCTCCCCTGCCTGCACGGCCGCCCGCGCCATACCGGCGCTGAGCGCCACCAGATCCCGCGCGGCCTCCTCCGGCGCGACCACGCCGATGTCCCTAAGCAAGGTGATCAACAGCGCGCCCACCCGTGCCTTGCCCTCAGCCACTTCCCCGGACATCGGCAACGCCTCCTCCACCATCTCCAGCACCTGCGCCAATTCGGGACTGCGGTCATGATGCCGGAGTGAGGCGCGCACCAGCCGATACACAAGATCCTGCTTCGACAGGCTGGCCGCCTCTGGCGCCTCCAGAACCGCCACCATATCGGTGAACATCTCCTCACGCAGCCCGCGCACCAGTTCGGCCAAGACTGCCTCTTTGCTGGGGAAATATTGGTAAAGCGATCCGATCGAAACACCGGCCCTTTCGGCCAGCGCATTTGTCGTCACCGCAGCCACGCCACCATGATGCAAAAGCTGAGTGCAGGCCTCAAGGATCGCCTGAAACGTGGCCCGCGACCGCCCTTGTTTGGGTTGTTTTCTTGGGTTCAGTGCAGCGTCTTGATCCATCGGCAAAAGGCGAGTTTTCAAATATGAGCGATGCCTCACATTATCAGACAGAACCCGAACCCTGCAAGGAGGTGCCCCATGGCCTTTGACTTCGCCCATCGCAAAATCCTGCTCACTGGTGCCACCCGAGGCATCGGAAGGGCGCTGACCTATCAACTGCTGGACCTTGGCGCGACCGTGCTCGCCGTGGCGCGGGATCAAGCCGCACTGGAAGCCCTGCAAGATGATGCACCAGAGCAGATCGATATCCTTGCCGCGGATCTGGCCAATCCCGAGATGCCCCGCGCCGTCGCCAAGTGGGTGGCAGATGCGCACCCCGACTGCAGCGCCCTGATCAACAATGCCGCCATCATGACCCACACCCGTCTGACCGACCCGCCCCATGATCGCTATACAGAGACCGCGCAGGAAGTAGCGATTAACCTGACAGCGCCCATTGCACTCTGCGCGGCCCTGCTGCCGACCCTTTCGCGCCAATCGCAGAGCCTGATCGCAAATGTAACCTCGGGCCTTGCCCTCGCCCCACTACCTAATGCAGCCACCTACTGTGCCACCAAGGCCGGGCTGCGCAGCTTCACCAAAACCCTGCGCTATCAGATCGAAGACGCCCGCCTGCCCATTCAGGTCAGCGAAGTGCTGATGACTCTGGTGGACACCGACCTATCCCAGGGCGATCCCAAGCAAAAGATCAGCGCCGAGCAAGCGGCCCGCGAAACCTTGCAAGGTCTTGCTGAAGGGCAGCGCGAAGTGGCGATCGACAAAGTCCGCCTGCTGCGCAAAGTCCAACGCCTGTCACCGGCGCTGGCGGACCGTATCATCCGAGGCCGCGCCGCCTGAGTGCGACCTGAGCGCAGCCGGGGGCGCCGCCCCCGGACCCCTGGGATATTTGCCCCAAGAAGAATAACAGTTTCTTAACCAGAATCGGGCAGGTTTGTCTGGCGGTACAGGCTGGGAAGCCGATGACCGCCCAAGGAGAAACCGCCCCATCCAGGTAAGCATCGGCGCCGTGTCGACCGGCTTGGATGGGGCGGAACATCTGCGTTCTTCTTGGCTCAAATATCCAATTCAAACCTTGCCGCTTGCGCTGCCCCCAAAGAAACGGGCGCCCACTCGGGACGCCCTTCCTGCGGTTGTAGAATTCGCCGATCAGTCGATCAGACCGGCCTGGCGGAACAGCGACGGCAGATTGGCTTCGGGGCGTGCGCCGAAATGTCCGATCACTTCTGCAGCGGCGACACAGCCCATGCGGCCCGCCACTTCCAGCGAGGCACCGGTGGCGTAGCCATAGAGGAAACCAGCTGCAAACTGATCGCCGGCGCCAGTGGCGTCCACCGGGGTCACTTCGGTCACGGGGACAGTTACCTGTTCGTCGCCGCGCACCAGCACCACATCATGGCCGCCGCGGGTGCAGACCACCATGCCCGCATCTTGCGCCGCCTGTTCCAGTGCCGACGAGAGGTCAGTCTCATAAAGCGACGCCCATTCGTGTTCGTTGCCGATCACATAGTCCAGCTCTTTCACCAGACGACGGAAATCTTCGCGGTGACGGTCCACGCAGAACGGGTCGGACAGGGCGATACCGGCTTTGCCGCCGGCCGCCTGGCACAGTTTGGCGGCCCGTTCAAAGGCTTCTTTGCCCTTTGGCTTGTCGTAGAGGTAGCCCTCAAGGAACAGGATTTCGGTGGCGCCTGCCGCGTCGTCGGATACATCATCCGGCCCCAGCTCAGACGAGATGCCGAGGTAGGTGTTCATCGACCGTTCCCCGTCCGGTGAGACAAAGATCATCGACCGCGAAGTCGGCAGCTCGCCACCCGGAACCGGTGGGTTCACAAATGCGGTGCCGCCTTTTTCCATTTCCTCAGCGTAGAACTGGCCCAGCGCATCGTCATGCACGCGGCCAATAAAGCCGGTGGTCAGGCCCAGATTGCCCAGCCCTGCCAGGGTGTTGGCCACTGATCCACCCGGCGCCTGTTTGCGGTTTTCCATTGCACCGTAGAGCATCTCGCCGCGCTCACGTTCCACCAGTTGCATGATGCCCTTCTGGATACCCATCAGGTCAAGGAAGCTGTCGTCGGATTGGCTGATCACGTCAACAATGGCGTTGCCGATACCGACAACCTGAAACTTTTTCATGGGGTTTTTTCCTCAAATTGGCACAGGTCACGGATGTGACAGGCGTTGCATTTGGGCTTGCGTGCTGTGCAGATGTAGCGCCCGTGCAGGATCATCCAATGGTGGGCGTGTTGTTGAAAATCGGTGGGAATGTGGTCTTCGATGGCGCGTTCGACGGCCACCACGTCTTTGCCCGGGCAGACGCCCGAACGGTTGCCGAAACGATAGATATGGGTGTCCACGGCCTGCGCCGGGTAGTGCCACCACATGTTTAGAACCACATTGGCGGTTTTGCGCCCCACACCAGGCAGGCTTTCCAACGCGGCGCGGCTGTTGGGCACTTCGCCGCCGTAGTCCTCCACCAGAAGACGTGACAGCTTGATCACATTCTTGGCCTTGTTGCGGTAAAGCCCGATGGTTTTGATATGTTCGATCAGTTGTTCTTCGCCCAGATCCAGCATTTTCTGCGGGGTGTCGGCGATTTTGAACAATTCGGCCGTGGCCTTGTTCACACCTTTGTCGGTTGCCTGCGCAGACAGCGCGACAGCCACCACCAGCGTGTAGGCGTTGACGTGATCCAACTCACCTTTTGGTTCCGCCTCGGAGGCCTGGAAACGGGTGAAGATCTCGCGGATCGTGTGATAGTCGAGCTGTTTGGCCATACGGGCGGTCCGGTTGCTGGCTGCGCCTCAAACGAGGCTGGTGGCTGGGTGAATTGGGGCCTGACCCCAGTAACGGCTTAGCGTCTGTTTTTCAACGAGAAGAGAGGACCCTCAGGGTTTCCCATTCTGCCGGGCTTTCGTCACCGCCTTTGGAGAAGCTGGCGACCGTCAGTCCTGATTGCGGGAAATGCGCCACAAGGTTGCCGGACATCGGGCCACATCCGGCGTGACCGATGGCCAGCCCGTGGTCTTCTGCCTCACCGATCATCAGCCCCAACCCATAGCCAGTGGAGCGCCAGATCCGGCCTTTGATACCGCCTTCATCCAGCGAGCGCAGCTGCATCTGTTTGCGTTGCGCATCGGTCAACAGGTCGCCAATCAGGATGGCATGCAGTACCTTTGCGGCATCCGCGGCGGGGCCGATCATACAGCCATGATAGACCCAGCCGGGGTGATAGCCCTGCGCGTCCCAGACCAGCGTTTCAAAATCGGCAGGGGTCATGGCAAGACGTGGCGTTTTCAGCCCCAGCGGGGCAATCAACCGGCGGTGAATGATCTCACCCAGTGGTGCGCCCTCGCTGACCTCCAGCGCGAACCGCAGGAACATGTAGCCGATGTTGGAATAGTTCCACCGTGTCCCCGGCGCCCCCAGTAGATCCTCTGCGCGGGCGGTTTCTAGCAGTTGAGCCACGGGCCAGGGCGTATCCCCGGCGGAAACCGCTTGCTGGTAGGGGCCGACCGGCCCGTAGTCGCGCAGCCCTGCCGTATGGGTCAGAAGCTGACGCAGCGTGTAGGGTCGCCCGGGCATTTCCGCATCGAGATCCATGAAGCCTTCGCCAGCCCGTTGCAGCACACAGGCAGCAATCAGGGTTTTGGTGAAACTCCACCAAGGCAGCATCGCGCCCGGTGCGTCATCGCGGATCAAACGGCCATGCAGATCAACGGCGGCAGAGATAAATCGGTCTGTCATCCGGCCACCTTGGGTGGAAAGCGCGCAATGCGCAAGTTTCGGGTCGTTGGCTTCGGGCTGAACGGCTAGGCTATGTGCAAAGAGACAGACCAGCCGCAGGAGCCGGACATGACACCCGAGGGCCAAAGCTACCATTTTCAGGTGATGCGACGCGCCATTGATCTGATTGACGCAGGCGGGCCAGGCCAGAGCCTGGGCGATCTGGCCGATCAGCTGGGGATGAGTCCGGCCCATTTTCAGCGGGTGTTTTCACGCTGGGTCGGGGTCTCTCCGAAACGCTACCAGCAATATCTGACGCTGGATCACGCCAAACATCTACTGCGAGACAAAATGACCACGCTGGCCGTTAGCCATGAGGTCGGGCTGTCCGGCAACTCGCGGCTGCACGATCTGTTTGTGCGTTGGGAAGCGATGAGCCCGGGGGAATATGCCCGTGGCGGAAACGGGCTAACGGTCTATTGGGGCTGGTATGACAGCCCCTTTGGGCTGGCCTTGGTGATGGGTACGGAAAAAGGGCTCTGTGGCTTGGCTTTTGCGGCGGAAACCGGCACCGAGGCCGCGATGGAGGACATGCTGTCGCGTTGGCCAAAAGCCACGTTTGTCGAAGATCCGATGATGCTGCGCCCCTTGGTGGATGCCGCATTTAACCTCTCTGGCGAAACCACGCTGCACATGATTGGGGCACCTTTCCAAATCAAAGTTTGGGAGGCTCTGCTGCGCATCCCTTCGGGGCAGGTCACCACCTATTCCGAAATCGCCCAGTCGATCGGATCGCCCAAGGCGGTGCGGGCGGTCGGCACAGCTGTGGGCCGCAACCCTGTCAGTTGGCTGATCCCTTGCCATAGAGCCTTGCGCAAATCCGGTGCCCTTGGGGGCTATCACTGGGGCCTGCCGGTGAAACGTGCGCTGCTGGCCTATGAGGCCGCCCGCGCCGAAGGCGACCCAGCCCAGACCGACGCGGCCTGAAGCAAACAGATCGTGCAAAAGGCGGAGCGTTTCCGCGCAGAACACCAAGATTTGCGCGGAATACTGCCGAGTTTTTCCCCCTGATCTGGCCAAGCTCTGTTATGATAGGTCTATGATACCGCCGAACCGCAACGGCGGAGAGACAAGAGGCACAGACCATGATCCGAGCATCCAAAACCGCGCTCCTGATTGCAGGCGCATCCCTTCTGACCGTCACAGCCTGTACTGATCCCAGCTATCTGGGCGGTGACGACCCGAACAAAAACACCCGCGAAGGGGCCATCATGGGTGGCATTCTCGGCGCGGTGTCCGGCGCGATTATCGCCGATGACAACAAAAAAGGCGCACTGATCGGCGGCATCGCTGGTGCAGCACTTGGTGGGGCCGTTGGCCAGCGCCTGGACCAGCAAGAGGCCGAACTGCGCCAAAGCCTCGACAATCGCGTCAGCATCACCAACACCGGTGACCGCCTGATTGTGACCCTGCCGCAGGACATTCTGTTTGACGTCGACAGCACCTATGTTGCCCCGGCCCTGCGCGACGATCTTGCCGCCGTTTCCGAAAGCCTGAACCGCTACCCCGAAACCACCGTGCAGGTGCTGGGGCACACCGACAACACCGGTTCGGCCGAATATAACCTCGACCTCAGCCAGCGCCGCGCAGGTGCCGTGTCGGCGATCCTGATCGATGGCGGCGTGTCCTCCTATCGCGTGCAAACCATTGGCCGCGGCGAAGATCAGCCGGTGTCGTCCAACCTGACGCCCGAAGGCCGCGCACAGAACCGTCGCGTGGACATCGTGATCCTGCCAAACTGATCGGCCCTGCCCTTCAAAGTATCGCACAAGAGCGCCCCGCAACGGGCGCTCTTTCTGCATCAGCGCACAGTCAGCTTGCGCCGACACCTCTTTTGACCTGCGGATATCCACGCTAAACCCGTTTCAGCGAACAGATAGATTTCAGGAGGCTCCGATGGCCGTTCTCATTATTTCCGGCTCCCTGCGCAAAGACAGCGTGAACCGCAAGCTCGTCGCCCAGGCGGGTGAAATTTACGGTGGTGAGGTGATCACCGCAGACCTGAACCTGCCGCTATACGACGGCGATCTGGAAGCGGCCGAAGGTCAGCCCGCCGCCGTGAAAACCCTCGCGGATCAACTGGCCACTGCCGAAGCCGTGATTATCTCGACCCCTGAATATAACAAAGCGCCCTCGGGCGTTCTGAAAAACGCGCTGGACTGGATGAGCCGCGACAGCCGCAAGCTGTTCGCTGGCAAGCCCGTTGCGGTCATGTCTGCCGCCGCGGGTCGCACGGGCGGTGAGACCGCGCAATATGTGCTGCGCAACATGCTGTCACCGCTGCGCGCCAATGTCATCGCGGGCCCCGCGCTCTGCATTGCCAGCGCGGGTAAAGAATTTGAAACTGGCCAGCTGGAAAACGACCGTTACCTCGCCAATCTGGCCGAGCTGATGGACCTCCTGCGCAGCACTGCTGCGGTGACCAAAGCCGCCAAAGCCGCCTGATCGGCGCTCAGATCCGGTTGCTGATCTCAATCAGATTGCCATCCGGATCGCGCAGATACAGCGAAACAATCGCCCCGGTTGCGCCAGACCGGGGCACCGGCCCCATTTCCAGCGCAATCCCCTGTGCCTGCAGATGCGCCTGCCAGTCCTCCAAGGGGGTATCGCTCAGGAAACACAGATCCGCCGACCCTGGTGTGGCAAATCGTGCCTTCGGTTCAAACTCGGCGCCTGCCTGATGCAGGTTGATTTTCTGATCACCAAATTTCAACGCCCAGCGGTTGCTGCCGTCGGCAGCGCGAAACCGTTGCATCTCCATGCCCAGACCATCCTGATAAAACGCCACCGTCGCCGCCAGATCAGCAACGGTCAGCACCAGATGATCCAGCGACGTCACTTGCACCATTTCCATTTGCCCCTCTTGTCCACCGGGATTACCGTCCGGCCCATGACCGAATTCACGCAAGATGACCTGCCCGCCGCAACACGTCAAACCGATGTGATGGACCCCGCCCGCGCCCGCGCTTTGCAGGCCACATTGGGCCGTGACGAAAGCGTGGAAACCGGCAGCCCTCTGCCGCCGTTTTTCCATCAGATCTATTTCTGGCAGGCCGAACCGCCCAGCAATCTGGGCCGCGACGGCCATCCGGCCAAAGGCATCGGGCTGATCCCCGATCTTGGCCTGCCGCGTCGGATGTGGGCGGGCGGCCAGCTGGAGTTTCACAGCCCCCTGCGGGCAGGGATTGAAGCCACCAAACACAGCCAGATCGCCCAGATCACCCGCAAACAGGGCCGCAGCGGCCCGCTGGCCTTTGTCACTCTGCAACACGACATCCTGCAAAACGACACCCTGACCACCCGCGAGTACCAGGACATCGTCTACCGCGAAGATCCCGCGCCAGACGCGCCGGTGCCGTTGCCCCCCATGGCCGCAAAAGACGAGTACGCCTGTCAGGAGGTGCATTTCGACAGCACGCTGCTGTTTCGCTACTCCGCCCTCACCTTCAACGGGCACCGCATCCATTACGACGAGAGCTACGCCCGTGAGGTCGAAGGCTACAACGGCATGGTCAGCCACGGCCCGCTGCTAGCACAGCTGCTGATGCTCTACGCCGAAGCCCAGCAAGGCCCGTTGAAACGCTTCCGGTTCCGCGCCACCGCGCCGCTGATGCACCACGAAACCGCAACGCTCTGCTGGCAGGACGGCGGGCAGGAAGGTGGGCAGCTCTGGGTACGCGGCGCTGACGGGCGGCAGCATATGTCGGCAAGCGCCAGCTAGACCCCGCGCTTTTCATCTTGCTGAAAACACTCCCGCCGGAGGCAAATCCGAAGGCGCCGCGCGCCTGAGACACCCTGCGCGGGGCGCCAGCCCCGCACCGCTTAGCTGCGCTACACCGCCGTTCAGAAACTGGCTTCGGGTCGGAACGCTGCGGGGATGGTGTCGGTGTCTTCCACCAGGAGATCTGCCATC
Source organism: Thalassobius sp. MITS945101 (assembly GCF_047123305.1). Classification (GTDB taxonomy): domain Bacteria; phylum Pseudomonadota; class Alphaproteobacteria; order Rhodobacterales; family Rhodobacteraceae; genus Thalassobius. The sequence continues at coordinate 841,849 of NZ_CP138918.1, forward strand.
ACCTCCGCCACCTTGGGCGCCATACCAAAGCCGATTTTGAAACCGCCATTGGCGATAAACTGGCCTTCGCGCAGCGGGTGTTGCCCCAAAACTGGCGCGCGCGAACGGCTGCGCGGTCTGACGCCGGCCCAGCGCTCCAGCACCTCAGCCCCCTGCAAGGCTGGCACCGCCGCAATGGCGCGGGCGATCACCTCCTCCAGCCGGGCATCAACCGAGTTTGGATCGTCAAACACACGTTCACTGGTGGATCCAATGGCCACCGTTCCGTCCGCATGGGGCACCACATGCACCGTGTCAGCAAAGAGCTGCGGTGCGTTCCGTAGATCCGATGTCACCCGCAAAGACGCGCCTTGCCCCTTGATGCCACTACCAAAAACACGTGGTCGGGCCGCGCTGATGGCTTCCAGATCCGCCACGCCGGTGGCCCAGAGCACACGCCCTTCTTCAGCGCCAGCCTCAACCACCATACCGCCCGCTTCCTGCAAAGCCGCCACCAGGGCCGCACAGGCCCGGCGCGGGTGCATCCGTGCGGTCAAAGTGTCACGGATCACATAGCCTGAGGCGCTCGCAGGGGCCCAATCGCCCACATCGGCTACTGGCAGAACCTCCCAAACGGCCTTGCCCTGCCACAGATCACCAGCGCTAGCTGCGCGATCACGCGCCAGTTCCAAAGCATGGGTATCGGCGATCGGCTGGATCCGTCCGGTGCGCCCGTAACCAGAGGAAACATCGCCCGCTGCCTCGACATCCTGCCAGAAGGGTTCCGCCATCATCAGGCTTTCGAACTGAAACGCTTTCTTCGGGTTCCAGTTTTCCGGCACATGCGGTGCCAGCGCCCCGACAAGGCCACCGCTGGACCCTGCGCCCGGTCCAAACGGGTCGATCACCCGCACTTTGGCGCCGCGTTTCTGACAGGCCCAGGCGATCGACAGGCCAAAGATCCCTGCGCCGTAGATGGTCACATCTGCCATTGCCATTCGCCCGCTCCCCTTGCATTGTCGCGCCTTGTTGACTGCTCCTTTAAGGGATCCCCCGATGCAAGACCAGCGTGCCGAGTTGGAATGGCGCGAAGACCGTATCCCGGTCTCAACCCGCTTTGACGATCCGTATTTCTCGCTTGAAAACGGGCTGGCAGAAACCAGCCACGTCTTTCTGGCGGGCAACGATCTGCCGGCGCGGTTCTGCGACAGGTTCCATGTGGCCGAGCTGGGCTTTGGCACCGGCCTGAACCTGCTGGCGGCGCTGAAGCTGTGGCGTCAGTCAGGAGTGACGGGCAAGCTGCATTTCACCACCTTCGAAGCCTTCCCAATGTCCCCCGCCGAGATGATCCGCGCCCAAGAGACCTTCCCCGAGATCGCAGAGGTGGCCGCGGATCTGGCCCCGCATTGGAGTGAGGATTTGCACCAGATCACCCTGCCGGATCTGGCGTTTGTGATGATCCGCGGCGATGCCCGCGAGACGCTGCCCGCGTGGCAGGGCAAGGCTGACGCCTGGTTTCTGGACGGGTTTTCCCCCGCCAAAAACCCCGAGCTTTGGGCGCCCGAGCTGATGGCAGAGGTGGGCAGACACACCAGCGCCACCGGCACCGCCGCCACCTATACCGCCGCAGGATTTGTGCGCCGTGGTCTGTCGGACGCGGGCTTCGCCGTGGAACGCATTTCCGGCTATGGCCGCAAGCGTCACATGACGGTGGCGCGGATGGGCGGGACATGAGCGCCAGTACCCCCCGTCTTGGCATTATGTTGATGGTGGCAACCACCTTTGTCTTTGCAATGCAGGACGGGATTTCGCGTCATTTGGCAGCGGAATACAATGTCTTCATGGTCACGATGGTGCGCTACTGGTTCTTTGCTGGTTTTGTCATCACCCTGGCCAGCCGCCGCCCCGGCGGCCTGGCGCAGGCGGCGCGGACACGGCAACCGCTGCTGCAAAGTTTCCGCGCGGTTCTGTTGGTCGCTGAGATATGCGTGATGGTCTACGGCTTCACCCTGTTAGGGCTGATCGAAAGCCACGCAGTATTTGCCGCCTACCCTTTGCTGATTGCGGCGCTGTCTGGCCCAGTATTGGGCGAAAGCGTCGGCTGGCGGCGCTGGTCTGCCATCGGCGTCGGATTTGTAGGCGTGTTGATCATCCTGCAACCGGGTCTGGGCGTGTTCCAACCCGAAGCTGTGGTGCCGCTGATCGCGGCACTGATGTTTGCCCTTTACGGTTTGCTGACCCGCTATGCCGCCCGTCAAGACAACGCAACCACGTCGTTTTTCTGGACCGGCACTGTTGGGTCTGTGGCGATGACAATGGTGGGAATGTGGTACTGGCAGGCGATGAGCGGCCCGGATTGGGGCTGGATGGCGCTGCTTTGTGTTTCTGGGGCGTTGGGGCATTTCCTGCTGATCAAATGCTATGAGGTGGCCGAGGCCAGCGCCGTACAGCCTTTTGCCTATTTGCAGCTGGTTTTTGCAGCCATTCTGGGCATTTCGCTGTTTGGGGAAACGATCCGCTGGAACGTGGCGCTGGGGGCGGTGATCGTGGTCTTTGCCGGCCTCTTCACCCTATGGCGAGAGCGGCAGAACGCTTGAACCTTTGAGTTCCTGCGAAAAGGGCTGCGGCAGGGGATCCTTGCCCAGACGGGCGCGGTAAACTGGCAGGCTTTCGGCGACGCGCATAACGTAGTTTCGGGTCTCGTTGAAGGGGATCATCTCGATCCAGTCCACCACATCCACCTTGCGTTTCCGCGGATCACCCCGGTCCTGCATCCATGCATTGGGGCGCCGCGGGCCGGCGTTATAGCCTGCGGACACAAGGATCACATTGCCTTCAAATTCTACCCCCAGCTGCGCCAAATAGGCCGCCCCTAGGATCGCGTTGTAGCGCCAGTTGTTCAGAACCTCACTGGCATCATGGTCTACCCCCAAACGCCCCGCAACCAAGCGGGCGGTTGCGGGCATCACCTGCATCAGCCCTTCGGCCCCGGCGTGGGACACAACGGATGGATTAAACTCGCTCTCACGCCGTGCGATGGCCAGTGACATTTCAGGCTGTGCAGCCAGCTTCATGCCGGTGAGTGGGTGCAGCGGATAATAGGGCCTCGCAATGGTCAGCCCCCGTTGGGCCGCCTGTTTGCCCACCATCACCGCGATATGCTGCTGGCCAAGGTCAATCAGCAGATCACCCAGCTGGTGAATCTCTGCTTCGGGGAGTGTTTCTGTCAGATGGCGTAGGAACCTTTCGGCCAGGTCCTCCTCGCCCGCGTTGATCAACAAAAGAGCCGCCTGAAACACTGAAGCATTCGCAAAGCCCGCTTGTTGCCAGCCGGGATGTTTCTGGGTCCCCTTGAGGACAGGATCAAACGGCACCCCCGCCTTTTCCGCAGCCAGAAGTCCGTAGAAACTGGTCTGATATTCAGCCCCGAAGGCATAGGCCGCCTGCGCCGCCTCTTTGTTGCCCAGCGCCTCTTCGGCGCGGCCCATCCAGTAACCGGCACGGCCCAGTGAAATCGGGGTGAACACATCGGCGCGGAAGCGTTTGAAATGGGCCTGCGCCAGGTCGGGGCGGTCCAGAAACCGCAGCGCAAGGAAACCAGACAGCCATTCGAGATCAGCAAAATGCCGCCCCGTTGTCAGCCCGTGTCTTGAGGCAAGGTCATAGGCCTTTTGCACATCCCCCGCCCGCATCAGACGACGCGCCAGATCACGGCGGGCACGGCCCCAATGCTCCGCCTCACCTAGTTGGTTGGGGCTGCGTTCCAGCATCAGCGCAATTGCATCGGCCCGCCGTTTCTTGCCCAGACGCCAGCGAAACCGTTCATAGGCCAGCCCCGGATCACCCGCCAAAGCCGCTGGCACCGCGGCGATCAACCCATCCACACCTTTGCCATTGTTGCGCAGGGCGGCACGGGCGGCGGCCAGAGCCTGCCAGTCTTTGCCCACAAGTGGCAGCATATCGGCGGTATTCTGTTTCCAACCCTTCCAAAGCGCCATGTCCAGTCGGGCTGTATAATGTGGTTTCAGAGTGTTTTCATAGGCGGCAATTAACGCGGCGTGTTCATCCGATTTCAGGGCAATCTCCCGCCATCCGGCCACCAGCGCGGCCTCGGCCTTGGACGCCTCACCTGCGGCTTGCAACGCCGCGACATAGGCCAGCAGCCCTTTGCCGGTCTGCGGTGCCTCTTCGCCAAAAAACCTAAGCACTTGGGCAGCCGATAACGATCCCATCTGCGGCTCCATCCGCTTGCGCAACAGTTTCAGCCCCGGCCAATCGCCTCGACGGTCCAGAAACGCCAGCGCCTCCGCGCCCGTGCCTTGGCCCGCCCGCAGACGTTCCCAGGTGACCAGATCCACCGCAACCACCCCACCAGCCCGTTCGGCCAGCGCCGCCGCCGTTGCCCAGTCCTGCGCCCGAATCGCCGCATAGGCCGAGGCCAGCGGTTTCGGTCCCGTCTCAGCAGGACGTTCTGACGCATCGGACGCTTGCGCGGCAGCACCAGTGCCCAAACAAATGCACAGAAGAAGGGGAAAGAGGCGCATGATGGCTTGCGTTTCCGAAGGTTCCGAGGATAGACAACCGCAGCTTATGTCCGGCGGCATCCGGGGGCAAATCACGACGGCGACAACCCGCCACCCTTTGAATGCCATCTCAGCCGTTAAGCGCCGATTAACTCATCCGGGCCTTTTGCCCGCCACTACGTAGAAGGAGCGTATCATGTTCAAAGGATCTTTTCCTGCATTGGTCACGCCGTTCAAGAACGGCGAGCTGGATCTGGAGACGCTCAAGAAGCTGATCGAGTGGCACATTGGTGAAGGCACCAATGGCTTTGTGCCCGTCGGCACCACCGGCGAAAGCCCGACCCTGACACACGAAGAGCATGAGACCGTGATCGAAGAGGTGGTGAAAGCCGCCGCCGGTCGTGTGCCGGTGATCGCAGGCGCAGGCAGCAACAACACGCTGGAAGGCATCCGTTTCATTCAGCACGCCGAAAAAGTCGGCGCAGATGCGGCGCTGGTTGTGACCCCGTACTACAACAAGCCGACCCAGCGTGGCCTGATCGCCCATTTCACCGCGCTGCATGACTGCTGTGAGCTGCCGATCATCATCTACAACATCCCAGGCCGTTCGGTGATCGACATGACCCCGGAAACCATGGGTGAGCTGGCCAAGCTGCCGCGCATTGTCGGTGTGAAGGACGCAACCGGGGATCTGGCCCGTGTCAGCCAGCAACGCGCCACCTGTGGCCCCGACTTCTGCCAGATGTCCGGCGAAGACGCGACCGCGCTTGGGTTCAACGCACACGGTGGCGTCGGCTGCATCTCGGTCACGGCAAACGTTGCACCGAAGCTCTGCGCCGAATTCCAGGCCGCCACACTGGCGGGCGATTATGCCAAAGCGCTGGAATACCAGGACAAGCTGATGCCGCTGCATGAGGCGATCTTTATCGAGCCAGGTCTGGTTGGTGCAAAATACGCCATGTCGAAACTGGGCCTGTGCAGCGACGAAGTGCGCCTGCCCCTGACCGGCCTGAGCGACAGCACCAAAGAAGCACTGGATGCCGCCATGGCCCACGCAGGCCTGCTGTAAGCCACAAAACAGTTAGAAATTCGGATCACCCGGGCCTTTGGTCCGGGTGTTTTCGTTTCAGGTACAACAATAAGGCTCCTGAAACAGGCATAGCTATCATCGCCACAGCCAGCATCAGGTTTGGAACGATAAACGCTGTGTAGATCACTTCAGCGCAGTCAAATGAGGCGAGTATCAACGCGCCCGTAACGATCAATAAAACGCCCACAAAGACGCAAATCTCAAGCGTCTTAGGGACCGTGCGGAGTTGGCAACTACGGATGGCGAACGGCACTGCAAACAAAACGAAGGTCACGACCATTGCGTCATCATCGCCTCCAGAGCTTAACAGCGCTTTACAAGAAAACGGACCGTCGGGCCCGCGTGCTGCAAATCCCAGCGGGTCAGCTTCGAAGCTATAGCCAACCAAAATCATCACGCCGAGGCAAAAGAAATAGAGTGTAGAAACGAGAAAATAGCGGTACATCAACCAAGACCTGAGGCTAAAGTTTATGAGTGTTATGGGCCCAGCCTCTGCTTGCCGCGCCACAGGATGAACAGGCCGGAGAGGACGATCAGACCGCTGCCGATGGCCATGTAGCTGTCGAAACTCTCGTCAAACCAGATCACGCCAAGGCCAACACCAAACAGCAGCCGCGAATAGCGGAACGGGGTTACGGCGGAAACCTCGCCGGTGCGCATCGCCTTCATCAAGGCGCTATAGGCGAAAACGCCGATCCCGATCACCAGCGCCAATAGGCCCAAATCCGTACCCGTCGGCATTTGCAGCGGCGCCCCGAGCCACAGCTGGAACAACCCGCCTGCGGTTGCCAGCGACAGGAACCCATAAAGCCCCAACATCGATGTGTTGAGCGTCCCCGGTGCCGCGCGGCTGGCCAGGTCACGACCGGCAAAGCCCAGCATCCCGATCACGGCCAAGACCGACAGGTAGGTGAAACTCTCACCTGTCGGGCGCAGGATCACCATGACGCCGGTCAATCCGATCAGGATCGCCAACCAACGGCGCCAACCAACCTTTTCGCCAAACAGCACCGCAGCCGCCGCCACCACCACAAGGGGCGTTGCTTGCAGAATTACCGTGGCCGAAGACAACGGCGCCAATGCCACCGCCAGCACGTAAAACAGCCGCCCCAGCACCTCAAACACCACGCGGATCCGCATGGGCAGGGACAGCACATCAGGGTGATAGAGCCGCTGCCCCGTCAGCCGCAAATGGCCTGCAAACACAACCGCGCCACCAAGCCCGAAAAACAGCATAACCTGCCCGATGGACAGGGTCAGGGCGGCCTGCTTCAGCAGCGCATCTTCGATGGCGAACAGCACCATCGCAAGCACCATCCAGCCCGCCCCCAAAAGGTTCGCCTGTCGCAGGTTCTGTGTTGAGATGTTCATCGGTGGCCTCTCACGGGGATTGCCCGCAAGAGCCACCACAGATTGCACCGCGGTGCAAGGGGCGGCGTCGTCGCGCCCCTTGCACCCGCATCTACGCCAACGTGATCACTTCGCTGCTTTGGCGCAGTCGCCGGTCAGCTCGCAAACAGCTTCGTAATGTGACAGGAAGACAGTGCCTGTCATTTCGTCAAGGAAGTGACTGCGTTTCAGCCGGTCCATCACCGGGCCTTTGACCTCTGACAGGTGCAGTTTGATGCCGACATCGCTCAGCCGGTGATTGATCTCTTCCAGGCTTTCCAAAGCGGACATATCAATCTCATTCACCGCCGAACACAGCAGCACCACATGTTTGATCGGCTCATCACAGGCGATGCGGTCATAAACGTAATCCTCAAGGAAACGCGCATTGGCAAAGTAGAGGCTTTCATCAATCCGCAGGGTCACCAGGTCAGGGTGGGTCTCCACCTCATGGCGCAGGATATTGCGGAAATGCTGGGTGCCCGGCACCAGCCCCACCTCTGCCACATGCGGGCGGGAGGTTTTGTAGAGGAACAGGAAGATCGACAGCGCCACACCGGCAGAAACCCCGATCTCTACCCCCATGCCGAGGGTCAGGAAGATGGTGGCGGCCACAGCTGTGAAGTCTACCTTGGAATAGGTCCAGGCTTTGGTCAGGATCGAAAAATCCACCAGACTCAGCACCGCGACAATGATCGTTGCCGCCAGCGTTGCCTTGGGCAAGAAGAACAGCAACGGCGTCAGCAGCATGGCAGCCAGCAGGATCCCAACTGCGGTAAACGCGCCCGCCGCAGGAGTTTCTGCGCCAGCGTCGAAATTGACCACTGAACGGGCAAAGCCACCGGTCACAGGATAACCGCCAGACATTGCAGCCGCGATGTTTGACGCGCCCAGACCGATCAACTCCTGATCTGGCACAATCCGTTGCCGTTTCTTGGCCGCTAAGGTTTGCGCAACGGACACCGATTCAACAAATCCGATCACCGAGATCAGCAGCGCCGAAACAAACAACGAGCCCCATATGTCGGCGCTGAAGGAGGGCATGCTGAGCGGCGGCAGGCCCATCGGCACCTCGCCCACAATCTTCACGCCTTTGCCCTGCAGGCCAAAACCCCAGGTCGCCAAAGTGGTCGCGACCACCGCCAGAACCGGCCCCGCTTTGGTCAGGATATCCGCCATGCGTGGTTTCAGCCCCAGCGACAGCAGCATCGGTTTCATGCCTTTGCGCACCCAGAACAGAAAACCAACAGTCAGCCCGCCAATCACCAGCGTGATCGGGTTGGTGAGGTGCTGGTTCCCAAACAGCGATCCCAGCAAATCCACCATCGTGTGGCCATGGGCATCAATGCCGAAGATGTGTTTCAGCTGCGATGTGGCGATCAACACGCCGGAGGCTGTGATAAAGCCCGCAATCACCGGGTGGCTGAGGAAGTTCGCCAGGAACCCCAGCCGGAACACTCCCATGACCAAGAGCATCACACCGGACATAAAGGCCAATGTGATCGCCGCCAGCGCATATTCGGCAGTGCCCTGCAGCGCCAGATTGCCCACCGCTGCCGCCGTCATCAGTGACACCACCGCCACCGGCCCGACGGCCAACGCGCGGCTGGTGCCAAAGATGGCATAGGCCACCAGCGGCAGGATCGAGGCATAGAGCCCCATTTCCGGCGGCAATCCCGCCAGCAGCGCATAGGCCAGCGACTGCGGGATCAACATAATGGTCACAATCACGGCGGCGACCAGATCATTGGTCAGTGTGCCGCGATTGTAGTCTGTGGCCCAGTTGAGGATCGGCAGATTGCGCCGCAGCACATCCGGTGGGGAAGAGGAGAAAGACATGGGGTCGTCCTGTCTGGAGTGTCAGGACGCTTATATATTCAAAAAGAAGAATAAGTGAAGAGGTAAATGTGAAATACCTGTTTCTTTATTGCCGAAAGCGGGCGTGAGATCACGCCCGCCCGGTGAATTTTCTTTATTGGCCAAGCAGATGACTGCCATGCGGGTTATCGATCACCATCCGCCAGCTGCCGTCCGCCTGCTGGCGCAGCACTGCCACCGACAAGCCGGACTGGCGAATCTCTTGCCCATCCGGCAGCTGCCCTACCATGTCCCAAGGCGCGATATGCAGGGCGATGTCACCGGCCCGGATGACCTCGTGACCGGAATAGCTGAAAGCCGGATTGACCTGGGAAAACTCCTCAAAAGCTGCCCGCGCAATGGCGCTGTCGCTGATCGGCTGGCCCGGTTCAAACGCAATCGCGGCCCCCGCTTCATAGCTTTCCATTACCCGGTCCATGTTGCCGGCCTCAAAGGCAGAAGTCATATCGGAAATGGCGGTAAGGATGATCTGATCTTGCATTGAATTTTCTCCATCTGCTGCAAAGGTTTGGGTGGGATTGGTAAGGGCCATGGCTGTGCACAGCGCACAGGTCTTCAGCCACGTCGAAACGTGTTTCATCTGGATCTCCAGTTCTGGTGGGTGGGTTAAGTTTGAGTAATTAGGTCAGGCCAGTCGGGGTGCGTCTTCGGCGCCTTCCACAAGGCGTAACACAGCGCGTGCATAATCCACTGGCGCCCCCAAGGGACCAGTGCTGCGCTGCAACTTGGCAGCCACCAGAGCGGCCTCGGTTTCACGCGCGCCTTGCACGGTGGAGGCATAATCAGGTGCCGCCGCCAGCATCGGATCCGGCCGTGCGGTCACACGCCCGGCCGCAACTGCTGCCGGCAGACGCCGAGGACAGGAACAGGCCGCACCTTTCTGGGCAACGCCACAGGTCTTGGCGGTGAATTCGGTCACCTTGCCACGGGCACGGGCCAGACGCTGGCGATAGTTGGCAGGCGAGATCTCCAGCACCTCCGCCGCCTCCGCCTGCCCCAGCTCCAGCACATCGCCCAGCACATAGGCCGCACGGTGATCGCGATCGAGGCACAGGAGCATCGCCATGGTGCAGCGCACCCGCAGCTCATTCAGCATCACGTGATCCTCCGGCGCGGCCTGCGCGTCATCCACCAGCCCCTCCATCAGATCCGCCTCGAACATGTCAAAGCTGAGGCCAGGATCGCGCGCCAGCACCTTGCGGGCGGTCAGCAGATAGTTGGTGGCAATCCGGTAAACCCAGGTGGAAAACTTCGCCTCGCCACGGAAGGTCGACAGTTTGGTGATGATGCGGATCAGGATCTCCTGCGTTGCATCCTGTGCAAGAACCGGATCTGCCATCATCCGCACGGCCAGCCGATGCACCCGATCCTGAATGCCGCGCACGATCTGTTCCAGCGCCTGCGCATCCCCCGACTGAGCGTCGGTAATCATCTGGTGGGTGATTTGCGGTGTTTCGGTCATCTCTGCGTCCCTTCGTGAGCGTCTGTTATAAGGTTAGACGCCGCGCGATGCGAAGCTGTGACAGATTTTCTTGAAAAAATGTGACGGAGTGCCGATCTCTGCTCTCTTGACCCCGTGTTGCATGGACAGTTGCGCCCATGCGCAGTAGGAAACCCACATGGCACAGAAGAAGAACGCAGACCCGAATTACAAGGTGATCGCTGAAAACCGGCGCGCCCGCTATGACTACGCCATCGAGGAAGACATCGAATGTGGCGTGATTCTGCACGGCTCGGAGGTGAAATCCCTGCGCGCCAACCCTTCCAATATTGCCGAAAGCTATGCCTCGGTTGAAGACGGCGAATTGTGGCTGATCAACAGCTACATCGCGCCCTACGAGCAGGCCAAAACCTGGGGCCACGAAGAGCGTCGCAAACGCAAGCTGCTGGTCAGCAAGAAAGAGCGCGCCCAGATGTGGAACGCCACCCAACGCAAAGGCATGACGCTGGTGCCGATTGTGCTCTATTTCAACCACAAGGGTCTGGCGAAGCTGAAGATCGGTATCGCCAAAGGTAAGAAGCTGCACGACAAACGCGCCACCGAAGCGAAGCGTGACTGGGGCCGCCAGAAACAACGCCTGCTGCGCCACGGCGACTAAGGACAGCAAGGGGGCGCCGCCCCCTTCTTGGTCAGGGCCAATTCAACTCCCGGAGTAATTCCGGATCGTTGAAGCCGCCTTTCAATGATCCCCAAATACTCAAAACCCGTACTTTACCATCACGTTGCGGCCCGAGGCCGCGGCACAGGCCCAGCGGCCCTCTTGCCTCTATCGCCCTTGTTCTGTAGGTCAGAAACAAACTGATCGAGGGGGTGGCTGATGGCCTATGATGATCCGAAGACGCTGGTGTCCACCGAATGGCTGGCCGCGCATCTGAAAGATCCCGATCTGCGTATTCTCGACGCCAGCTGGTATATGCCGGCGGAGGCACGCGACGCCAAAGCGGAATTTGCCAAAGCGCATATTCCGAACGCCCGTTTCTTTGACATTGATGACGTCTCTGACCACCGCTCGGACCTGCCGCATATGGCCCCGCCGGTTGAAAAATTCATGTCGCGCCTGCGGGCCATGGGTGTCGGCGACGGCCATCAGGTTGTGGTTTACGACGGCTCCGGCCTGTTTTCTGCGGCCCGTGTCTGGTGGCTGTTCAAGCTGATGGGACAGGACAATATCGCCGTGCTGAATGGCGGCCTGCCCAAGTGGCTGTCCGAGGGCCGTCCGGTCAATGATGAGGATCCGGTGATCCGCGACCGCCACATGACCGTGCGCCGCCGCGCCGAGTTGGTGAAGGACGTGACACAGGTGTCCTCGGCCTCCAAACTGGGGGATTACGAGATTGTAGACGCCCGCGCGCCGGAACGGTTCCGGGGCGACGTGCCTGAACCACGCGAAGGCCTGCGGTCGGGGCATATTCCCGGTGCCAAAAACGTCTTTTTCAAATCGCTGCTCAACGGCGATCAGACGTTGAAATCACCCGCAGAGGTCAAGGCGATCTTTGAAGGCGCCGGTGTGGACCTGCAGAAACCCGTTATCACCAGCTGCGGCTCCGGCGTGACAGCCGCCGTATTGAGCCTTGCGCTGGAAGCCATCGGAAAGACCGATCATTCGCTTTATGACGGATCCTGGACAGAATGGGGAGCCTTCCCCACTGTCCCCGTCGCCACTGGAGAAGCTTGAGACCATGTTCAGCAATCTTAAAGAGCAACCCGCAGATAAAATCCTGGCCCTGATGCAGGCCTATCGAGAGGATCCGCGCGACACCAAGATCGACCTTGGCGTCGGCGTTTACAAAAACGCCGAAGGGGTGACCCCGGTCATGCGGGCCGTGAAATCGGCCGAGAAACTGCTGTGGGAACAGCAGGAAAGCAAGAGCTACGTTGGTCTGGCCGGGGATCCCGGTTTCGCCGATGCGATGATTGATCTGGTGCTGGGCGACAGCGTGGCGCGTGACACCATCGCGGCCGCAGCGACCCCCGGTGGCACCGGCGCCTGCCGTCAGGCGTTTGAGATGATCCGCTGGGCCAACCCGGAAGCGCGGGTCTTTGTGTCCAACCCGACCTGGCCGAACCACATTTCGATCCTGAACTTCCTGAACATCGAGACGGTGGAGTACCGCTACTTTGACGGCGAAACCCGTGGCGTAGATTTCGACGGCATGATCGCCGATCTGAAACAGGCCAAGAAGGGCGACGTGGTTCTGCTGCATGGCTGCTGCCACAACCCGACCGGCGCCAACTTGAACCTGACCCAGTGGAAAGAGGTGATTGCCGTTCTGCTGGAAACCGGTGCGACACCGATGATCGACATTGCCTATCAGGGCTTTGGCGACGGTCTGGAAGAGGATGCACAGGCGGTGCGTCTGGTTGCCGCTTCGGTGCCGGAATGCCTGATCGCGGCCAGTTGCTCGAAAAACTTCGGGGTGTACCGTGAACGGACCGGCATACTGATGGCGATTGCCGCTGACAAAGGCCTGAAAAGACTGACACAGGGCTCGCTCAACTTCCTCAACCGTCAGAACTACTCGTTCCCACCGGATCACGGTGCCCGGGTTGTGACGATGATCCTGCAGGATCCGGCCTTGCGTGCGGATTGGGCGGCAGAGCTGGAGGAGGTGCGCCTGTCGATGCTGGGTCTGCGCGAACAGCTGGCCGGCGAATTGCAGCGCCTGTCAGGCTCGGACCGGTTTGGTTTCCTGGCCCAGCACCGCGGCATGTTCTCGCGGCTTGGCACCACACCTGAGCTGGTGGAAGTGCTGCGCAAAGAACATGCGATCTACATGGTTGGCGATTCGCGGATGAACATTGCCGGTCTGAACAAGACCACCGTGCCGATTCTGGCGCAGGCAATTGTGGACGCAGGCGTCTAAGCGCTGCAAAGGTTATATGCGGAAAGGGCGTCCTGCGGGGCGCCCTTTTTGTTATCGCTGGTAGAGGAGGGGCGTTGCCCCTCGAGGCTGCGCCTCTCACCCCAGAGTTTTTTGGGCAAGATGAAAGCGCCGTCAGACCGCGCGGGTCAAACCGCCGTCGATGCGCCAGTTCTGGCCGGTCACATAGGCGGCGGCATCTGAGGCCAGATAAGAGATCAGGCCGGAGACCTCGGATTGCGTTCCGTAGCGCCCCATCGGGATGCGGGCGCGGCGATCTGCGGTTTCGGGCAGGCTGTCGATAAAGCCCGGCAGAATGTTGTTCATCCGGATCCCGTCGCGGGCGTATTTGTCGGCATAGAGCTTGGCGAAGCTGGCCAGACCCGCGCGAAACACGCCAGACGTTGGAAACAGCGGATCCGGCTCAAAGGTGGCAAAGGTTGAGATATTGAGGATTACACCGCCGCCCTGTTGCTGCAGGATCGGCGTCACCAGACGGGTCGGGCGGATCACATTCATCAGATAGACCTCCATGCCCTGATGCCAGTCGTCGTCCGACATCGAGAGCAGATCCCCCTTGGGTCCGTGTCCAGCAGAGTTCACCACCACATCAATCCGACCCCAGCGGTTCATGGTCTGATCGATGAGGCTTCGCAACGCATTCGGGTCGAGGTTCGAGCCGGTGACGCCGATGCCGCCAAGCTCTTGCGCCAGCGCCGCGCCTTTACCGGAGGAAGAGAGAATAGCAACGTTGAAACCGTCTGCAGCCAGACGGCGGGCGGCGTCGGCGCCCATGCCGCTGCCGGCGGCGATGAGAAGGGCGGTTTTGGGCATGGGATATCTCCTGAGTGTCTGCTTGCCAGCAGTATCTCTTGGGTCTCCCGACTTGACCAACCATCGTTTCAACAAGCATCCTGTAGAAAATCTACTGGATAGAGACATGCAAATCCCCAACCTCAACGGGCTGCGGGCCTTCGACGCGGCGGCGCGACACTTAAACTTTCGGCTGGCGGCGGAAGAGTTGCTGGTGACCCAAGGTGCGGTGGCGCAGCAGATCCGCAAGTTAGAGCAGGACCTTGGCACCCCGTTGTTTCACCGCGCGCCACGCGGTGTGCGGTTGACCCAGGCAGGCGCGCGGCTGCACCCCAATGTGACGCAGGCGATGGTGTTGCTGCATCAGGGGCTGGTGGAGCTGCAGGAAAGCCGTACCGTAACGCTGAGCGTGTCGCCAAGCTTTGCAACGAAATGGCTGTTGCCACATCTGCCGGGTCTGGCGCAGCGGCATCCCGACCTCACCCTGAACATCCGCGCCGAGGAGCGGGTGGTGGATCTGGACAGCGGTCTGGCTGACCTTGCCGTGCGGCTGGGGCCGCGTCCCGCGGGCGATCTGGAAAGCCTGGAGCTGGCCCCGCTCCGGCTGGTGGCGGTGGCACAGCCCGACCGGTTTGAAAAGGCCTCAGCTTTGGATCAGCTGACCGCAACCCCTCTTATCCAGGACGGTCACCGCGACTGGCAGCGGGTGTTTTCCGCGGCCGGCCTGTCCCATGACGGCCCCCTTTTGCAGGTGAACCAGACAGGTCTTGCCATGGATGCGGCAGCACAGGGCCAAGGCGTGGCGCTAATCCCGGCGCTCTATTTGGACGCGGCTTTGAACCCGCCACCGCTGGAAATCCTCTGGTCCCCCGCATTGGCGGCCGATCAAGCCTTTCATCTGGTCTGGTCGTCCCGCCGGGAACGTGATGAAATGCGGCAGGTGCGTGACTGGCTGGTCGAGAGAGCGCCCCGTTAAACTCCGGTAATTTCTCTCACGTCAGTTTGCGCCAACAATTGACCTTTTGGTAAAAAATCCATAAGAGCGGATCATGAGTGAACAGCATTGGATCGGTGTGGTTGAAGAGCTGGGCAAACGTCTCGCGTGGGAGTTTGCTGGCGATGCCGTTGTGGGCGTGGCCCAGGACGGGGCGGCAGCGGCACAGGTGGTGACATTTGACGAAGGCCCGGTGCAGACTGTACCGACATCCTTGGTAGCGGGCGGTGCGTTGCAGCAGTCCCAACCGCAGGGCCTGTTGCCGATGGCGGCGCGACTGGCGCTGGCAGGGTTGTGCCGCACACAGAAAGACTGGGATGGCGTCGCCTGTGTGGTGCTGGGCGATCGCAGCCATTGGGTGCAGATCAGCGCCGATGAGGCCGTGAGCTTCCAAAGTTACCTGTCCCCTGCCCTTGCCGCGACATTGGGGGCCAAAGGGCCCGAGATTGACGCCGACGCGCTTGGCGATACGCTGTCGCGGCCGGAACGGCTGGCCACACAGCTGTCGTCGGCGGAATTGACTCGCGATTCGGCGCGGTTGCTGGGGCATCTTCTGGGCGCGGAACTGGCCGCGACCCGTCCTTACTGGCTGGGCCAGCGGGTGGCACTGATTGCCGAAGGTCCGATGCAACAGGGCTATGCCGCCGGGTTCAAGACCCAGGGCCTGATGCTGGAACAACATGATTTACGTGATCTGCAACAACAGGGCATGATCGCTTTTAACACCCAACACAACGCCGTCTGAGGCCCGTGATGGATCAGACGTCCTATCAACCGCAGTCCATGGAGGACAAGGTGACAACCGAAGTGAAAGAGACAACCGCGCAGCTGCCGCAGCTGCATGAGCCGCGCAACCCCGGCATGGAACTGGACCTCGACTGGGTCGCCCGTGTGCAGGCCAATACCTCGGCCATCGAACGCCGCTGCGCCACCCTGCCGGGCCGCCGTTCGGTCAAGAAGGACTATCAGGCGGCCTGGCTCTTGAAAGCCATCACCTGCATCGACCTAACCACACTGTCGGGTGATGACACGGTGGGCCGTGTGGCGCGGCTCTGTGCCAAAGCCAAAACACCGGTGCGGTCCGAGATTCTGGCCGAACTGGGCGTTGACGGCATCACCACCGGCGCGGTCTGCGTGTATCACGACATGATCGAAAGCGCCGTGGCCAACCTCAAAGGCACCGGTATTCCGGTGGCGGCGGTTTCCACCGGTTTCCCTGCGGGCCTGTCGCCTTTCCACCTGCGCGTTGAAGAGATCCGCGAAAGCGTCAAAGCGGGGGCTGAGGAAATCGATATCGTGATTTCCCGCCGTCACGTGTTGAGCCAGAACTGGCAGGCGCTTTATGATGAGATGAAAGCCTTCCGCGAGGCCTGTGGCGATGCCCATGTGAAGGCCATTCTGGCGACCGGCGAACTGGGCTCGCTGCGCAATGTCGCGCGTGCCTCGCTGATCTGCATGATGGCCGGGGCGGATTTCATCAAAACCTCCACCGGGAAAGAAAGCGTCAACGCCACCCTGCCGGTCAGCCTGGTGATGATCCGCGCCATTCGCGATTACTATGACCGCACTGGCTATCGGGTTGGTTACAAGCCAGCGGGCGGCATTTCCAAAGCCAAAGATGCGATCACCTATCTGGCCCTGATCAAAGAAGAGCTGGGCGATCGCTGGCTGCAGCCGGATCTGTTCCGCTTTGGCGCGTCGTCGCTGCTGGGCGATATTGAACGCCAGCTGGAACATCACGTCACTGGCGCCTATTCGGCCAGCCACCGTCACGCAATGGGATAAGGGCGGCAGCTGCCCCCAGATCGTTACAGAAAGTCACGTACAATGACCGTTAAAGAGATCTTTGAAACCATGGACTATGGCCCCGCCCCCGAATCTGCCGCCGAAGCGCTGGCATGGCTTGTTGATCAGGGGGACCGTTTTGGCCATTTCATCGATGGTGCCTTCACCACGCCCGGTGACGGTTTTGACAGCAAAAACCCCGCAACCGGTGAGACTCTGGCGACGCTGAGCCAGGCCACTCAGGACGATGTGGATGCCGCCGTTGCCGCCGCCCGCAAAGCGCAGCCCAAATGGGCCAAGCTGGGCGGTCACGGCCGGGCCAAGCACCTCTATGCCATTGCCCGTCTGCTGCAGAAACATTCGCGCCTGTTTGCCGTGCTGGAAACGCTGGACAACGGCAAGCCGATCCGCGAAAGCCGCGACATCGATATCCCGCTGGTGCAGCGTCATTTCTATCACCACGCCGGTATGGCCCAACTGATGGAAGAGGAACTGCAGGGCCGCGAGGCGCTTGGCGTCTGTGGTCAGGTGATCCCGTGGAACTTCCCACTGCTAATGCTGGCGTGGAAAGTGGCTCCGGCGCTGGCGATGGGCAACACCGTGGTTCTGAAACCTGCGGAATACACGTCGCTCACCGCACTGTGCTTTGCTGATCTTTGCCGCAAGGCGGGTCTGCCCAAAGGTGTTGTGAACATCGTCACCGGCGACGGCGCTGTGGGTGAGATGATCACCACCCATGAAGACATCGACAAGGTGGCCTTCACCGGCTCCACCGCCGTGGGCCGCCACATCCGCCGCGCCACCGCTGGTCAGGGCAAAGGCCTGACGCTGGAGCTGGGCGGCAAGTCACCCTACATCGTCTTTGACGACGCCGATATCGACAGCGCCATCGAAGGTCTGGTCGATGCGATCTGGTTCAACCAGGGTCAGGTCTGCTGTGCAGGATCGCGCCTGTTGGTGCAGGAAGGCATCGCCGAGCAGTTCCATGCCAAGCTGAAGGCCCGCATGGACAAGCTGCGCGTTGGCAACCCGATGGACAAATGCATCGACATGGGCGCGCTGGCCGATCCGGTACAGCTGGCGACCGTGACCAAAATGGTCGACGCCTGCGACGGTGGTGAGATCTATCGTGCCGACGGTGGCATTCCGGCCAATGGCTGTTTCTACCCGCCAACCCTGATTTCGGGCCTCAGCCCGGCAGATCCGCTGATGCAGGAAGAGATTTTTGGTCCGGTGCTTGTCACCTCCACCTTCCGCACCCCGGCTGAGGTGGTCGATCTGGCCAATAACACCCGTTACGGTCTGGCGGCGACGCTCTGGACTGAAAATGTGAACCTCGCGCTGGACATCGCGCCCAAGCTGGTTGCCGGTGTGGTCTGGATCAACGGCACCAATATGTTTGATGCCGCCGCTGGTTTTGGCGGCGTGCGCGAAAGCGGCTTTGGCCGTGAAGGCGGCTGGGAAGGTCTGAGCGCCTATACCAAGCCCGCGCGCAAAACCAAGGCGCTGAAGAAGGTGGAACCATTCCACGGCAGTGAAATCGCACCTGCCGGTGTGGATCGCACTGGTAAGCTGTATATCGGCGGCAAACAGGCTCGTCCCGATAGCGGTTATTCGCGCGACGTCTGGTCGAAAGCGGGCAAACATCTGGGTGAGGTTCCGATTGCCAACCGCAAGGACATCCGCAACGCGGTTGAGGCGGCACGTGGCGCCAAAGGTTGGGGCAAAACCACCGGCCATTTGCGGGCGCAGATCCTCTACTACATCGCTGAAAACCTCTCGGCCCGTGCTGATGAGTTTGCGCGTCGGATCAACGATCTGACCGGTGGCAAGGAGGGCGCGAAAGAGGTTGAAGCCTCGGTGCAGCGTCTGTTCACCTATGCGGCCTGGGCCGACAAATACGATGGGGCCGCCAAAGGTGTGCCGATCCGTGGTGTGGCGCTGTCGATGAAGGAACCCGTGGGTGTGATCGGCGCACTGTGTGCCGATGAGGCACCGCTGTTGGGTCTGATTTCCACCATGGCCCCGGCCATTGCGATGGGCAACCGCGTGGTGCTGACCGCCAGCGAAGCCTTCCCGCTGGCCGCGCTCGATTTCTACCAGATCCTCGAAACTTCGGACGTGCCGGGTGGCGTGGTCAACATCGTCACCGGCAGCCATGAAGAACTGGCAGACACGCTAGCCAAACACATGGATGTGGACGCGCTCTGGAGCTTCTCCTCCTCGGATGTTTCCGCGCTGATCGAACGCGAAAGCGCCGGCAACCTGAAACGCACCTGGGTCAACAACGGCCAAGGCCGGGATTGGATGGGCGCTGAGGGTCAGGGCAAAGAGTTCCTGCAAGCCGCGACAGAGGTGAAAACCATCTGGGTGCCCTACGGCGAATAGTTCTCTGGGCCTTAACCATTAGGAAAAGCAAAACGGCAGGTCCTGAAAAAGGGCCTGCCGTTTTCGTTTCGCGATACTGCCAACTCCTACTTGCGCAGGTCAGAGGGGGTTTTACCGGTCTCACGCTTGAACGCTTTGTAGAAGGCGGAGCGGGAGTTGAAGCCAACGTCATAGGCAATGACCAGAATCGTCTCCTCCGTTGTGGTCAATTGCTGGATAGCGTCCTGCACCCGCCAGCCGTTTACCAGATCAAAGAAGCTCTTGTTCAACTGCGTGTTCAGCGCCTGTGACACGTAATGCGAATTGGCCCCGACGTGTTTCGCCAGATCCCAAAGCGACAGATTGGGATCGCGGTAGAGCATATCCTGCGACATGGCGGCTTCGATCTTTTCAGCGATGCGTTGCGCGCGGGCGTCATCAAGAGCGGACTTTTCGTATTTGGGCTCCGCGGGCGTCTCGGGCAGCGGACGCTCATCCTGCATCTGTCTGGTCAGCCCCGGGCGCTGCCGCAACCCCCAGATGCCAAGCACCCAAAACAGTGCCAGCAATGCCAGACTGTTGAGAACCAGCGCCTCTGCTTCAAAATCCGTTTCACTTAAGGCCCCGACAAAGATCGACGCACTGTGAAGCACATTGAGCACCAGATAGAGCACGGCCGCCCCCATGATGGCCCAGATCCACGTCAGCTCTTTGTTCTCGGTACTGGCAAACACATCTTTCAACCGCGCCTGATAGGCGATGAGGCGGCGCACCGTCAGATAGGTGTAGGTGGCAATCATGATCTTGAAGGCCACATCCGCCACCAAAACCAACACCACCATCAGCAGCAGGGCGGGGACTCGTGGGTCATCTTCTGCCAGCTCGGCCTCAACCAGATCGGACGGGAAAAAAACCGTGGACCAGAAACACAATGTGACCACAACGATGGGAATAACATGGCGGCGCAATCTGGCGATCCGCGCCAGATCCCCTTCTGAGGTCAGACCACGCACGTAAAGCCAGAACAGAAACGGGCTGGCCACCTCAAGCCCGCCCACAAGCAGGCCGAGGCGCGCGACCCAGACCGGCATGCCCTGCATCTCTGACAGTTGCAGAACGCCTGCGGCAAGGGCTTTGAAAAGGAATATCAGTGCCAGCGGCAGGTAGATGCCGGGATCGCGCCGACGTAAAATCAACAGGTGTGCGCAGAATAGACAAACCGCCACGGTGGCCACATTCAGAGCCGTCTCAATTGAATCAAAATACATTATCAAACCCGTTCCCAGAGCTGCGCCAATAACCGCACCTGCGGCTTGCCAGCTATTTCCCAGTCGGGCAACCGTAGAAGCCGTTCTCGCCCCATTCGATATCCGCCCCACTGCATCGACAGCTTTTCGATACCCGCCCCGCCCTTCACCCGTCGTCTCTATCGACCGGCAAGGACATCTCGCGGAAGTCCTGCCGCCTCAAAACGCGTCCAATATGTCCTTCCCGATGGAAAGAGACGACATCCACAGAGGTCCCGTGCTGTGTGTGGCCACAGCCGGACCAGCAGCCGAAGCGGGGGCATCATGCCCCACGCAAATGTCTGGAAGACGGTCAAAAGAGATATTTTATGAGGAACACTATGACCCTTCGCACACTCCAGCTTGCGCTGATTGGCATCCTTGCACTTGGCGGGCTTGTTGCCTGCGGTGAATCCAAAGCCCAATTGGCGGCAGCGAATTCCTATAGTTGCACCGACCTGGCCCGCGAAATCGGCAAGCGTGAACAGCGCAAAACCTCGGCACAAGTCGATGGCTTTGCCAATTCGATGGTTTCCATTTTCACCAGCGACAAAGAGCTGCGCACCGCAGCGGACGTGGAAACAGGTGTAAACCTGATCGACGAAATTGACGCCGGGAAGTCGTTGAACCAACTGCAGAAGATTTACCAGGCCAAAGGCTGCGCCTGATCTCAATAGGCGCGCACAGCCCCTCACGGGCTGTGCAACGCCTCAATGAGAAGGGTGTTAATCCAAGCCCTCTGGCTGACCAACCACCACAAAAGTCAGGGCCTCTGGCGTCAGCAGGCGCTTAGCGACCCGGTTCATGTCTTCCAGCGTCACCGCATTCACCCGATCATTGCGGGTCGCCATATAATCGATGGGCATGTTGTCCATCTGCATCCCCACCATGATGTTGGCAATGGAGGCATTGCTGTCAAACCGCAGCGGATAGGCGCCCGTCAGATAGGTCTTGGCATCCTGCAGCTCTTCTGCGGTGACCCCTTCTGCGGCAGCTTTAGCCCATTCGGTACGGATCACCTCAATCGCCTGCGCCACGCGGTCGTTGGCCGATGAAACCGACCCCATCCAAAGTTTAGCCTGATCCTTGTCGGCCAGGAAGGAATAGACCCCATAGGTCAGCCCCCGCTTTTCCCGCACCTCTTCCATCAGACGGCTTTCAAACGACCCGCCGCCAAGGATCAGATCCAGAATGAAGGCAGGGAAGAAATCCGGATCCTCCCGTTCGATCCCACCCTGCGCCCAAAGCGCCACCGACTGCGGGGTGGCAAACTCAACCACCTGGTTGCCACCGGGTAGGTTCAGCTCTGCCGGACCAGGCAGTGGAACCGAGGCTGCGGGCAGCCCGCCCAGCAAGGTGTCGAGCAGCGTCGCAAGCTCCTCGGCGGTGATGTCGCCCACGGCAGAGATATAAACACGATCGCGGACCAGAAGGTTCTGATGCGCGGTGACAAGGTCGTCACGGGTCAACGCCGCCACACTGTCCAAGGTGCCGTTGAGCGGCAGCGCATAGGGGTGATCGCCATACAGCAGCTCCGACATTGCCTGACTGGCAATGTCCCGCGGAGATTTCAGATCCGAGCGGATGACCGACAAGACCTGTTCACGCACCCGCTCAATCGCGCCTTCGTCAAACCGCGGCTCAACGACGGAGCCCCGCAGCAATTCCACGGCCTGATCGCGGTTTTCCGTCAAAAAACGGGCTGAGATCGCAACTGCATCATCGTAGATGTCATATTCAAACGAGGCCGCCAGCCCTTCCACCGCGCGGGCAAAATCGCGGGCGTCCATATCACCGGTGCCTTCTTCCAACAGGCCGACCATCAGGTTCGAAGCGCCCTTCTTACCAGCCAGGTCCAGCGCGGCGCCGCCTTTGAAGCGCAGCTCCAGCGCCACAAAGGGGATCGAATGGTCCTCAACCAGCCAGGCGTTGTAGCCGCCAGGCGAGGTGACAGGCTGAATGTCCACAGCAGCCCGAGCGGGCGTGATGACGGCAAGGGCAACAAGTACCAAAATAAAACGCAGCATGATCAACCCTCCTCTGCCATCAGCCAGCCGGTGACGGATGTTTTACGGTTCAGCACTTTGCGTGCGGCCTCCATGATGTCCTCGGAGGTGACAGCCTGCAGCACATTGGGCCAATCCTGCACATCCTCAACCGTCAGCCCCTGTGTCAACGCACGGCCATAACGGTTGGCCAGCCCTTCCACATCATCACGGGCATAGATTTCCGAGGCGCGAATCTGCGTTTTGATCCGTTCCAGATGGGCCTCGTCTACGCCTTCCTCAAGGAATTCGGCCAACACACGATCCATCGCATCCTCAGCCTCTTGCAAGGACACCCCAGGGGCGGGCACCACAACGGTGTTAAAGGTGGTCGGGTCCAATGACCCACCACCATAAAACGCCCCGGCATAGACAGCGGTCTGGGTGTTGAACTGCAGCTTTTCCGCCATCACAGCGGTTTGCCCACCGCCCAGCACTTCCCCCAGCATCCGCAGAGCGGCCGCGTCTTTCTGATCACCCGCGTTGCGTTCGGGGGCCAGATAGGACCGGCTGACATAGGGCTGCGCCACACGGGCATCCCGATAGATCATCCTGCGTTCAGCGGTTTGTGGCGGTTCCTGACTGCGGGTGCGTTCGGTGGGCAGTTCTGGGTTGGCAGGGATCACACCATAATAGGTCTTGGCCAGCGCCTCGACCTCTTGTGGCGTGACATCGCCGGCAACCACCAGAATGGCGTTATTCGGGGAATAATATGTGCCATAGAAAGACAGCGCGTCGGCCATATCCAATTCTTCCATCTCATGCCGCCAGCCGATGATCGGCACGCCATAGCGATGGTTTAGATATTGCGCCGCGTTTTTCTGTTCCCGAAACAGGGCCGAGGCGCTGTTTTCCACACGTTGGTTGCGCTCTTCCAGGATAACGTCCCGTTCGGTGACGATATCCTCTTCGGTGAGGCGGATATTCACCATCCGGTCGCTTTCCATCCGCATCATCAGCTCCAGCCGGTCGGCTGCAACCCGCTGAAAATAGGCGGTATAGTCATAGCTGGTGAAAGCATTGTCCGAACCGCCGTTTTTGGCAACGGTTGCCGAAAACTCGCCAGATTCCAGCGTGTCGGTTGCTTTGAACAGCAGATGTTCCAGAAAATGCGCCACACCAGATTGGCCGATGGGTTCATCCGCCGATCCGGCCCGGTACCAGACCATATGCACAACCACGGGGGCACGGTGATCTTCGATCACAACAACCTCCATCCCGTTGTCCAATTCAAAGGCAGTGACCTGATCGTCCGCCTGCACGGGGGTTAATATCCCCGACAGGCCCAGCCCGGTCAGGGCAACAAAGGCGGCGGTTAAGCGCTTCATGGCGTCTCTCCTGTTACTTACAGGCAAGATACGCCGGTCAGCGCACGCTTCAAGCGTGCGTTTGCTGCAATGACAGGGACGTGAGCAGGTGTCAGCCGAAAAAAAGCCGGATCAGCTTGGCGGTGAGGTGGGAGTCAGCACCCCGAAACCGCGCCATTTCAACGCTTCGACCTTCGGATCCAGCGCTTGACGGCGATAGGCGCGATTGTAGCGATCCACCTTCACCAGCTTCAGTTTGGTGAAGCGGGAATTGAACCGACGGAATTCCTCATCCTCAGCGGCCAGCGTTTCGCGGATGTCAGCCGAAACCCCGTTGCGGCTCACGTGCGAAACCAGTGCCGAATCTGCTGTCGGAATGCCATCCGTCAGAACCAGAGCAGAGGCACGGCCACCCAGCGCCTCAACCCCGTCCCCAAGCGGGTTCTGATCGGTCAGGTTAGATCCACCGGGCGTCGGCGTGGGCAGGCTGGCGTAATCTGCAGGCTGCTGCAGTTCCTTGCCGGGAAGCACCATAAATTCATCGGGACCACCGGTGAACGAGCGCAGATCGCGCAGACCGATATCCCGGTCGTTGCCCGAACAGGCCGAAACGGCCAGCACTGCGAAAATCAATACCAATGCACGCGGCATTGCCACCCTCCTGCAAATCTTGCAACCGTCTTAACGGATCTCAGGCGCGGCGTCACGTGGCCTTTTGCGGCCCACCCCAGAGAACCAGCCCAAAAGCGCCGATGAAGATGGTGATATCGGCAACATTAAACGCATAGGGGTTGGAAATGCCGCAGCATGACATGTTGAGGAAGTCGGCAACAGCCCCGTAAAGGAACCGGTCCACCACATTGCCCAGCGCGCCGCCAATCAGCAAACCGGCGGAAATGAGCCCCAGTTTGCCGGGCCGGTCCTTATTCACCCAGTAAACCACCGCCGCACAGACCACAAAGGCCAGCGCAATCAGCACCCAGCGCGCGACATCACCGTTGTCCGAAAAGAGTCCGAAGTTGATGCCCGTGTTCCAGGCCATGCGCAGATTGACAAAAGGCGGCAGCACGTCGATCTCCCCGCGCACGCGCAGGTCAAGATAATGCACCACCAGATATTTGGTGGCCTGATCCAGAAGGAACGTCCAAAACCCCGTCCAAAACACGGTTGTCATCTGCCTAATCCTCAATGTGGGGCCGCTTTTCGGGCCCTCTCATTTTCTGTCTGCTTCCGGCAAGTGTATCACAAACCTGCCGGAAACAAGCATTTTTTACGTTTTGACCCTTTGTGGGCCTATCACGCCTTAGTGACGGAAGTGGCGCATACCAGTCATGACCATCGCCAGACCCGCCTCATCTGCGGCGGCAATCACCTCATCGTCGCGCATCGAACCACCGGGCTGGATCACGCAAGACGCGCCAGCGGCAGCAGCTTCCAAGAGGCCATCAGCGAAGGGGAAGAAGGCGTCGGACGCGACGGCCGAGCCTTTGGTCAGCGGCTCAGGCAGGCCCATCGCTTCGGCCATACGCTCGGCTTTTTTGGCGGCAATCAAGGCGCTGTCGAGGCGGCTCATCTGGCCCGCGCCCACACCAACGGTCGCACCGTCTTTCACGTAGACAATGGCGTTGGATTTAACGTGTTTCGCCACTTTCCAAGCAAACAGCAGATCGCGCATCTGCTCTTCGGTTGGGGCAAGTTTGGTCACCACCTTTAGGTCGTCCATACCGATGAAACCGTTGTCACGGTCCTGCACCAGCATCCCGCCCGAGACCTGACGGTAGGCCAAACCTTTGTCCAAGGTGTTGGCCAACGTAGGTGTGGTCAGCAGACGCAGGTTCTTCTTTTTGGCAAAGATCTCACGCGCGGCGTCATCGGCACCGGGGGCAATGACAACTTCGGTGAAGATCTCGGTGATCTTGGTGGCGGTGGCTGCATCCAGCGGCTGGTTCAGTGCAACGATGCCGCCAAAGGCCGAGGTGCGGTCGCAGTCAAAGGCCTTTTCATAGGCTTCTTCCAACGAGCTGCCGCGGGCCACGCCACAGGGGTTGGCGTGTTTGATGATGGCACAGGCCGGACCATCGGTCGGCAGGAACTCGGACACCAGCTCAAAGGCGGCATCGGTGTCGTTGATGTTGTTGTAGGACAGCTCTTTGCCCTGATGCTGCTCTGCCACAGCCACACCCGGACGGCCCGAGCCATCGCTGTAAAACGCTGCACCCTGATGGCTGTTCTCACCGTAGCGGAGGCCCTGCACATACGTACCGGCAAAAACACGGCGGCGCGGGGTCTCTTCGCCAATGGCCGATGCCATCCAGGTCGACACAGCCGCGTCATAGGCGCCAGTACGAGCATAAGCGATCTGAGCGAACTTCTGACGGAAACCATAGGTGGTGCCACCCTCATTTGCGTCCAGTTCGGCGATCAGGGCATCGTAATCTTCCACATCCACAACGGTGGTGACAAAGGAATGGTTCTTGGCAGCCGCACGGATCATGGCGGGGCCACCGATGTCGATGTTTTCGATCATCTCATCGTAATCGGCACCGCGGGCCAGCGCGGCTTCGAACGGGTAGAGGTTCACCACCAAGAGGTCGATTGCGCCAATGTCATGTTCGTCCATCGCGGCGACGTGGGCGTCATTGTCGCGCAGCGCCAGCAGACCACCGTGGACCTTGGGGTGCAGTGTCTTGACCCGACCATCCATCATTTCAGGGAAGCCGGTCACATCGGCAACGTCGGTTACCGGAATGCCCGCATCGCGGATTGTCTTGGCGGAGCCGCCAGTGGACAGCAGCTCGACACCGCGCGCGTTCAGGGACTGGGCCAAGTCGATAAGACCGGTCTTGTCGGATACGGAAATCAGCGCACGGCGAATGGCAGTGGGATTGGTCATGGGAGGGTAGCTCTCTGCTTGTTCAGGTCAGGTCCAGCTCTTCCCGGTTCAAGTCGCGTATGCTGATCGGCGTTTCCTGTGCCTTGGCAAGCGACCACCGGATGCGCGTCGCATAATCCATTGCGCGCCCGGATAAAACGATTTGTTTGGTCGCACGGGGCTTCAAACGGCCTTTTTCCAGATAAACCGACGGTTCCAGCGACATTTTCAGGCTGCCATCGTGCCGGAACAGCCAAAGTTCCCCACTTTTCAGCGCCAGAGAGATCGCCGCGCCGCCCATATCCACCGAGGCTTCGACCTCGGGATGCAGGTGGAAACGAATCTGGAACGGGATGCCTTGCAGCTTGCCCCGGTCCATTGCCTTGTCGAATTTCTGCTTATCGCTGCCCTCCAGCGCCACTAGCAGATCCTCCCCAGCCATGCCACGGCCGTCAAAGGTCAGTTCCAGCGTGCGGGCATGGGTCAGCCCGTGGGTGCGGGTATAGCCGTCATGCCCCCCTTCAAAGCGGATCCCGTCAGGGGCCTGGCTCATCTGCACCGGCACCCGTTTGGGCACATCCGCCAGCAGCTCTTGCCGCCCAACGCGGGGTGCAAGCCGGGAGGAGGAATAGCCCTCAAGCGATAGGGTCGAATGGCTGGGGGTGGCCCGTCCTGCGCGCCGCCAGTCAGCACCGAACACCGCGCCCGATCCGCAGTTGACCACCAGAGGTCTACGCCCCGAAGTCAGTTCCAGCGCCAGTGTAGAGGCATGGCCGTTGCCCGATGCTTTGCCCGTAGGAGGTGACGCCGCATCCACGATCACAGACGTCCGCCCCGCGCTCAGCCGTGCATAGCCCATCGACAGGCCGTCCGGCATCCGTTCCTTCACACCCGAAGCCGCCAGCGCTGCGTCCAACCGCCCCTCCAGCCCGCGGCCACCACCGTGGAAACGAGCAAGGCCGCCGTCCGCATGGCGCAGGGTGCGCAGGGTCGGCGCAATCCGGTCAATCGCTGCAGCGTGGTCTGGGTGAACCGCTTGGCCGGTCTCATGCAGCGCCGCTGCGGCCCAGGTCAGCAGGGTGAACACCTCCAACAACTCATCCGGGTTGCGGGTGGGCAAGCCGCCCTGTTCATCAATCTGGCTTTTGCATTCTTTGGCCAGCGCCTTCACCGCCGGCTCCACGTGCTGATCCATGCCCTGCAAGGAAAGCCCTGCATAAAGGAGCCCGGTCAATGCCTCAAACCGGGGCAGACCCGGGGTGGTTTTCTGCCAGCGTCGACTGAGGAAAATCGCCTGAT
Source organism: Thalassobius sp. MITS945101 (assembly GCF_047123305.1). Taxonomy (GTDB): domain Bacteria; phylum Pseudomonadota; class Alphaproteobacteria; order Rhodobacterales; family Rhodobacteraceae; genus Thalassobius. Next base: position 869,838 of record NZ_CP138918.1, read on the forward strand.
GCGCCAACGAACGGTAGAAAGACTCAGAGGCTTCGGCGTCCTGAGAGCGTAGCACAAACAGCGCGTGATGGATCCAGCGGATGATCCGCCGTCCGGTCAGGTCCGGTGTCCAACCGGCCCCTACGCCTTTGCCAAACCGGTCGATCCACGCCCAAAGCCATTCCGATGCCAGCTCGCGCGTGCGTGGATCACCCACTGCAGCCAGATCATCCAGCCAGACAAACCCGTGGATTTCTTCCTCCCAGATCTGGTCCGGCGGGGGGATGTCCCACAGAACTGTGCCTTTGGCTTCGATCAGGTGGCCCGCAAAAAGGTAGTTTCCGGCCAGCAACTGCCGCCCCTTGGCAAAGGTGCCGATGGTCCTTGGTTCCGGCTGACTGACGAATCCAGTGGCGGGCCGCGCCATGCCGGCCCAGCGTGCATGCAGCTGATGCATCCAGCGCGTATAGCGCGCGGTCAGGCCCTCTCCGGCCTCTTTTCCAGAGGGGTTGCCCGCCTCTGTCTGTGCCCCGTTGGACATGTAATCTCTGCCTCTCGCGCCCGTTCGGGTGCAGGCGGCGCTGACCCTCGGGTGAATTTTGGATGAGGATAGCCCGCAAAGGGTTATCCTGTCACCGCTCAATTCCCGTAGCAGGGCACGCTCGGCAAGGAGCGGCTGACAGGCGGGCAAAGCCGCCTTCAGCGCTAACAGGGCTTAGGGTTTGCGGCGCAGGCAGGCCATGTAGAACCCGTCCATGCCACCGGTATCGCCCCAATAGTCGGGACGTAGGCGCAGGCCGCCCTCCTCGGTGATCCAGCTTGGATCGACACCGGGCAAGTCCAGCGATTCGCGGTCAACTTCCCATTCGGGATTGCGCTCCAGCGCTTCCTCGATCTGGCATTCACCTTCGTCCGGCAGCAGCGAACAGGTGCAAAACACCAGTCGCCCACCGGGTTTCACCAACGACAAGGCATGGTCGATCATCTGCACCTGCAGGTCGATCAGCTGGCCAAACTCGGACCCGTCTTTGGCCAGTGGCAGGTCGGGGTGGCGGCGGATGGTGCCGGTGGCGGAACAGGGGGCGTCCAGCAGAATAGCATCATATTGGCCCTGATGCTCCAAAGCGTCGCCTGTCACGATCTGCGCGTTCAGACCGGTACGGCCGAGGTTTTCCGCGACACGGGCCATGCGCGTTTCCGACAGGTCCAACGCCGTCACGTCCGCGCCAGCAGCGGCCATCTGCATGGTTTTACCGCCCGGGGCGGCGCACATGTCCAGAACGGTTTCCCCTTTTTGCACATTCAGCATCTTCGCTGGCAAAGCGGCAGCAGCGTCCTGCACCCACCAATCACCCGCCTCATACCCCGGCAGTGCCGAGACCTGACCGGGGTTTTCCAACCGGACCGAGCCCGTGGGCAGCAGCGTACCGCCCGTCGCTTCGGCCAGCGCCGCCGGATCGCCCTTGGCCGTTAGATCCAAGGGGGCGCCTGCCAGATGCGCACGTTCCATGCCCAGAACCGCCTCACTGTCATAGCCCATCACCAGCGGGTCACGCAGCCAGCGCGGCAGGCGTGGCACCCGCAGTTTGGCCCATTCCGCAGGGCCATCACTTGCCACTTTACGCAGCACCGCGTTGACCAGACCTTTCAGACCCATCGTGCGTTTGTTTGCCGCCGTCAGCGCCACCGCTTCGTTCACTACGCCATGCGCATCACCGCCGGTGCAAAGCTCTACCGCGCCGATGCGCAGGATATTTTGAACCCTTAGGGGCGGCGCTTTACGCAGATGTTTCTTAAGCACACGGTCGGCGCGCTCCAGATTGCGCAGCACTTCCAGCGCCAGCCGTTGGGCACGGGCGCGATCTGCTGGCTCCAACCGATCCAGCGTCCCATGCGCCAAAAGTTCGGACAGCAGCCGCCCTTCGCCCAGAATTTCCGTTAACAGATGCAGCGCAGTCGAGCGCGGCGTCGGCGCGGCCCGTTTCTGCACCGGCTTCTGGCCCCCCTTTGGACCGGATTTGGCGCCGGGTTTGCCGCCGGAACGGGAATTTGCATGGGGTTTGCGCATGGTTCTGTCCTTGGGCCTCTTTGCCTTGGCGGTTTGGGGGCGTATATCAGCGGGCAGGTGCCTTAGGAAGGACACAAGATGGACGAGACCCGCAAAGACCTGAACGACCTGCCCCCGGCTGCCCAACGGGCGCTGGCCGAGGCCGCTGAACGCCGCAAGAAAGCCGCCGAAGCTGAAACGCTGCCAAAAGAGTTGGGGGGGCGCGACGGACCAGAGCCGGTGCGTTATGGCGATTGGGAGAAGAAGGGCATCGCGGTCGATTTCTGATCTGACCGCAGGGCTATTCAGTCCACCTTGATACTATAGCGTTCGCGCTCACCCCGGCCTTTGTCAGGCACGATATAAAGCGTTGCACCGCTGGAGCGGACAATACCGCAGCTTTCCCCTTGATCCATTGTGCCGTGGAAGATCCGCTTGCACAGCTGGCCGTCTTTCCATTCCCAATTGCCCAACAGCGGCCGTCCCCAGACCCGGCCTTTCACCTGCCCCAGATCGTCAAACCGCATCCAACGTCCTGATTGGCTGATGTATTTTCCCTGCATCTGCTCCAGGAAGTCCTGCCGGTCTTTCACGGTAAAGAACCCTTCTGCCTGAGCGGGCGGCAAGGGGGGCATCACCAGCGTGGCGATGAGAGAGAAGGTCACGAGGAAGGCGATCTTGCGCAGCATGAGGCGGCCATTTGTTAAGTGGATCTTGCTTTGCGCCAAGGCTTGCAAGATCCATACCGACTCGGATGCGGCGCGCCGCGCAGACCGGGCTTAAAGGCCCAGCACGTCAATCATATCGTATTCGCCGGGGGCCTTGCCCTGCCCCCAAAGCGCCGCCTTCAGCGCGCCACGGGCAAAGATCGCGCGGTCTGTCGCCAGATGACGCAGCACAATGCGTTCGCCCGCCGCCGCAAACAACACGTCATGTTCACCCACAATGTCGCCGCCGCGAATAGCAGTGAAGCCAATGTCACCCTTCTTGCGGGCGCCCGTAATGCCGTCACGCCCCGAATCGCGCACATCTTCTAGGTTTACACCCCGGCCTTCAGCCGCAGCCTCGCCCAGCATCAGGGCTGTACCAGAGGGAGCATCAACCTTTTTGTTGTGATGCGCCTCGATCACCTCGATGTCAAAATCCTCATCCAGCGCAGCGGCAACCTTCTTGGTCAGCTGCACCAAGAGGTTCACACCCAATGACATGTTGCCAGCCCGGATCACCGTGGCGTGGCGGGCGGCGGCGTTCACCTTGGTCAAGTGTTCTTCGGCCATGCCGGTGGTGCCGATGACATGTACGGCGCGGGCCTGTGCCGCCAGTGCTGCAAATTCAACTGTCGCTTCAGGTGCGGTGAAATCAATCACCGCCTGCGCTTTGGAAAACGCCTCCAACGCATCGTCGGTCACGGCCACACCCACGGCGGCCCCACCCATGCATTCGCCCACGTCGCGACCGACCCAATCGTGGCCTGTGCGTTCCACAACGCCGACCAACTTGGCCTTGTCGCTCTCCAGCACGGTTTTGATCAGCATCTGCCCCATACGGCCCGATGCACCCGTGATGACGATTCCCGGCAAGTTGGTCATGGCTCTGAAACTCCTAGAAAACATGGTTTTCGTCTGCATAGACCAGCAATGGCCGCTTGGCAAAGGGGACAAGACGCCTTAGATGCAGCCCATGGCCAAAGGAAACTCATATGGCGCCGGGCCCAGCACCCGGCAATTGCGCGTCGGCGAACTGATCCGCCGGACGATGTCTGACCTGTTGATGCGGGGGGAGATCCACGATGATGATCTCAGCCGCATGTCGATCACCGTGGGCGAGGTTCAGATCACCTCGGATCTGCGTGTGGCGACCTGTTATGTGCTGCCATTGGGCGGCAAGGACGGCGACGAAGCGGTCAAAATTCTGGCACGGAACCAATGGGAACTGCGCCGCACCATCGGCAAGAAATGTGGGCTGAAACATGCGCCCGAGCTGCGCTTCAAGGTCGACACTTCGTTTGACCGGATGGATGAGACCCGCGCCCTGCTGAACCGCGACGACGTGCGCCGCGATCTGGACAAGCCCGACACCCCCGAGGGGGAGGACTGAGTCCAATGTGCATGCCGGTCGCTTTTCTGGTGCTGGCGCTGACGCTGTTTGCATTTCCTGTAAAGGCGCTGGACTGTCAGCGCCTTTTGCATTTGGGCAGCCCCTACACGGTTTGCGAAGTGGATCCCGCCACGGCGGACCTGCGGCTGTTTCACAGCGACGAACGTGGCTTGTTGGGGCATTATTCACGGGTGAACCAGAAACTGGCCGCCGAAGGGCGCGCGTTAAGCTTTGCCATGAACGGCGGCATGTATCATCAAGATCGCACGCCGGTCGGGCTCTATGTTGAAGACGGGCAAGAGATCGCGCCGCTGCTAACCGGACGCAGCGAAGGCAACTTTGGGCTGCTGCCCAATGGCGTGTTCTGCATACGTCCAAGCCGCGCCGATGTGATCGAGACACGCCACTTTGCCGCGACCCGCCCCAACTGCCGCTTCGCCACCCAGTCTGGTCCCATGCTGGTGATCAACGGCGCCCTGCATCCGCGCTTCATTGACGGTGGCAGCTCGCGCCATATCCGCAATGGCGTTGGCACCTCTGCGGACGGGCGGCGGGTGGTCTTTGCCATTTCCGATGCACGGGTGAATTTCCACGATTTCGCCACCCTGTTTCGCGACACCCTGGGCCTGCCCAATGCGCTGTTTCTGGACGGCAAGATTTCCCGCGTCTTCATCCCCAGCCAGGACCGCCGCGACATCGGGTTTCCGGTAGGTCCAATGATCGGCCTTACCGTGCCCCTTGGCAGCTTGAAGAAATAGGCGCAGACTGCGGGGCTTCAGACCCAACCGGTCAAACGCGGATATCTGGACTGGCAGGGCTGGTGGGTTCGACAGGCTTAGCAGGTTCGACAGGCCAAGCAGGTTTGACAGGGGGCAAGGTCTGCGGTAACTGGCGCGCCTCACCCGTATTCAAGATAGATCGAGGTTCATCATGGGGCGCAAGCGCAAGGGTCGTGACATTTCGGGCTGGCTGGTGATCGACAAGCCAGCGGGCATCACCTCGACCTCTGTGGTGAACAAGGTGCGATGGGCGCTGGAAGCCAAAAAAGCAGGCCATGCCGGCACGCTGGATCCTGAGGCCACCGGCGTTCTGGCCGTCGCTTTGGGGGAGGCAACCAAGACGGTTCCTTTCATCACAGATGCGCTGAAAGCTTACCGTTTTGTGGTGCGTCTGGGTCAGGCGACCAACACCGATGATGCCGAAGGCGAAGTGATCGCCGAAAGCGATGCGCGCCCAACGGACGAACAGATCAAGGACGCTCTTGGCGGATTTCTGGGTGACATCATGCAGGTGCCGCCCAAGTTCTCGGCTGTGAAAATCGATGGCGAACGCGCCTATAAGCTGGCCCGCGATGGGGATGAAGATTTTGAGATCGCTGCCCGCCCGCTTTGGGTCGAAGAACTGGTGATGACCGATCGCCCCGATGCGGACCATGTGGAGCTGGAAATGACCTGCGGCAAGGGCGGCTATGTGCGTTCCATCGCGCGGGATCTGGGTGCGGCGCTGGGATGTCACGGTCACGTGCTGCATCTGCGTCGCATCTGGTCCGGCCCATTTGAGGCCGAGGACGGCCTGACCCTGGATCAGGTGATCGAAATGGAACGCACCCCGGCACTAGACGAACATCTGCTGCCGCTGGAGGAAGGTCTGGCCGATCTGCCAGAGGTGAAAACCACCGAACAAGGCGCCGCCAAGATGCGCAACGGCAACCCCGGTCTGGTGATCGCAACCGATGTGGAATACGGCGACGAATGCTGGGCCAGCCTGAACGGCGAAGCCGTGGCCGTTGGCGTCTTCAAAGCCGGCGAACTGCACCCCAGTCGCGTGTTTGTGCGCGGCTGATCCCTAGACCATTCCGTTCGGGACCACCGGCGCATTCATCCAATTCTGTCGTTCACCGGGGTTGCAGCGCGCCAGCGTGTCAGGACCTTAACTATTTTCCCAGAAAACACCCTCTTGGCTGCCAGCAACCAACAGGATGTCCGCGGCTTTGGCAACCTCTTCGGTGATGGCGTTGCCGCTTGCGTCAAGCCAAACAGTGGGATCGAAATCTTCGCCATTTGTTGCCGCGACCGTCGCAGTGGTTTGATCCCCGTTCAGGCGGGCCACCAACCAATCGCCAATCATCACCGAAGTCTGGTTGGTCCCAGCATCATAGGTCAGTTCGATGGTCGACAAAGCGTCTGCGGTTTCGACCGTGGGGAAACCGAAGTTATAGCTGCCAGCCACCGCGTGATGGATCACCAACTGATCCTCCCCCGTTTGGAAATCGGTTATTTCACCAGACCAGCTGCTTTCCGGTGTGTATTGGGCAATGACATGGAAACTGTCTGCGCCAGTGCCGCCCGTCACCGTGTCAGCCGCGCCCAGCCATAGGGTATCGTCACCACCTTCCCCATCCATCTCAACGCCAGTGCTATGGGTAAAGAAGCTCAAACCTGCGGAGTGGTTGCGATATTCATTGTAAAATTCATCGTTTCCACTGAAGAGGTGATCATCACCTTCCCCGCCCAAAACAGTGTCGTGCCCTTCGCTAAGGTTGAACCATTCTGTCGCGAATATCCAATCGTCCTCCGCTGTGCCCTGCAGCAGTTCAACTTCGGTGGTGCCAAAGGTTGCAAGGTAGGTCGGGGGCAAAACACCAACGGGCCGAAGTTCGTGACGCTCTGGTCCCGCATCACCGTAGCCATCGAAAACAACCGAGATGGTCTGACCTTCCTCCAGTGTCACGTTTGGCAGGTGGATCAGCGCCGTTGGCCAATCGTTGGCGGCGATATAAAGGCCGGTGCCGTCCTCGCTAAGAAAAAGGTCTATATAGTCCCGTTCGTTGGAACCATTTCTGACGTCAACCACGTCTTCATCCGGGTTGAAATCGGTGATGACGCCATCAAGGCCATTCACTCCCAGCCGAAAAGTGTCTGAACCTGCGCCCCCGGTAACGATGTTGTCTTCGGCAACAACAAGGGTGTCATCACCTTCTCCGCCCACCAAACTGTCGGCCTCTCCAGCGTCGCCAGTCAACAGATCATTGCCGGCACCGCCAACAAGCAGATGCGCCTCACCTTCGGAGCCGGAAAGGGTCTGGTCTTCTACTGTGTCTTCTTCTGGAATGTCTTCTTCTGCAGTGTCCTGCTCGGTTGGCAGGAACCCTGCACCAATCAAAAGTGCACTGAAGCCTAGGAGGATCATCAGGGGTGTCATGCCAAATGTCGTAGAAGAGAATTAACTTCCAACAACCTAGAGACGTTTTGCGGCAATGTTGAGGCTGATTTACAGTCTTTGTGCAGGGGCTTGGGCTGGCGCGGGTTTAGCTCGCTTCGCCGACCAGATCCTGCAGGGCGCGTGCTGTGAGGATGACATGGGCGGCTTCGCCTTCAGTGGTGGGGATCACATTGCCGTCCACATCCAGCCAGACGGGCGCAGCGGGATCAGTTTCACCGTCATAGAAAGCCACACTCAGATCGCTCTGATCGCCAGTGAGGGTCAGGATGTCCTGGCCACCCAGTTCCACCACCGTTTGGTCGGCAGCAGCGTCATAGGTCATCAAGAAGCTGTCCACCGCATCTTCGGTGGCAAAGTCCGATGTATAGACACCTTCATGCAGGGCATAATCGATCTCTATCGAGTCCTCAGTGGCGTCGAAATCCGTGATCTCGGCCGCTTCATGGGTGCCGAAATAGCCCAGCGCGATGGCTTTGAAGGTATCGCCGCCTTCGCCGCCCGTTGCCTGACCGTTGGGACCAACATACAGCATGTCATCGCCCGCACCGCCGATCAGCACATCGCCGTCATTGCCGTGCAGGTCCATCTCACCCGGCTGGTGGTTCCAGTCATCGCCAAAAAAGTCATCGGAGCCGCCGAAGAGCAGATCGTCCCCTGATCCACCCTCCAGCGTGTCTGCTCCGGCTTCGCCGAACAGCGTGTCGTTCCCGGTGCCCCCACCCAGAACATCATCGCCGCGCCCGCCCGCCAGATAGACCTCTGGGTCCACCAGTTCGGGTTCATCATCCAAGGCCAAGTCCCCACCGGCCCCGGGGGCGTTCACATCCTCTGAGAGTGCCTGCTGATCGGACCCCTCCAGATCAGTCAAACCAAACGCACTCGCAAACATCGCACTCAATAAAAACAGAAAGGTCACTGCACTACCTCATATGGATCGTCGTTTTCGACTTATGAGGGGACACTAACATATCCTTAGGGATCCCTAGAGTCATCTAGATGACGACAATCGGCGGCGGACCAACAGGGCCAAAGCCCTGCCTTTGCAGGGTTTGGCGCAGGATCGCATTGCACCACTGACGGAATTATGGCCATGTGCGGGGATGATTACGCGCGAATTCCAGAAGGGCGATGCCCATTCCGTTGCGGTCTATTCGGACTGCGAAAAATACCGCTACCAGCTGACCCGTGTTTGGGATCCGGCGGGGCGCAAGGCCCTGTTTGTGATGCTGAACCCGTCTACCGCAACCGAGGTTCAGAACGACCCCACGGTGGAACGCTGTGAGCGACGGGCGCGGGCGCTGGGGTTCGGCGCCTTTCGGGTCACCAATATCTTTGCCTGGCGCGACACCGATCCGCGCGCGATGCGCGCCGCCGAGGATCCGGTTGGCCCCGCCAATGACCAGACCATTCTGGAGGGCTGTGACTGGGCTGATCAGATCATTGCGGCTTGGGGCAGCCACGGCGATCACCGCAACCACGGCGCTCATATCGCGGGTCTGCTGCGGGGTACCGGCCGAGAGGTCTATGCGCTGGGGCTGACCAAGGCCGGACACCCTAAACACCCGCTTTATATCGCCTACACGCAGCAGCCGGAATTGTGGCAGATCCCCGCCTGAAGGAGGCCCGATGACCGAACCAACCAACGCTCCCCTCTCTGCCCCCTACCCCGCGCCATTGTCCGAGGCCGAGGTCAAAGCGCAGGAAACCCTGACCCGCCTGACGGACGAGGTTGAGAAGCTGAACAGCCACCGTTTTATCGCGGTACAGAACTCGATCTGGCGGCTGATCGGCTTTCAGTTTCTGCGCGGCCTTGCCTTTGGTCTGGGCTCCGTGATCGGTGCGACGCTACTGGTGTCGATCATTGGTTGGTGGCTGTCACAGTTCGAGTTTCTGCCGGTGATCGGAGACTGGATGGTGATCTTGGCAGATGAGTTCGACCGCGCCATCGGCACTGAACAGACAGGCCAGTGAGACGGGCCAGCGCACCGTGACCTTCAGCAGCGGTTAACCATCAGATCGAACGGGTTTTGACCTACCAGGCCTGATCCCCCACACTTTCACCCCTCAGTTCAGAGGTGACTTGCGGGATTCGGTATGTGGCTTGTGGCAGGCATGTTAGGCGCAATGATGGCGGGCGTGGCGCTGGCCGGTTTTGCCACGTCCCCGGATATGGAGGATGTCGAAAACAACCCGTCCGAGGAGGATGAGGCGCAGCTGCCCTCGGATGGTTTCGGCGCGCCAGCCACCGATATGTTTGACAGCATGTTCCCCCCCGACGACGGTTCCTCCGCCTCCCCTGCGACGCTGCCCATTCAGGAAGACTGGACCACCGCCTCTGATCTGGCACCGGTAAATGGCAGCCTGGACGCCGATATCATTGCCGGCAGCGATTTTGACGACCTGCTGATGGGCCATGCGGGCGACGACCAGATCCACGGCTATGACGGGAACGACCAGATTCGCGGAGGCGACGGGGCGGATGACCTGCTGGGCGGCGACGGTGCGGACGCACTGTTTGGCGGCCTGGATGCCGACGACCTGCAGGGCGGCAGCGGTGCCGACACGCTGCATGGCGGCGATGGGGCGGATGCGTTAAGCGGCGGCAAAGGTGGGGATGCCCTGCATGGCGGGCTGGGGGATGATGTCCTGCGCGGCGATGACGGCTCTGACACGCTGTTCGGGGGCTGGGGCAACGACACGCTGACGGGGGCAGGCGACGATGTGCTTGATTTCCTCAACGGGGGCGGTGGGGACGATCAAATCACCTTTGGTTCTGGCGATATTGTCAGTTCCGGGGCGGGTGCGGATTGGATGATTGCAGAGTCCGCGACCGCCAGTGCGCAGGTGATGGATTTTGATACCGGCGAGGACACGCTTGTGCTGGTTTATGACGACAGTGCAGGCCCGGCCCCGATGCTTAGCGTTGCGCCCGATGCGGCCGACCCTGACGACCTGATTGTCTTCCTCGACGGGGAAGAGGTGGCGTTACTTCATGGCGTTGGCGAAAGCGCCGTGGCCGATATTCGGCTAATCCCTCAGTCACGCGCCTGACCCCAAGCGCCCTTGTGCTGTCCCTGATACAGCCGCAACCGGCTGCATAGGCCTTTTTTACTTCCCTTTCAGCGCAAATTCCCCTATCAGCGCGCATCGCTTCTGCCGATGCAGCGCGATTCCTCCATAGGACCTTGTCTGGACGACATCCCGGCTTGTGCCCTGAACCCTCTAACTAGGAGAAACCCGATGTCGATCACCGTTGAAGAAAAAGCCCGCGTCATGAAAGAATTCGCAACCAAAGAAGGCGACACCGGTTCGCCCGAAGTACAGGTTGCTATTCTGTCCTCGCGCATCGCGACCCTGACCGAGCACTTCAAAACCCACAAAAAAGACAACCACGGCCGCCGTGGTCTTCTGATGATGGTTGCTCAGCGCCGTAAGCTGCTGGACTACCTGAAGGGTAAAGACGAAGCCCGTTACGCTGACCTGATCAAACGTCTGGGCCTGCGTCGCTAAGGTTTTCGGATCTTCACGATCCAAAGAAACGCCCACTCTTCGGAGTGGGCGTTTTACGTTTTAACTCAACCGTTTGGCCCAATGCGGCGCAGCAGAGCAATCAACCGGTCGACGTTTTCCTGTTCCGTGCGGAAGGAGGACAGGCTGATCCGAAACGCCGGTCGGCCTTGCCAGACGGTGCCGCCGAACCAGACCTCGCCGCTGTTTTGCACCTGCTGTAATACCCGCGCCGTAGCCGCATCATCCGTTCCGCGCACCAGCACTTGGTTCAGAACCACACGGTTCAACACATCAAATCCTGCGTCCTGCAACGCCGCGCCAATCTGCTGCGCCTGGGCATGGTGTTTCTCAACCAGCGCGGCCACACCTTGACGCCCCAGGCTGCGCAACGCAGCCCAGATCGGGATACCGCGCGCACGGCGGGAAAACTCCAGCGTCAGGTTTTTCTGCGAATCTGCGGAAGCCGTGGAATAAGCCGCGTCGGAGTTCATCACCCGCGCCAAGGCCTGCGGATCGCGGCAGATCGCCATTGCCCCGTCATAGGGGGTGTTCAGCCATTTGTGCCCATCGGTGGTCCAGCTGTCCGCGCCTTCGATACCCTCTGTCAGCCCCTTCAACGCCGAGGCCCGCGCCCAGAGGCCAAAGGCCCCATCCACATGCACCCAAGCACCCGCCGCTTTGGCAACGGGGATGATCTCGGCAAAGTGGTCAAACTCCCCCGTGTTCACCTCACCTGCCTGAAGGATAAGGATGGTTTTGTCGTCGAGTTGCGGCATTTCGGCAGGGATCAAACGCCCTTCGGCATCAACCGGCACCTTGATGACATTCGCCCAGCCAAACCCAAGGATCTGCAGGGCTTTGCGCACGGTGACATGAGCGGTTTCTGGTACCACGACTTTCACTTCGGGTGCGCCCATAAGACCCTGTTCGGCATAGTCCCACCCCTGCCGTGCCAGAACATCGGCCCGTGCCGCGGCCAGGGCGCTAAGCCCACAAGCCGTCGCCGAAGTCCCAAAGGCAACAGCCGCCTCCCGTGGCAGATCCAGCACCTCCAACAGCCACTTCGCCGCCTGTTTCTCGATCGCATCTGCCGCTGGGCTGCCATCAAAGGTCGAGGCACATTGATCCCACGCCCCCGCCAGCCGTTCCGCAGCTGCGGCCGCAGGCAGGGTCGCACCGATCACAAAACCGAAATAATTCGGGCCGTTGTTCACCACCGTCGCTGGCGAGCCATGCCGGTCCATGAGCGCCAAGGTGTCGACTGCGGGATGGCCTTGTTCAGGCAACAGCTCGTCAAACTCTGCCAGGGCAGAAATCGCCTCAGCCGACGGGAAAACCCGCTGTGTGGCAACGCCCGATACATAGTGGCGCGCGCGACGGTCCGCTTCTTCTAGCAACTCAAGCTCATTCATGGCATTGTCCCAACATGCGAATCTATATCGAAGAAAAGCTATATAGAGAGATTTCTATATGAGCAACGGATTTGTCGACATGGTGCCAGCACTGCGTGCTTTGGCCAATCCGCATCGTGCGCAGATCATGGACTGGCTGCTGGATCCGCTGTGCCATTTCCCGCCACAACGGGATGGCTGCCGGTTGAAGGATGGGGTGTGCGTCGGCTTTATCACCGACAAGACCGGCCTGACCCAACCCACGGTCACCAGCCATATGAAAGCGCTGGAAGCGGCGGGGCTGGTCAGTTCAAAAAAGATCAAGAACTGGGTGTTCTACAAGGCGGATGTGGCACGGCTCCAGACATTGTCGCAGGGGTTTGACCAACGTGAGACAGCGCAGGGCTAGGCCCGTTACCGTCGCGTCCCGGAGGAAGTTGACGCCAAGTCTACGGTGACAGGTCCTGTCTGTTTGCTAGATTTCTTGCCTGACCCCGTGGGCGCAACCCTGCCCTCGGGACGATTTGGGAGGATCAGTCATGGGACCAACGCTGCGCGTTTTGATGAACATGGGCACTTTGCACCGCCTGCTGCCGCTTTGGATTGCGGGGGTGGTGGCCGCTGTTGTGTTCTGGACACCCTGGTTGTTGCTGGCCTTGGTCTATGGCGCGGTGATGCAGTTCTTTGTCGAATATGCCATGCACCGGTTCCTGCTGCACCGTGAACCGCCCACCGATCAAAGCCCCTTTAACGAGCTTTATCGCAGTCATATCGGACACCACGAATTTCCCAATGACCCCGAGTTTTTTACCGGTGATCAACACTGGTACCCGGTCAAGTTCGCCTCGAAGTCCCTTGTGGTGCACTTCCTTATTCTCTGGCCTTTCGTAGGTTGGCAGATGGCGCTGCTGTTTCCTTTTTTGGCGCTGACGGTTGGGTCCGTTTCGGCCTTCACCTTCTATGAGTACTGCCACACGCTGGCGCATCTGAACGTGCCGAAGGGCTGGTTTGGCGAACGGGTGACCCGCAGCCATCTGCGCCATCACTTCAATGATCACGAAGCCACCTACCATGTGAGCTTTGGCATGGAATGGATTGACCGGCTGTTCGGCACCAAATACGACCGCGCCGCCGCCAAAGAGCGGTTTGACCGCGACACCATCCTGTCGATGGGTATGAACCCGGACGACCTGCGGCTGGTAACAGCGCGCAAAGCTTTTGGGATCAAGGGCCACCCGACGCGCCGGAAAGAGGCCTGACCACGTCCCTTCACGCCCCGCTTAGCAAAACCCCGCCACCTTGTGTGTGGGGTTTGTCATTTGGGTTGTGTTTACCTTCGAATTGTTATGTTATCACATCCCGAATCAAAAAAGGTGCGCCCATGTCCAGAACGTCCTCTTCCAGACCTGCTGATCCTCGCCTACCCGTGACCGTGCTGTCCGGCTTTCTTGGGGCAGGCAAAACCACCCTGCTGAACCGGCTCTTGAACAATCGCGAAGGGCGCAGGATTGCGGTGATCGTGAACGACATGTCCGAGGTGAACATTGACGCGGATCTGGTGCGTAATGACACTGGCAACCTCAGCCACACAGATGAAACACTGGTGGAGATGTCCAACGGCTGTATCTGCTGCACCCTGCGTGAAGACCTGCTGATCGAGGTGCGCCAATTGGCGGATCAGGGCCGGTTTGACTACCTGCTGATCGAATCCTCCGGCATCTCTGAACCGATCCCTGTTGCGACATCTTTTGAGTTTCGGGATGAAAACGGGCTGAGCCTGTCGGATGTGGCGCGGCTGGACACGATGGCCACCGTGGTGGATGCAGTGAACCTGCTGGAGGATTACTCCAGCCATGATTTTCTGGCAGATCGCGGCGAAACGGCGGGCGAAGAAGATGACCGCACCTTGGTGCATCTGCTGACGGATCAGATCGAATTTGCCGATGTGGTCGTGTTGAACAAAGTTTCGGCCGCTGGCCCCGAACGCACCAAGGCGGCGCGTCAGATCATCCGCAGCCTCAACGCTGATGCCCGCATTGTCGAAACCGATTTTTCTGATGTGCCAGGAGAGGCGCTGCTGGACACCGGGCTGTTCGACTTTGAAACCGCCCATGAGCACCCGATGTGGGCCAAGGAACTTTATGGTTTTGAAGACCACGTGCCCGAAACCGAAGAATACGGTGTCACCTCCTATGTCTTCCGCGCCCATGCGCCCTTTGATCCACGTCGGATTCACGATTTTCTCAACGGACCGCTGCCCGGGGTGATCCGTGCCAAGGGCCATATGTGGATCGCCTCGCGCCCCAATTGGGTGGCCGAATTTTCACTGGCCGGCGCCCTTTCCACCGTGCGTCCGATCGGGACGTGGTGGGCCTCGATGGCGGCAGAGCGCTGGCCGGATCACGAAGGGTTCCGCAACTACATGCGCACCCATTGGAAAGAACCCTTTGGCGACCGCCGACAGGAACTGGTGTTCATCGGCTCTGGCATTGATTGGGCCGCGATGCGCAAAGGGTTGGAAAGCTGCCTGATGCGCAATGCAACGGCTGAAAACCTCGACGGTTTTGCAAATATGTCGGACCCCTTCCCGAACTGGCGTCACGCCCATGAGGCGCAAGCGGAAGAACTGGCCTGATGCCCCGGGCGGAACGACGCAGACACCGGGCCGGCAACCTTGGCCAGACAGGTCTGAAACGGCGGCGGCGCAACGCAGATCCGATGCAGGATTACGATGCGCTTGCCCCGGACCTGCGCCACTGGCTGCAACAGGCGGTGCTGCCCTGGTCGCCGCAATCGTGCAAACGGATCTGGCAGAAGATCCGCGCCGACGGCGCCAGCTGCGCCGAAGCCCTTGCCCATATGGACCGGATTGAAGCCGCGACTCTCAACCGTACCGCAGGCGAAAGAGTCTGATTGTTGTTTCAAAACGACTGAAAAACATGTATGGCCCCGCTATCTGAGACGTTGTGCCCGGACCCTGGCACTCGCAATGAAGATATTGGGTCGGCGGCAATGGGGCCGTCATTTACACAAGGCAGCGCGGGATACGCCCGAGGATGCTGCCAACTAGGATACGCATATGTTTGACGTAACGACCAAATCGATGCAGTGGGGCGAAGAGACCCTCACTCTGGAAACGGGCAAGGTTGCCCGTCAGGCCGACGGCACCGTCATCGCCACTCTGGGCGAGACTTCCGTCATGGCCAACGTGACCTTTGCGAAGGCACCGAAACCCGGTCAGGATTTCTTCCCGCTGACCGTACATTACCAAGAGAAATACTACGCCGCCGGTAAAATTCCTGGCGGTTTCTTTAAGCGCGAAGCGCGCCCGACCGAAAAAGAAACCCTGACCGCACGTCTGATCGACCGTCCGATCCGTCCGCTGTTCGTTCCCGGCTTCAAACACGAAGTTCTGGTGATGTGCACCGTGCTGTCCCACGACCTGGTCAACGACCCCGACGTTGTTGCCATGATCGCCGCCTCTGCTGCGCTGACCATTTCCGGCGCGCCGTTCCGCGGTCCGATCGCCTGTGCCCGTGTTGGCTTTGAGGATGGTGAATTCATTCTGAACCCGACCGTGGACGACATGGATCAGCTGCGCAACAACCCCGAGCAGCGCCTCGATCTGGTTGTCGCTGGCACCAAAGACGCCGTGATGATGGTCGAATCGGAAGCTTACGAGCTGACCGAAGCTGAGATGCTGGGTGCGGTGAACTTCGCCCACGAGCAGATCCAGCCGGTGATCGACCTGATCATCGATCTGGCCGAAGACGCCGCAAAAGAGCCGTTCGAATTCGTATCGCCCGACTACTCGGAGCTGTTCGAAGTGGTGAAAGCCGCCGGTGAAGAGCAGATGCGCGCCGCCTATGCCATCACCGACAAGCAAGAGCGCGTTGCCGCTGTTGCCGCTTCGCGTGAAGCCATCATTGCTGGCCTGAGCGAAGAACAGCAGGAAGATGCGGATCTGGGTTCGGCCCTGAAGAAGCTGGAATCCACCGTTCTGCGTGGCACCGTTGTCAAAGAGGGCAAGCGGATCGACGGCCGTGCGTTGGACGAGATCCGTCCGATCGTTGCCGAAACCGGCATGCTGCCGCGGACCCACGGTTCGGCCCTGTTCACCCGTGGTGAAACCCAGGGTCTGGTTGTGACCACTCTGGGCACCGGCGACGATGAGCAGATCATCGACGCGCTGCACGGCAACTACCGTTCGAACTTCCTGCTGCACTATAACTTCCCGCCCTACTCGGTTGGTGAAGTGGGCCGCGTTGGTTCGCCGGGTCGTCGCGAAATCGGTCACGGTAAACTGGCATGGCGTGCGCTGCAGGCTGTTTTGCCCGCCCCGACCGACTTCCCCTACACCGTACGTGTGGTTTCCGAGATCACCGAATCGAACGGCTCGTCCTCGATGGCGTCGGTCTGTGGTGGCTCGCTGGCGATGATGGACGCGGGCGTTCCGCTGAAATCGGCGGTTGCTGGTGTTGCGATGGGTCTGGTTCTGGAAGACGATGGCTCTTACGCGATCCTGTCGGACATTCTGGGCGACGAAGATCACCTGGGCGACATGGACTTCAAAGTGGCGGGTACCGAAAACGGCATCACCTCGCTGCAGATGGACATCAAGGTTGCAGGCATCACGCCTGAAATCATGGAGAAAGCTCTGGCACAGGCGAAAGCGGGCCGGATGCACATCCTGGGTGAGATGAACAAAGCGCTGTCCGGCGCGTCCGAATTCTCTGTTCACGCACCGCGCATCGAAACCATGCAGATCCCGACCGACAAGATCCGTGAAGTGATTGGCTCGGGCGGTAAAGTGATCCGTGAAATCGTTGAAGTGTCCGGCGCCAAAGTCGACATCAACGACGACGGCATCATCAAGATCGCATCGCCCGACGGTGAGTGCATCAAGAAGGCCTATGACATGATCCACTCGATCGTGGCAGAGCCAGAAGAAGGCGCCATCTACAAAGGTAAAGTTGTGAAGATCGTCGACTTCGGCGCCTTCGTGAACTTCTTTGGCAAGCGTGACGGTCTGGTGCACGTGTCCCAGATCGAAAATCGCCGCCTGAACCACCCCTCCGACGTTCTAAAAGAAGGTCAGGAAGTGTGGGTCAAACTGCTCGGCTTCGACGACCGCGGCAAAGTCCGCCTGTCGATGAAAATCGTCGACCAGGAAACCGGCGAAGAAGCCAAAAAAGAAGAAGAGTAAACCTCTTTTCCATCGACAATAGGACTGGCCCCAGCGTTTGCGTTGGGGCCAGTTTGTTATGAGATACGGGACTTATTTCTGGACCGCTTCAAGCAAAGCCCTTAGCAAAATGATATGACCACATCCTTTGTTATCCATCTCTCCAAAAGCAGCGAACGCCAACCACTCGTTGATGCGCTTATAGCGGCGTTACCCAATACACAGGTGATTGATGCTGTCGATGGAAGGGAAATGAGCAACGCAGAACGTGAAATGTTCGCCAAAAAGCACTTACTGAATCCCTCTTACCCTTTCGGTCTGATGCCGTCGGAAATTGGGTGCTTTTTGTCCCACCGCAAAGCGTGGAAAGAAATTGCTGAAGGACGCGACATGTTTGGATTGGTTGCCGAAGATGACGTCGTAGTTCAGCCAGGCTTCGAGAATTCTTTGCAACTCGCGCTGCAACATGGCGCGAATGACAGCCTCATCCGTTTCCCGATGAGAAATCGTGAAATACCACATAGCACTGTGGCTTCCCACCTAAACGTCGCACTGTTTCGGCCCAAAACAATCGGCCTAACCGCCGCCTTGTACCTCCTTGGCAAGGATGCCGCCAAGACGTTGTTGTCGCGATCAAACCAATTCGATCGCCCAGTTGACACTTGGCTTCAGATGCGGTGGCTGACTGGAGTGGATAGCCTTACTCTTTGGCCGAGCCATATAGAAAGCGCCGCAGCAAGCCATGGGGGATCCACTATTCAGGCGAAAAGATCCCGCGTAGAGCAAGTAAAGCGCAGCTGGCAACGCGCCAAATACCGATCAGCAATCAAATCACTTTCGGCAAAGTCATGATCTACACCCAATTTCGCGGTCGCACCGGCAATCAGATGTTTCAATATGCGGCCGGGCGGGCTCTGTCACTGGAACGCGGGACAGGTCTCGTTGTTGATGACCGCGCAGCGATCCATCGCGGCGAATCCAGTTTGCATCGTGTGTTCCAGCTCCCTGTACACCCGTCGGTTAAGCTGCCGCCCGCAAGACACGCATCCCCAATAGGCTATGCGCTTTGGCGGACCCTAAAGCGTGCGCCAAAGATTTATCGCGAAAAATCGTTGGGCTTCGATCCACAATTTTCCGCACTTCCAGATGGCACCTATCTTCACGGCTATTGGCAAACCGAAAAATACTTCAAAAAGTTTCGGGAACAAATTCTTGCAGATTTCACCTTCCCGGACGCACGTGACAAGAACGCCGAACTCGTCTCAAGGATCGGGGAAACGCTATCTGTTTCTGTTCACGTCCGTCGCGGCGACTACGTTTCAAACGCATCCCACGTCGTTTGTGACCAAAATCACTACGATGCAGCGCTCTCGGCGTTGCTTCCGACGTTGAAGGTAGCGCCTACATTTTTTGTTTTCTCAGACGAACCCGATTGGGCCCGAGAGAACCTGAAACTTCCTGGTGAAGTTGTTGTGATCGATCACAATGGTCCCGAAGCTGATTTTGAAGACCTGCGCCTGATGTCGCTGTGCAAACACAACATTATCGCCAACAGTTCCTTTTCGTGGTGGGCCGCTTGGCTCAACAAAAATCTGAACAGGCAGGTTATTGCCCCCAAACAGTGGTTCGGCAAGCCCAGTTTGAGCAATCCGGATATCTGGGCGGACGGATGGACCAGGGTTTAATCTGCTAAAACCAAAACAGCCAGGCATCACCTGGCTGTTTCAAAATCAAACTGCGGGGCAGATCACTCAGGGTTCTTGGCAAACCGCAGATAGGGCAGCTTTTTGTCCAGCGCGCCGTATTTTTCTTCGGCGGCGGCATCATCCAGCGCCAGAGCGACAATGACGTCCTGCCCCTGCTGCCAGTTGGCAGGCGTGGCCAGCGGCTGGCCAAAGGTGCGCTGCAGACCGTCCAGGGCACGCAGCACTTCGGCGAAATTGCGGCCCACAGTCATCGGGTAAGTCATGGTCAGCTGCAGTTTCTTGTCCGGCGAGATGATAAAGACCGAACGCACAGTGGCGCTGTCTGCCGGGGTGCGGCCATCGGGCAGGTAGGCATCTGCGGGTAGCATGTCGAACATTTTGGACACTTCCAGACCGCCGTCGGCGATGATCGGGAAACCGGCTTCAGCACCGGCGTAGGCCTCGATGTCGCCTTTCCAACCTTTGTGTTCCTCAACACCGTCCACCGAGACACCAATCACTTTGGTGTTCCGCTTGGCCCATTCCTCGCTCAGCTGCGCGACGGCGCCAAATTCGGTGGTGCACACAGGGGTGAAGTCTTTGGGGTGGGAAAACAGAATGGCCCAGCTGTCGCCGATCCAGTCATGGAACGAAATGGTGCCGTGGTCCGTTTCGGCGGTGAAATTCGGCACGATGTCGTTGATGCGCAAACCCATTTGTCTAATTCCTTTCAGGTGCTGCAACAGATGTTGAGTGGTCAGGGTAACGCCGAGGTAGGCCCTAATCCCTGTCTTGCAAGCATCATCACCAGACACGGCATTGTTGCAACCCGATTCCGTGCCGCGAAGGCACGCAGAGGGGTCGGGACCGTGCGCTTGCCTGTTCCCTCCACCATTCCACAATAAAACCTACGTAAATGCACAGCGAATCCCCTTGCCAATTAATTTGATCAAATTATCATTTGGGCAGATTGAGGGGGCTTGCACCTGAAGGACAGCCCTGACAAAGTGCGCGGGAATCTGGAGACCCCTTCCACATGGTGGAAAATTTTCCGTTTGAACGCGCGCAAACACATTCGAAATTCGTCTAATGGAGGTCATCACATGATCGAGAAACGTCAGTTCTACATCAATGGCGCTTGGGTGGACCCGATTGAGGGCAAGGATCATCACGTCATCGACCCCTCGACCGAGGAGGCCTGCGCGGTCATCTCGCTGGGTGGTCAGGCCGATGCGGATGCCGCGGTTGCGGCGGCCAAGGCGGCTTTCTCTGCGTGGATGGCGACCCCTGCCGAAGAGCGCATCGCGCTGGTTGAGAAGCTGCTCGAAGTTTACCAACGCCGGGGCGCGGAAATGGGTGAAGCCATCTCGGCAGAGATGGGCGCGCCGATTGACATGGCCACCGCTTCACAGGTTGGGGCCGGTGCCTATCACACGGCCAACTTCCTGAAGGCCGCAAAGAAATTCAAGTTTGTCCGCCCTCTGGGTGACCACGCGCCGAACGACCGCATTGTGCATGAACCGATTGGCGTCTGCGCGCTAATCACCCCTTGGAACTGGCCGATGAATCAGGTCACCTTGAAAGTGATCGCTGCCGCCATTGCCGGCTGCACCATGGTTCTGAAACCCTCCGAGGAAAGCCCGCTCAACGCGCTGCTCTTTGCCGAGATGATGGATGAGGCAGGTTTCCCCGCCGGTGTCTTCAACCTGGTGAACGGCGACGGTGCCGGCGTTGGCTCCACCCTGTCGGGCCACAAAGACGTCGATATGGTGTCGTTCACCGGCTCGACCCGCGCGGGTATCGCCATTTCGCAGAACGCGGCGCATACCCTGAAACGTGTGCATCTTGAACTGGGCGGCAAAGGCGCCAACCTGTTGTTCGCCGATGCGGACGAAAAGGCGGTGAAGCGTGGCGTCCGTCACATGATGGAAAACTCGGGCCAGAGCTGCAATGCGCCTTCGCGCATGATGGTGCAGCGTGAAATCTACGACCGTGTGGTCGAAGAGGCCGCCGAGATTGCCAACAGCACCGCCGTTGCCAGCGCCCACGAAAAGGGCCGCCACATTGGCCCCGTTGTGAACGAGCTGCAGTGGAACAAGATCCAGGGCCTGATCCAGAAGGGCATCGACGAAGGCGCCCGTGTGGTTGCCGGTGGCGTGGGCCGTCCTGAGGGTCTGAACAAGGGCTTCTTTGTGCGTCCCACCGTTTTTGCCGATGTAAACAACGACATGACCATCGCCCGCGAAGAGATCTTTGGCCCTGTGCTGTCGATCATTCCCTTCGAAACCGAAGAGGAAGCGGTGGAGATGGCCAATGACACCGTCTACGGCCTGACCAACTATGTGCAGACACAGGACATGGAGCGTGCCAAGCGTGTTGCTGGTCAGTTCCGGTCCGGCATGGTGGAAATCAACGGCCACAGCCGCGGCGCTGGCGCGCCTTTTGGCGGCATGAAACAGTCGGGCAACGGCCGCGAAGGCGGCGTCTGGGGCATCGAGGACTTCCTTGAGGTCAAGTCGGTCGCCGGCTGGAGCGAATAAGCCAAGACCCGCCCGCCGCAAGGCTGGCATTGCAGAAACACAGCATCCGGGGCTATACCGCCCCGGATGTTTTCTTTTGGGGGCCGATGTGGCGACCAGTACCGATACCCAGCCCGAATCCCTGCGTGACTTCACCCCTGATACGGTGCTGAAACGCGATATCTTTTCGGAAACTGTTTCTGGTCACCTGACCTCGGATCCATCGGTGAAGGTGGTGCTGCGCCGTCTGGACGGGGTACCGTGGTACGCCCGGCCTTTGTCGCAATGGCTGGCCCGCAAAGAGGCAAAAGCCCTGCGTGCCGTGCAGGGCATCGCTGGAACGCCGGTGCTGATTGCCGCTGACAAGGCGGGCATTCTGCGGGTCTGGGCCGAAGGCACCCCGCTGCATCTGGCAAAACCTTCTGAGGCGCTCTGGTATGAAGATGCCTACCGCCTGTTGGCTGATTTGCGCGAACGCGGCGTCTGCCACAATGACATCGCCAAGCCGCAGAACTGGCTAATGCTGCCCGATGGCCGCTGCGGCGTTATCGATTTTCAACTGACCCGCGTGCACCGCCGCCGTGGCTGGTGGTTCCGCACCGCCGCCCGCGAAGATCTGCGCCACATGCTAAAGCAGAAACGCGCTTTTGCGCCTGACCTGCTGACTGCTGAGGAGCAAGATATACTGACTCAGAAGTCGCTGCCCTCAAGGATCTGGATGGCGACCGGCAAGCGGCTCTACAATTTCATCACGCGCCGATTGATGAACTGGTCTGACGGCGAGGGCAGCGAAGATCGCGTTGAGCTGCACGGCCCGGCCATACGCGCGGCGTACCTTGAAGCCGGTGCGCAAGAGGTAGGTTTTGCCACCTACGCGCAATCAGCGGGGGGTGTCGGGCTCTACGCCTTTGTTGAAGGCGACGTGACGGCAGAGACGCTGCCGCAGACCGATCCCAAGGCTGATCTGGTGCAGGTTGTGCCTGCCCTGCCGCGCGACAGCGCGGGCAAAGTGCGACAGGAATTGCTGGAACTGGTGGCCACCAACCGGATGGATGAGGTGGAGCATTTGCTGGGCGATGACCTGGGTTTGAAACAGCTGATGCAGCCGATCATTGCCCAGCGTCTAAACCTGACCGACCGTCGTCTGCGCTAAGCCAGTCCCTCAGAAAGGCGCCTTGGCGCGGAAAGACAGACCTTTGCCACTGTCTGGGTGATTGATCCGCAGCTCCTCCGAATGCAGCATCAGGCGCGGATGCGCTAGCGCTGGCCCTTCGGCGTAGAACGGATCACCCAGGATCGGATGCCCCAAGGCCAACATATGCACCCTCAGCTGGTGGCTGCGCCCGGTTTTGGGCGTCAGACGCACGCGACTCTCGCTGTCTGAGGTTTTCAGCACCCGCCAGTCGGTCACCGCCTGTTTACCGGTCTCATGGCACACTTTCTGGCGTGGCCTGTTCGGCCAGTCCACGATCAGCGGCAGATCCACGGTGCCTTTCTTTTCCTCAATCCGACCGGCAACGCGGGCGACATAGGTTTTCTTGGTGGTGCGTTTTTCGAACTGCATCGACAGATTGCGCTGTGCATGTGGGCTGAGGGCAAAGACCATCACACCAGAGGTGTCGCGGTCCAGCCGGTGCACCAGCAACGCCTGCGGGAACACCGCCTGCACCCGTGTGATCAGGCAATCGGCCAGATGCTCGCCCCGCCCCGGCACAGAAAGCAGGCCGGAGGGTTTGTTGACCACCACGATCTCGTGATCCTCGTGCAGGATCTCCAGCGGGTCATTGGGCGGGTTGTAGTCAGCACTTTGCATGAGGGCTGCTTACGCGCTTGGCCTCAGGCCTGCAAGCGTGCGCCCCCAAGCCCAACTTACTGACGCGACCGCCGCAGCCCTTTGATCATCGAGGCCGAGTAGATCACCAGTGCCGCCCAGATCAGCGGGAAGGCAATCATCCGCGCCTGACCAAAGGGTTCATCAAAGACCAGCACGGCCACAAGAAAGATCATTGTTGGCGCGATATATTGCAGAATCCCGATGGTCGACAAGCGCAGCAGTTTGGCCCCATTGGCATAAAGGATCAGCGGCACAGCCGTCACCACACCCAGGCCCAGGATCAACAGCGTGTCCATCCCGGACGCCCCCAAATGGCCCTGCCCCGTGGCGGCCAGATAGGTGACATACGCAATGCCAAAAGGCATCAGGATCAACACCTCCAGCAGGAAACCCTGATTGGGACCGATGGGCAGGGATTTCTTGAAGAAGGCGTAGAACCCCCAGCTGACGGTCAATCCAACGGCAGGCCAGGGCAGTGAACCAGCATCATACCACAGGACCCCAACAGCTGCCGCAGCCAGCGCAATGGCCACCAGTTGCGCTTTGTTCAGACGTTCCCCCAGCAGCAAGGCACCCAGCGCGATGGAGAACAGCGGGTTGATATAGTACCCCAGCGCCGCATCCAGCGCCCGATCCACCGCAATAGACCAGACATAGATCCCCCAGTTGATCGAGATAAGCACCGCCGTCACACAGGCCATCAATAGCATCCGCGGCGTTTTCAGCGCCGTGACCAGATCCGCCGTGCGTTTACGGTAGATCAGCAGCGCCGCTGCAATTGGCATGGCCCAGATCACCCGATTGGCAACAACTTCGATGGCCGGAATATGGGCAACCGCCTTCATATAGAGCGGCAGGAACCCCCAGATCACATAGGCGCCCATAGCGTAGGCCAGCCCCTGCGGCGTGTCCTGATTGGTCGGTTGTGCTGCACTATTGCTCATGACGATGTCCTTCCTGACACCAGCGGTAGAGGCCCAAGGCCCGCTTGGATAGACCGCAGAATTGCGGTCCTATCTGCTCTGATGATCAGGGCCGTTGCTCCAGCCCATCCTCCAGCAGGTAGTAATCGGCTTTGTCTGCCGTAAAGATATGCCGTTTCAGCGTGATCCCCGTTGGCCCGTCAATCGCGCCAAGCGCAAAGCTGATATAGTCCGGCTCATCCACGCCGACCCAGAACAAGAAGGATCCGCAATCGGGGCAAATCCCACGTTCGGCCTTTTCCGACAGCTTCAGCCATTTCACCGGCCCGTCGATCTGTAGCTCGGGCGTCAACACATGGGCCGAGGCCCAGGCGTGGCCCGACATCTTGCGACATTGGCTGCAATGACACACCGACGGGCCACCGGCCTCTCGGGTAACAGTGAAGTGGATCTTGCCACAGGCGCAGCTGCCCTTGAGGTTTTCGGCCATTTACACACCCTCGCGTTTGGAATTGGCAAAGCTTGCCTTCAGGATCATGGCCAGATGGTCAGCGTCTTCCTGCGTGAAGGCGTCCGGCTGATCACTGTCGAGGTCAAACACCCCAATCAGCTGCCCCGCACCGTTCCAGACCGGCAAAACAAGTTCGGATCTTGTCGAGGAAGCACAGGCAATATGGCCCGGAAAGGCCTCTACGTCTGGCACCAGCTGAACCTCGCCGGTGCGCGCGGCTGCGCCGCAGACACCGCGGGCAAAGGGGATGACCAGACAGCCATGGCCGCCCTGATAAGGGCCGATTTTCAACAGCTCTGGCGCGGTAACGCGGTAAAACCCGGTCCAATCAAAACGATCATCGCTGTGGTGCACTTCGCAGGCCAAGGTCGCCATCAGCGCGACCTCATCACTTTCGCCCTCCACAAGGGCAGCGATGGTTTTGGACAGGGTGGCATAATCGACGCGCATGGCGGCCTCCGGCGTGGTCTTGAAATTCACATGTTAATCTATCCGGCGCTGGGGACCGAGGCGCAAGAGGCGGGCGCGCATTTTCCTGTGCCTATTTGCACAATGTCCGGTGCAACCAATTGGCAGCTTTGCTGATGGCAAGGTCGCCTTCGGGAATCACCTTGGTCAGGTTGAGGAACCCGTGGACCTGACCACTGAATTCACACAGCTCCACCGGCAGTCCGTCCTCCGTCAGACGTGCGGCATAGGCCTGGCCGTCGTCCCACAGCGGATCATGCCCTGCCACCAGCACAAAGGCCGGCGGCTGCCCCGTCAGGCTGGGCGCAAAAAGCGGTGAGACCCGTGGCGCCAGACGGTCCTGATCGGCAGGAAGGTAGAGGTCCAGATACCCCTCCATCCGCGCCTTCGACAACAGCGGGTGACGCGCCAGGGCCTGAACCGACTTTGCCGTCAGCCGCGCGTCCACCGCGGGATAAATCAGCAATTGCCCTGCAGGCATCCGGCGCTCTTCTGCCGACAGCGTGTAAAGCAGACTTGCCGTCAGGTTGGCACCCGCACTGTCCCCGCCGACGGCGATACGATCGACATCAACGCGCAGGGCATCGGCCTGTTTGAACAGGGTTTGGTAAGCCACCAAGACATCATCGGGCGCGGCCGGAAAGGGATGTTCCGGTGCCAGACGGTAGCTGTAGGAAATCACCTGAATACCCGCCCGCCGCGCCAGTTTGGCACAAAGGTGATCGTGGGTTTCAAGGCCACCCTGCACCCAGCCCCCGCCGTGGAAATAGAGCAGCGTTGGCAATGCCCCCTCCGGGGCTTCCAGCGGACGGTACAGCCGTGCAGGACGCTCCCCAGCTGCGCCGAGCAGTGTCAGATCGCGGCGGTCCACCTGTGTTTCGGGGCGGTCAAAACGGGCCACGAAATCGGCCATCTGCCCGCGACTTTCCTCAACCGAGGGCGGCAGGTTCGGGTCGCGCACCAGCCCAACCAAATCCGCCACGGCCGCCGCTTTGGGATCGGCTCGCCGCCCCTGCGCGACAGGCAAAGCGGCATCATAGAAATACAGCACGATCCAGCCGGGCATATAGACCCGCGCCAGTGCCCACAGCAATTTCAGGTATCTCATTGCACCCTCTCATGTTTCAGCGAGCATGCGCGAAACCTTGTCCTCGGCGCAACATCAGGGCGAAGACTTCACTGGCCGGAAACGAAAAAACCGGCCCGAAGGCCGGTTTTCGATAGGTGTTCAATCAGGTTCAAACCCGTTCGATCGCAATTGCGGTGCCTTCGCCGCCACCGATGCAGATCGCCGCAACGCCACGTTTGAGGCCGCGCTTCTCCAGCGCATTCAACAAGGTCACCAGGATCCGCGCCCCAGAGGCCCCAATCGGGTGGCCCAAGGCACAGGCGCCGCCGTTCACATTGACCACATCGCGTGACAGTCCCAGTTCCCGCATGAAGGCCATCGGCACAACCGCAAAGGCCTCATTCACCTCCCAGAGGTCCACGTCCTCAACCGACCAGCCCAGCCGATCCAGCAGCTTGCGCGCTGCTGGCACGGGGGCTGTGGGGAACTGCGACGGTGCATGGGCATGGCTGGCGTGCCCCATGACGCGGGCGCGGACCTGCAGACCCTGCGCCTCGGCCGCTTCTGCCGACGCCAGCACCAGCGCCGCGGCCCCATCGGAGATGGAGGAAGAGTTGGCCGCGGTCACTGTACCGTCCTTGCGGAAAGCGGGTTTCAGGTTCGGGATCTTCTCTGGACGCGCCTTGGCAGGCTGTTCGTCGGTCGAGATGATATGTTCTCCGGTGCGGTGATGCAGGGTGATCGGGGTGATCTCCCCCTCGAAAGCGCCGGTACGTTCGGCCTCCAGCGCGTTCGACAGCGAGGCCAGTGCATATTGGTCCTGTTCTTCCCGGGTGAACTGGAACGCCTCGGCGCAATCTTCCGCAAAAGTGCCCATCAGGCGACCTTTGTCATAGGCATCTTCCAACCCGTCGAGGAACATGTGATCGACGGTGGTCTGATGCCCGATCCGCGCACCGCTGCGCATTTTCGGCAGCAGGTAGGGCGCATTTGTCATGCTCTCCATCCCGCCTGCAATCATCGTATCGGCATGACCCAGTGCAATCTGGTCAAAGGCCATCATGGCCGCCTTCATGCCCGACCCGCACATTTTGTTCAGCGTGGTGGCTGGCACCTCTTCGCCCAGGCCTCCGGCAAAACCGGCCTGCCGCGCAGGGGCCTGCCCCTGACCTGCAGGCAACACGCAGCCCATCAGCACCTCATCCACGGTGCCAGTTCCGGCATCAGCCAGTGCGGCACGGATGGCAGCGCCCCCAAGTGTTGCGGCCTCAACCCCGTCAAAAACCCCCTGAAATCCGCCCATAGGCGTGCGCGCAGCACCTGCGATGACCACCGGTTTCATGTGACTTCCTCCTTGCAACGCCGCTCTGGGGCTTCCCCCTGAGCAGAAATCTCTGATCTGCCCAAACTCGGGCAGTTTGTCGGTATGTTAATTGAACGAGTGTTCACTTCAACGACCCGATGCAGCAATGACGTAGGGTCACAGCATAGCGCGCGATCGGCATTTGGCGAAATCCGACCTCTTCTTGAAGGCGTGAAGCGGCCCAAGTGCCGTCTGACCCAACCGCGATTCAACCCACTCTGCCAAGGAATCGCCCCATTCCGCCCGCAAAACGGTCGAGAATCGATGACATAACGTCACTTGTAGCTGCAAAAGCTTCCTCCGACGTCGCGTTCAAACAGCCCCCAACCCAGTGCGCGACGTCGGGGCCTTTGCCGCCACAGCTTCCCGT
The DNA here is from genome assembly GCF_047123305.1 of Thalassobius sp. MITS945101. Taxonomy (GTDB): domain Bacteria; phylum Pseudomonadota; class Alphaproteobacteria; order Rhodobacterales; family Rhodobacteraceae; genus Thalassobius. The sequence continues at coordinate 898,011 of NZ_CP138918.1, forward strand.
AGAATTTCCTGCTTGATCCCGCGCGTCGGCCGCCTAATCTCTTCACCTGTTAACGGAGGGGACACCATGCGCGATTTTCATCAACCCGGAAGGTCCGAGGTCTTTGCGGCCAACGGGATCTGCGCCACCTCGCACCCGCTTGCGGCCAATGCCGCAGTGGATGTTCTGCAGCGCGGGGGCAATGCAATGGATGCGGCCATTGCCGGTGCGGTGCTGTTGGGGATTTGCGAGCCGCAGATGACGGGCATTGGCGGTGATTGCTTTGTGCTGTTTTCGCCGGCAGGAACCGAGGATATTTTGGCCCTGAATGGGTCAGGCCGTGCGCCCTTGGCTGCCGATGCCGCCACCCTGCGCGACCGTGGGCTGGATGCGGTGCCACTGCGTGGACCAGAGTCGGTCACGATCCCCGGGGCCATCGACGCCTTCTGCCGGTTGAGCGCAGATCACGGCAAACTGGGCCTCGACGCCCTTCTGGCCCCTGCCATTCACTATGCCGAAGAGGGTGTGCCGGTTGCCCCGCGCGTCGCATTTGACTGGCAGGCCAATCAGTCCGCGCTGCAGGGTCATGGCCGGGCACACTATCTGATCAACGGTCAGGTGCCGTCGCTGGGACAGCGCTTTGCCGCGCCCGGTCAGGCGGAGGTGCTGCGGCGCATCGCCAAAGACGGGCGTGCCGGTTTCTACGAAGGTGAGGTGGCTGAGGATATGGTCGCCTGCCTGCGCGAGATGGGGGGCGTGCACACGCTGGAAGATTTTGCCGCCACCCGATGTGACTATACCGATCCGGTCAGCGACGATTACAAAGGCATCGATCTGGTTGAGCACCCGCCAAACGGTCAGGGTGCGACGGCGAACCTGATGTTGAACATCCTGAAACACTTCGACATTGCCGGTATGGAAGCTTTTGGCACCGAACGGACACATATCGAGGCCGAGGCGGCGAAACTGGCTTATGACGCCCGCAACCGCTTTATCGCGGATCCCGATCGCACCGCGATGCTGGACCACATGCTGTCGCCGAAAACCGCCGCCAAACTGGCCGCGCTGATTGATCCGAAGAAGGCCATGCAGGCCGCCGCTCCGCTGACCGAGGCGGTGCATAAAGACACGATCTACATCACCGTGGTGGACAAGGACCGCATGGCGGTGTCGCTGATCTATTCGATCTTCCACGGCTTTGGCTCTGGCATTGCGTCTGAGAAGTTCGGCGTGCTGATGCAGAACCGCGGTGCGGGCTTCACATTGGAACAGGGCCACCCCAATGAGATGCGCGGCGGCCACCGCCCGATGCACACCATCATCCCCGGCATGCTGCGACAGAACGGTAAGGTGCTGATGCCCTTTGGCGTCATGGGCGGCGCCTATCAGCCGAATGGCCATGCGCGGTTTGTCTCGAACATGGTGGATTTCGGTATGGGGCCACAGCAGGCCATTGATGCGCCGCGGGCGTTTGCCGATGGCACGGTGATGAAGGTCGAAAAGGGCTACTCCGATCAGACCCGCACAGATCTGGCTGACATGGGCCATGACGTGGTGATCCCAGACGAACCTATTGGAGGGGCACAGGCGATCCGGATTGAAGATGACCTGCTGATCGGTGCCTCTGACCCGCGCAAAGACGGCTGTGCCATCGGTTACTGACCACCGGCACGCTGCCCACAAAACAAAAGCGGCCCCTCACGGGCCGCTTAACACCTTTGACGATCCAGAGGTGGATCAGTTCAGCGAGAAATGCAGCGGGTAGTGGCCATCTTCAAACGGGCCAAACAGATCGGGGATGTCGGGATGGCTCACCGGTTCACCGGAGTAATCCGCAATTAGGTTCTGCTCGGACACATAAGCCACGTAGTAGCTCTGATCGTTTTCCGCCAGCAGATGGTAAAACGGCTGCTCCTTGCGCGGGCGGCTGTCCTCAGGGATGGAGCGATACCATTCCTCGGTGTTGTTAAACTCGGGATCGACATCAAAAACCACGCCGCGGAACGGGTGTTTCTTGTGCCGAACTACCTGGCCCAAATGATATTTTGCACGTGATCTAAGCATCATGTTGCAGCCCCCTATCCCCAGAGATAGACCCTACGGGGGGGGCTTGTCCATGTTGGACGGGCAAATTCGGGGGAAACAGTCTGTGAACTTGGTCCTGACAGTGCTGGAAATTTCGGCACCGGTGTTCTTTCTGGCGTTGATTGGTTTTGTCTGGGTGAAGGCGGGGTTCGAGTATCGGATCCGCTTTGTCACGCAGCTGGCGATGAACCTGGGCATCCCCTGTCTGATCTTCACCGCACTGATGAAAACCCAGATCGATCCGCAGGCGCTGGCGGACCTGACGCTGGCCTCTATCGCGGCCTATGGCGCGGTCACGGTTGTAGGCTATGCGTTGGTCAAACTGACCAAGCTGGAGGTGCGCACCTATCTGGCCCCCATCATTTTTGGCAACACCGGCAATCTGGGCCTGCCGCTGGCGCTGTTTGCCTTCGGCGAGGTTGGCCTGAGCTACGCGGTGGTGGTCTTTGCCGTTATGGCGATCTGGTCCTTTACCTTCGGGATCTGGCTGGTGGCAGATGGTGGGTCTCTGCTGAAGGTTTTGAAAGAACCTTTGGTGGCAGCAACGCTTTTGGGGGCGCTGTTTCTGTGGCAGGGCTGGCAGACGCCAACCTTCCTGACCAACACCCTGGAGCTGGTGGGGCAGATGGCAATTCCGCTGATGCTGATCACCCTGGGCGTGGCCGTGGCACGGCTGTCACCCGGTCAGATCGGACGGGCCACCTGGATTTCTTTGGTGAAATACGTGCTCTGTTTCGGGTTGGCCTATGCCATTGCGCAGGGGTTCGGACTGGAACCAGTTGCCGCTGCTGTGCTGACCATCCAGATCGCTACCCCTGTGGCCGTGTCCTCTTACCTCTTGGCCGAAAAATACGGTGCAGATGCGGGATCTGTGGCGGGGCTGGTGGTGGTTTCAACCGTGATGTCGATCTGCGCAATTCCGCTGATGCTGGCGCTCTTGCTGTAATGTGATCAACGGCCCCATTTGCAGGGCCCGCGCTTTGCGCTATTCTGTCAAAAAAGAAAAACAGAAAGCACGAGGCAGATGAGCAGAACCCTTCGCCTATTGGTGCTGTTGATGGTGCTGGCGTCCTGTGGCGGCGGAAATTATTCCGCGCCGCGCAATTTGGACAATGCCTGCTCGATCCTCAGCCAGCGCCCGAAATACGCCCGCGCCTTCCGCGCCACGGAACGCCGTTGGGGTGTCCCGATGCATGTGCAGATGGCCACCATCTATCAAGAGAGCAAGTTTATCGGCAACGCCCGCACACCCTATCGCTATGTGCTGGGGGTGATCCCGATGGGTCGCCAAAGTTCGGCCTATGGCTATAGTCAGGCGCTGGACGGCACCTGGGGAGAGTACCAGAAAGCCACCCGAAGCTACGGGGCGCGGCGCGACAATATCTATGACGCCTCGGATTTCATGGGCTGGTATATGAACCAATCCCGCGATCGCAACGGCATCGCGCTGAACAATGCCAAACACCAGTATCTGGCCTATCACGAAGGCCAGACCGGCTACCGGCGCGGAACATACAAACGCAAAAGCTGGCTGATGCGGATCTCGAACGAGGTTGCCAGCCGCGCTGACATGTATCAGGCACAGCTGCGCAGCTGTTCGCGGTTCTGATCCCACAAAAGATAAGGCCCGCTGCAGATGCAGCGGGCCTTTTGCTCACTTGCTCAGACCGCAGGCGTCACCGGCTGCGGCGCTCTTTTTCATCTGAAATGTCAAAGATGCTGTTCTTCAGTTTGACCGATGTGTCCATCGCGCCCAGCACAACAGTGGTGGCAGAGCCCACGTCGTCCCGGATCACCCACTGACGCAGCTGCACCGGGTTGCTGGTAAAGACCAGCTCGATGGTGCCATATTCGGGATGTTGCGGATCTTGTGCCAGCACCTTGGTTGCGGTGCCGTCATAGCTGTGCCCCACCACCATATTGGCGCGTTCCAGATTGATGTTGCGATCGAGGATCAGCTTTAGCGGCGTTTTCCCCAGCGGGTAGGTTTCGGGCTGAGGATTGCCACGTGGATCAAAGATCGCCACCGAGCGACCAGAGGCCAGCACCAGCGTCTTGTCCTGATCGTATTCAAACCGGATTTTCCACGGGCGTTTCAGCTTCAGCTGACCGGTCATAATGGTGCCGTCATCGCTGATCTGGGTGAACCCGGCCTGCGCCGTTTTCAAATCGTTCAGATAGGCCGACAGCGCCTTGAGCGAGATCTGATCCGCCGCCGCAGGCAGGGCGGTGAGGGTCAAGGCGGCGAGCGCCGCAAGGGTATGGCGAATTTTCATCATAAAAATAACCTAAGCAATTTCGGCGCCCACCCAAAGGGGAGGTTCGGGCAAAATACCTCACATCCCTGTCAAAAGGCAAAAAGCGGCCCATCTGCCTGTGATGACAGGCGGTGGGCCGCTTTCCTAAGTCGTTCACATCACGGTCAGTTGACCTCGGGCACCAACACTTCGCGTTTGCCGACATGGTTGGCGGCCGACACCACACCCTCGTCTTCCATCTGCTCCACCAGTCGGGCGGCTTTGTTATAGCCAATCGCCAGTTTCCGCTGAATGTAAGACGTCGAACATTTGCGGTCTTTGGCTACAATCGCCACCGCCTGATCGTAGAGCGCATCTTCGCCATTGGTATTGCCACCAAGGCCCAACACCGCGTCGATGTTATCGGCCTTTTCGTCCTCGGGTCCTTCAACCACGCCACCGATATAGTCCGGCGGGCCGTAGCTCTTCAGATGGTTGACGATTTCCTCGACCTCTTCGTCGCTGACAAAGGGACCATGACAACGGGTGATTTTGGCACCACCGGCCATGTAGAGCATGTCCCCCATCCCCAAGAGCTGTTCCGCCCCCATTTCCCCAAGGATGGTGCGGCTGTCGACCTTCGAGGTCACCTGGAACGAAATCCGGGTGGGGAAGTTCGCTTTGATCGTACCGGTAATCACATCAACCGAAGGACGCTGCGTCGCCATGATCAGGTGAATGCCCGAGGCCCGTGCCATCTGCGCCAGACGCTGAATACAGGCTTCGATCTCTTTGCCCGCCACCATCATCAGGTCGGCCATCTCATCAACGATGACCACGATGTAGGGCATTTTCACGGGGGTGATTTCTTCGGTCTCAAAGACGGGTTCACCGGTCTCATCATCAAATCCGGTCTGCACCGTCCGGCTGAAGGTTTCCCCTTTGGCCAGCGCGTCCTCGACGCGGCTGTTATAGCCATCGATGTTGCGCACACCCATTTTGGACATTTTGCGATAGCGATCTTCCATCTCGCCCACGGTCCATTTCAACGCCACAACCGCCTTCTTGGGGTCGGTCACAACAGGGGACAGCAGGTGCGGAATGCCGTCATAAACGCTGAGTTCCAGCATCTTGGGGTCAATCATGATCAACCGGCAATCCTCAGGCGTCAGCTTGTACAGCAGGCTGAGGATCATGGTGTTGATTGCCACCGACTTGCCCGAACCCGTCGTCCCCGCGATCAGCAGGTGAGGCATCTTGGCTAGGTTGGCCACAACCGGGTCGCCGCCGATATCTTTGCCCAAGGCCAGCGGCAGTTTCTGGTTGCCGTCGCCAAAGTCACGGGCCGCTAAAATTTCGCGCAGCACTACTTTTTCGCGGTTTTCATTTGGCAGTTCGATCCCGATCACCGAACGGCCCGGCACGGTGGAGACACGTGCAGACAGGGCCGACATAGACCGCGCAATGTCATCGGCAAGACCGATGACACGGCTGGCTTTCAGGCCTGGCGCGGGTTCCAGCTCATACATGGTGACCACAGGGCCAGGACGGACCGAGACGATCTCGCCCTTCACACCGTAGTCATCCAATACGTTTTCCAGCATCCGCGCATTTTCTTCCAGCGCTTCGTCACTCAGGTGATGACGCTGGATCATCGACGGGTTCGCCAACAGGCTTAGCGGTGGCAGCTCAAAAGCGGGCGTGTTGTCGTCAAACTTCAACGCGGGCTGCGCTTCGGCCTTGGCGCGGCTTGAAGGCTGGATGGGTTTGCGATTGAGCGGTTGCACCACCTTGCGCGGTTCCGGCGTCGGGATCGCACGTGGGGCCACTGCAGGCGTTGCCAGCGGAGTTGCCTGCGGTGCGGCTGCTTTGACCGGTGCGGCCACATCCGGCTGCTCCCCAATCGACGCGGCAATTTCGGCCACATCGGGATTTACCTCGGACGCAACTGGGGCTTCGGCGTAGACCACAGGTTCTGCCGCAGCGGAGGGCATGCCTTCCTGCGGGACCGCTTCTGCAAATGGGTTGGACTGGGCGATTTCAGGTGCCGTTTCAGGCACAGCCGCATGAGCAGGATCATAAGCGTGTTCCGCGTAGTGCGGTGCTGCCGCCTCTGGCATCTGCGGTTGAGCGGTCGCAGCAGAGGCGGTCAAAGGCGGTTCGGCGCGCAGACCCGCGGTCAGCGGCGGTTCTGGTGGCAACCCAGTGTGTACGGCTGGCTGCGCCGGGTCCAACACCAACGGATCGGGACCCCGTCCACGTCCCTTGGTCAGGGGGGCCACGGCCTCAACCTGAACGGCGGGGTTGGACCGGACGCGGGACTTGATCACATCGGCAATCTTGGCCTTGATCCGGTCATCACCGGGGGCGTCGACATCGGGGGCCAGATCTGGCTGTACCAGTTCCGGCGCGGGTATCTCTGCCGCATCCGCTGCCTCGGGGCGGCGGATCAGGGTGGGCATACGTTTCAGCAGGCTAGGCTTCTCAGGCGCTTCTGCGATCGCTTCTTCAGGCTCAAAATGTACGTCCTCCGAATCGGTGACTTGCCATTCTTCTTCCTCCGCCAGACGCTGCTTTTCGGCGCGGCGTTCGGCATTGCGCGCCTGCATCGTCTGTGCCGCGCCCACGGCCCCATGTGCCCCACGGCCCAGAACAGTCATCAGCGTGGCATAGGTCATGATGATCCCAACCAGCAGGAAGCGCCCGCCCCGTTTCACCTCGGGCCAGGTGAAGCCCAGAACAAAGACACCCAGCACAATGACCGACAGGGCCGACAAGGCCGACATCAGCTTCAGCGCCACGCCCATGGAAAACGGCACGATCGTCAGGAAGAACCCCAGCACCGCGTCGCCAAAACGACCACCCAGACCATAGCCGTGCACCCAGCCCTCACCGGGCACCAAAGTGGCGGCATAAACCGAGGTCATGCAAATCAGGATCGGCAGGAAAATCAGACGGCCCACCGCCCGTTCCACACCATGGTGGCACACCAAACGCGCGCCCCAGGCCAGCATCGACAGCGGCAGGATCCATGCGCCGTTGCCCAGAATCACAAACAGCAGGGCCGAAAAAGACGCCCCAGGACGCCCCAGCCAGTTCTGCACCGGCGCATCCGTGGCCGAGAGGAAAGACGGATCATCCGGATGATAGGAATGGACCATCGCCGCCACACCCAGCCCCAAGAGGATCAGAACAATCCCCAGAAGCTCCTTGCCGCGTTTTTCAATCGCGGCCTGCATGTCGCTGCCAAAAAGCGGATCGCGCCCACGTGCCTGATATGCCATCGCTGCCCTCGTTCCTTAACCGTAGATACAGTTGCGCAGCGCCATCAGCCCGCGTTCTGTTTCATCGTTGGGGTGGACCAGTGCCACCCGAATGTATTCTTTGCCGGGGTTAAAGCCTTCAACCTCGCGGGCCAGATAGGCCCCGGGAAGAACCCGCACACCAGTATCCTGCCACAGCTTCAGCGCTGAGGCCTCGCCGTCTTTGACCGGCAGCCAGAGGAAGAAACCCGCTTCAGGGCTTTGATAGCCGGGGATTTCGCCAAAAACCTTGTCGGCAATTTCGAACTTCTGCTGATATAGGTGACGGTTTTCGACCACATGGCCTTCATCCGCCCAGACCCGTTCCGCCACCTTCTGCAACGGCAATGGCAGCGGGGCACCGGCGTAGGCGCGCAGCTGTTTGATCCGTTTAATGCATTCCGGACCACCCGCCACAAAGCCCGAGCGCAGCCCCGGCAGGTTCGAGCGTTTGGACAGCGAATGGAAGATCACCACACGTTCGGGATCTGCACCGATCTCCTGCGCCACTTCCAGCGCGCCGGCTGGCGGTGTGCCGCGATAAATCTCGGAGTAGCATTCATCCGCAAAGATGCGGAAATCATGCTTTTCGGCCAGACGGATCAGCTCTGCCCAGTACGCACGACTGGCGACCGCCCCCTGTGGGTTGGCCGGTGAACAGATATAGGCCACCGCTACACGGTTCAGCACCTCAGGTGGCAGGGCGGTGTAATCAGGCAGATGGCCGGTTTCCTTGGTCGCCGGCACCATCATCGGTTCCGCTCCGACCGAAATCGCCGCGATCATGTAGACCTGGTAGAAGGGGTTGGGCAGCAGCACGATCGGCTGACCGCCGCCTTTGGTTTCCGGCACCAAAGCCATCGCCGCATTATAGAGCCCTTCCCGAGTGCCATTCAGCGGCATGACCTGTGTGGCGGCTTCCACCCCAACGCCATAGCGTCGCTGGATCCAGTCGCGAATCGCATTCTGCAATTCCGGTGTGCCGTCGTTGGGGGGGTATTTGCCGAATCCTTCGGCATTTTCCGCAATGATTTCGCTGACCCAAGACGGAAACGCGTGCTTGGGTTCACCAATGGTCATATGCATCACGACGCCGCCGGGTTCATGCACATCCAACAGGGCGCGCAGACGCGGGAACGCATAAGCGGGAAGGTTCGAAAACCGCTCAGGAAACATCAGATTTTGCCTCAATGTGTCGGGATCATTCACGCCCCGTTTGCGTTGAGACTAGCCAAAGAGGCCCGCCGCGTCCAGTTCCGACGCGGCGGGCCTGCTTTTGTTGTGACCTTTTTGACGAAGCTGAGCCGTGCCTTAGCCGACTTAGGTTGCGGTTCTTCGCAACCGGTTCAGCCCTCTTGCAGTGCCAGCTCAGCTGCCGCGGCAATGCGCAGCAAACGCTCTTCCTGCCCTGGCAGGCCGTTTAACAATATGCCACAGCTCGGCACGCCGGTTGGCAGGGAGACCCCGCAATTGCCCATCAGATTGCCCACACGGGTGTTCTGCAAAGCCAGCAGGTTTTCGGTGACATAGTACTGATCATCGGTCATCAACCTGTCCGCTTTGGGAGGCAGAATCGGCGCCGTGGGACACAGCACAGCGTCAAAGCCTGCAACCCGTTCATTCCAGGTCGCCCGCAACGCCTCCAGCTTCTGCCAGGCGCGCACATAATCCGGTCCGCCCACAGAACGCCCGCCACGGAATCGTTCTAGAATACGGTCAAACATAAGGTCGGGACTGGCTTCGATCACCTCGCCCCAACGGCCATAGGCCTCCGCGGTGTAAAGCGGTCCGGCAAGGGACATCGCCTCCGCCACCTCTGGCGCTTCGATCTTCACAATCTCTGCCCCGGCCTCTGCTAGTTTGGCGACCGCAGTGTCAAAGGCGTTCAACGGCACTTCGCGGGTGTCTTCCAGCACCACGGTCTGCAACACTGCCAGACATTTGCCTTTCAGCGTTGCGCCCTGCAAATCGGCCGGTTTTCCACCTTCCAGCGCTGCCAGCATCAAGGCCGCATCTTCCACCGAGCGGCACAGCGGGCCGACGGTGTCAAACTTGGCACACAAGTCCACAACCCCTGACAGGCTGACCCGCCCAGCGGTGGTTTTCAGCCCCACCAGATCATTCCAGGCCGAAGGGATTCGCACCGAACCGCCGGTGTCCGACCCAATGCCGCAAGCCGCCAGATCAAACGCAACAGAGGTCGCCGCCCCCGAAGACGAGCCGCCCGAAACCGCGTCATGATCGTTTACACAAGGCGGTGTTGCCGTCACCGGGTTCAGACCCAGCCCCGAAAAGGCCAATTCGCTCATGTGGGTTTTGCCCAGACAGACCAGCCCCAGCGCCGTGGCGTTGCGCAGCACCAAAGCGTCCCTTGCGGGCACGCGATCTTTGAGCAGTGCCGAGCCCGCCTCGGTCGCAACCCCAGCACTGTCAAACAGGTCCTTCCAGGAGATCGGCACCCCATCCAACACAGACAACCGCTGCCCCGCCTTGGCGCGGGCCTGTGCCGCCTCCGCCTCGGCCAGCGCCCGCTCAGAGGTGACACGGGCATAGATCCGATCCCGAAACGGGTGGGCCGCGATCGCCGTCAAATAGGCCTCGGTCAGCGCAACGGGATCGATCTCTCCCGCGCCAATGCCCCGCCCCAGTTCCGCGGCGCTTGCCTTAAGCCAATGGTCCATATGTGCCTCCTGTTCTTCTTGCCGCTTCTTCTTGCCGCGACCGTAGCGACGCTGAGGCGCATGGACAATCCCGCGCAGCCACGCATATTGAGGGCCATGACATATGACAGCGATATCTTGATCGTCGGCGGCGGCCTCAATGGTCCCGCTCAGGCCCTGGCTCTGGCACAGGCGGGCTTCACCGTGACGGTGATCGACGCCCTGCCCCGCGCCGCACAGGCTTCGGACAATTTCGACGGCCGCGCCTATGCGCTGGCGCTGGCCTCGCAGCGATTGCTGAACCGCATTGGGATCTGGGATCAGGTGGCTGGCAATGCGCAACCCATGCTGGACATCAAGGTCAGCGACGGCCGCGCCGGTGAAGGCCCACTGAGCCCGTTTTTCCTGCATTTCGACCATGCCGAACTGGAAGAAGGCCCGATGGGCTACATGCTGGAGGACCGCTTCCTGCGTCGCGCCCTGTCAGACGCCATGCGAGCAGAGGACCGCATCACCGTGAGGGATGGCACCAAGGTGGTGGCCCAAGAAGCGGACATGACAGGCGTGACGCTCGCCCTCGACACCGGTGCCACGCTGGCGGGCCGGTTGCTGATCGGCGCAGATGGTCGCACATCCGGCACCGCCGACCGGGCTGGCATCAAACGCAGCGGTTGGGGCTATGGTCAAACCGCGCTGGTCTGCGCCATTTCGCATGAACACCCGAACCAAGGGGTGGCGCATCAGTTTTTCATGCCCCCTGGCCCCTTGGCGATTCTACCGCTGCCGGGCAACATGTCCTCCATCGTGTGGTCGGAAACGCACGAAAATGCCGCCGCCATCCACAGCCTCAGCGACGCAGACTACATGCATGTGCTGAGGCCACGTTTTGGCGACTTTCTGGGCAGGATCGAGCTGGCAGGCCAGCGCTTCACCTATCCGCTGAACCTGACGCTGGCTGACAGTTTCACCGCAGGGCGGCTGGTGCTGATCGGCGACGCGGCGCACGGGATGCATCCCATCGCAGGTCAAGGGCTGAACGCAGGATTGCGGGACATCGCAGCGCTGACACAGGTCCTGCGTGAAGCCAAGGCGCGTGGCGAGGACTTCACCAGCGAACTGGTGCTGGACCGCTACCAAGAATGGCGTCGCTTTGACACCGCCAGCCTTGCGCTGAGCACCGACCTCACCAACAAGCTGTTTTCCAACGACAACCCGCTGCTGCGCTTTGCCCGCGATCTGGGCATGGGGGCGGTGAACGCCATGCCGGGTCTGCGCCGCAGCTTCATGCGCGAAGCGGCGGGGCTCACCGGCGATCTGCCTGACCTGATGCGCTAATCTAATGCACTGACTGCGTTTCATCTTGCTAAAACTACTCTGGGGGAATTGGCCGCCAGGCCAAGGGGGCAACACTCCGATATCCACCCGGCAAAGAAAAAGCCCCGCCGTTGGCGGGGCTTTCCATTTCATCAGACCTGAACAGTCTTAGCTTTCTTTTGCGGCACGTTTGACCGGTGCCCAAAGGCGCTTGTTCGTCAGGTACAGCAGAACCGACAGGATGGTCAGGAACAGAACGGCGACAAAGCCGGCGTGCTGGCGGTCCATCATCTTGGGTTCAGCAGTCCACATCAGGAAGGCCGAAACATCTTCTGCCATGTGATGCGCGGTAGTGCTGTGACCATCGGCATATTCCACGGCATCATCTTCCAGCGGCGGAGCCATAGAAATCCAGCCACCCGGGAAGGCGGTGTTTTCGTAGAAGGTGGTGCCTGCCTGCTCTTTTTCCTTGCCGGTGTAACCGGTCAGGATCGAGTAGATGTACTCAGCGCCACCCATGCCTTTGACCAGCTGGTTGATGCCGGTGCCCTGAGGGCCGTGGAAACCGGCGCGGGCTTTGGCCATCAGGCTGAGGTCAGGGGCGGTTTCCAGACCCGACTCGGGGAAGAAATCCGCCGCTTTACGCGGGCGGAAGTCGTCCAGCTCGGGGTCAAAGATTTCCATCTGTGCGGCATAGGCGCGGACCTGATCTTCGGGCAGGTGTGGACCACCATCGTCGGCCAGGGTGCGGATCGGCACGTACTTCAGACCGTGACAGGCCGAGCAGACCTCGGTGTAGACCTGAAGACCACGCTGCAGCTGCATCTGGTCGAATTTGCCAAAGGGACCTTCGAAGGAGAAGGCCACATCTTCGATGTGACCCGCCCCACCGGCGGCCATGGCGCCACCTGCCGAAAGGGTCAGGGCGGCAACTGCGGAGATCGCAAGTTTCTTAAGCATTATCCCGTTTCCTCTTACTTGGCGGCTTTGGCGGCCGATTTGGCAACCTTGGCTTTGAAGTCTTCCTCGATCGTGGCCGGCGCTTCGGTCGGCTTTTCGATCACGCCCAGCAGGGGCAGGATGACCAGGAAGTAGGCGAACCAGTAGGTCGCACCGATCAGCGAGATGGTCGAGTACGGCGGTTCTGCAGGCATGGCGCCCGCCCACATCAGAACGAAGAAGTCGATGACCAGCAGCAGATACCAGATCTTGAACTGCGGGCGGTAACGACCCGAACGCACGCGCGAGGTGTCCAGCCACGGGGCCAGAGCCATCACAGCGATCGCGCCAAACATGGCCAGAACGCCGAAGAACTTCGCGTCGATGATGCCGCCGGTGATCCAGCCCGCAAACATCACAACCCAAACTTCCGAGTCGAACGCACGCAGGATCGCGTAGAACGGAAGGAAGTACCATTCCGGAACGATGTGCGCAGGCGTCGCCAGCGGGTTGGCTTCGATGTAGTTGTCGGGGTGACCCAGGTAGTTGGGCATGAAGCCGACAATGGCGAAGAAGATCAGCAGAACAATGGCCAGCGCGAACAGGTCTTTGATCACGAAGTAGGGCCAGAACGGCAGGGTGTCTTTCTCGGCTTCTTCTTTGGAACCGCGGCGCACTTCAACACCGGTCGGGTTGTTGTTGCCGGTGTGGTGGAAGGCCCAGATGTGAACAATCACAAGGCCGGCAATCACAAACGGCAGCAGGTAGTGCAGCGAGAAGAAGCGGTTCAGGGTGGCGTTGTCCACCGCCGGGCCGCCCAGCAGCCAGGTCTGGATCGGCTCACCGATGAACGGAATCGCACCAAACAGGCCGGTGATCACGGTTGCGCCCCAGAAGGACATCTGACCCCAAGGCAGAACGTAGCCCATGAATGCGGTGCCCATCATCATCAGATAGATCAGCATACCGATGATCCATGTGATTTCACGGGGCGCCTTATAGGAGCCATAGAACAACCCGCGGAACATGTGGATGTAAACCGCAACGAAGAACAGCGAAGCGCCGTTCATGTGCAGGTAGCGGATCATATGACCGCCGTTCACATCGCGCATGATGTGCTCAACCGAGGCAAAGGCCAGATCGACATGCGGGGTGTAGTGCATCACCAGAACGATACCGGTGATGATCTGCAGCGCCAGGCAGAAGGCCAGAACGATGCCCCAGATCCACCACCAGTTAAGGTTCTTCGGGGTGGGGATCATCAGGGTGTCATAGACCAGCCCAACGATGGGCAGGCGCGAGTGGACCCATTTTTCGATACCGGTTTTCGGTTCGTAATGGTCGTGAGGAATACCGGACATATTACGCTCCTTAACCGAGTTTGATGGTGGTTTCGTCGACGAAGGCCGCTACCGGCACGTCGAGGTTACGCGGGGCCGGGCCTTTACGGATACGGCCGGAGGTGTCGTAGTGCGAGCCATGGCAGGGGCAGAACCAGCCGCCAAAGTCACCTGCACCGTCACCGATCGGCACACAACCGAGGTGGGTACAGACACCGATCATCACCAGCCATTCGCCGGCTTCGTCCAGCGAACGGTTTTCGTCGGCGGCGTCAGCGTCGGGTTTGTTGGCGTTCTGCGCGCCTTGGTCGATGGTCAGCTCGTCAACCGATACGGCACGGGCATCTTCGATCTCAGCGGCGGTACGGCGGCGGATGAAAACCGGTTTGCCCAACCATTTCACGGTCAGCTGGGTGCCCGGTTCAACGCCCGAAATATCGACGCGAATCGAGGCCAGCGCGCGAACGTCGGCGGCGGGGTTCATCTGGTTGACCAGCGGCCAGACGGCTGCACCCGTGGCTACGGCACCGGCGCCTGCGGTGGCGTAATACAGGAAGTCCCTGCGGGTGCCTTCGTGATCTTCTGCGTGGGACACGAGGTTTACTCCATTTTACGGCCCATGACAGGGCTATACGGTTTGGGGCCGCGATAAACGCAGCCTTTCCGAGCCGCTATTTAGCGGGGTTAATCGGTTCCGTCCAGAAGACATTGCCGCGCAGGGGTTGCACAATCGTCACAGGTGCCTATGTGTCGCGCTTGTGGCGGGGCAAATGCGTCCCTATCTTGGCCGCAAATCAAGAAACATTTATCCGGAGCTGGCCCTATGTCCGCACACCAAAACGCACGCATCTTGCTTGCTTCCACCGCGCTTGCCGCACTGATGACAGCGCCGCTGGCCACTGCGGTCGCAGCCGAGATTGAACTGGGCGTCTATGGCGGCTGGCAGACTTCGCCACATAGCCGCATTGATGGCACCCTTCCAGACACCGGCAGCTATAGCGAGCTGATTGGCTGGGACGGCAACCCCTTCGCCATGCCGCCCTACTATGGTGTGCGCGCCACCTACTGGCAGGACAATGGCACTGGTTGGGGCCTCGAATGGACCCATGCCAAGGTGTACGGCGCCCATGATTCGACCCTGTTCGACCGGCTTGAGTTCACTGATGGCCTGAACATCATCACTGTGAACTACGCCAAACGCTGGCAGAATCAGTGGAAACAGCTGACGCCTTACGTGAATGCAGGGGTTGGTATCGCACTTCCTCACGTCGACATCACACCGGCCAATGTGCTGGACGGTGGCCGCACCTATGAATATCAGTTGACAGGCCCTGCAGCCCGTCTGACTGCCGGTGTCAGCTATGAGCTGAACGATAGCTGGAACCTATTCTCGGAATACCAGTTCACCTGGTCGCAAAATGAAGCCTCGCTGAACGGCGGCGGCACCCTGTCGACCCGGATCCTCACCAACTCGCTCAACGTGGGTGTGAGCTACGATTTCTAAGGCAACCTGCCGGCAAGAATGACAAAGGCCCCTTTCGAGGGGCCTTTTTGTTGAACTGCCGTGGTGCGGGTTTCAGCAGGCCCCACAACTGGCCGCTAGACATCTTGAGCCCCACTTCCTTTGGCCAAGAATCCCATCAACACCACGGCGACAGCCAGGAACAGCGCACTGACCATCCAGGCGATTGGGGTGGAGGTCAGTTCCGCGATGGTCGCCACCAAAATCAGCCCCAAAGCGGCGCCAAGCTGCTGCACGAGGGATCGCAGAGACAGCAGGGTTGCACGCTGACGATCCTCCACACATCTGTGCAGGAGACTGCTGGCGGGCGTTTCACTAACCCCGAGAGCAACCGAATAGAGAATAAACACCCCCGCGAATCCGATAAAGCCACCCTGTAGGGCTAGCGCGATTTGAAGACCTGCCAAACAGGCAAACACCATTGCCAACGTGTGGGCGTGTCTCCGCTTGAGGAGCCGGCTGATGTGCGGCGACAGCGACGCCCCAAAGGCAATTGAGAAGAAATACACTGCGGTCAGAATGCCTATGGCCGTGTTTGCATGGCCCGCCGCCAGCATGGGTTTTACGTGGGTTGGCCAGATCACCTCGACCGGATTGGTCGCCATCAGAAAAAACGCCATGGCAGCCAGCGGCATCGACACTGTCGAATGGCGCATTGCCAGAACACCGGCCTCTTTGACCACCAATGGGACTGTCGCGAACCCCTGTTTGAGCGCCTTGGGATGTCGGGGACGAGGCTCTTCCACAATGAACATCAGTGTATAGAGGAACACGCCAAGCATCACCGCCAGGCTCAGGACATAGGACAC
Source organism: Thalassobius sp. MITS945101 (assembly GCF_047123305.1). Classification (GTDB taxonomy): domain Bacteria; phylum Pseudomonadota; class Alphaproteobacteria; order Rhodobacterales; family Rhodobacteraceae; genus Thalassobius. The sequence goes on from NZ_CP138918.1 coordinate 914,198, forward strand.
ATCATAGGCACTGAACCCCGCCGCCTCGGCCAGATGACCAAAGAGGTCAGGCAGAAGTCCCCCGATGATCGCCCCATGCCCAACCCCATGGCATTGGCCCATTGCGCCCTGGCCAGAGCGGGTTGAACATCCACACCGGGCGCATGAGTTCTAAACGTTTCCACAAACCAAGCGTCCAGCGTGCCGGATCGCAGCGCCCGGCCAAAACCGATAAAGCCAAACGAAAGCGCCAGAACAAGGAAGGCGCTTGTCGACAGGAAGAGCTCAAGAGAAATCCCGCTGGCGACAACGGCGGCCAGAAAAACTGGTTTGCGCCCGATACTGTCGGCCAAACCTCCGAACGGCAGCTCCAATGCCATGGTCGTGAGGGAATAGATCCCAAACAGCAGCGAAATCTGGAAAAGGTCCATGCCGCGGTCCGTCAGCGCCAGCGCAACAACGGCCACCGTCAAGCCCATGGCAAACCGATCAAGAAACTGATGGAGCTGAAACACCCGAATATGACGCCTTGCTGGAACGGCCAGCGCCGCGAAGGAGAACTCGTCTTCTATTGCCATAGTTGCATCTTCGGGGTTGCAGGCAACTTTCGCAACACTCCAATAGACACGACACTGACCCGGATGGCGTCAAATCCGGCGGCCAAATGCGTCACGAACGCGATCTTGGCGCTGGCAGCTGTTTGACTGCCTGCTCGGAGGCCCCGCCGAGGTGGCACGCTGCACGGGTTCAGCCGCCCGCGGAGAAACCGAGAGCCGCAGATTCAATTGTGGAAGCGTAACCTCGCCCCAGCCTCAATCCGTCGGCACGGTTTCTTTCATGCTATCGCGTTCGGAAAACACTGCGTACCAATCGTCCAGCGCATCGCAGCCTTTGCGCCAGTTGCGGTTCGGATGGCGGAAATCGAGGTAGCCAAGCGCACAGGCGACAGCGACATGGCCAATATTCAGCGGCCCGGCGAGATGGGACATCCAGCGGTCGTTGACCGACTGCACCGCGCGCGCCACCTTGGCCCATTGCGCCTCTTCCCATTCAGGATAGACCAGATGGGGGGGCCGGATCCGGTGTTCGTAGACCATCAGCACCGCCGCATCCATGATGGCGTCGGCCGTGGCCTCCAGCGTCATCACCTCCCAACGGGCGCTGTCGGGGTAAAGCCCCCCACCGGCGCGGTCATTCAGATATTGGCAGATCACCCGGCTGTCATAGATCGCTGGCCCCTCGCCGCGAATAAGCGCCGGGATTTTCCCGGCGGGATTGGCGGCGCTCACCTCTTCGGGGGTGGACACCGGTGTGGTGGCAACCCGCTGAAGCTCCACATCATCGGCCTGACCGGTTTCGGCCAGCACCACGCGCACCTTGCGTACAAAGGGGGACGCCGGGGCGTAGACGAGTTTCATCACATAGTCTCCTCACTGTTGGCGACAGGGTAACACGCCCGCCTCGTCTGTCCATGATCTGCGTCAGGCTTTCGGGTCCCTTGTCACTTGGGCACCGGCAGGTCCCGCATCAAAGCGGCCAGTGCGGCGGCGGAGGGCTCCATCTCCGCAGTGGCAACGCCATCTGCTGCGGCCAGACGGGCCGCTTCAGGTTTGTTCTGTGACAGCTTCCAAGTGCCGTCGATTGCAGTCATGCGCATTTCCACCGGCACGATCATCCGCATCATCCGGGTCAGCGCCTCCGGCTCCATCTTGGCCATTTTCCAGATCGGTTTGGGGGCCAGGTCTGCCTCAAAACGATCCGAGAGCTTTTCCAGCACCGCACCGATCTCTTCCTGAGGCATCAGCTGTGCCACCCCATCCAGCTGCACGGCCACATAGTTCCAGGTCGGCACCTGATCGTCGATCCCGTACCAATCGGGCGAGATATAGCCATGTGGCCCACGCACGGCGAGACGGGCCGCCGCACCAGATTTCAGCACCCGCGCAATCGGGTTGGAACGCACAAGGTGAAACAGCACCCTGTCACCTTCGATCACAAAGGGGATATGCGCCAAAAGCGGCAGCCCATCTGGCCCGTTTACCACCAACATGCCGAACCCTAGATCTGCCGCGAAACTGAGGTTCTGCTGGTCCTCGGCCTTATGGAAAATCGGGTTCGGGTGCATGGCGCGGCTCCGGCTGGCTGTGGCGTGTTACCGCCATCAGTTCCGCCTTTCGGTGCGTGCTTCAACCCTCAACAAAAGGGAAAGTCGTTGGCACATCGCCCGCCTGCCATTTCGGCAACTTGGGCATGATCGAGGTAAAGCGTTGGGAATGCAGGAACTCTTCCAACCAACGTGACAGGTTTGGCCAGTCCTCCGCATCAAATCTGGTCTTATCAATAAAGGCAAACTGGCGTGCAAACGGCAGGATCGCCATATCGGCCAAGCTGGGCGTATCACCAAACAGATAGCGCTTGGACCCGATCTGATCGTTGAGCTGGTGCAGGAATACATGGGCTTTGGCCCGTTCGGCCTCGGGGTCCGCATCAGGGTAGCGTGTGGCGTATTTGGTGCGATCAAGCGCCTGTTTGAACGGCCCATCCGCCTCAGCAATCAAGACATGGCCTGCGTCAGGCATGTCCAGCCATCCCGCAGGATCATTTTGCTGCAAGGCCCAGATCATGATGTCGAGGCTTTCGTCGATCACCAGGGCCCCCGCCTGCAAACAAGGCACGGTGCCCGAGGGGCTGGTCGCCAGAAACTCTGGCGCCTTGTCGCGCAAAACAATCTCGCGCAGCTCAACATTCAGCCCGGCCGCTGCAACACCCAAACGGGCGCGCATGGCATAGGGGCAACGGCGGAAAGAGTAGAGGATCGCGGTCATGTCTTTTCATCGGAGATCGCCGCTTGAATTGCAATATCCCGCGCGTAAGGTGGCTCTTATTCTGTTTGCCAATCTATTTGCCCCATGTCCGGTCTTTTCCTCCGCCTCACGGCCGTTGCCCTGATCACCGCCATGTCTGCAACGATCCACGGTCTCGCGCAGACCTTGCCCATTGGGCAGATCGTGTTTTGGCGCAGTGCTGTCGCCCTGATCCCGATCGCGGCCTACCTGTGGCTTCGCGGCCAACTGCGCGACGGATTGAAAACACGCAACCCGAAGGGACATATCCTGCGCTCGGCCTTTGGCTGCCTGTCGATGGTGTTTTCTTTTGTGTCTCTGGCCTATCTGCCAGTCGCCAATGCCTCGGCGCTGGCCTATCTGACACCTTTGATCACCCTGCCGCTGGCCAACGTCATGTTGGGCGAGCGGTTGGCGCGCGCGGTGGTGCTGGCCTGTTTCCTGGGATTTGTCGGCGTCCTCCTGATGTTACAGTCGAGCCTGCAAAGCCCTAGTGGCAGCCGGTTGGAACTGATCGACATCGCTGCGGGGCTGGGCTACGCGGCCACAATGGGATTTGTGCGGGTCCATGTGAAAGGCATGGTGGCCGAGGAAACCCCAGCATCCATCGCCTTCTATTTTGCACTCACCTGCAGCGTGTTGGGGGCGCTCAGTGTGTTTTGGGGATGGGCGTCGGTCGATGCCGCGACGCTTGGATTGCTGATCTTGGCAGGGCTGCTGGGCGGTGCCGCCCATATTGCCGGGGTCGAGGCCGTGGCACGTGCGCCGATCTCAACCCTTGCGCCCATTGAATACACCGGGATGATTTGGGCCCTGGGGTTTGACGCCCTGCTGTTTGGCGTTTGGCCAGATCTCTGGGGCGGGACCGGCATCGCCGTGATCCTGGTCGCCGCCTTGATCACGGTTTGGGCAGATCTCAGACCGTCAGCTGCTGGCCCTGCACGCCTTTGATCACGGCGGTCACGATCTGACCCTCCGCCTGTGGCGCGTCGAAATGCACCTCGGTGAATTGTGCGGTCCGGCCCATATGGGGGTTTTCCATCAGGATCTGATGGGTCTGGCCCAGCTGCGCCTGCAGGTGTTTTTCCACCTGCTGAGCCCCCAAAGCCCGCAGACGGGCGGCGCGATCCTTGATGATGTTGCCATTGACCTGCGTCGGGATCTTTGCCGCCGGAGTGCCTTCGCGTTTGGAATAGGGGAAGACATGCAGCCAAGTAAGGTCACATTGCTCCACCAACTTCAGCGAGTTCTCAAAATGCGCCTCGGTCTCGGTTGGGAAACCCACGATGATGTCAGCGCCAAAAGTCATCTCGGGGCGCAGCTTGCGGGCCTCTTCGGCAAACCGAATGGCATCGTCGCGCAGATGGCGCCGTTTCATGCGCTTGAGGATCAGGTCATCGCCATGCTGCAGAGACAGATGCAGATGCGGCATCAAACGGGGTTCCGTGGCGATGGCCTGCATCAGGTTCTCATCTACCTCAATCGAATCGATTGAGCTGATCCGCAGTCGCGGCAGATCCGGCACCAGCTTCAGGATCCGCATCACCAGATCGCCAAGTTTGGGCGCTGCAGGAAGATCCGCCCCCCAAGAGGTCAGATCGACGCCGGTCAGCACCACCTCGTTGTAGCCCTTGTCCACCAGTCGCTTGATCTGATCCACCACGACCCCCGCCGGAACCGAGCGTGAATTGCCGCGCCCGTAGGGAATGATGCAGAAGGTGCAGCGGTGGTCACAGCCGTTTTGCACCTGCACATAGGCGCGCGACCGGGTGCCAAAACCGTCAATCAAGTGGCCGGCGGTTTCGGTCACCGACATGATATCGTCCACCTGTACCTTCTCGGTCTCCCCGATGAAGTTCGGCCCCATGTTCTGCCAGGTTTCCGGCTGCATCTTTTCGGTGTTGCCGATCACCAGATCGACCTCATCCATATTGGCGAAAGTCTCGGGCTCGGTCTGGGCGGCGCAACCGGTGACGATCATCCGCGCACCGGGGTTTTCCTTGCGCAGCTTGCGAATCTCTTGCCGTGATTTGCGCACCGCCTCGGCGGTCACGGCGCAGGTGTTGACCACCACGGCCCCTTCGACACCCGCCTGTGCAGCGAGGTCTTTCATCGCCTCGGACTCATAGGCGTTGAGACGGCAGCCAAGGGTGGCAAAGACGGGCGGTTTTGTCATGACGCGGCCTCCAGAAACTGGGCGGTCAGTTCGGCGGTAAAGACATGCATGGTGGCGCCGGTCATCCAGACGCCATCTTCGCGCCAGTCAATCCAGATGGTGCCGCCGTCCAATTCAATCTGCACCTTGCGCCCTATCAGGCCGCGCCGCGCCGCAGCCACCGCCGTTGCACAAGAGGACGAGCCAGAGGCCAAAGTCACCCCAACGCCGCGTTCCCAGACCCGCATCCGCAGATGATCCTTTCCGATGACGCTGGCGAACTGCACATTTGTGCGCTCAGGGTAAAGCGGGTGATGTTCGGTCGCGGCGCCGCGCGCCTCCAGATCTACCGCTTCGGCATCCTCCACAAAGAAGGTGCAATGCGGATTGCCCATGCCGGTTGCCGTTGGGGTGCCCTCAATCGGCAGTTCCAACGTGTCCATCGCCTGCGCCAGCGGCACCTCATCCCACGTCAGCTGCGGTTGCCCCATATTGACCGAGGTCAGCCCGTCGCCGGCATCGCGTGCATAAAGGTCCCCACGATCCGTGGTCAGATGCAGCTCGGTTTTACCCGTCTCATCCATGATGTGACGTGCAATGCAGCGGGTGGCATTGCCACAGGCCGCCGAAGTCGATCCATCCGCGTTGTAAAACACCAGATGCGCATCGGCGTTGTCGCTTGCCTCGATCACCGCCAACTGGTCATAGCCCACACCCTTGCGCCGATCGGCAATCGCAATCACCAGTGCCGCGGACAGCGGCACAGCACGCGTGCGGGCGTCCACGACAACAAAGTCGTTTCCCAGCCCGTGCATCTTCATAAAGGGCAAAGCGGTTTGGCGGTTCTGTTCCATCGCGTTCCTATACGCCTGATTCCCCGATCAATCCAGATATGGCCCACGCAACCCCATCGCAAAGCCCCCATGCAGCGGTTGCAACGCCTAGTTTCCGCGTGCCTCCCGCCCCTTTAACCGCTCCCCTTACGCAAAAGCAGAGGTTTTTAAGGCGGTTTCAGAAGGTGGCTTTAGGGCCCTGAAAAAAGATTCAAAATTCTTCACAAAAATCTCCCGAATCCGCTTGACCCTCCGCGCCAGTCTATCTAGAAGCGCCCCACACGAGAGAGTGGGCCGTTAGCTCAGTTGGTAGAGCAACTGACTTTTAATCAGTGGGTCGAAGGTTCGAATCCTTCACGGCTCACCACTTTCCTCACAAACCCTGGCGGCAACGCCGGGGTTTTGTGGTTTTGGGGCCTGTGTTTTCTGCAGATTTTGCGTCGGCGGCGGATCAGCGCTTCAGCAAAGAACCCAGCAAAGCCCCCGTAAAACGCAATTCGCTTGGCAGGTAGCCCGAGGACTTGGGCAGATCATCCGCATGGTCCTGCTGTCGTTTGTCATAGAAGATGTGAAATCCCGGATCCGGCAGCGCTGCCGGATCTGCAAAGGTCTGAACCGGAAACAGATAGACCTGTGGCATCAGCGGTAGGTTCAATCGTTCAATCGCCACACCATCACAGGAGGCGCAGCGTCCCCGGCTGACGATGGGCGGCTGGCGGTGGCTGCGATAGGCGATGTTTTCGACCCCTTCCAGCAACACATCGCGCGCCCGCACCGCCACCACATCGCCGTAAGGGGCCGCATTGAAACGTTGACAGATGGTACAATGGCACAGGGCGCGAAACAGCACCGGGCCGGTGAGGTCAAATGAGACTTTTTGGCAGCTGCAGCCGCCGTGTGGGTGGTCTGAAAGGGGCATGCGGTCTCCTTTTGGAGAAGAGCTTAGCCTGTTGTGTCCATTTGGCCAGACGTCATCGCCTTGGCGGCGGCAATCCCTGCCCATCGCCCCGTCGCCAGACAGGCGGTCAGCAGATACCCCCCTGTCGGGGCTTCCCAGTCCAGCATTTCTCCGGCGGCATAGACGGCTGGCATCGCCTTTAGCTGCAAACCGTCATCCAAGGCCGACAGTCGCAATCCGCCGGCGGTTGAGATTGCTTCATCCATTGGCCGCGGGCCCTGCAAGGGCACAGGTAGAGCTTTCAGCACAGGCGCCAAATCCACCGGCGAAGGGCGGGCGCATTTCATCACCAATGCCAGTTTGGCGGCGTCCAGCCGCGCCCCTTTGCGCAGACGGTTTTTGGTGCTTTGTTTCTTCCCAACAGCGGCCAAGCGGTCACGCAGCTGCGCCTCAGACAGGTCTGGCACCAGATCCAGATGCAGTTTTGCACCTTCACGCAGGGCACGGGACACCGCATAGATGCCGCCGCCCTCAATCCCACGTTCGGACAGCACACATTCAGCCCGCACCTGCTGGTCGCCTGCCTTCAGAACAATGTTCTTCAGCGGCTGGCCGAAATGTGGCTGCATATGTGTGGACCACGCCACCTCAAAACCCATATTAGCCGGTTGAAACGGCGCAGTTTCCGGCAGCCATTCGGCCCAGGCCCCGTCTGACCCCAACCGCGCCCAACTGGCCCCGCCACAGGCCAGAACAGTGACGGCAGGCGATAATGTCTGCGGCCCTTGCGGCGTTTCGAAATCAAACCGGGCCGCTTCCACTGACCAACCGGTCCAACGCCAGCGCGTGCGGACCTCTACCCCATAACCATCCAGCCGCAGCAACCAGGCCCGCAACAAGGGCGAGGCCTTCATCACCTCAGGAAACACCCGCCCAGAGGATCCGGTAAACAGGGGCTGCCCCAACCCCTCAGCCCAGGTCTGCACCTGCGCAGGGCCAAAGTCTGCCAGCATCGGACGTAACCAATCCGCAGCCGCACCATAGGCGGCCAGGAAATCTTCGGATGGTTCGTCCTTGGTCAGGTTCAATCCGGATTTACCTGCCATCAGAAACTTGCGCGCGACCGACGGTTTGGCCTCGACCACCACAACCTTGTGACCGGCGCGGCCCAACTCCTCTGCGGCCATCAAGCCCGCAGGGCCGGCTCCAATGACCAGCGCAAAACTCATGGCAGGGCCCCGCCTTTGATCTCAACCACACGATGCGGGTAGGGGATTTCGATGCCTGCGTCTTTCAGGGCGTTCCAGACGGCAAAGAGCACCTTCGGGGTGTATTTGTTGCGGCCATCGTCGATGCCGTTGACCCAGAACTCCACCGCAAAGTCTATGCCGCTGTCGCCAAAGCCGCGCAGCTCGCAGTCCGGTCCATCAGGGTCATCCAGCACAAAGTCCAGTTTTGCCACCGCAGCCTCGATGATCTCGGGCACTTTGTTGATGTCGGTGTCATAGCTGACCGAAAACGGCGCCTCATATCGGTTGGCGCTGCCCTGATCGGAATAGTTGACCACACGGGTGGTGATGAAATCCTCGTTCGGCACCACAATCCAGCGGCCATCATAGGTTTCCAAAATCGCGGCCCGCGCGGTCATCTTGACAATGGTGCCCGCCTCACCGCCATCCAGCTCAACATAGTCACCGACGGTGGCCTGCCCTTCTAGCAGCAGAATCACGCCAGAGATGAAGTTTGATGCGATCTTCTGCAAACCAAAGCCCAGACCCACACCAATGGCACCGGTCAGCACCGCAAGTGAGGTCAGCGGGATACCCATGATGTTCATGAACACCAGGAAGGCGACGCCGAAAATGCCGATTTCGGCCGCTTTGGCTGCCAGCTGCCGGGTGGCAGGGCGCATCGCCTCTTGTTTCTGGATCAGGCTTGAGGACTGATCGTTCGACCACCGGCCCAGCCAGAAAATAATGCCGCCGACAATCACAAACCGCAGCAGATCCAGCAGTGAGAAGGACAGGTTGCCCAGCGGCACCACCGTGCCATCCAGCCGGGCCGAGGCAAACTCCAACAGACCCAGCGCATAGATCGCCGCAATGGGCACCAACACATAGCGACCCAGCAGGTTGAACAACGGATCCTTGATGATGTCGCGCACCATCGCCCGCACCGCCACAAACAGGAACAGACGTTTGCCAAAAGCAATCACGGCCCCGCTGTCAAACAGCGACCGCACCACACTTTCGCCCAAACTGGTAAAGACAAAGGCCAGTAGCGGTAGCAGCAAGGGCAGGAACTGCCGCAGGAACAGACGTGCTTTGTCCAGATAGCTGGCCGCCGCCTCTGGGCTCAGCCATTTGGTCAGGAAGGGCTGCAACCGTTTGTTGGCAAACCGTGCCCCGAACCAGGCCACCATCAACAGCGCAAACTGCGACCAGGCGGCAGGCGACAACAGCCAACCCTGCGCCAGTTCCCAGGCCTGCAGCAAAAGCCCATAGGCCTGCTGCACAATCTGCGGCTGGCCGCTTACATCAAAATTCATTTGCCCCAAGCCCCCGAAACACTGTCAAAATACCTTATCTCTCTCTTGCCGCGCCTCGGCGGACAGAACAAGCCGGAAGATGTGAATCATGCCCGATGCCCCACCAATCTGTCCGCTTTGCCTGCGCGAGATACCGCCAGAAGTGCCGCAAAGCCGTCACCACCTGACGCCAAAGTTGAAAGGTGGCAAAGGCGGCCCCACCGTTTTGCTGCACCACATCTGTCACAAAGAAATTCACGCCACCTTGAGCGAGGCCGAAATCGCCCGCAGCTATGCCACCATTGACGCGCTGCGCGGCCATCCGCATTTGGCCAAATTCTTCGGCTGGGTTGCAAAACGCCCGCCTGATTTCAACGCCCGCAGCACAGGCAATCGGCGCGGTCGCTGACGGGGGACTGAGGGCAGACGCCGCGCCTTTTCATCTTGCCCCAAATACTCAAAAAAGCCCGCCCGCCCCCTGCGTGAGGTCAGAAACGGCAGTGCTTCAACCGCGCCTGCACTGAGGCGGTGGTTTCCTCATCCCGAGCGCGTTCAAGGATCTTCATCACCCGCATCCGCAGATCCGCATGGGTCGTTGCCAGCTGGTTCGCCCCAGCATAGGCCCAAGCCCGCACCATCGCGCGTTTGCTGCCCAGCGCGGTAAAGACCAGCCCCTGCGCCGGTTGGCGCAGATCCCCTGCCAGATCCAGACGTGGCAGGACCTGCAGCAGATGCAGCTGTGTTGGCCAGCGGGGGGAATGGGTTGCGGCCTCCAGCGCGTCGGACAGGTCGGGCAGATCAGCCACCTTGGTCCCGTTCTCCAGCGCGTGCTTCAGCAGCCAGGTGGCCCCGTCCGACAGGTCGTCTTCGGCGATGTAGTCGACAAGTTTATCAAGGTAGTCCTCATCCGCCGCCGACAATTGATCATGAACTTCGACAATATCGGCTTTGGATTTGCCATCCCAAGCTTCAATTGCCTCGGCCAGAGCGTCTTCAAACGCCAGCCCGTCTTCTTCCCAGTTGCGCCAGTCGTCTTCGATGTCAGACATCAGCGCGCCTTCCCACCCGCGCCGTTACACATCTCTTTGATGGCGCGGGCAATGTCGGGATCCGCGTTCAACGTGTCCTCCGCGATTTCCCGCGCGGCAGAGACAACGTCATCTTCCACAATGCGGTCGATCAGACCAAACCGCAGGGCCTCATTGGCGGCAATCTTCTGGCCGCCCATCAGGATCAGCTTGGTCCGCGCCGGCCCAATCAGCGCCGCCATACGGGCGGGATCGGACGGTTGCGGGCGATAGCCAAGTTTCATTACCGGATAGAAGAATTTAGCCCCCGGCACGGCAATCCGCAGATCACAAGCCAGCGCCATGCCATTTGCGCCGCCGGCCAAAGTGCCGTTCAACGCCGCGATGGTTAGACCCGGCAGTGCCGCAATGGCACCGGACAGACGTTCCCACAGATCCGAGATGGCCAGGCCAGCCTTGGCCTCTTCCAGATCGGCCCCAGCGGAAAACACCTTACCCGCACCGGTCAGGATCAGGACGGGCACATCGCCCGCCCCTTCCGCGATCTCGCACAGGCGTTCCAGCATCTCTGCCGTCAACGAATTGGCCTTCTCAGGACGGTTGATCGTCACAATGCGGCAGCCGTCCTGATCGATGACCTCGATCATACCAGCCCCACCGCCTTGCGCACGGCCTCATCGCGCAGGCTGACCTCTTGGCCCATCAGATCGTCACCGGCTGCGCCACACATCCACATCAGGCAGCGTGCGGGCCAATCGGCGGGGATGTGATCTTCCCAGTTCAACTGCGAAACGGCGTTGATGCCGCTGGCTTTGATTTCTTTCTGCATCTGGGTGGCCACAGTGCCCGGCGACAAGCCCATGATACGGATGCCCTTGCCACGGTATTCCAGATCGGCGCAGCGGGTCAGCATTGCCGCCCCAGCTTTCGAGGTGCAGTAAGCGCTCCAGCCTTCCAATGCGTTATGGGCCGCGCCTGACGAAATCGTGATGATTGTGCCGCCACCAGCCTTCTCCATCACCGGCAGGGCCGCATGCATCCCGTTGAACACGCCCTTGATGTTTATGTCGATCACCGATCCCCAGCCTTCGGGCGTGACCGAAGAGAGCGGCCCGATGGGCTCAATAACCCCGGCGTTGTTGATCAGAATGTCGAGGCTGCCAAAGGCATCAACGGCCTTGGCAATTGCACCCTGCATATCAGCGTAACTAGCCACATCACCGGTCAGCGCCATTGCGCCGATCTCTTCGGCGATGGCAGCAATCCGGTCACCGCTGCGTGCCATCATCACCACGTTGGCACCCGCTTCTGCATATAGGCGGGAAGCCGCCTCGCCAATGCCGCGAGAAGCGCCCGTGATCAATACGGTCTTGTTCTTGAATTCAGCCATCATTAACTCCCTTGCTAACCCCCAGTGGTAACCACGTCCGGGTCAAGGGTCCAGAGTGCAAGACCTTGACCAGACTCACTTAAAGGCAGAAGCTACTGCCAATTATTTTTGCAACAGAAAGGCCCTTTTCATGAAATCCACTCTGACAAAACACTCCCCGATTGTTGCGGCCCTGCTGCTTGGGACCACCGCCGCCTCTGCCGATGTGACCCCCCAGCAGGTCTGGGAAAACTGGCTCGCCCAGATGGAACCCTTCGGCTATGAAATCACCGCAACAGAAACCCAGCAGGGCAATGATCTGAAAATCTCGGATCTGGTGATGAACATCGACATCCCCGAGGAAGACGCAACCGCCGAAATGACCATGCCCGGCTTTACCTTTGTTGACAAAGGTGACGGCACCGTCGCGCTGGAAATGCCCGCGAACTATCCGATGGTGATCAAATTTGCCGACGAATACGATTCCGGTGAAGTGAAGATCAACTACAACACCGTGGGCCTCAGCATGGTTGCCTCGGGTGAGCCGGGGGCGATCAACTACGCCTATTCCGCAGCCTCGGTGGAAATGTCGCTGGACGGGATCGTGGCCGAAGGCGAAGCGATCGATTTGGGGGAGATCAGCATGTCGCTGATCAACGCCCAGGGCAACTCGCTGATCTCAGGAGAAGAGCTGGTAAACTCCGATCAGGATTTCAGCGCAGATCAGCTGGTCATGAATGTGGATGTGCAGGATCCCGAAGGCAGCGGCGAAGGGGCCAAGCTGAACCTGACCTTCAATGATGTGAACTTCGAGAGCATTTCCGCCTTCCCATTGGCAATGGATCCCGAAGACTTCGGCAAAGCGATGGCGGACGGTCTGGCCTTCGATTTTGGATTTGCACATGACGGTCTGGAAGCCGCCTTTGACACCAACATCGATGGCGAACGCATGTCCGGCACCCAAAGCGCGGCAAGCGGCAACTTCGGGTTTGCTTTCGATTCTGCCGGCTTCTCGCTGGTTCAGAATTCCTATGACACCAGCGTTTCGATGCAGGTGCCAGAGGTGCCTTTCCCAGTGTCCTACGAACTGGGCGAAACCGCGATTCAGCTGGACGTCCCGCTGGCCCAATCCGAAGAAGAGCAGGACTTCAAACTGGCGGTGACCATCGGTGAACTGGCGGTACCGGATATGCTGTGGTCGATCGCCGACCCAACCGGCCAACTGCCGCGGGATCCGGCAACCGTCAGCTTTGACGTGACCGGCACTGTGAAAATCATGGCCAACATCTTTGATCCCGAAGCGATGATGATGATGGACGGCGAGCCGGGCGAACTGCATTCGGTTTCGATCAACGACATCCATGTCAGCATGGTCGGTGCCGAGCTGAACGGCAGCGGCGCATTCACCTTCGACAACAGCGACCTGCAGAGCTTTGACGGCCTGCCGCGTCCGGAAGGCTCGGTTGAGCTTTACCTGACCGGTGCCAATGCGCTGATGGACAAGGCTGTTGCGATGGGCATGGCCTCAGAAGAAGACGTGATGGGCGCGCGCATGATGATGGGCATGTTCACCGTTCCCGGTGAAGGCGAAGACAGCCTGCAGTCCACCATTGAGGTCAACGCTGAAGGCCACGTCATGGCCAACGGCATGCGCCTGAAATAAGCGCTGCTTCAATCAATCCAGAAAGGCCGGGGATTCCCCGGCCTTTTTCGTTTCCCCCTCGGGTTTTATCGCTTCTTTTGCCGCAAAACTTGCACCCGTGGCCATCGCGGTCTACCTCAGAGGGATAATCAGTTGAGAGGCTACCGATGACCCGTTCCCCTACCCCCTCCCTTGCCGAGCTGAACCAAGCCCTTCTGAAAGCGGCGAAAGACGCTGGCGCCGATGCGGCGGATGCAATGGCGGTGGCAGGCACCTCGGTCAATATCGACGTGCGCAACGGGGTTCTGGAACAGGCGGAACGGTCGGAAGGCACTGACATTGGCCTGCGTGTCTTTGTTGGCCAGCGTCAGGCCAATGTCTCGGCCTCGGACACCCGCCCCGACACATTGCGGGCCATGGCCGAACGCGCCGTTGCGATGGCCAAAGAAGCGCCGGAAGATCCCCATATCGGCCTGGCCGATGCCGATCAACTGGCAACCTCCTGGGATGTCGACGCGCTGGAACTCTATGACCCAACCGCCGAACCAGACCCCGCCGCGCTGCAAGAGGATGCCCGCCGCGCCGAAGCCGCAGCAAGCGCCGTAGAGGGTGTCACGCAGGTGCAATCCGCATCGGCCGCCTATGGCAGCCGCGAGGTCCATCTTGCCGCCAGCAATGGGTTTGCGGGCGGCTACATGCGCTCGGACCGCGCGACCAGCTGTGTGGCCATCGCCGGCGAAGGCACCGGGATGGAGCGGGACCACGATGGCGACATGCGGATCTTTCAATCCGACCTGCGCAGCCCCGAAGACATCGGCGAAACCGCCGCCCAGCGCTGCGTCGAACGGATTGGCGCCCGTAAGCCGCAGACCGGCACCTATCCGGTGCTGTTTGACGAACGCATTTCCTCCTCGCTTATCGGACATTTGCTGGCCGCCGCCAATGGCAGCGCGATTGCGCGCGGCTCTTCATGGTTGCTGGGGGCCGATGGCACGCAGGTTCTGCCCAAAGGGATCGACCTGCTCGAAGACCCGCATCGCGCCCGCACCGCCGGATCACGCCCCTTCGATGCCGAAGGCCTGCCAACCCAGAAGCGCAAAATCGTTGAGGACGGTGTGCTGACCGGTTGGACGCTGGATCTGGCCACCGCCCGCAAGCTGGGCCTGCAATCCACCGGCAACGCGGCCCGTGGCACCTCGGCCCCGCCGACACCCAGCCCTTGGAACATTGCCCTAACCCAAGGCACGGCCAGCCGCGATGACCTGCTGGCGCAGATGGGCACCGGCCTGTTAGTGACTTCGATGATCGGCTCCACCATCAATCCCAACACCGGCGATTATTCCCGTGGTGCGGCGGGTTTCTGGGTCGAAAATGGCGAGATTCAGTATCCGGTCAATGAATGTACCATCGCAGGCAACCTGCGGGACATTCTGAAACGGATCATTCCAGCCAATGACGCCCGTCTGCACCTGAGCCGCGTTGTGCCATCGCTGCTGGTTGAGGGGATGACCCTTGCCGGCGACTGATCTGGACCTGTTGATCCACGCTGCCCGTGCGGCGGGAGAAACAGCACTGAAATTCAGCGGCCCTCAGGCCAAGGCCTGGGACAAACCCGATGACCTTGGCCCAGTGACCGAGGCGGATCTGGCGGTGAACGCGGTGCTGCACCGGGAACTGACCGGTGCGCGCAGGGACTATGGCTGGCTGTCCGAAGAGAGCGAGGACAGCGAGAAGCGCTTGGGTCAGGACCGGGTCTTTATCGTTGACCCCATCGACGGCACCCGCAGTTTCATTCAGGGCGCGGCCTATTGGGCGCATTCCATTGCCATCGCCGAACAGGGTGAGGTCACCGCCGCTGTGGTCTATCTGCCCGAAGTGGACCGGCTGTATGCTGCGGGACGTGGACTTGGCGCGACCCTCAACGGCACGCCGATTTCGGTGTCGCAGCGCCAGCAGGTCGAAGGGGCCTCTGTCCTTGCGGCCAAACCGAATTACACCGCGCACCACTGGGTTGAGGGCAAGGTGCCCGATGTGGAACGGGTCTACCGCCCGTCACTGGCCTACCGGCTTAGCCTGGTGGCCCAGGGCCGGTTTGACGCCATGCTGACGCTGCGCGACAGCTGGGAGTGGGATATCGCCGCCGGCTCCCTGATCCTGACAGAGGCAGGCGCAACCGTGACCGACATTTATGGCCATCCTCTGCGTTTCAACAATCCGCACCCGCAAGTAAGGGGGGTGGTCGCCGCCGGCCCCGCGCTGCACGCGGGGCTGTCATCACGTTTGGTCACTTCGCAGCCCAAGGGAGAGGTCTGAATGGCAATTGGATACAAACAGATGTTGGCCGAGGCGCAGGCCGAGGTGACGTCGCTGAGTCACGAAGAGGCCGCAGCCAGGCTGAATGATCCTGAGGTCGTGTTTGTCGATATCCGTGATCCAAGAGAGTTGGAGCGCGATGGCTTCATTCCGGATGCAAAACACGCCCCGCGCGGGATGCTTGAGTTTTGGATCGACCCCGAAAGCCCCTATCACAAAGCCTGGTTCGCCACAGACCAAACCTTTCTATTCTATTGCGCCTCTGGCTGGCGGTCGCTGCTGGCCGCACAGGTGGCGCAACGGATGGGTCTGAAAACTGCCTCCCTCAAAGGGGGGTTTGGCGATTGGCGCTGTGCCGACCTGCCCGTGGCGCAACGCACAGCGCGCAGCTGAACCATCGCCTTGCAGCGCAGCGGCCAAGCGCCTAAATTGCCGTCAATCTTTCAGGAGACCTCCTCATGACCCAACGCCTGCACCTTGTTTTCGGTGGTGAACTTGTCGATCCGTCCAAAAACGTGTTCAAAGACGTCGATGACATCCATATCGTCGGTATGTTCCCGAACTACCAAGCGGCCTATGACGCCTGGAAAGCCGAAGCGCAAAAGACCGTGGATAACGCCCACATGCGGTACTACATCGCGCATATCCACCGTCTGCGCGACGAAGAGCAGGAAGTCTCCACCACCGAAGAACTCGGCTAAACAACGGCTCGATCCCTCATGGCGCGGTCCCTCAGTCTTGCGGCCTATATGGCGCTGGCCCGACGTGGATCGCGGCAGGAAGAGGCGTTTGACGCCTCCCGGCCTGAGGGCGAGCTGATCTGGGCCCATGCGCCCTCATTGGAAAAAGCCGCGGCGCTGATGCAGCTGTTTACCCTGCTCGAAGCGCAGCGCCCCGGCGTCCATCTATTGCTGACCACACCGCCCGGCCTGCCGCGCCCGGATCATGTGAAGGGCAATATGCACTGGCAGGTCATCCCTGACGACAGCGTGCCCGACCTCACCCGCTTTTTTGACCATTGGCGCCCCGATCTGGGGCTATGGGCCTCGGGTCACTTGCGTCCGGCGGCCATTGAGATGGCAGCGCGACGGGATATGCCTCTGTTCCTGCTGGACGCCGAAGCCGATGCTCTGGAGGACGCCCGGTTCCGCTGGTTGCCCGACATGAGCCGTTCGGTGCTGCGCCGGTTTGTGCGGATTGTGGCGGTGGATCAGGCGGCAGCACAACGGCTGGGCCGGATCGGCATTTCTCGCAGCGCTATTCAGGTTGCTGGCCAGATGCAGGAAGGCAGCGCCGCCCTGCCCTGTGATGAAACCACCCGCAGCGATTTGGCCAAGTGTTTCGGCAACCGTCCGGTCTGGCTGGCCGCGATGGTGCAGATGGATGAGCTGGGCATGGTTTCGCAGGCGCATAAGGCCGCGCAGCGCCTGTCGCACCGACAGTTGTTGATCGTGGTGCCCGATGATGAGGCCGACGGCCCCGTTATGGCCGACCGGTTGCGCGGTTGGGGCTGGCGTGTAGCGGTCTGGTCCGAAGGTGACGATCCGGTGGAGGACACGCAGGTTTTGCTGGCAGATACACATGGCGAAATGGGCCTTTGGTATCGCTTGGCACCGGTCACCTACATGGGCAGCTCACTGGTCGCGGGCTTTGGCGGTCGTGATCCCTATGAACCTGCCGCGCTTGGCTCCGCCATTCTGTATGGCCCAAATGTGGGCCGTTACCTGACCGCCTACAGCCGCTTTGTAAAAGCAGGCGCAGCGCGCATCGTCAAAGATGCCGACAGCCTTGCCTCTGCGCTCAGCACGCTGTCTGCGGCTGATCAGGTGGCTGCGATGGCCCATGCCGGCTGGGAGGTCAGCTCGACAGGGGCGGAAGTGACCGATGAGGTGATCGAGATGATCCAGGACACGCTGGACCTTGGGGGGCTGGGCTGATGCAACCACCCCGTTTCTGGTTCAACCCGGCCAATCGACCCGGCTTGCAAGCCCGTTTGATGGCGCCTCTGGGTGCGCTTTACGCTCATCTGACCGCGAAACGTGTGGCAAAGGACGCCGGCTACCGGCCCCCTGTGCCAGTGATCTGTGTCGGTAACCTGAACGCGGGCGGAACGGGCAAAACCCCCACCGCAATTGCCCTGCTGATGATGCTGATGGGCAGCGGCGTGCGCCCCATTGTGGTGTCACGTGGTTATGGCGGCCAGCTGCAGGGACCTGTGCAGGTCAATCCACTGGATCACAAGGCCGAGGATGTCGGAGACGAGCCGCTGCTGCTGGCCGCCTTCGCCACCGTGGTGGTGGCCAAAGACCGCGCCGCAGGGGCCCGGCTGGCGGTTGAGCTGGGTGCCGGTGTCATCATCATGGACGACGGGTTTCAGAACCCCGATCTGGCCAAAGATTTCTCTATTGTGGTTGTCGATGCGCACAAAGGGTTCGGAAACGGGCGCTGTATGCCCGCTGGCCCCCTACGGGAACCGGTTGCGGCCGGATTGAAACGCGCCGATATGGTGCTGTCGATTGGGGATCTTGCTGCACAGACAGGCTTTGCTGCAGCATGGGGCGATGCAATTGCCCGTCAAGAAGTGCCACATTTGA
This sequence comes from Thalassobius sp. MITS945101, assembly GCF_047123305.1. Lineage (GTDB taxonomy): Bacteria > Pseudomonadota > Alphaproteobacteria > Rhodobacterales > Rhodobacteraceae > Thalassobius. The sequence continues at coordinate 932,379 of NZ_CP138918.1, forward strand.
CCGGCACCCTGCAGCCGTTGCAGATGGGCATGGGGTTCGACGATATACGGGTGCTGGCTTTTGCCGGTATCGGCCATCCCGAGAAGTTCTTCCGCACCCTGCGTGGCCTCGGCGCCGATCTGGTGCGCGCCGAGGCGTTGGACGATCATCAGGCGCTGACCCCCAGCCTGCTCACGCGGTTGGAAAAAGAAGCTTCCCTGCGAGGGCTACAGATGGTCACCACCGAGAAAGACGCGGTGCGCCTGCCCGACAGTTTCCGCATGAAGGTCATCACCGTGCCGGTGCGCCTGCAGATCGATCAGGAAGATCAGGTCAAAGCAGCGCTCATGCAGGTGATCGGGAAGACTGAAGGTTAGGTGCTGCCAGCAGGGGCTTTGCCCCTCGGGCCGATGGCCCTCACCCCAGGATATTTGGACCAAGAAGAAAGCTCAGCGCACAATCAGGCGGGTGCCCGGCTCGATCCGGCGGGACAGTTTCAGCAGATGATCGCGGCGAAAGGCGATGCAGCCTTCGGTCGGGTAATGTGGGCGGCGCCATTGGTGCAGGAAGATCGCGGAGCCTTTGCCCGCGGTGGCATCCGGGTAGTTCCAGTCAGTGATCCAGACGATGTCATAAAGGGGATCGGCACGGCGCAGGCGTTCGTGGCTATGGTCATAAGGCGCGCGGACGGGGTGGTTATAGTCTGGCTGCCCAGAGGCATCGGACCAGAGGTCATTGGGGCCAATCGGCCTGGACCAGCCATTGGGCGCGCAAAGCCTGTCAACGCGGTAGAGCATACCAACAATGTAGTGGATGCCCTTTGGAGTGGCGCCATCACCTTCGCGTTTGTGGGCAGACACCCCGCCTTTGCCAATGGAGCAGGGGTAGGTCTGGCCCTGAAAACGGACGCCGCGCGGGGTCAGGACCAGATCGAACGGGGTCACAGCAGGTGACCGGATTTCTTGGCTTTAGTGGCCAGATAGCCAGTGTTAAACCGGTTTTCGCCGACCTTTAGCGGCACGCGGTCCACCACTTCGATGTCGTTCTTTTCCATCATTGCAATTTTGCGCGGGTTGTTGGTCAACAGACGGACCTTGGAGAACCCCATCGACCGCAGCATCTTGGCGCCCAGTTTGAAGTCGCGTTCGTCATCTTCAAAGCCCAGACGGTGGTTGGCTTCCACTGTATCAAACCCCTGGTCCTGCAAAGAATAGGCCCGCATTTTGTTCGCCAACCCAATGCCGCGCCCTTCTTGGTTCAGGTAAAGCAGCACCCCCGCGGCCTCCTCGCCCATCTGCGCCAGTGCACCGCGCAGTTGCGGACCACAGTCACACTTCAGAGACCCCATCACATCACCAGTGAAGCATGCCGAATGCAGCCTCGCCAGGACCGGTTCATCCCGCGCTGGCGCGCCAACTTCAAAAGCGTAGTGTTCCTCACCGCCATCTTCGGGGCGGTAAATATGCAGGCGGCCGGCTTCGCTAGCTTCCACCGGCAGGCGGGCGGAGACAACAGGATGCGGCTGTGGTGATTGCAACAACAGGGGACCTGCCAGATCGGCCGGTACGGTGGTCAGCATATTGGCGGCAGCAAACCCAGTAGAATTCGGGATATCCAACATCAGGGCGGAGGGCAGCAAGCGGGCTGATTTGGCCAACGCAATGGCCACGCGGTGCAGATCGGCCCCGCCTTCACGAAGGGTTTTTAGCGGCCCCTTCATCGGGTTCGACATATCGTCCGCCGGGTCGGCAATGGCGCGCAGCCAATCACAGGGCACCCCTTCGGGCACCGCGATGCGGGCGATATCGCCATCATAGACCCGGGCCTTTAAGGTCTCGGCTCGACGCGCGGTGATTGCCAGCACCGGCTGTCCACCAAGTGCACGCAGATCCGCAAGGCGCTGTGCCTCCACCGTTTCAACCGCCATCATCAGGGCCCCCTGGCCATTGGATGTCAGCACCACCGGTACCCCCATGCGCAGATCGGCACGGGCGCGGGCGATGATTTCGGTCACGTCTGGGGCAAATGACATTGGCGGATCTTTCCTTGCTCGGGCTCCTCATGTAGCGCTTTTGGAAACAGATTGAAACAATTGCGCTGCCCAGAACACGACCGCGTGAGACGATTGCAGCAAATCTTGTCCTGCGCGTGATACGTGCGCATCTCTAGGCCAAGCAAACGGAGGAGCCCCAATGGCACAGCTGAAAAAGATCCTGCTTGTCGATGATGACGACGACCTGCGCGAAGCGCTGAGCGAGCAGCTGGTCATGACCGAAGACTTTGACGTCTTTGAGGGCGACAGCGGGGCCTCTGCCATGGTGAAGGTGAAAGAGGGTCTTTATGACCTGATCATCTTGGATGTCGGATTGCCTGACACCGACGGAAGAGAGCTGTGCAAGCTGATGCGCAAGCAGGGTGTCAAAAGTCCGATCCTGATGTTGACGGGCCATGACAGCGACGCGGACACCATTCTGGGTCTGGACGCGGGTGCCAATGACTATGTCACCAAACCCTTCCGTTTTCCGGTTCTGCTGGCCCGCATTCGCGCCCAGCTGCGCCAGCATGAACAGAGCGAGGACGCTGTGTTCCAACTGGGGCCGTATTCATTCCGTCCAGCGATGAAGCTTCTGGTCACGGAGGACGAACGCAAGATTCGCCTGACCGAGAAAGAGACCAATATTCTGAAATTCCTCTACCGCTCGTCCGAGGGTGTGGTGCCACGTGATGTGCTGCTGCATGAGGTCTGGGGGTACAATGCCGGGGTTACGACACATACTTTAGAGACTCATATCTATCGTTTGCGTCAAAAGATAGAGCCCGACCCTTCTAATGCGCGTCTTCTCATAACCGAATCTGGCGGGTATAAATTAGTGGCGTAAAGTTTTCAGGATCGCTGGCAACTCCTCCCTCCCTGCCCCTGATCCGAACACCGTCGCATAAGCGGTTAATCTTATGCACCTCCCTGTTGGACTTACCCGGGCCTCGGCCCGGGTGTTTTTTTGCTGCAGTTTTGGCAACGGCCTCAGACAGGAGTTCCGGTGATCCGCGGGGCTTGTTTCAGGATCTCATCCACCAGAAAGCGCATGAAGGTTTTGATCCGCGCCGAGTTGCGCAGATCCGGGTGGGTCAGGGCCCAAAGTGGCCGCTTGGCGACGGGGCCAGTTCCAGGCACCCGCTCCAACCCCTCCTGCTGATCAGCGTAATAGCAGGGCTGAATGGCCATCCCCATCCCCGCAGCAGCGGCTTGGCCCAGCGCAATCAATTCGCCGATCTCATGGCGCAGTTTTGCACGTGGAAACGGTGAGGATTTAGTCCACTCAGCCCCACCGCCAAACCCCAGCCACTCGGCATTGGTTTCCTCCCCTTCAAACCAATGTTGTTCGATATATTCTGGGGAGGCGTAAACATATTCGGTGAAGTCCGGCAGGCGGCGCCCCACAAGGTTTTCATCCGGTGCGCTTTGCACCCTGAGGGCCACGTCGACGCGCCCGCGCATCAGATCCTCAAACGAATAGCTGCTAGTCACCTCAATATCGACTCCGGGATAGCTGCGGGTGAAATCAGCAATGATTGGCATCAGCATCATCTGTGACAACAACGGCGGGCAGGTCACCCGTATTTTGCCGGTCAGTGTACTGTCGAGGCTGACAGCAGACCGTTGCAGGTCCAGAACATTCGCCTCAACCTGCTCTGCCTTGGCGAGGATCTGTTTGGCCATATTCGTCGGCAACAGCCCATCGCGGGAGCGGGTGAACAAAACCGCCCCAAGGCTGGTTTCCAGTTCGGTCAGATGGCGCGAAACGGTGGAATGGCTCATCACCAGCTCCTCTCCCGCGCGGCGTACTGTTCCACCACGATAAAGCGCCAGAAAGATTCGGATGTCGTTCCAGTCAAGGTCAGTCATGGCGCGGTGCCTCTGGTGTTCCAGCAATTCTATCGGTTCATTTTTGCACCACATACCCCCAATCTCTTCAATTTTCAACCAAGGACGCATCGCTTACATCTGGGTCAACGGAAAACAGCACACACTGGAGCGAACAATGACCGTAGAGATGAAACTGAGCGCAGATCGTCGTCTGGAATGGGCCGCAGGCAAAGTGGCCGAAGACAAAATGGCCTGGATGTATGGTCCCTACTTTGCCGCAATGGGCCCGGTCATGGCAGAACATGGCAACGAAACCGCGGCTGGCTTTGTGGTGGTGGATGCCAGCGGCACCGGCGTAAAGCCCGCCAGCGGCGTATTCTCCAGCTGGCCCAGCGCCGAAGCCCACGCAGGCTTCCATACCGACCCCCGCTTTCTGGAGGTTGTCGAAGAACGTGACGCCAGCTTTGAGATGTTCACGGGCGGCCATTTTGTCGATGCACATGACGAGGTATTGGTGCTCAACACCGATCACGACTACGCGCTGGTGATTGCCGCAACCCAGTCCTTGCCGCAGCCGCCGATCATCGATCTGAAAGTCTCTGACGACAACAAACGGACCAACCACCAGGGCAAATCCCTGGCGCTCTATCCCTGGACGGATGCCGCAGAAGAGCTGCGTGTAGCCCCTGGTGACGGGGCCGAGGTCTACCGGATCCGCTTCAATCCGGCGGCCCGCTAAAGGCCCCGCACCGCAGCGCAGATCAGGCAGCTGCTGCACCAACAACTCAGGCCTCGGCCAGCGGTGCTAATGCGCTGCTGGCCCAAGCGCCTCAGCTGGACTTGCAAGGTTCGGTTGGGGCGTTTTCTGCATTGTGTGCCTGCCAGTTTTCTTGGCTGCACTCGCACCCAAAGCCCACCTCCAAGCCGTACACATGTGCGCCGCAGCTGCAGACAGGTTCCCCCATCAGAACCGCTTGTGACCGACGCAGCCGCGCGCGCCGGGATTTGTGATCCTCTTCACTGGCGCTGGACTGTGTTACAGGCTGTTTGGGAGCGGTTTTGGGTTCGGGTGCCGCCGCTTCAACCACCCGTGCCCGTTTCGCCAGATCGCCCGCCAGCCCCACGATCTGCGTCAGACTGGTTGCCCGATCAACCACCGACACATCGACATGCGGCAGGTTGCCCAAGACGGACACATACAGCTTGCCTACATCCTGGCACATCTTGCAGGGCGCAATCAGAACCACCTGCAACGATCGGTTGCCGGGCGTCAGCGCCTGTGCCAGGGCCTGCAAGGCCAGGATTCCGCGCTGCATGGAAATGGCAAAGCTCGCCATCTCTGAAAAATCAAGCAACAGCACCTGCGGCAACTCCCGCAACGGGGTGCCCCGCAACCCTAGAGCCGCCTCAATGATGTCGCTTTCGCAGTGGCTTTCGCGCACCTGCCAATGGGCCAAGCCCACGCTTGGCAAATTTGTTTGGATAATCGGCATGACACCCTCCCGTGCACCTGTTCACCCAGTTGTTTCCCCACTTAGAACGTCCGCCGCCCGGTCCTCCCTTGGGCCAGTGCGGCAGCACCAACTAGGGAATGACAACGGGCGGCAGCGCTATGAAAGCGCTGCAGCACAATCGGTAGAAGATGTGAGGCCAATCGATGCACATGAGGTGTCTGAACCATCCGAATCACGTTGATTGACCTAGCGTAACCCAAAGTCTCGTTTTTTGACTTCTGCTATTTCGGAACACATGTTCTTTTTTATGGTCGACCCGACACTCCGAGAGAACCTGAAGAAGAAGCTCCGTAGCCAGCTCAACCGTTATCCCAAACGGATCCAGGCAGCAGCAACGTATATTATTGAAAACGAAGTGGATTTTGGCCTCGACCCGATCAGGGTGAGCGCCGAGAAGGCCAATGTCAGCGCCGGAACATTTGTTCGTTTGGCTGAAATTCTAGGGTTCGAGCAGTTTTCCGACCTGCGCAGCCCATTTCGCAATGCCATTGCCTCTACCTATCTGGCCGGCCTTTCTGAAGAGGATCCCCAAACGCAGGAAGGCTCTGACGCCAGCCGTACCACCGCGGAAGTCATTCGAAATGAATTGAGTGTTGTCGGCAGATCCCTGCAATTGCTGGGACCGGACAAAGCGCTGCGTATCGCCGAAGCGCTGCGGTCCGCAGAGCGTGTTTTTGTCACGGCAACTCGGGCCAGCTATGCGCTGGCCTACTACTTTGACTATGTCGGCCGCATGGCCCTGCCCCAGCTGTCGCTCGTGCCGCGCCACATGGGCAGCCCGATGGATGACCTGATGGACATTGGGCCGGGCGATTTGTTGTTTGCCATCACCTTCCCACCAAACAGTGCCGACACCATCAATGCGCTGCGCTTTGCACAGGAACATCGGGCCACAGTTGTGTTGCTCAGTGATGGGGAACTGAATGTCGCCAATATCAACCCCGACTTCATGATCCGAGTGTCCTCACACTCGACCCACCAATTCGGGTGTTACGCCGGAGGATTTGCTGTGATCGAAGCACTGGTGGCCGCGCTTTACCGCACCGGTGGCACTGAGGTCAGCCAACGTGTGAACGATTATCAAGCGCTGCGGGAAGAATACGGTGCTTTCTGGCACAAGAAGACGCCGAAGATCCGAAGGTAGACGGAGGCCAGATGGCCTCCGCCAGTGGCCTTAACGCGACAGCACGCGCAGGCGGCTTTCAAATTCCCCACGGTCGACATAGCAGCCCCGCAGATGACGACGGCCGGTGTTGGGATCAAAGGCCTCGCGCCCATGCAGAACGCGACGATTATCAAACACCACCATCTCCCCAGCTTGCAGCTTGAACGTCACCAAATAGGCCGGATCGCGGCTCATCTGCATGAAGGTGCGATAGGCGGCGTAGTAGCGCGGCATCAAATCAGGATCGATGTCGAGGATGCTGGCGATATGAGCGTTGAAACAGATCTCTTTCAACGCGCCGTCCTCATCCAAGGTGATCACCTGCTTGCGCGACCGGATGTCATAGTCGTCATCTTGAAACCGGAACGGCACTGTGACGGTGGAAAGCAACTCAAACGCTTCAGGGTCCGCGACACGCAGATCCTCGGCCACGGCAAAACCGTCACTGAACAGCGACCCGCCCCCTGTCGCCTCATTGGCCAGGCAATGCAGGAACTGGAACCCCGGCGGCAGTTCCTGGTTGGTGAGGTCGGTATGCAGCGGCAGAGCGATCGGCGTATAGGCCAGGTTGTTGGGGTTCGGTTTGGACTTGACCTCAAAGGTGACGCCAAAGTTGGTTTCACGCAGGAACCCGATGCGCTTGGCCACGTCAATGCCCGCCTCCGGTTCATCCGGCAGCCCGTCGATCACCGACAGGCCGCTGCGCTGGGTCGCCAACAGCCAGTCCCGCAGCGCCGCATCCGAGGCCAGAACATCCGCCGCATGCAGCCGCGGCACCGCATCCGCCACCATATCAGCGCGCCACGGTCTCACACCCGATTTGGCCGGATCCGCCATCCGGTGGCCGGGGCGATGCCCAGCCAACCAGCCAAGATCATAGCGGGTGGTCACGGCATCTTGCCAAGTCAGGGACAGCGCGCCGTTATCCACCGTGGCCTGCGTCACCTGAATGTCCAGAGGAATGGCGCTGAGGTCGGCCACACGTTCCTTGGTATCGGGATGAAATCCAGCCGGATCATTGTCGCGCAGCCAGAGGAAAGGGAAGGTGCCTGTGGCACCATCATCAAAGGTCAGTTGCACCACGCCCGTATCGGCGCAGAGATGTGCGTTGGTCATGGGGTTCTCCATGAAAGGTGTTGAATTTGGGGGAAAAACGCCCGTTCAGGCGGCACGCACCGCGGGCGGTGGCCACCAGTCATGAACCTTTTTGTAGGGGTGCCCCGATTGGCGCCCAACCACAACTGGCATCTGACTTCCTTTCATGGTCTTGCCGGAAAACGGTGATCGCAATCGCCCGTGTTTGGCAAGAAAAATCTGCATCTGTGAGGCAAGAATTGATTGCCGGGTCAGAAGGGGTGTTCACGGCTTGTTCACCATGTTACCCCTGTTGCAAACGCGAACCTCGGAGCAGCCCCATGTCCTTCACCCTTGCCACCTGGAACATCAACTCGGTCCGCCTGCGTGAACCGATTGTCTGCAAGCTGATGGCAGAAGAAGGCCCCGATGTGCTGTGCCTGCAGGAGTGTAAGAGCCCGGTTGAGAAGATCCCGATGGAGGCCTTCAAAGAGCTGGGCTACCACCACATGGTAGCGCGCGGCCAGAAGGGCTACAACGGCGTGGCGATCCTGTCAAAACTGCCAATCGAAGAAGCCGGCAGCGAAGATTTCGCCAGCCTCGGCCATGCCCGCCACATCGCGGGACGGCTGGAAAACGGCGTGACGATCCACAATTTCTACGTCCCTGCGGGCGGTGACAAACCGGACCGCGAGATCAATGAGAAGTTTGGCCAGAAGCTCGACTACCTGACGGAGATGCGCGACTGGTTTGCCAAGGACGCCCCGGAGAAATCCATTCTGGTCGGCGATCTGAACATCGCGCCGCGTGAAGATGACGTCTGGGATCACAAAAAGCTGCTGAAAATCGTCAGCCACACGCCGATTGAGGTCGATCACCTGCATGACGTGATGGAGGCTGGCAAATGGGTTGATGTGACCCGTCAGGACATTCCCGAAGGCCTGCTTTATAGCTGGTGGTCCTACCGCGCCCGCGACTGGGACGCCGCCGACAAAGGCCGCCGTCTGGATCACGTCTGGGCCACGCCCGACATTTCAAACGCCGGTCACGGCAGCCGCGTCTTGCGCGACGCACGCGGCTGGGAAAAACCCTCAGACCATGCGCCGGTCTTTGCGACGTTTGATTTGTAAGGCCTACAAACCTTTCAGAACGCATTTGCCCCTTTGAATTCGTGGCGTTGCCCCTCATATAGGGGGCAACACGAATTTAGCCGGGATAGCACCATGCTGGAACTTGGACAAAACGCGGCCCCTGCGGCTGATCTGATCAAAGACGTGACCGAAGCCAACTTCATGGCGGATGTGGTGGATGCCTCCAATGAGGTGCCGGTGATCGTCGATTTCTGGGCGCCCTGGTGTGGCCCCTGCAAAACCCTTGGCCCGATGTTGGAAGACATTGTGACCAAAGCCAAAGGCGCGGTCAAAATGGTCAAGATCGATGTGGATCAGAACCAGCAGCTGGCCGCAGCATTGGCGCAGCAAGGCCTGCCACTGCAGTCGATCCCCACCGTTGTGGCCTTTGTCAAAGGCCGTCCGGTCGACATGTTCCAGGGGGCTTTGCCCGCCTCGGAAATCGAAGCCTTTGTGAATAAGGCCATTGAAGCCGGGGGCGGTGACGCCAGCGGCGGACTGGGCGACGCATTGGCCGCCGCCGAAGAAATGCTGGCAGAGGGCGCGATTGAAGACGCTGCCCAGACCTTTGCGGCCATCATCGAAGAAGATCAGGCCAACGCTGCCGCCTATGCCGGTCTGGCCCGTTGCCAGATTGCAGGGGGTGCATTGGATCAGGCCGAGGCCGTGCTGAACGGTGTGCCCGCCGAGATTTCCGGCGCCGCTCCGATTGAGGCTGCCTTTGCCCAGCTGGAACTGGCCCGTCAGGCCGCAAACTCCGGCCCGCTGGATGAGCTAAAGGCCGCCTTGGCCGCGGATGAGAACAACCATCAGGCCCGTTTCGATCTGGCCGGCGCGCTGCATGCCGCTGGGGAGGTTGAAGAGGCCGTGACCCAATTGCTGGAGCTGTTCAAACGCGACCGCGAGTGGAACGACGGCGCCGCCAAACAGCAGCTTTTCACGATCTTTGACGCGTTGGCCGCCAATGATCCAATCGTGCTGAACGGCCGTCGCAAATTGAGCTCGATGATTTTTGCCTGACTTGGGCAATTGCCAGACCGGATGCGCGGCCTAGATTTGTTCGCATGACACCCAAGGTCGCGCTTCCAGACACCATTCCGGTGTTCCCCCTTCCCGGCGCTTTGCTGCTGCCCCGGGCGCGTTTGCCGCTGCATATTTTCGAGCCGCGTTATCTGGCGATGTTGGAGGATTGCCTGAAGACGCCCTCGCGCCTCATTGGCATGGTACAGCCCTGTGCGGGCCCAACCGCTGGGCCAGGCTGTGATGACAATCACCTGCATCAGATCGGCTGCGCTGGCCGCGTCACCCAGTTCTCGGAAACCGAGGATGGGCGCTACATGATCACCCTCACCGGCATCTCCCGGTTCCGCATTCGTGGCGAGCTGCAGGGTTTCAGCCCTTACCGCCGCTGCGAGGTGCGGTGGGATGGGTTTGAAAAAGACACCGGCCCCGAGGAACACGACCCCCATTTTGACCGCAAAACCTTCATGGGGTTGCTGGAACGGTTCTTTATTCTGAAGGGACTGGATACGGATTGGGACAGCCTGGGGGATACCGATGACGAGTTGATGATCAACTCGCTGGCGATGATCCTTGATTTTGCACCCGAGGATAAACAGGCTCTGTTAGAGGCGCCGTGCCTGTCCACACGACGGGAAACGCTTGTCACCCTGATCGAATTTGCGCTACGCGGGGGCAAAGATGAGGAAATCCTGCAATGAGCGACACCCACAGTTTTGACCGCCGTATGCTAGAGGCGCTGATTTGTCCTGTGACACAGGGCCGGTTGGACTATGACGCCAACACGCAGGAGCTGATCTCGCAAGCGGCCAATCTGGCTTTCCCGATCCGCAATGGCATTCCGATCATGCTGGTCGATGAAGCGCGCAAACTGGACTAAGCACCGCCTAGGTAGTCACGCAAAGCTTGCGGCGGGTTGGCAAACAGCTGCGCCGTTTCCATCGGTGCGGTGACGGTGCCTTCGGCGACAACCGAAACATGGCTGGCAATGGCGCGGGCATCCTCGGGTTGGTGGCTGACCATGATGAGGGTTGCGCCGGTCTCTGCCAGCACCTGATCCACCAGTTCCAGCATCTCAGCCTTCAGCGCAGGCCCCAGCGCGGCGAAGGGTTCATCCAGCAAAACCAGTGGTCGCTTCTGCACCAAGACACGGGCCAGTGCGGCGCGGCTTTGTTGCCCGCCTGACAAAGTTGCCGGTTTGCGATGCCCCAGTCCAGACAGGCCGACGTGCGCCAAAGCGGCCTCAACCTGCTGCTGCTCTGCGCCGGTCAATTTCAGGTTCGGACGTATTCCCAGACCGACGTTTTGCGCAATCGAGAGATGCGGGAAATGATTGTTGTCCTGAAACAGGATCGATACTGGACGCGCCCCCGGTGCCAGTCTCGTCAGATCCACCCCGTCCCAGATTACCCGACCTCCGCTTGGCACCAGAAACCCCGAAATCAGGTTCAACAGGGTCGATTTTCCCGCACCCGACGGCCCGATCAGGGCCAGCTTGCTGCCGGTCTCCACGCTCAGATCTGCGGCGAGGGCAAAGCCCTCTTGTTGCAGCGTCAGTTGATCAAGCCTCAACATGGCCGCGGCCTCCTCGGTCGAAAATCCAGAACAGGGCGAGGCTGCTGACCAGCAAGAGCAGACCAGCGCCCGCCGCTGCCTCCATCCGGTAAGACCCCATCAGACGATACATCTGCAAGGGCAATGTGGCGCGGTTGGGGTCAGCAAACAGGGCAATCACCCCCAGATCCCCCATCGACAGCGCCGCCGTCAGCCCCGCCGCAAAGCCTAGGGGCCGCCGCGCCCGTGGCAGCAACAGGAACCGCAGCCGCGCCCAGCCGGTCAGACCCAAGGCATCCGCCAGACGGCCAAAACCCACTTCGCTTTGCTTTAGGGCGGGGACCAGCACCCGCAAGGCAAAGGGCAGCGCCATCAGCGCGTTGACAAAAGCGGTCACCACAAAGGCCAGCTTCATCGGGTTGGCAAAGGGGTGGATCATCAGAAACAGGCCGGTGCCCAGCACCAAGGGCGAACTGACAATGCCGATCAGCCCCACCATTTCCAACCGGGGATGCCGGATGGCGGCCAGACCGATGGGCAAAGCCAGCGCCAGCGTCACAAAGGTCGAAGCCAGCGCCATCATCAGCGAGACCTGCAAAGCCGCCCAGACCTGTGGTGGCAATTGGCCAAGCCCCATCCCCCCTTCGATCGCCACCATCGCGATTGGCAGGATCAGAAACAACGTGGCAAGGCCCAACGCCGTGACGTCCAGCGCTTTGGTCAGCGGCGTGGTGTCCCAGCGTTGCACCACACGGTCCAGCCCCGAACCCATCGCCTGACCGGCGTCATGGCGCAGGGCCACAACCGCCACCAGCCCCACCATCACCGTCTGCACCAATGCCAGCATCGCAGCACGGGCAAGGTCAAAGTCGAACCGAAAGGCCTGGTAAATCGCCAGTTCAATGGTGGTGGCCTTCGGCCCGCCCCCTAAAACCAGCACCACGGCAAAACTGCTGAGGCAAAGCGCAAAGATCACCAACCACGCCCCCGGCAAAGCCCGCGCCAACATCGGCGCCTCCAGCACTCGGAAACTCTGCCAGCCGGTCAGGTTGACCGAGGCCGCAAGGCGGAAACGCTCGGCTGGAATATCCTGCCAGGCCTGCAACAGGATGCGGGTGGCCAGCGGCAGATTGAAGAACACATGGGCCAGCACCACACCATGCAGCCCGTAGATCTGCACCGGCGGCAGGTTCACCAGCGCCAGCAGATCCGACAGCAGGCCAGACCGGCCAAAGACCGCCAGCAGCCCCATCACCGCCACGATCACCGGCAGGATGAAGGGCGCGCCCAGCAGGGTGATGAGCAATCCGCGCCCCCGAAACCGCCGTCGCGCCAGAGCGCGGGACACTGGGATCGCCAACAGGGTTGAGAAGCTGGCCGAAAGCACCGCCTGAAAGACGGAGAACCTAAGCGCCGCCCAATCGGCTGCGCCCAAAGAGAGGGAGGCAAACCCTGCCTCCCCCGCGCGGAGAAACACCGCGATCAGCGGCCCGATGAGACAAAGCAGGACTAGGCCTGCTGCGCCGATACCGGGCCAGCTGCGGATCATTTGCTGAGCGCCTCAAGCCACTCGGCCAGCGCCACATCGCGCACCGGTTGGGCCTCAGCCGCTGGCAAGATCAGAGATTTTTCCGGCTGGATCAGAGTCTCAAACCCTTCGGGCAGACCAGCGGCCGGCACCACAGCGGGATACATCCAGTTGGTGGTCGGGATGATCGACTGGAAAGCATCGCTGACCATAAAGGACAGGAATTTGTCCGCCAGTTCCTGCTGATCGGAGGAGGCGATTTTGCCAGCCACTTCGATCTGCATGTAGTGACCTTCGGCAAAGGCAGCCGCGGATTTGCTGGCGTCTTCCTCGGCGATCAGATGATAGGCGGGCGAGGTAGTATAGGACAGCACCATGTCCGCTTCGCCTTCCAGGAACAGGCCGTAGGCTTCGGACCAGCCTTTGGTGACGGTCACGATATTGTCCGCCAGACCGGCCCAGATCGCAGGCGCTTCGTCGCCGTAAGCGGCTTTCACCCACATCAGCAGGCCCAGACCGGGGGTCGAGGAACGGGGATCCTGAATGACAATTTTCAGGTCACTGTCCGCCAGCGCTTTGAAATCCGCCGGGCCGTCGAGATCTGCGTTTTGGACAAAGGCAAAGTAGCCCCAGTCGTAGGGCACGAAGGTGCTGTCGGCCCAGTCGATCGGCAGGTCATAGTCCGCCTCAACCTCATGTTCGGTGAACAGGCCGGTCTCCAGCGCCGCAGCGGTCAGGTTGGAGTCCAGACCCAGCACGATGTCGGCCTCGGAACGGGCGCCTTCCAACTTCAAACGGCCCAGAAGCGCGGCCCCGTCGCCAGCGCCAACCAGCTGCAGATCACAGCCGCAGGTCTCTTCGAACGCTTTCTCAACCGCCGGGCCGGGGCCCCAATCGGAAACAAAGCTGTCATAGGTGTAAACAGTGAGGACAGGTGTGTCGGCCACAGCGGCGGTGGCGGCAAACAGTCCCGTGGCAAGTGCGAGATACTTCATCGGTATCACTCCATTCTGCGACGGGCGGAGTGTGGGGGTGGAGTGATTTCTCACGGGTCCAAGCCTTCCCTCCGCCGGTCTTAACCGGATCAGGTTCTACGGGTCCGCGATATGCGTCTCAGCCTTACAGGTAAGGCACCCCGAGGTGAGGGCGAACCTAGTGCGCCAGCCCCGCAATGACAATGTGCAATTCTTGCAGGTCAAAAGGCCTGAAATGGCACAGCTGCACTGTATCAATACGGTGAAGGAAGGTGCAAATGAGACACAATTAGTTAAGTTTTTTCAATTCCTTAAACGATGTACTCAACTGCCGTTTCCTCTGGAGGGCGAGGACGTTAAAGAACCCGCCGAATGTGCTCCACACATCACAAGAACCAGAAGAACGAGACAATAATGACTTTGAAGACCTTGGCCCTGACCACCGGGCTGGCGCTGGCAGCAAGCTCTGCCACCGCGGTTGAACTGTCCAGCCTGGCGCTGGACTACACCAAAATTAACGCAGACCAATCCTATGACGGTGTCGGCGAAAGCCTCATCGGCGGCGAGGCCGTGCTGAGCTTTGGCCCGTCTTTCACGCTGAACATCAATGGTGCCGCTAGCATCGTTGAGGATGGCACCGGCGACACGCGCTTTGGCATCGAGGGGCGGTTTGCCCTTGGCGAGGGCAAGTTTGTGGGTGTTTACCGCGAGGTGAATGATCTTGCCGGTGCAGGCGGCATGGTTCGCAAGGTGAACACCTACGGGCTGTCCGGTGGCATTGCCTCAGGTGATTGGTCGCTGGAAGGCTTCTTTGGCAAAAACGAAGTCACCCCGCTGGGCGCCCCTGCGGATCAAACCGCTGTGGGGATAGATCTGGGCTTTCAGGCGACCGAAAAACTGAACCTGGGCCTGTTCTTCACACAGGAGTTCAGTGATTTCGAAGACAACATGGTCTACGGCGTGACCGCCGGTTACCAGATCGGCGGCGCGGGCAGCACCCGTCCGGTCTACATCCTGGGGTCTTTCAGCCGCTACACCGGTGATTTTGATGAGTTCGATACAGTTTCGCTGACCCTGTCGGTGCCGCTGTCGGGCGAGGTGGCGAACAAGGGCCGCCGCAGCTTCAACAAACACACCATCGCGATCAACGCGATTTCGATGATGCCGGACTTCGGCGCCTGTATCCCGGGCTGCTAAACCCACCGGCAAGCTTATGGCGCCCGCCAAGCGGCGGGTGCCTAATCCCCAAGTAACGAGTATCAAATGAACTACCCTAATGCCTTCTCGGCAGCCGCAGCGCTATGCGCTGTCGTATCCGCAATTCCGGCCCACGCAATCGAACTGAACACCCTGGATCTGAATATCAGCCAAAATCGGCTGAGTTTTAACACCGCAACCTTTGAGAGCCGTTATGTGTCGCTTGACGCCTCAGGCACACTGACAGATCGGATCGGTTTTGAATTGGGTGCCGCCAGTGGCGCCCCGTCCAACGCTCGGCGCGGCGCCAGTTCAATCCACCGTCTTTCCGCCGCCCTGACCTATGACGTGAACGATATGGTCGAGCTGGGCCTTTATTACGACTGGGGCGGTTACACTTGGCTGACCAGCCACGACACCCGAACCTATGGTCTGCAAGCGCGGCTGGAGCATGCGGATTGGCGTGTCACCGGTTATTTGGGTCAGTCGGACTACGGCGCGCTTGGCGTCACAGACAAAGCCAAGACTTTTGGTCTGGATGTCCAACGCCGTTTTGGCTCCCGCTTTGCCGTTGGGGCCTACTATGACCACGAATCCCTGTCGCTGGCCGATTTGCAGCGCTATGGCCTGACGCTGGATTGGCGCTTGACCAAGCCGGCCGCCGTGCCCGTCACACTGCGTGCGAGCGCCGGCCAGCACCGTCTTGACGGTGAGACCAGCCAGAACATCGCGTTGACGCTGAACATCGCCCTCAAAGGCGATGGCCGGTTCGACCGTGGCAGCTTCCATCCACACTCGGGCTTTCACGACGGTTTTGCGATCACCGGCCTGCACTCTGGCCCCTCAGCACCGACCTATTGCGAGCTTTATGATTGTGACGACTGACCCCTGTCAGCTCTGAACCGCCCATAGCCATGACGGAAAGGCCACGCCCCAACGGGCAGTGGCCTTTTTGCTGGGCCGGTCCCTTCCCCCCTCTGCGCAATCCGGCTAAAGGGGAGACAAGCAAAGGGGACGCCCACATGAGCATGAATTCTTTCGGTCATCTTTTCCGTGTCACCACCTGGGGCGAAAGCCATGGGCCGGCGCTTGGCGCCACTGTGGACGGTTGCCCACCTGAGGTACCAGTGACGCCGGAAATGCTGCAGGTGTGGCTGGATAAGCGGCGCCCGGGCCAGAACAAGAACACCACCCAACGGAACGAACCCGATGCGGTGAAAATCTTGTCGGGCGTGTTTGAGGGCAAATCCACCGGCACCCCGATCCAGTTGATGATCGAAAACACCGATCAACGCTCCAAGGACTATGGCGACATCGCCCAGACCTTCCGTCCCGGGCACGCCGACATCACCTATCACCAGAAATACGGCAACCGCGACTATCGCGGCGGCGGCCGCTCTTCGGCCCGCGAAACCGCGGCCCGTGTCGCGGCCGGTGGTGTTGCGCGCGAGGCAATCAAGGCGCTGGTGCCGGGGCTGGAGATCAAGGGTTACATGACCCGCATGGGCGAGATGGAGATTGATCGCGACGCCTTCGATTGGGACGCGATCGACCAGAACGATTTCTGGATCCCGCAGGGCCCTGAACAGGCGCAAGAGTGGGAAAACTATCTGCAGAAACTGCGCAAAGACCATGACTCGGTCGGGGCGGTGGTTGAGGTTGTGGCGCGCGGCGTCCCTGCGGGCATCGGCGCACCGATCTACAACAAGCTGGACACCGATCTGGCAGCCGCGATGATGTCGATCAACGCTGTGAAGGGCGTGGAAATTGGCGAAGGCATGGCAGCAGCCGCACTGCGTGGCACCGAAAACGCCGATGAGATCTTCATGGGCAATGACGGGCAGCCGGTCTACAGCTCGAACCATGCGGGCGGAATCTTGGGTGGCATTTCCACCGGGCAGGATGTTGTTGTGCGGTTTGCGGTCAAGCCAACATCGTCGATCCTAACGCCGCGCCAGTCGATCCGCAAAGATGGCACCCCGATCGAGGTGATCACCAGGGGCCGTCACGATCCTTGCGTCGGTATCCGTGCGGTGCCAGTGGCCGAGGCGATGATGGCCTGTGTGATCCTGGATCACCTGTTGCTGCACCGTGGCCAGATCGGCGAAAACCGCGGCACCATCGGCTGATGGAGGCCCTGCGCGACGCCCTGCGCGTGATCGCCGCACAGGAGATGGCTCAGGACAGCGCCCATGATCTGGCCCATCTGGATCGGGTCTGGGCCAGCTGCCACCGCATCGCCACTACTGAGGATGGCGATCTGCGTATTCTACTGGCCGGTGCCTATCTGCATGATCTGGTGAACCTGCCCAAAGATGCCCCCAACCGGGCCGAGGCTTCGACCCAGGCCGCAGCAGCGGCCGCGCCACATTTGACGCGCTTGGGCTATGTGCCTGAGGAGGTTGCTGCCAGTCAGCATGTCATCGCCGCACATAGCTTTTCGGCTGGAATAGAGCCTCAATCCCTCGAAGCGCGCATCCTGCGGGATGCTGACAGGCTCGATGCCATCGGGGCCATTGGTCTGGCCCGTTGTTTCGCCGTTTCAGGCGCTTTGCGGCGTCCGCTTTACGATCCGGTGGATCCCTTTGCCCTTGACCGTCCCCTTGATGATAAAGCGCAGGCATTGGACCATTTCCCGCTGAAACTGCTGCAACTGGGCCAAGGTATGCTGACCCAAACCGGGGCCGAGATTGCCCACGAACGCACCAACCTTATGCAGCACTTCCTAAACGATCTGGCCGGGGAGATCGGCACCGACGCGCCGGACCATTGGACTGGGGCAGCCCCCTGATATGTTTGATATCCTCGGCATCACCTTCCCGATTTTCGCCACCATCGCGCTTGGATATGCTGCGGTGCGTTTTGGGGTTTTCGCCCAGAGCGACATGAAGATCCTTGGTAAATATGTGCTGAACATCGCCCTGCCTGCTCTGCTCTGCGCTGCCGTGGCACGGCGCGATCTGGCCGAGGTTCTGCAATTCAACTACGCGCTGGTCTTTGCTCTTGGCGGGGTGGCAACCTTCGCGCTGGTCTATCTGGCCCTGCTGGCGCAGGGCACCGGCCCGGCCCGCCGCGCAATCGGCGCAATGGGCAGCTGTTGCCCGAATTCGGCCTATGTCGGCTATCCGGTGATGCTGATGATCCTGCCCGATCAGGCCGGCATTGTGCTGGCGCTGAACTTTCTGGTGGAAAACTTCCTGCTGATCCCGCTGGGGCTGATGTTTCTGGAAAGCGCCCGCGACACTGGGGAAAAGAACAAGCTGCGGATGCTGGGGCGGCTGTTCCTGTCAATTTTGAAACGGCCCATGTTCATCGGGCTGCTCAGTGGTTTGGCGCTGCTGGTTCTGGATGTCGAACTGCCATCCGCCGCCTTCCGTTTGCTGGATATGCTGGCGGCCTCTGCCTCGGCGCTTGCATTGGTGATGATTGGTGGCTCACTGGTCGGCCTGCCCCTGCGCGGAGAGATGACGCTGGCGGTGCAGATCCTGATCGGCAAGCTGTTCGTCAATCCGGCGATGGTGATGCTGGCTGCAGTGGCCCTGCCGATGCTGGGGATGCCTGCGCTCAGCCCTGAGATGTGGCTCGCGGCGGTGATGTCCGCCGCCATGCCGATGCTGGTGCTTTACGTGGTCTTTGCGCAGGAATACGGGCATGAGGGCATCGCCTCCATCGCGCTGCTGGCGGCAACGGTCGGGGCGTTTTTCACCCTCTCCAGCCTGCTGTTCCTGCTGACCTAAGTCGCGTTAAGATCCAGCTGCCAACGCCTGATCCATCAAGGCTTTGATGGTGCTTTTCTTGGTGTCCGCCACAATGCGGCCAATCTCGGCCTCACCCTGCAGGGCCACAAGCGTTGAACGACGTGGAATACGCAGCTCTTTCACCAGATCTGAACGGCCGTACTGATCCCAGTCCACATTGATGAAGGTGATTTTCTCCGCATAGGCAGGGTTTTCCGCCATCAGCGCGGTGATCGCCCGTTCCTGCGCAGCACAGGTGGAACACCAGTCCGCCTTGAAGTCGAGGAACACCACCTCCCCCTTGGCCAGATGCGCCTTGGCGAGACCTTCGGTATAATCCAACGGCTCCGCCCATGCCGCTCCGGCGACACCAGCGGTCAACAGCGTAGCGGCCCCAAGGGCGATGAAATCACGACGTTTCATAGTCTTATCCTTCTTCAGAAGCGAACAGAGAGGTCTTGCAGCCAATAGGGCAAGGCGTTGACCGCCCAGGCCTCAGCGTAGTGTTGCAGACGGAACAACAGGGCGAGGCCCACAGCCAGGAACACGACGCCCATCGCCGGACGGGCCTTTTCCGCAATCAACCGCATCACACCTTTGTGGCGGATCAACAGCCCGCGCGCACCATAGCCCAGCGCAAGAATGATGGTACCGACCCCGGTGGCAAAGCTAACCATGATCGCGCCAGCCCACAGCAGGCTGCCACCTTGTGAGGCTAGCGAAATGGCGCCCCCCAGCGTGGGGCCGATACAGGGGCTCCAAACCGCGCCCAGCAACAGACCGCCCAGAAACTGGCCGCGCAGGCTGCTGTGATCCAGAGTGTTCAGCTGCCCATCAGCAGAGGCGGCGATGCCCGCTGTGGCAGTTGTGAATGCGGTGGAAAGCCGGGGCACTAGCAGGATCAGGCCAAAACCGATCATCAACACCGCCCCGGCGTCGGAAATCATCTGCGCATCAATGCCAAGGGCAAAGCCAAAACCGCTGACCAACAGGCCAAAGCTGACAAAACTCACCCCCATGCCTAGCGCCAGCGCCACCGGCCCCAGCCGGTGCGCCTGCAAGGCTCCGGCCAGCACGATGGGCAACACCGGCAAGACACAAGGGTTGATCAGGGTCAGCAGCCCCGCCAGATATCCAAACAGCAATTCCATGCCGGTAAAATGCGGCGAACGGCTGGCGATGTCATCCGACAATGCCGTGACGGGTCTTCACGTCCTCGTGCGGGATTATGTCGGTTTCTGCTTGGACAGCTGCACCGCCAGAATGCCCGCTGCAATCACCGCCACGCCGATCACGTCGAGCATGCCCAGTCGTTCGCCCAGCAATGCGGCCGCAATAGCAACGCCGAAAAACGGGTTGAGGAAGTGGAAGGTCGCCGCCTTCACTGCGCCAATCCGGTTGACCAAGGTGAACCAGACCCAGGTGGCGGCCAGACCGGGCACCAAGGTGGTGTAGACAAAGGCGACCACCAGCTGCCAGCTGAGCGTGACCTCAATGGTTTCCAGCATCGCCGCAGGCACCGCCAGACAGGCGGATCCCACCAACATCTGCAACCCCACGATCATCATCACATTGCCCCCCGAAGAGGCCCCGCGCACAGACAGCGTGGCCACGGTTAGGGCCACCGCGCCGATAATGCACAATGTCACGCCAAAGGGGTCCACGCCGGTGCCCACCCGCGCGCCCATAATCAGGACGACGCCGATGATGCCTAGCACCAGACCAGCCACGGCCAGTCGCGGCAAACGGTCCCGAAAGATCGCCCAGCCCGCCAGCGCCACCATCAATGGCATGGTCGAGGCAAAGATGGAGGCCAGCGAGGCTTCGATCGTCTGCATCGCCACAAAGTATAGTCCGAGGTAAAGCGCGTTCTGACAGACGCCAAATATCACCGTTGCCTTCCACTGCGCCCGGCTGAGCCGGAAGCTCTGCCCCAGCGCCAGCGCGAGGCCGACTCCGATCAGGCCAGAGATCAGAAAGCGCAGCGACAGCGAGGCCATGGGCGGCGCATATTCCACGATCACCCGCGCCGAGGTGAAGGCCGAAGACCACATGAGGGCAAAAGCCAGCCCCAATCCGATTGCACCTGCGTTCATCTCTTGCCCTGCCCTGCGTCCCGTGTTCCCTTGCCGGCCAGCTAACACGCCACTTCGGTGGATCACAAGCCGGACAACTACGGAGGGTTCGATGGCCCAGGACACAGATACCAAGGACACGGGCACCAAGGGCACGGGCACCGCCAGCATGATCACCTGGGTTTACTGCCACGATCTGGCGGAAACAGCGGCGTTCTACGGCGATGTCCTAGGCCTGCCGCTGTGGCGGGACGCCGGTGCAGCGCGGGTCTATGAGGCGGGCGAAGGCGCATTGATCGGCGTGTGCCGCGCGTTCGCAGACCGTGTGGTGAACCCCAGCGGCGGCATGATTACCCTGCTGCGGGAGGACGTGGACGGCTGGTATGACCGGCTGCAGGCCAAAGGCGCCAAGCTGCAGGGCGCCCCGGAAAAAATCGAGCAGTTTGGGATCTACAGTTTTTTCTGCGAGGATCCCAATGGCTATGTGATTGAGGTGCAGACTTTTCTTTGAGGTCTACGGCTGTAGACGTTTCAGCTCGGCAACGGTTTTGTCACTGTCCGCATCCCCCGTGTTCAGCGTGGTGGCAGGTTCAAACATCACCACAATCGGACGTTCCGTCAGCGCCCGAGGTCGATGCTCGACCCCACGCGGCACGGTCAGAAAATCGCCCGGCCCCATCTCCACCACCCCATCGCGGAAATCGAGCGCGATGCGGCCGGACACCACAAAGAACGCCTCATCCTCGTTGGGATGGGAATGCCAATCAAAAACCGCGCCAAATTTGGCCACTTTCACCTGACTGTCGTTCACATCCCCCACAACATGAGGATCCCAAACATCCGTGATCTGTGTTTCGGCTGCGGTCTGCAGGCTGATCTTCTTGGGTGGCATGGGGCAATCCTTGGGCTTTGAAATACAGAAGCAAGGTATGTTGTCCGGTGTTGAACACAAGCACCCCAAACAAAAAGGGCCGCCCTGAGGCGACCCTTTCCGTAATCTGGCAGATGCAGACTTAGGCGTTTACGCTGTCTTTCAGCGCTTTCGCGATGGTCATTTTCACAACCTTGTCCGCGTCTTTTTTGATCTGCTCACCGGTGGCAGGGTTGCGCACCATGCGCTCGGGGCGCTCGCGGCAGTAGATTTTGCCGATGCCGGGCAAGGTTACGGCACCGCCGCCCGATACTTCATTGGTGATGATCGACACAACAGCGTCGAGAGCAGCGCTTGCGGTTTTCTTTTCCGCGCCCATTTCCTCGGCCAGCGCAGCTACCAGCTGGGTCTTGGTCATCGGTTTTGCCATTTTTTAGGTCTCCTTAATTCGCCCGATCACTTGGGCCTCTTCGCGCGTATTTAACGGTATGTGGCGTATAAACACAACGAATTGTGTTCTGCAACTACGCCGAAACTAGCAAAAAAGACTGGTTTACCCCGGGTCAAAGGAACGCGGTTTCATCGAAACTGCGCAGTTTCCGACTATGGATGCGTTCCAACGGCATATTCCTTAGCCTTTCCATGGCCCGAATGCCAATAAGCAAATGCCTCGAAACCTGTGTTTTATAGAAGTCTGAGGCCATTCCGGGCAGTTTGAGCTCTCCGTGCAACGGCTTGTCGCTGACACAGAGCAACGTGCCGTAGGGCACACGGAAACGGAAGCCGTTTGCGGCGATGGTGGCGCTTTCCATATCCAGCGCAATGGCGCGGGACTGGCTGAGGCGTTGGACCGGGCCGGTTTGGTCGCGCAATTCCCAGTTCCGGTTATCAAGACTGGCCACAGTGCCCGTCCGCATCACCCGTTTCAGGTCATAACCGTCAAGCTGAGTTTCCTCGGCCACGGCCATTTCCATTGCCACCTGGATCTCGGCCAAAGCAGGCACAGGCACCCAAACCGGCAGGTCGTCATCCAGCACCTTGTCTTCGCGCAGGTAAGCATGGGCGAGAACAAAATCCCCGAGGCTTTGCGATCCTCGTAGACCGGCACAATGGCCGACCATGATCCAGGCATGGGGCCGCAGCACGGCAATGTGGTCAGTCGCGGTTTTGGCGTTAGAAGGCCCCACCCCGATGTTCACCAGTGTAATCCCCGAGCCATCGGGGCGTTTCAGGTGATAGGTCGGCATCTGTGGCATCTTGGGCGACGCCATCAGCTCTTGGTCGGCATCCGTGATCTCGGCGTTACCAACGGCCACAAAGGAGGTGTAGCCGCTGTCCGGATCCGCCAGCATTTTGCGGGCGTAGGCCTCAAACTCCGAGACATAGAACTGGTAGTTGGTGAACAACACGTGGTTCTGGAAATGCTCAGGGTCGGTGGCGGTGTAGTGGCTGAGACGGGCCAGCGAATAATCGACCCGCTGCGCGGTGAACGGCCCCAGTGGCATGGTGCCATCTTCGGGCAGCTCATAGGTGCCGTTAACGATGTCATCATTGGTGGTGCTGAGATCCGGCACATCAAAGACGTCACGCAGAATGAAATCCGCCGCGCCTTCTTGTGGCACGGTGATATCCGCCTCACCGGCAACCGCAAAATGCACAGGGATTGGGGTGTCGGACAAACCGATTTCCACCGCAACGCCGTGATTGTGCATCAACAGACCAATCTGCTGTTCCAGATAGTTGCGGAACAGGTCCGGTCGGGTGATCGTGGCGGCGAAACGGCCGGGGCGCGACACATGGCCGAAGCTCAACCGGCTGTCGACCTTGGCATGAGTTGTGGTGGTGATCCGGACCTCTGGATAGAAGGCGCGGTAGCGGCGATCCGCGTGGCCACTTTCCATTGCAGCGCGGAAATTCTGCGCCAGAAAACTGGTCGCGCCGTTATAGAGCATCTCCAGACGGTCAACGGCAGCGGTGGCATTGGTGAAATCCTCTGCCCCCGGCAATACGGGGGTTTCGATCATCACATCCTGTGAATTGGGCATTATGCGTTCCCTTTTCGCCTCACGTTGACATGGGTGGAACACAGGTTCAACCATTCCTGTGACAATCTGTCGTCATCGGAACAGGAGTGGCGGAAATTGGACTATAACACGGTGAGCCCCGAGGATTTCGGGGCTGGTTTGCGCGGGATGGGACTGAATCTGCTGGTGCGGGACGTGCAGGCCCATGTGGAGTTTCTGACCGATCTCTTTGGTATGGCGGCCTTTCAACCCTCGGCAGACTTTGCCATCCTGCGCTACGGCGATCAGGTGTTTCAGCTGCACAGCGACGGCGCCTTTGCCAACCATCCGCTCTCGGGGCTGTTGCCCGACATTCCGCCAAGGGGGGCGGGGATTGAGCTGCGGCTCTATGAGACCGATCCCGATCAGGCCGCCGCACGTGCGACTGAACTGGGTGCCGTGGTGCTGCAAGCACCGAAGAACAAACCCCACGGGCTGCGCGAGGCGGTGATCCTTGACCCCGATGGATATGCCTGGGTGCCTTCGCGCCCGCTGACTGCTGAGGACAAATGACCAAAGACCTGACCGATGAATTGGCGCTGGACCTGGATCGCTTTGTTCAGGCGCAGGCCCGCAATTATGACGCCGCCGAACGGGAAATTTCGGCAGGCCGTAAAACCTCGCATTGGATGTGGTACGTCTACCCGCAGCTTCTGGGGCTGGGACGGTCGGACTTCTCGCTTTATTACGGGCTGGACGGCGTGCGCGAGGCGCAGGCCTATCTGGCGCATCCGGTTCTGGGGCCGCGGTTGGTGCATATGACGGAGTTGATGCTACAACATCTCGACATGCCCGCCGAAGTCATTCTGGGCCGTGTTGACGCTGGCAAGCTGCGCAGCTGTGCGACGTTGTTCGCCAGCCTCTCGGGATCACATCCGGTCTTTGCACAGGTGCTGGACATGTTCTATGACGGCGAGCGCTGTGCCATCACCGAAGCGTTGTTGGCAGGAGATCAGGATGAGGCAGAAGAATGACCAAGACACTTCTCTCTTTTGGCCACGGCTATTCCGCTGCGGCGCTGGCGGCTTTGCTGGTGCCTGCCGGATGGCGGGTGATCGGCACCACACGGAAGCCTGAGAAATTGGACCGCCTGCGGGCCGCAGGTGTGGAACCGGTGCTGTGGGCGGACGACCTGTCGGCACACATCGGCACGGCCAGCCACCTGCTGATTTCCTCCGGTCCCGATGCAGAGGGCGACCCCACACTGCGCCGCTACGAGGGTCAGATCACCGCCCGCGCCGCCCATTTTGACTGGGTGGGCTACCTGTCCACCACCGGCGTCTATGGCGATCATCAGGGCGGTTGGGTCGATGAGGACACGCCCATGAAACCCTCAACCCGTCGCGGCCAGCTGCGCGTTGAGGCCGAAACAGCCTGGCGCTCCATCCCCGGCCTGCCGCTGCACATCTTCCGTCTGGCGGGCATCTACGGTCCCGGACGGGGACCTTTTGCCAAGGTGCGTAACGGCACTGCCCGGCGGATCATCAAAGAGGGGCAGGTGTTTAGCCGCATCCATGTGGACGACATCGCGCAGGTCTTGGCAGCCTCGATCGACCGGCCCAATCCCGGTGCAGCCTATAACCTGTGTGACAATGATCCCGCCCCCCCCGAGGATGTGATTGCCCATGCGGCTGAATTGCTAGACCTGCCGGTGCCGGAGGCGGTTGATTTCGACACTGCCGAGATGACGCCGATGGCGCGCAGCTTTTATGCGGAATCCAAACGGGTGCGGAATGATCGTATCAAAGAAGAACTGGGCGTGGCGCTGAAACATCCCGACTATCGATCCGGGCTGGCCGCGCTTTTGGCATCTGAGCAGGCAGAGGCATAACCCAGTCACAAAAAATGGCCCCGCGGGGCCATTTTTCCATTCGCCAGACACGTTGGTCTTACGGCGAAACAGGCGCAGTCGTGGACTTCAGAGCGGCCAGCAGCACGGCAGTGATCATGATACCCATGATGACCATGCCATCCGCCGAAGAAGACGCCGCAGCGGCTTCGATGACTTCAGGTTCAATGCGCGAGGCACCGGGGTTACCGGCGAGGGCGGGCGTGGCCAGAGCGACCAGAGCGGCCGGCAGAGCTACGAGACGTTTCATAGGTATTCTCCAAAACTTGCGATTCTTATTCGAAGCGAAAATGGCGTTCCGCCCAATCACCCTCAACAAAAAGGTTGCGCCCTTCGCGAGAAAGACGAAACCGTTGAAAAAATATCGCAATATTGCAACGTTTTGCCCAAAAAACGGCGGGCAAAACGGCTGCTTTGCCCTTAGGTCGGGTAGTACATGCTGCTGGAGGTGCTTTGCAGCGCAGCCAGCAGAACCACAGTGATCATGATCCCCATGATGATCAGCCCATCCGCGGAAGAGGAGGCCGCCACGGCCTCGATCACTTCGGGCTCAATGCGGGCTGCATCTACATTGCCAGCCAGTGCCGGCGACGCCAGAGCCAGCAGAGCTGCGGGCAGAGCGAGAATTCGTTTCATATTGATTTCCTCCAGGTAACGTTCAGGTAAAGTTTTTAGTTATTGAAAAAAGCCTAAAGCCGGAAAGATCGCCGCATATATGAAAAATGGGCGATATCGCGAATAATTGTCGAAGATCGTTGAAAAAATGGCGCAGTTTGCGCTGTTTTTGACGTCCACGTTCAGAACAAACCCTTCAGGGTTGCGCAGCCTCAAACCCAACATCAAGCAAGCGGGGAGGCGTCAGGCGACAGATTGAAGCCGCATGACGCTTTGTCGGGGGTAGGCCCACCTTGTTTCGGGGACCTACGGACCTCAGTACATCGAGTAGGACGAGCCGGTGCTGGTGCTCAGGGCCGCCAGCAGAACAATCGTAATCATGATCCCCATAATAATCATCCCGTCGGCCGAGGAGGCCGCCGCGGCGGCTTCGATCACTTCGGGTTCAATACGGACCGCTTCAACATTACCGGCAAGCGATGGTGAGGCAATAAGAGCTGCGCTAAAGGCAGCAAACGCAATCTTTTTCATGCTCTCTTCTCTCCAATTGACGCAATATTCAGTAGTTCTAATATTTTCGCCTCAATATCGGAGTCGTTCAAGCCTGCGATGTCATACATTGCCTTCGGGCTGGCCTGATCGATGAAAATGTCCGGTAGAACCATCGACCGGAACTTGATTCCACGGTCGAAAACACCGTCTTCGGCCAAAAACTGGGCCACATGGCTGCCAAAGCCGCCCACAGCGCCTTCTTCAATTGTGATCAGAACCTCGTGATTCGCGGCCAGTTCACGGATCAAATCCTCATCCAAGGGTTTGGCGAAACGAGCATCTGCGACGGTGGGTGTGATCCCCTTGGCCGCCAGACTGTCACAGGCCTTCATCACCTCTTGCAGGCGGGTGCCGAAAGACAGGATCGCCACGCGGCTGCCCTCCTGGATAATCCGGCCTTTGCCAATTTCCAGCGGTGTGCCGCGTTCCGGCAGGTCGATGCCCACCCCTTCACCACGTGGATAGCGGAAGGCAATCGGCCCCTCGTCATGTGCGGCCGCTGTGGCCACCATATGCATCAGCTCGGCCTCATCTGCCGCCGCCATGACCACGATACCCGGCAGGTTCGCCAGATAAGCCACGTCAAAACTGCCCGCATGGGTTGCGCCGTCCGCCCCAACCAGACCCGCACGGTCAATGGCAAAACGCACCGGCAGACGCTGGATGGCGACGTCATGCACCACCTGATCGTAGCCCCGCTGCAGGAAGGTCGAATACATCGCGCAGAACGGCTTCATCCCCCCGGCCGCCAGACCAGCGGCAAAGGTCACACCGTGCTGTTCGGCAATGCCAACGTCAAAACACCGGCTCGGGTAGCGTTCCGCAAACAGCCCCAAGCCGGTGCCGTCCGGCATTGCGGCCGTCACTGCAGTGATCTTGTCATCCACCGCCGCCTCGGCCAGCAAAGCTTTGGAGAACACGTTGGTGTAACTGGGTGCGTTCGAAGGTGCCTTGTGCTGCTTGCCGGTTAGAACGTCGAACTTGGCAGTAGCATGGCCCTTGTCCAGCGCGGCCTCTGCGGGGGCGTAGCCCTTGCCTTTTTTGGTCTGCACATGGATCAGCACCGGACCAGTGGCCCGCGCCTTCAAGGTTCGCATCACCTGCAGCAGCTGCGGCATGTCGTGACCATCCACCGGCCCGACATAGGTGAAGCCCAGCTCCTCGAACAGGGTGCCGCCAATGGTCATGCCCTTGATCATTTCCTTGGCCCGCTTCGCCCCTTCACGGAAGGGTTCGGGCAACAGGCTAACCGCGCCTTTGGCGGCCTGTTTGAAATCCTGCAGCGGCTCAACGGTATACAGGCGGTTCAGATAGTTCGACAGCGCCCCCACCGGCGGGGCAATCGACATATCGTTGTCGTTCAGCACCACAAACAGGCGTTTGCCCAGATGGCCCGCGTTGTTCATCGCCTCAAAGGCCATGCCTGCCGACATCGAGCCATCTCCGATCACCGCAATGGCATCGCCCAGACCCGCCTCAGGGTTGCCACCCAGATCCCGCGCCACAGCAAAGCCGAGGCCCGCCGAGATCGAGGTCGAGCTATGCGCCGCGCCAAAAGGGTCATAGGGCGATTCAGAGCGTTTGGTGAAGCCCGACAGCCCGTCCTGCTGCCGCAGGGTGCGGATCCGGTCGCGACGACCGGTCAGGATCTTATGCGGATAACATTGGTGCGACACATCCCAGATCAACTTGTCCCGCGGGGTGTCAAAAACCGAATGGATTGCCACGGTCAGCTCCACCACACCCAGACCAGCGCCAAGATGGCCGCCGGTTTCGGACACGGCGGAAATGGTTTCCTGCCGCAGTTCATCCGCGATCTGGCGCAGCTGCGCATCATTGAACCGTTTCAAATCCGCAGGTGCATTCACCTGATCGAGAAGCGGTGTATCGGGTCTGTCTGACATGGCCCCCTCCGGGGTGGGATTCTAGCTGTGTCGCGAGATAACGAAACGCGCTGCTTGCCGCAAGGTTTCGGCCTCGCCACCATAGCAATCTAGGGCGTCACAGGCCTCTTTCACCAAGGTTTCTGCGCGGGATTTTGCCGCAGGCAGCCCCAGCAGGGACACAAAGGTTGCCTTGCCCGCATCAGCGTCTTTGCCGACGGCCTTACCAACGGTTTCAGCGTCTCCTTCGACGTCCAGAACATCGTCCCAGATCTGGAAGGCCAGACCCAGTTTTTGCGCGTAGATGCTCAGCGCCTTGGTGTCGGCTCCCGCCAAAACCGCCCCTGCACAGGCAGACCATTCGATCAGCGCGCCGGTCTTACCGGCCTGCAATTCGGTGATCTGTTCCAGCGTCAGAGGCGTGTCTGCGGTTTCGGCTGCGATATCCAGCGCCTGCCCTTTGACCATCCCCTCGGCCCCAACAGCCCGCGCCATGCGCAGCACCAGATCGGCCCGCACCAACGGATCCGCGGCGGCCTCTTCGCGTGACAGCAGCTCAAACGCCAAAGTCTGCAGTGCATCGCCCGCCAGAACTGCCGTGGCCTGATCCCATTTCACATGCACCGTCGGCAAGCCACGGCGCAAATCGTCGTCATCCATGCAAGGCAGGTCATCATGGACCAGCGAATAGGCATGCAGTGCCTCAACCGACGCCGCCGCCCAAACCGCCTGTTCAGCCGCAATCCCATGCAGGCGGGCGCTTTCCATCACCAGAAAAGCACGCAGCCGTTTGCCGCCCGCGCTGGCATAGGACATCGCCTGCACCACCGGCAGGTCGCCCATCGCACCAATCACGGCATCCAGATGCACCTGCACCCGCGATGCGGCGTCTTTCAAACGGGTTTCAAACACTTAGAGGCCTTCGACAGGTTTCAGACCATTGGGCTGCCCGTCACCATCCAGCGTGATTGCGGCAACCTTTTCCTCGGCCTCTTTCAGCTTGGCCTCGCAACGTGCCTTCAATTGCGCGCCACGCTCATAGAGCTTGATGGAATCCTCCAGCGCAACATCGCCACGCTCCAGCTGGCCAACAACAGTTTCCAGCTCTCGCATCGCTTCTTCGAAGCTCATCTCGCCGACGGGTTTCTCGCTCATGCGCCCCTCTCCATCAAAACCTGAACATGTGCAGCGGCCGAAGCCGCCAGCGCCGTCAGATCATATCCGCCCTCCAAAGTCGAGACAACGCGACGTTGGCAATGTTTCTCGGCCAGATCGCAGAGCTGATGCGTCAGCCAAACATAATCCGCCTCCTCCCAATTGAGCCCGGCCAAGGGGTCCGCGCGGTGTGCATCAAACCCAGCAGAGATCAGGATCAATTCGGGCGCGTAGGTATCGATCATCGGCAGAACCTGTTCGCGGTAAGCCGCCCGCATCTCCGTGCCGCCTGTACCTGAAGGCAGCCGAATGTTGACGATCTGGTCATACTTGCCCCGTTCGCCTTCTGCCTCTGAACCTGGCCATTGCGGATGTTCCTGGCTCGAGAAAAACCGCACCCGCCGTTCCTCCCACAACAGCGCTTGCGTACCGTTGCCGTGATGTACATCGAAATCCACAATCGCCACGCGGGTCAGCCCATGGCGTTCCATCGCATGCCGCGCGGCGATGGCAACGTTGCCAAACAGGCAGAACCCCATCTCTTTAACTGCCTCAGCGTGATGCCCTGGAGGCCGACAGGCGACAAAAGCGTTCTCCACCTCACCCGCCAGAACCGCATCCACCGCGGCCACGGCACCCCCAACGGCGCGCTGCGCCGCCACGTAAGAACCGGCAGAAACAAAGGTATCCCCGTCCAACGCCCGCTTTCCCGTCTCGGGCAGGGAGTTGGCAATATGGTCAATGTGGCTTTGCGGATGGCAGAGCAGGATATCGGCAGTGTCACACAGCGGCGCAAAGCGGCGCTCCAGATCTAACCCGGCAAGCGCAGCCTCCACATATTGCAGCCGCGCCACCTGTTCGGGATGGCCCGTGGGCGTTTCATGGTTCAGACAATCGGGATGAGTATATAGCGCAGTGGTCATGGCGGCAGCTTAGAGGGCTGCCGCCACAGGTCAATCTTGGTTAGACGCCTTAATCCGGCGCCAGCATGTACCCCGCGCCACGCACCGTTTGCAGATAGCGCGGCTGTTTCGGGTCACTCTCCAGCTTGCGTCGCAGACGGGTGATCTGCACGTCCACTGCCCGTTCCTGTGCCTGCCCGCGGTCACGGCCCAGATCCTCCACCAGTTTGGCCCGGCTGATCGCTTCACCGGGCAGGGCCGAGAAGATCTTCATCAGCTGGCTTTCGGTGGCGGTCAGCCGCACCATTTCGTCACCGCGCCACAATTCGCCCCGGTCGATGTCATAGCGGATCGGGCCAAGGCTCAGCACCTTGGGCGCTTCGTCTTTGGTTTCCGGGTCCGGCATACGGCGCAGAATGGCGTTGATCCGCAACAGCAGCTCTTTGGGCTCAAACGGTTTCGACAGATAGTCATCCGCCCCCGCTTCCAGCCCCGCAATCCGATCGGTGGTTTCACCTTTGGCCGTCAGCAACAGGATCGGCGTCGCCATGCTCTGACGCAGATCGCGGGTCAGGCTGACACCATCTTCGCCCGGCATCATCACATCCAGTACAATCAGGTCAAAATCCAAGCCCGACAACAACCGCCGCGCATGTGCTGCGTCCCGCGCAGCAGAGACCAAAAATCCGTTCCGGATCAGAAACTTCTGCAGCAGGCTGCGAATACGTTCATCATCGTCAACGATCAGCAGATGGGCATCAACGTCGCTCATGTGCCGCTCTCCCGCAGGGCGTGATATTTGCGCCGCATCTCAGGATCCATCATCGCCTCCAGCACCTTTCGGAACCCTGCCACGGCCTGAGGCCCCGCCGCACGATAGGCCGCCCGCATGCGGGCGCGTTGGGCGTCAGACAGCTTGCGCTCCAACTCCTGCCCCGCTTCGGTTAGATAGAGGTTGCGCTCGCGCTTGTCGGTCACCCCAACCCGGCTTTCCACCAGACCATCCTCAATCAACGTCCGCAGCACACGGTTCAGCGATTGTTTGGTCACACCCAGAAGGATCAGCAGGTTGTTGACGGTGGTGCCCGGCGCCCGATTGATAAAGTGGATCGCCCGGTGATGCGCCCGCCCATAGGCCATGCCAGCCAGAATGCGATCCGGATCGGCAGTAAATCCACGATAGGCAAAGAACATCGCCTCGATGCCCTGTCGCAATTGCTCGTCGGTAAGGAACAGGAGGTTCTCGCCCGTGCTGACGTCGCTCATCAAATCCTCCGAAAACTACCTAATGCCAATGGTTTCATCAGCTTATGTCAGTCTTGTTGACTTTCCAAGAACGGAATGCTACCGAATCTCAGTTTTCGCGCAAGAATATGACCGCTCCGGACCGATTCAGCGCAATTTTTGAAAATACCCGCAGACACCCGCTTGGGGCAGGAGAGACGACAATGGCCGGTTATGACGATCGCGACGGCAAGATCTGGATGAATGGCAAACTGGTGGAATGGCGGGATGCCAATGTCCACATTCTCAGCCACGCGCTGCACTATGCCTCCTCAGTGTTCGAAGGAGAACGCTGCTACAACGGCAAGATCTTCAAATCGGTGGAACACTCTGAACGCCTGATCAAATCGGCCGACCTGCTGGACATGGACATCCCCTACTCTGTCGAAGAGCTGGAAGCCGCCAAATACGAGGTGCTGAAAGCCAACGGCTGGCAAGACGCCTACGTACGGGCTGTGGCCTGGCGCGGCGCGGGCGAAGACATGGGTGTTGCGTCGCGCAAAAACCCGGTGCAGGTCGCCGTCGCTGCCTGGGAATGGGGCAACTACTATGGCGACGCCAAGATGAAAGGCGCCAAGCTGGACATTGCCAAATGGCGCCGCCCAGACCCGGCCACCATCCCGCATGAAGCCAAGGCCGCCGGGCTCTACATGATCTGCACCATGTCGAAACACGCCGCCGAAGACAAAGGCTGCTCGGACGCGATGATGTATGACTACCGCGGCTATGTGGCCGAGGCGACGGGCGCGAATATCTTCTTCGTAAAAGACGGTGAAGTGCACACCCCCAAGCCTGACGCTTTCCTGAACGGCATCACCCGCCAAACCGTGATCGGCATGCTGAAAGACCGCGGTGTGAACGTGATTGAACGCCACATCCTGCCGGAAGAGCTGGCCTCGTTCGAACAGTGCTGGCTGACCGGCACCGCGGCTGAGGTCACGCCTGTAGGCCAGATCGGTGACTTCACCTTCGAAGTAGGCACACTGACCCGCGAAATCTCCGAAGCCTATGAGGCGCTGGTCCGCGCCTAAGCCCATAACTCAATAGAATACAGAAAGGCGGCCCCAACACGGAGGCCACCTTTTTTACGTCTTTCAATGATCCCCAAATACTCCCGCCGGAGGCACCCCGAGGGACCAAAGGTCCCGAGAAACAAAGCGCGCGCCCCGAAGGGCGCGCACCGTTTAACTTCGCAATGGTGGCTTGGCCGGTTATCCCGGGCTCAACCCGCGCAGACGTTCGGAACGACGACGCAGCAGCTCGACCGTGGTCAGCAGACCGATCGAAATCACCACAAGGATCGTTGCCACCGCCAGAATGGTCGGCGAGATCTGCTCGCGCAGGCCGGTGAACATCTGCCACGGCAGGGTTTTCTGGCTGGCCGAGCCGACAAACAGAACCACAACCACTTCGTCAAACGAGGTGATGAAAGCAAACAGGCCCCCCGAAATCACGCCGGGCAGGATCAACGGCATCTGCACCTTGAAGAAGGTGGTCACCGGGTTCGCCCCCATGTTCGCCGCCGCGCGGGTCAGCGAGTGGTCGAAACCCACCAGCGTTGCCGTCACAGTGATGATGACAAAAGGAATGCCCAGAACCGCGTGCGCCAGAACCACTTTGACATAACCCACAAAGGTTTTGTCGAGGCCCAGCGAGCCCTCCAGCCAGTTGCCGATCTGACTGTAGAAGAAGAACATGCCGGTGGCCGAAATGATCAGCGGCACAATCATCGGCGAGATCAGGATCGCCATGATCGCGCGTTTGAACGGCACGTGGGATTGGCTCAGGCCAATGGCCGCCAGGGTGCCAAGGCTCACCGAAATCACTGTCGCAATTGGCGCAATGATCAGTGAGTTCTGGAACGAGCGCTGCCATTCATTATTTGTGAAGAAGTCGCGGTAATGCTTCAGCGAATAGCCCTCGGGGTCCAGACGCAGCATTTCCGGCGTGAACGTAAAGAAGTCCTGCGCGTTGAACGACAGCGGCATCACCACAAGGATCGGCGTGATCAGGAAGGTGAAGATCGCGCCACAGATCACCCGGAAGCTATAGTGCCACAGCACCTGACGTGGTGTCAGATAGGGCAGCAACCGCTGACGGTAGCGCCCTTCGTAGAGCCAGTAGATGAACCAATGGAACAGCCAGCCAAAGACGGCGCCCAGGATGACCCCCGGCGTGCCGCCGAAGATGAAGCCCAGAACGGCCAGAAGGGCGATCGAGATCCACTTGGACAGGCGTTCGTTTTTCAGCACTGAAATGTAGGTCATCGCCATCGCAACCACGAGGGCCGCGCCTACCAGGATTCCAATCAGGCCGGAGCCATTGGCGGTACCAACGAAAAGCCCCAGAAGCCCCCCGGCCGCGCCCACAGTGGGCAGGACCAGAGACATGGGTTTGCGGGAAATAGGTGTAAGTGCAGCCATATCCGTTACCCCAGCTTCACATTGTCGATGCCGACGATTTTGTCGTAGGCCCAGTAGAGGATCAGAACCACCGCCAGCAGAATAGTGCCAAGCGCCGCCGCCAGACCCCAGTTCAGCGAGCTGGAGATGTGATAGGCGATCCGGTTCGAGATGAAGACACCTTTGGTGCCGCCGACGATTTCAGGCGTGATGTAGTAGCCAATCGCCAGAATGAACACGAGGATCGACCCCGCGCCAATGCCGGGAATGGACTGCGGGAAGTAGACACGCCAGAACGACGTCCAGTCTGTTGCCCCCATCGATTTCGCGGCCCGCACATAATGCGGCTTGATCGTCTGCATCACCGAATACATCGGCAGGATCATAAACGGCAGCAGAATGTGGGTCATCGCGATGATCGTACCGGTCTGGTTGTTGATCAGCACAAGACGGGAATCATCGGCCACCATGCCCAGCCAGACCAGCACCTCATTGATGACACCCTGTTGTTGCAGCATCACCTTCCACGCCGAGGTCCGCACCAGCAGCGAGGTCCAGAAGGGCAGCAGCACAAGGATCATCAGGATGTTCGCCGTGCGCATCGGCAGGTTGGCCAGGATCCAGGCCACCGGATAGCCCAGAATGATACAGGACACCGTGATGATCATCGACATGATCAGCGTCCGCTGGAACAGTTTGATCAGGATCTGCTTGTCTTCGGGCTGTGCCTGCGCACCTTCGGGCGTGCGGCGCATATCCACCGCGTTGAGGAAATAGCCGTTAGTGTATTTGACCGAATGGGTCTTGATGGTGCGCCAGGTTTCGATGTCGCCCCACTTTTTATCGATGTCGATGATCTTCTCTTTGAAGGGGGCATCGGCAGCCGGGTCGAGCTTTTTCATCTTGCGACCCGATTTACGGAACAGCGACGACAGGCCCGTCTGTTCGTAGTTCAGGCGGGTGCCCAGACGTGTGTGTTTCTTGGCTTCAATCGCCGCAACCATATCGGTGGCAAAGGCGGCATAAAGCGCCTCATCCGGCAACTCGCCACTCTCGGAGTCCCAGTTCTGGAGCTCGACAACAGTCAGCGGCAGCGTTTGGACCACGATGTCGTTTTCCACCGAGCGGAAAAGCATCGAGCCAATCGGAATGATGAATGAAATCAGGACGAAGATCAGCAGCGGTGCAATCAGCATCAATGCTCGCATCTTCTGGCGGCGTAGGGCGCGGCTGAGGCTGCGCTTCAGCGGCGTGCCGTCAGCGGCC
Organism: Thalassobius sp. MITS945101; assembly: GCF_047123305.1. GTDB lineage: Bacteria > Pseudomonadota > Alphaproteobacteria > Rhodobacterales > Rhodobacteraceae > Thalassobius. The sequence continues at coordinate 968,033 of NZ_CP138918.1, forward strand.
AGCACCGGGCCGGTATCGGTAATATCGCTCATGATGTCCCCGTCGGAAATTTGGTGCGGATGGGCCGTACATTGCGGCCCATCCTTTGTATCAAAGCTGAAAAGTCAGCTTCTTATTTTGCCAGCCAAGCCTGGAACTTCGCGTCGATGTCGTCGCGGTAGTCAGCCCAAAACTCGTAGTTATACAGGAAGGTGTTCTGTGCGTTGTTCGGGTCGGTCGGCATGTGCGGCGCCATGTCGATGCCCAGATCGGCGTGCTGACCTACCAGCGGGGCCGAAGAGGCACGGGCCGGACCGTAGGAGATGTACTTGGCCTGATCCGCCAGACGCTGGGTGTCGGTGGCGAAGTAGATGTAGTCCAGGGCACGGGCTTTGCGCTCTTCGCTCAGACCGGCAGGAATGATCCAGCCGTCCAGGTCAAACACCTGAGCGTCCCACAGCATGGCAACCGGCTGCTTCTGCTCTTCGATAACCGAGAACAGACGACCGTTGTAGGTCGAACCCATGACAACTTCACCGTCAGCCAGCAGCTGCGGGGTGTCGGCACCAGCGGACCACCAGACAACGCTGTCTTTGATGGTGTCCAGCTTGGCCAGAGCCTGATCCTGACCTTCCGAGGTTTCCAGAACGTCGTAAACGTCAGCTTTGTCTACGCCGTCGCAGAGCAGAGCCCATTCCATGTTGTTGATCGGACGCTTCTCCAGCGAACGCTTGCCCGGGTAGGCTTCCAGGTCGAACACGTCACAGATCGACGACGGGGCAGTGTCGCCAACCAAGTCGGTGCGGTAGCCGAAAGTGGTCGAGTATACGATCTGCGGGATGAAGCAGTCGGACACCAGCAGCGCGCCGAAGTCGTCTTCTGCAGTGGTGCCGTCGGGTGCCGGTGCCAGCTGGCTGTTGAAGTCGATCTCTTCCGCCAGACCTTCGTCACACAGACGCATCGCGTCCGCAGCAACAACGTCCACAACGTCCCAGGTGACGTTACCGGCTTCGTTCATGGCGCGGAGTTTTGCAACGGCTTCGGCCGAGCTGTCATCGTTGATGATGGTGACGCCGGTCTTTTCCGAATAGGGGTTATGGTAAGCGTTCAGCTGCGACTTGGAGTAAGCGCCGCCCCAGGACACGATGGTCATTTCGTTGGCCATATCGGCCGCAGCAACTGCACCGGCCGCGAAAGCCAGAGCGGTGGAAGTCATGAAGATCTTGGTGAGTTTCATACTTATTCTCCGTGTTGATCCCGTTGTTTATTTTGTGGGCCGGACGTTACGGGGGGAACGACATTGGCCTCATTCAGACCGCCCCTGCTTAAGTCGCAGGAGCGGCTATTTCTGGCTCACGCGTCCAGCGCGCGGCAATCTTCCGGCAGCCAGCCGATTTCGATCTGCTGTCCGGGCTGCAGACGCACCTGGTCCGGTGCGTTCCGGGTTTTCACGATAAACTCTTCGTTGCCGGCGACCCGCAGGCGGGTGCGGAAAATATCGCCCATATAGATGAATTCCAGGACTTCGGCTTTCAGGGTATGTGCCCCTTCCTGCAGACGTTCCTTGTTGAATTCGACACGTTCAGGGCGGATCGAAACGCGGGTGCGCTCGCCAACCTGGCTAACGTTCACCGGTTTGGCATCGATCAGGTCGCCGCCATCCAGTTGCACCAGACACTTATCGCCCGTGATCTCTTTGACCACCCCTTCCAGAGTGTTGTTCTCACCGATGAACTGCGCCACGAAGCTGTTCTTGGGCTCTTCGTAGAGCGTGTCCGGCGGATCCAGCTGCTGAATGCGGCCATCGTCAAACACGGCAACGCGGTCGGACATGGTCAACGCTTCGGTCTGGTCGTGGGTCACGTAAACGGTGGTGATGCCCAGATCATGCGCCAGACGGGTGATTTCAAACTGCATATGTTCGCGCAGCTGCTTATCGAGCGCGCCGAGCGGTTCGTCCATCAAAACCAGTTCCGGCTCAAACACCAGCGCACGCGCCAGTGCGATCCGCTGCTGCTGGCCACCCGAAAGCTGCGCCGGACGGCGGCCACCAAAGGCCCCCATCTGTACCATGTCGAGGGCACGTTTCACCTTGGCCTCACGCTCGGATTTGCCCATCTTGCGGACTTCCAGCGGGAAGGACAGGTTTTCGGCAACCGTCATGTGAGGGAACAGAGCGTAGTTCTGGAAGACCATCCCGATGCCACGTTTGTGCGGGGGGATGTTGTTGATGCTTGTGCCATCCAAAAGGATATCCCCGTGGGTGGCTGTTTCAAAACCGGCCAGCATCATCAGGCAGGTTGTTTTTCCCGAACCGGACGGGCCAAGCATCGTGAGAAACTCGCCCTTTGGCATGGATAGGTTCAGGTCTTTTACGACGAGGTTTTCACCGTCGTAACTTTTTTGCACGCGTTCAAACGCGACAAAAGCATCGCTAGAAGATCCGTCAGGCAAAGCAACTCCCCGCTTTTATGTTCGGCGATTTTCTCGCTCGTTCAGTCAGACTAAAACGCGACTTACGCAGCGTTGCAACCAAATCGCGGCACTTTTGAGCAAAAAAGCGACCTCCACTGTCGCAATTGGCTCTTGCTATGGCGCGAATTCTCGTCGTCGTTTTCGCCGTTCCTCAACGGTATAACGGCGACATTGAGTTGTATACAAGTTAATTCTGCCATCCCGCAGGCAAGACACCCAAACGCGGCTCGGTGAGCGATGTTACGATCAAACGACCGTCATTCAGTGGAATCGCCCCCGTAGTTAACGCAAAATCGCCGCTGGGATCTTGCAGAGATTCCATAAACTTACCCTGCGAATCGAGGCGAATCACGAATCCATAGCGGGTTGGCGCGGGCTTCATCTTCTCCGGCAGCCTCATTATCAGGCGCCGTGCAAAAACATTGCCCGACAGCCGGTCCATGATGGCATTGCGCGGGCTGACAAGTCCAAACCACAGGCTGCCGTCGGAGCCGCGGTTCAAATTGTCGGGAAATCCCGGGAGATTCGACAGCATAATTTCCCCTGCACCCCCCTCAATCGGGTAACGCCACAGACGATAGCCACCGGTTTCCAGCACGTAAATCGAGTCACCGGCCGAATCCAACGCCAGCCCGTTGGCAAAAGACAGGCCCGTCGCCAGCACCTTGGTATCCCCCGTCGCGGGATCATAGCGCAGCACCCGCCCTGTTGCGGAGTGCTCCACCAGATCCAGAACCGAAGCCGCCAAGGTGCTGCCAATTTCACCCGCGGCAAACCGCATGGAACTGTCGGTGAAATAGATCCGCCCGTCCGGCGCGATATCGACATCATTGGCATAAAGGATCGGCGTGCCCTCGGCCTCTGCGGTCAGCAAACGGACCATGCCGCTGGCATCCGCTGCCATCAAACCCTGAAAGGCATCGGCGATATAGAGTGTGCCATCCGGCCCAAACTCGATGCCCAGAGGCCGTCCACCTGTCGTGGCAAACAGCTCCGCCGGCCCCTCGAGGGTACTGCGCAGGATCTCCCCGTCATGGGTTGCCATGTAGATCAGCCCATCCGGCCCGATCGCGGCGTCCTCGGGGCCTTTCCGGCCCGAAATATCGATGAACTCAAGCGCCGCCAACCGGGTGTTCGGGGCATAATCCCCGACATATCCGGCATCCTCTGGCGCCTCCCAGGCCACCGGATCCACTGGCACCGGCCAGAATACCAAATAGGCCCCACCCAGGATCAGGGTGAGGCCCAGTAATTTCGCCACAATGGCCAGCAGTTTGCGCATAATGCCCCCTAAAATGCATCAGGGGCCGTAAATCCGCCTGTCAGATCAGGAGGCCGCCACCCACAGACCCTCATCCTTGACGCGAGCCATGCCCTCGTCAAGCGACTTAATCGCGCGTTCGATCAGGATATCGACCTCTTCACGGGTCATCACCAGCGGCGGCGAGATGATCATCCGGTCGCCAACGTGGCGCATCACCAGATTGTTGGCAAAGCAACGCTCGCGGCAGATGTATCCAACCGTACCCGCATCCGCAGCAAAGGCCGCGCGGGTTTCTTTGTTTGGCGTCAGTGCGATCGATCCCATCATGCCAACGATTTTGGCTTCGCCGACCATCGGGTGATCCATCAGCGCTTCCCACTTCTCTTTCAGGTAGGGGCCAACATCGTTTTTCACGTGATCAACGATGCCTTCCTCTTCCATGATGATGAGGTTTTCCAGCGCTACGGCGGCGGCCACCGGATGGCTGGAGTAGGTGTAGCCGTGGTTGAACTCGCAGTTGCCAATCACCTCGGCAACCTCATCGCTGACGATAGAACCCCCAATCGGCTGGTAGCCCGAGCTGAGGCCTTTGGCGATGGTCATGATGTCGGGGCGAATGCCAACGGTCTGCGACCCGAACCAATTGCCGGTCCGACCAAAGCCACAGATCACCTCATCCGCAATCAGCAGGATTTCGTATTTGTCACAGATCCGCTGAATTTCCGACCAGTAGCTTTCCGGCGGCACAATCACACCGCCCGCACCTTGGATCGGCTCGGCAATGAAGGCCGCGACATTGTCTTCGCCCAGCTCTTCAATCGCTTGCTCAAGCTGGCGCGCACGTTCCAGACCAAATTCCTGCGGATCCAGGTCGCCGCCTTCAGCCCAGTAGTTCGGCTGATCGATGTGGTGCACGCCGGGGATCGGCAAACCGCCCTGCGCATGCATACCGGTCATCCCGCCCAGGCTGGTGCCCGCAACTGTGGAGCCGTGATACGCATTTTTGCGGCTGATGATGATTTTCTTGTTCGGCTTGCCCTTCTGTGCCCAGTAGGTCCGCACCATACGCAGGTTGGTGTCGTTGGCTTCCGAGCCCGAGCCCGCATAGAACACATGGTTCAGATTGCCCGGCGCCAGCTCTGCCAGCTTCTGGCTCAGCGCGATGGCGGGGACGTGGGTGGTCATGAAGAAGGTGTTGTAATAGGGCAGCTCTTTCATCTGACGGGCGGCAACCTCGGCCAGACGATCACGGCCGTAGCCCACATTCACACACCACAGACCGGCCATGCCGTCGATGATCTGGTTGCCTTCGCTGTCGTGAATCCAGACGCCATCGGCGCGGGTGATCACCCGCGCGCCTTGTTTGGCCAGATCGGTCTGGGTCGAGAAGGGGTGCATATGGTGCGCCGCGTCCAGCGCCTGCAGCTCTTCGGTCGGCATATGGTTCGAGATCAAAGTCATCGCATAGCTCCTGGAAATAGGTAGGGCCGGACGAGGGTCGTCCGGCGCCACTTCAAAAATATGATCAAATTTTCAGATGTCAATCGAATCAGTTGTGCTCAAAAATCAGGCCAACATCTCGCGCACCTGCTCCATTCCTTGCATCATATCTTCTAAACAGGCGGCGGCGGCGGCGGCACTGTTACCGTCGGTCATCGCCTGCAAAAGGTCCTTGTGTTTGTCTGGCAAATTCTGCGTTCCGACACGGCCACAAACGACCCTGAGCGATGGCCCGAACCGCAGCCACAAACCCTCGGCCAAATCGGCCAGAATCGGGGCATCCGCCAGATCATAAATCAGCCGATGGAAACGGTAGTTGAACTCTAGATAGGCCTGCAAATCACCACGGGTTATCGCCGCGTCCAGATCTGCGTCCAACCGAACCAGCTCATCCAGCGCTTCAGGGGTCATACCAGCAGTCGCACGTGCGGCCAACTCACCTTCAACACATTGTCTTGCAATGATAATCTCTTCGATATTCTTAGCGGTAAGATGCGGGACAATGACCCGCCTGTTACCTTGAAATTTCAGTGCACCCTCTGCCGTCAAACGACGGATTGCCTCGCGCACGGGCGTCATGCCTGCGTCCAGCCGGGCGGTTAATCCCTGGATCGTAACAGGCTCGCCCGGGGCGATCTCTCCAAACAGAATTTGCTCACGCAATTTGCGGTACACAATCTCATGCGCGGGCAGGCGCGCGTCACCGGATTTTTCTCCGGCTAATTTCTGGGCATCCCCGTCCATAATGCCGCTTTTCTCCACAATCACTTCGTTGGTTCGCTTGCGAGTTTAACGGCACCGTGGAAACATTACCATATTGCCATGAGAGGCAAAACTTGATCAAATTCCAGGATCGGGCAGAAAGACCCGTGATCAAAGGGAGTGCTACCTATGAAGAATCATATCCTGACCGCGGCCGCAGCAGTGGCGTTGCTGGCCGGTGCGGCCACGGCCGAAGAAGTGCGGGTCTATAACTGGTCGGACTATATCGACGAAGATCTGCTGACCAAATTCGAAGAAGAAACCGGGATCGACCTGATCTACGACGTCTTCGACAGCAACGAACTGCTGGAAACCAAAATGCTGGCCGGTGGATCCGGCTATGACGTTGTTGTGCCTTCGGGCACCTTCCTGCAGCGCCAGATCACCGCTGGCGCGTTCCAGAAACTGGATGTTGCCCAGCTGTCCAACCACGGCAACCTCTGGGACCTGATCAAAGACGTGACTGCGGGCTATGACCCCGACAACGCCTATTCGATCAACTACATGTGGGGCAGCACCGGTCTGGGTGTGAACGTCGGCAAGGTGAAAGAGATCCTCGGCGACGACGCACCCCTGAACAGCATGGAACTGGTTCTGAACCCGGCCAATATGGAAAAGCTGGCCGCCTGTGGCGTCCATTTCCTGGATGCGCCTTCGGAAATCATCCCGATGGTGCTGCAGTATCTGGGGGAAAACCCCGACAGCCACGAGCGTGACGTCATTGAAAAGGCCGAGCCGGTCCTGACCGCCGTGCGTCCGCACATCCAGAAATTCCACAGCTCGGAATACATCAACGCGCTGGCAAACGGCGACATCTGTGTGGCTGTTGGTTGGTCCGGTGACATCCTGCAGGCGCGTGACCGTGCGGCCGAAGCCGAAAACGGTGTCGAGATTGCCTATAACGCCTTCGCCGAAGGTTCGCTGATGTGGTTCGACCAGATGGCGATCCCTGCCGACGCCCCGAACCCGGAAGCGGCGCATAAGTTCCTGAACTTCATTCTGGACGCGCAGAACATGGCGACGGCGTCGAACTACGTCTACTACGCCAACGGCAACATCGCGTCGCAGGAACACTTGGTGGAAGACGTGATCGGCGATCCGGCGATTTATCCGGATGAAGAGACCATGTCGAACTTCTACATCACCACGCCTTACCCGTCGAAAACACAGCGCGTTGTGACCCGCCTGTGGACCAAGGTGAAATCCGGTACCTAAGCCGATAAAACTCCGGGCCCGCGCCATCCTGTGCGGGCCCGTCTTATGACAGGGGCAGGCATGAACCAGAACATCTTTGCACCGTGGGAAGATCCCAACGAAAAACCGCTGATTCAGTTCAAAGGCGTCACCAAGCGCTACGGTACGTTCACGGCGATCGACAATCTCACGCAGGACATCTTTGAACGCGAGTTCTTTGCCCTTCTCGGGCCGTCGGGCTGCGGCAAGACCACAATGATGCGGATGCTGGCGGGTTTTGAAACCCCAACCGAAGGCCAGATCCTCATCGCCGGTCAGGACATGGCGGCGGTGCCCCCGAATGAGCGGGCCGTGAACATGATGTTCCAGTCCTACGCCCTGTTCCCGCATCTTTCGATCTGGGAAAACATTGCCTTTGGCCTGAAGCGCATGAAGATGCCGAAGGACCAGATCGGCGAACGTGTCGAAGAGATGCTGCGCCTCACCCGCATGACTCAGTTTGCCAAGCGCAAACCGCATCAGGTTTCCGGCGGTCAGCGTCAACGTGTGGCCCTGGCCCGGTCTTTGGCGCGGGCCCCGAAGCTGCTGCTTTTGGACGAACCTCTGGGTGCGCTGGACAAAAAGCTGCGGGAAGAGACCCAGTTTGAGCTGATGGACATTCAGGAATCCACCGGCACAACGTTCGTGATCGTGACCCACGATCAGGAAGAGGCCATGACCGTCGCCAGCCGTGTCGCGGTTATGGACCACGGCAAGATCATTCAGGTCTCCACCCCCGACAAGATTTATGAAGAGCCGAACTCGGTCTATGTGGCGGACTTTATTGGGGATGTGAATATCATCGAAGGCACGGCCCATAAAACCAGCGATGACGGCTATGACATTCATTGGGCGGAAGGTCATGAACCTTTCCACGCCAAAACCACCACCGTGCTCAGCGAGGGCCAGAAAGGCTATGTCGCCATTCGCCCCGAAAAGATCGGCATCTCGGAAGAGAAACCCGAAGGTGCAATGAATGCGGTGAAGGGCAAGATCATCGACATCGGCTACCTTGGCAATATCTCCACCTACCACGTGGAGCTGCCCGGCGGGGTAATGATCAAGGCGCAGCAGACTAACACCCGTCGCCTGTCACGCCGCAATTTCACCTGGGAAGATGACGTCTGGCTCAGCTGGACGCTGACCGCTGGCTCCGTGCTGGAGCGCTGATCATGCGGCGGCTGTTTCTGATATCCGTTCCCTATGTCTGGTTGCTGGCCTTTTTCCTGATCCCCTTTGTGATCGTGTTGAAAATCTCGCTCAGCGACTCGGCCCTGGCGATCCCACCTTATGAACCGAAACTGGTGCTCAGCGAAGGCTGGGAGGGCCTGAAAGCCTTCTTTGGTGCGCTGGACATGGAAAATTTCGTCTGGCTGACCGAGGATGACCTCTATTGGAAAGCCTATGTTTCCAGCTTGAAAATCGCCTTCTTCTCGACCCTCTTTGCCCTGCTGGTGGGTTATCCAATTGCCTATGGCATGGCACAGGCACCGGATCAGTGGCGGGCGACGTTGATGATGTTGGTGATCCTGCCGTTCTGGACCAGTTTCCTGATCCGCGTCTATGCGTGGATGGGGATCCTCAGTCAGGAAGGTCTGCTTAATCAGCTGCTGATGTGGCTGGGGCTGATCAATGAGCCGCTGATCATCCTGAACACCAACCTCGCCGTCTATATCGGGATTGTTTACACCTATCTGCCCTTTATGATTCTGCCGATCTATTCGGCGCTGGAGAAACTGGATGGCAGCCTGCTGGAAGCGGCCGAGGATCTGGGCTGTTCCCGGTTCATGGCCTTCTGGCTGGTGACGGTGCCACTGTCGAAAAACGGCATCATCGCGGGCTGTTTCCTGGTCTTCATTCCAGCCATCGGTGAATTTGTGATCCCTTCCCTGCTGGGCGGATCGTCCACCCTGATGATTGGTAAGGTCCTGTGGGAAGAGTTCTTCTCCAACCGCGACTGGCCAGTGGCGGCGGCCGTGGCCGTGGTGCTGCTGCTGATCCTGGTGATCCCGATCATCCTGTTCCAGCGCAATGAGCAAAAACAGCGGGAGGCGGATAAATGAGACGGTTTAGCTGGTTCAATGCCACCTCGCTGACGCTGGGGTTCGCCTTCCTCTACCTGCCGATGATCATTCTGGTCTTCTACAGTTTCAATGCCTCGAAACTGGTGACTGTCTGGGCCGGCTTTTCGACCAAGTGGTACGGTGAACTGCTGCGCAATGATCAGATGCTGGATGCAGCCTGGGTCACGATCAAAGTGGCGGTGCTGTCTTCCACCCTGGCCACCGTGCTGGGCACGATGGCCGCGCTGGTCATGGTCCGCACCGGGCGCTTCCTGGGCCGGACCCTGTTCAGCGGCATGATCTTTGCGCCGCTGGTGATGCCCGAAGTGATCACCGGCCTGTCACTGTTCCTGCTGTTCAAACCGGTGTTCAGCCAGTTGGGTGTGCACACCATTGTGCTGGCGCATGCAACCTTTGCCATGTGCTATGTCTCGGTTGTGGTGTCTTCGCGTCTGGTGGCGTTTGATCAGTCGCTGGAAGAAGCGGCACGCGATCTGGGCTGCACCCCGCTGGAAAGCTTCCGGTTGGTGACCCTGCCGATCATTGCCCCTGCGGTGATCTCAGGTTGGCTGTTGGCCTTCACCCTGTCGCTGGACGATCTGGTGATCGCAAGCTTCACCACAGGCCCCGGTGCCACCACCCTGCCTATGAAGATCTGGTCCGCCGTGCGTCTTGGCGTCAGCCCTGAAATCAACGCGCTTTCGACCATCATGATCGGCATTGTGACCGTTGGGGTGATCATCGCCTCAATCAGCACCAAACGGGCCGCCCTGCGGCAACAGCGCGAAGAGCGCGAGGCCGTGGCAAGCTGATGCAGCGGATCATGTCCGACTATGCCTATGGTGATGCGCCACGGGTCGAATGCTTCTGGGGTCCACCAACGGTGGACCCTGCGCAGATGGCACCGGCCCGTGGGGATCAACGGGTTGAAGTCGCCGTGGTCGGGGCCGGTTTCACCGGCCTCAACGCGGGTTTGGCTTTGGCGGAGGCGGGCAAATCTGTTGCGATCTTTGACGCGCAATCACCAGGCTGGGGGGCTTCTGCCCGCAATGGTGGGTTCTGCTGCCTTGGTGGCACCAAACTGCCCTTTGCCGCGATCCGTCGCCTGACCGGTGAGGACGGCCTGCGCGACTGGTGTGCCACTGAAATGGCCGCTGTTGACCATGTGCGCGATCTGCTGAAACGTCATGCGATTGACGCTCAGACCCATTCGCATGGCGAAACCATTATGGCCCACAACGCCCGCTCGATGGCGGGGCTACGACGGGATCAGGCCGAGGTGGACGCCGCCTATGGTTTCGCAACTCAGTTGATCGAAGCCGAAGAGCTGCCGCAACACGGGATGCGCGGCCCGTTTCATGGCGCCATGACACTGCCGCATGGCTTTGCCCTCAATCCACGGGCCTATGTGGACGGGTTGACCACGGCAACGCTGGCGGCGGGGGCCAAGATCCACGCGGGCAGCGCCATTCAGTCCGTCAAACGAAATGGCGGGATCTTCACGCTGAAGACCAATCAGGCCACCATCCGCGCAGATCAGGTGGTGTTTGCCACCAACGGCTATTCCTCCGAGGATGTGCCCGACTGGATGCGCGCTCGGTTCATGCCGTTGCAGTCCTCGATCATCGTGACCCGTCCCCTCAGCGATGAAGAGATCGCCACCGGCTGGTCTTCGGCGCAGATGGCTTACACCGATCAGGTGTTGCTGCACTATTTTCGTTTGCTGCCCGACCGTCGCTTCCTGTTCGGCATGCGTGGCGGGTTCCGCGCAACCCCTGCTTCGGACAAACAGTTGCGCAAACGGATCCGCCGTCAGTTTGAGGGGGCTTTCCCCTTCTGGTCCCATGTTGAGACCGAACACAGCTGGAACGGAATGCTGGCCTTCTCCTCGAAGCTTGCCCCCTATGTGGGACCCGTGCCGGAACTGCCCGGCGCCTTCACCGGATTTGCCTATCACGGCAACGGGGTGGCAATGGGATCCTACGCGGGCCGCCTGCTGGCGGATTTTGTGCTGCAGGATGCGCCGGATCGACCCTATCCCGCCCTTATGCGCTCTGTGCCCAAACGGTTCCCGCTGGGGCGTCACCGCCGGTGGTTGATGGCGCCGGGCTACGCCTGGGCAGCATTGACCGGCGGCTGAAGCCTTTCGGTGCGGATCACCCTTGCGGTGTCATGCCCGACCGTGCCTTGGACCGGCGCAGGCCCAGCGCGTGTTCACGCAGAATAATCAACACGCCCGCAAACACCACCAGTGCCGCACCTGCCAGCATCTGGCCGGTCGGCACCTCATCAAAGATGAAATAGCCGATCCCAAGCGCGAAGATCATCGAAGCATAGTCAAACGGGGCTACCACCGACGCTCCGGCAAAGCGGTAGGACGACGTCAGGAAGATCTGGCCAAAGCCCCCCAGGATCCCGCATCCGATCAACAGCATCGCTTCGGTTCCCGTTGGAATCACCCAACCAAAGGGCAGGGTCAGCAATGACAGGCCGGTGGCGGTGAGGGAGAAGTAAAACACAATCGCCGAGGTCTCCTCGGTCTGGACCATGTTGCGGATGTGGATCTGCGCTAGGGCTGCAAATGTTGCGCCCATCAGGGTCAGCACCACGCCCAGCGCCTGCATGGTCTGCATGCTTTCGCCAGCAAACAGGGTCAGCCGTGGCTCGATCACGATGATCACCCCCAACAGGCCCAGCCCCACCGCAAACATCCGGAACAACCGCACCTCTTCGCCCAGAAACATCGCTGCAAACACAACGGTCAGCAGCGGCGCGGCATAGCCGATGGCGGTGACCTCAGGCAGGGGCAGAAGTCCTAGGGCCGCAAATCCCATGCCCATCGCTGAGGTCCCGATCAAGCCGCGCCAGAAATGCGCCATCTTGGATTTAACCCTGAACCCTGTTTTCAGATCACCGCGCAGGGCAAGCCACAGGATGATCACCGGCAACGCAAAGAACGAGCGAAAAAATACTGCTTCCCCCGGCGGGACGTGATCCGCCGTCGCCTTGATCAGCGAGGCCATCGAGATGAACATCACAACCGAGCAGAGCTTCAGCAGGATACCTTTGACGGGGTTCATAATTGGGGTCCTTTCAGTGACGGGCTGTCACTGCGGCCATGCTACGCGGCGTACCGTAAAGGTCCAGACTTGCAACGTAGAAAAACCATGCCAAAACATCATGCAACAGACAGATACCGGGGGAATCCGCATGTATGAGAGCAACTACTTGATCCACCGCCTTGCGCAGGGCGCAGTGACTGCACCGGACAAGGTCTTTGCCCGCCGCCCCGGATTGGCCGATGTCAGCTATGGCGAGCTGTTTGCGGGCGCACAACGGCTGGCGCAGCGGTTGGCCACATTGGGGCTGGAACCGGGGGATCGGGTGGCGGTTCAGGTGGAAAAGACACTGGAAGCGGTGCAGCTATATCTGGGGACGGTTATGGCAGGTGGGATCTTCCTGCCTCTCAACACCGCCTATACCGGGTCGGAAGTGGCCTATTTCATCGGCGATGCCACGCCACGCATTCTGGTCTGTGACCCCACCCGCGCAACGGAACTAACGCCACTGGCTGATGGCGCCACCGTTCTGACGCTGGATGCCACCGGGCAAGGTAGCCTGATGGCGGATCTGGCAGGAACTGAGACTGGTTTTTCACCCGTTGCGCGCGGTGCGGATGATCTGGCGGCGATCCTCTATACCTCGGGCACGACGGGCCGCTCCAAAGGCGCCATGCTCAGCCACAAAAACCTTGCCAGCAACTCCGAAGCGCTGGTGGACCTGTGGCGGTTCACGGCAGATGATGTGCTGATCCACGCCTTGCCGATTTTCCACACACATGGGCTGTTTGTGGCCACCAATGTGGCGCTGCTCTCAGGCGCCTCGACCGTGTTCCTGCCCAAGTTTGATGCTGTGGCCATTCTGGATGCCATGCCCGCAGCCACCGCGCTGATGGGGGTGCCAACCTTCTACACCCGCCTGTTGCAGAACCCGCGCCTGACACCGGAACATGCCGGCAATATGCGGCTGTTCATCTCAGGCTCCGCACCGCTTTTGGTCGACACCCACGAACAGTGGCAGGCCCGCACCGGTCATCGTATTCTGGAACGCTACGGCATGACCGAAACCAACATGAGCACCTCAAACCCCTATGATGCAGAGCGCCGCGCGGGCACGGTGGGCTTCCCGCTGCCCGGTGTCGAGCTGCGCATCATGGAGGGAGAGGCTGAGGTTACACAGGGTGAGATCGGCGTGATCGAAGTGCGTGGCGACAACGTCTTTCAGGGCTATTGGAAGATGCCCGAAAAAACCGCTGAGGAGCTGCGCCCCGATGGCTGGTTCATTACGGGTGATTTGGCGCAGCAGGACGCAGATGGCTACGTCACCATTGTCGGGCGCGCCAAGGATCTGGTGATCACTGGCGGTTTCAACGTCTACCCGAAAGAGATCGAGAGCTTGATCGACGATCTGCCCGGCGTGCTGGAAAGCGCAGTAATCGGCGTGCCACATCCCGATTTCGGCGAAGCGGTTGTGGCAGTTGTGGTCGCCACCGACCCCAATCTACAGGTCCGTTCGCTCCGAGATGCCTGCGCCGAAAGCCTCGCGAAATTCAAACAACCGAAGCACATAATGATCGTTTCCGAATTGCCAAGGAACACGATGGGGAAAGTTCAGAAAAAGGCGCTGCGCGAAGAACATGCGGACCTCTTCGGCTAATCCCCGCCGAAGCCATCAGCCCAGATCGGCCAATTTTGGCGCATTCTGAACTGATCGGTTCACTTTGGTAAATTCCTTCTTATGTTTCAGCCTGTTCCAAACAGGCGGGGGCCTCCTCCCAACTGAGCCCCGCCCCTTGAGGCATAAAAGGATAACAAAATGACCCTGAACAAACTGCTGATCGCCGGCGTTGCCGCATCGATGACCGCCACCCTGGCCGCCCCCGCTTTTGCCGGTGCCGCAGACGCAGCCCCAGCCACCCCTGACGTGATCCCCGCCCCGGCCCCGGTTGTTGCCGATGGCAACTGGACCGGCGCCTACGGCGGTATCTCGCTGGGCTTTGGTGACGTCACCGCTGGCGCAGCCTCAGGCGACGGTGCCACCTACGGCCTGTCGCTAGGCTATGACCACGATTTCGGCCAATGGGTTGTCGGTGCAGGCCTCGACTATGAAAACGCTGACATCACTCTTGGCGGCAATGAGGTGGACAACACCGCCCGCCTGAAACTGCGCGCCGGTTACGATCTGGGCCAGGGTCTGGTCTACGCAACGGCTGGCGCTGTGCGGATGGACGTGGCCACGGTTGGCGATGACACCGGCTATTTCGCAGGTGTTGGCTACGAACACATGGTCACCGAACAGATCTCGGTTGGTGGTGAAGTGCTGCTGAACAAGATCGACAACTTTGCGGGCACCGGCGACGATCTGGAAGCCACCACCGTCGCAGCCAAAGTTAACTTCCGCTTCTGATACGTCCCCGCAGAAGCGAAAGGAAACGGGCGCCCCATCAAGGAGGCGCCCGTTTTGTATCTGGGTCTCTATTGCGCAGCAACAGAGACGGCATTAGCCGCGTTTTGGCAGCACCCAATCGGGCCGCGGGAAGTGGCAGGTGTAGCCGTTGGGATGTTTCACCAGATAGTCCTGATGCTCTTCCTCTGCGTCCCAGAAGGCGCCCACAGGCTCGACCTCAGTGACGACCTTGCCGGGCCAGATCCCCGAGGCCTCCACATCCGCAATGGTGTCCAGCGCCACTGCTTTCTGATCTTCATTCACATAATAGATAGCCGAGCGATAGCTCATCCCCAGATCATTGCCCTGACGGTTCACCGTTGTGGGATCATGGATCTGAAAGAAGAACTCCAATAGCTTGCGATAGCTGATCTGAGACGGATCGTAGGTGATCTCGATCCCCTCGGCATGTGTGCCGTGGTTCTTGTAGGTCGCGTTTTCCACATCGCCGCCGGTATAGCCCACACGGGTGCCGGTCACGCCGGGCAACCTGCGGATCAGATCCTGCATGCCCCAGAAACAACCGCCGGCCAGTACTGCACGTTCGCTCATCAGATATCCTCCACTTGGTTGAGGTAGTCCCCATATCCTTCGGCCTGCATGTCATCGCGATGCACAAAGCGCAAGGAGGCCGAGTTGATGCAATAACGCAGGCCACCGCGATCCTGCGGCCCATCAGGAAAGACATGGCCCAGATGGCTGTCACCATGGGTCGAGCGCACCTCGGTCCGCACCATACCGTAGGTGCGGTCCTCCAGCTCAGCGATATAGGCAGGTTCAATCGGCTTGGAAAAGCTGGGCCAACCACAGCCCGAATCGTACTTGTCAGATGAGGCAAACAGCGGCTCGCCCGAGACCACATCGACGTAGATCCCCGGTTCCTTATTGCGCAACAGCCGCCCCGAACCTGCGCGCTCGGTGCCGTTTTCCTGTGTCACCCAGCGCTGTTCATCGGTCAGATTGGCGACCACATCCGGATCTTTGGTGTATTTGGACATTTCGGCCCTCCTGTTCTCACCCGCAATAAATAGGAAGTTGCCGGCGCGAGGAAAGCCTTGTTTCAGCGCACTGGCGTTTTCGTGTTGAGCTGCCCCACCGCCCAGCGCGCCGCATCGCGTACTGTGTCGTCCTCATCCTCACAGAGGCTCTGTGCCACCTCACGCAGGGCCGTATCGCCCGAATTACCAATCGCATAAAGCACATTGCGCACAAACCGGTTGCGCCCGATCCGTTTGATCGGGGAGCCGCTGAAAAACGCCCGAAACCCGGCATCATCCAACTGCGCCAGCTCAGCCAGTTTCGGCGCCTTCAGCTCATCCCTTGCGGCATAGCGCAATTCCCGCGCCTCCACCGCAAACTTGTTCCAGGGGCAGGCCGCCAGACAGTCATCACAGCCGTAAATCCGATTGCCCATCTTGGCCCGCAGATCCTCGTCCACCGGGCCATGATGTTCGATCGTCAGATAAGAAATGCAGCGCCGCGCATCCAACTGATAGGGGGCGGGAAAGGCCTCCGTCGGGCAGGCCACCTGACAGGCTACACAAGAGCCGCAACGGTCGGTTTCAGCTGGATCCGTGTCTAAGTCCAGCGTGGTGAAGATCGAGCCGATAAAGAACCAACTGCCCAAGTCTCGACTGACCAGATTGGTGTGTTTGCCCTGCCAGCCAAGGCCCGCCGCCTGCCCCAGCGGCTTCTCCGGCACTGGCGCGGTGTCGACAAACACTTTTACCTCTGTCTCATCTCCGGTCTCAGAAATCAGCCAGCGTGCCAGACGTTTCAGCCGTTTCTTGACCAGATCGTGGTAGTCTTTGTTCTGCGCATAAACCGAGATTGCGCCCAGTTCGGGATGCTGCAAGATCTCTGTTGGATCATGCGCCGGCGTGTAGCTTTCGGCCAGCATGATGACGGATCGCGCCTCGGGCCACAGGGCTGCTGGGTTTTCGCGCCAATGCACCCGCTCCGCCATCCAGCCCATCTGACCGTGATAGCCCGCCTCCAGAAAGCGTTTCAGCCGTTCGGGCACCTGTGGAATGTCCCAGGAGCGGCAGATCCGTGCAGCATCGAACCCTTCGGCATGGGCCTGCGCAACCAATCTCTGTTTCAGCCCATCTGCCATTTCATCTTGCCCAAAAAACTCCGGGGGAATTGGCCAGCAGGCCAAGGGGGCAGCGCCCCCTCCCCACTTGAGGATCAGAAATCCAGGTCTGCGTAATGTGGCGGCGGCGGGAAGCCTGGCACCTGATCTGCCAGGATGGAACGGAAGGCCGGGCGCGATTTGATTTTCGCATACCAATCCTTCACCACCTCATGCCGGTTCCAATCCACATCCGAGATATAGTCCAGTGCCGACAGATGCGCTGCAGCAGCAAAATCCGCCATCGTCATCTGATCACCCGCCAGCCAACGACGCTGATCCAGCAGCCAGGCCATATAATCCAGATGATACTTGATGCGCTGCGCACCCGCCTTGACATTTTTGCTGTCGGGATAGCCCTGCGCCATGACTTTCTTGTGGACCCGCTCATATAGCAGCTTCGAGGTCACCTCTTGGTGAAACTTGTCATCAAACCACGACACAATCCGGCGCACTTCGAAACGCGCGGCGGCGTTGCGGGGCATCAGGGCTGGCTCCGGGTAGGCCTCTTCCAGATATTCGCAGATCGCGGTGCTTTCCGACATGGTCATGCCGTCCAGCTTCAGCACCGGCACCTTGCCGGCCGGGTTGCGGCGCAGGAAATCGGGATCCTGTTCCCAATAGCGCTCCTCGGCCAGTTCCACCTCGATCCGCTTCTCCGCCAGAACAAGGCGCAGCTTGCGGCAAAAGGGGGACAGCGGGAAATGATAGAGCTTGGCCATTGCGGGGCACCTTTGACAGAACAGAACGGTTACAGAAACGGGTCTCAGGACGGTTTGGGAACGTCTTTCTCAATGCCTGTTTGCGGGGCGGTTTTCAATCCTCGAAACAGGCGGCGCGGCCATCACGGCGGATTGTCTCCGCCCCGTCAAGGATCTGCGCCGCGCGGCGCCTGACAAACTCCGCCGGTTTGGAGGCAGAGCGGGATTTAGGCGACGGCAGAATGGCGGCCAGACGGGCCGCCTGCACCTTGCTCAACTCCGCCGCACCGACACCGAAGTAATGCTGCGCCGCGGCTCCGACGCCAAAGACACCTTCGTCAAACTCGGCCACGTTCAGATAGACCTCAAGGATGCGCTCCTTGCTCCAGAACAGCTCCACCGCCGGGGTCAGTGCCGCCTCCAGCGCTTTGCGGGTCCAGGTCCGACCGTGCCAGAGGAAGGCATTTTTCACCACCTGCTGCGAAATGGTGGAGCCGCCACGCGCCCCGCCCGCCGCAATCGCGGCCCGGATCGCCGCCATGTCAAAGCCCCAGTGGTTGCAGTAATTGGCATCCTCTGCCGCCACAACAGACCGGAACATCACCGGCGCGATCTGATCGCGTGGCACCCAGTCCTGTTTGATGGCGCCAAGCCGGCGTTGTTCCTGCGACATGTAGATGGTCGTGGGCGGATTGATCAGGCTGTAGGACAGCACCCAGAGCAGCACCAGACAGCCAGCCAACAAGACCCCGCGCCAGGCCCAGCGCAACACCTGACGCAGCTCCGCGCCGATCCAGGCCCGCAGACCGGATTTCCGTTTGCCTTTGGTTTTCCGCTTTTTCGTGGCTTTCGCCATGCCTGTCTGCCCTCAACACCTCATGGCCCGATCTCAGCAACGCCGGTCGGGCCTTGTGGCAAAGATTACTTGGAACAGGACCAGACCACCACCCGGCAATCGTTGCCATGTTGCAGGCAATAGCCAACCGCCTGATTTTCGGCAACTTCGCGCGAACTGTTCCAGGCCCACCCCCAGGCGCCCGAAGGCGACCGCGCCATGGCACCACAGGTGTTGTAGAAGGATTTGATCTCGGTGCATTGGCCTTTGCAGCTTTGCTGTACGGCGTTGATGGCCTCTTGTTCGCTGAAATAGCTATGGGCCCAGCCATAGGCCCCGTTCGCTGCCGACCCCACAGCGCCCCAGCAGTATTCATAGCCACAAGATCCAGCCACCGCCGTGCTGGAGGTGATGAGGCCAAATAGGCCTGCAGTCGCAATCTTCTTGAAAATAGACATGTCGCGCTCCCTTTCGCTCTATCAGGGTATACGGCGCATCGGCGCAATATTTTGCAAGAGAATAGCCGATTCCCAAGAAATCGTGAACTTTTGCGGCAATTTGGCCCGTATCAAATGCAAAACGGCGACCCGTGGGCCGCCGTTTCGTTTGTTCTGTAATCGGCTCACTCTGCCGGCATCGCCGCCTCTTCCACGCTCAGCGGATGCGGGATGTGGATCAGCATCTCTTTCGGGCAGACCTGAACGAAGTTTTTCACCTCGGCCTCCCAGTGCTGCAGGATACGGGCCGCTTTCTGACTGCCGGTCTCTGCCAGATGACGCTCGATCAGGCCTTTCAGCTGCTCTTCCCAATGGGCCACAGTGACCGGGCAGGTCACCAGGGTTTCGGGGTTCATCAGCTCATCCGCTTGACCTTCGGGATCATAGAGGTAGGCCATACCACCGGTCATACCTGCGCCGAAGTTGGCACCGATGGACCCAAGGATAACGGCCACACCGCCGGTCATGTATTCACAACCGTTGCTGCCACAGCCTTCGATCACCACTTTGGCGCCAGAGTTCCGCACGGCGAAACGTTCGCCAGCACGGCCCGCGGCAAAGAGGTAGCCGTCAGTTGCCCCATAAAGCACGGTGTTGCCGATGATCGTGTTATCCTCAGCCACCAGCGGGCTGGCCATCGGAGGCCGCACCACAACGGTGCCGCCCGACAGACCTTTGCCGACATAGTCGTTGGCATCCCCGGACACTTCCAGCTTCAGGCCCGGCGCTGCAAAGGCGCCCAGTGCCTGACCGGCGGAACCGGTCAGTTTCACCGTCAGGTGATCGGCCTGCAGCGCGTTGCGCATGCCGAAGTTTTTGACAATGTGGCTGGAGGTGCGGGTGCCCACGGTCCGGTGGGTGTTCTGCACCGCATAGCTCAACTGCATCTTTTCGCCATCCTCAAGGAAGCGATGTGCATCCCGCACAATTTCAGCGTCCAGCGTGTCTGGCACCTCGTTTCGCGGCTTGCTGCGGTCATAGGTGATGTCCGCAGACCCATCGACGGTCAGCAGCAGCGGGTTGAGGTCCAGATCGTCCAGATGGGCGGAACCCCGGCTCACCTGGCTCAGCAGGTCGGCGCGGCCGATCACCTCTTCAATGCTGCGCGCCCCGATGGAGGCCAGAATCTCGCGCACCTCTTGCGCATAGAAGGTGATCAGGTTCACCACCTTGTCAGCGTTGCCAGTGAACTTGCCACGCAGGGCTTCGTCCTGCGTACAGACGCCCACGGGGCAGGTGTTCGACTGACACTGACGCACCATGATACAGCCCATTGCGATCAGCGCGGCGGTGCCGATGCCGTATTCCTCGGCGCCCATCATGGCCGCAATCACGATGTCACGACCGGTGCGCAGGCCACCGTCGGTCCGCAGGGTCACACGATCCCGCAGGTTGTTCATCGCCAGAACCTGATGCGCCTCGGTCAGACCCATTTCCCATGGCAGACCGGCGTATTTGATCGAAGTAGCGGGAGACGCCCCGGTGCCACCGTTGTGGCCCGAGATCAGGATCACGTCGGCTTCGGCCTTGGCCACACCGGCCGCGATAGTGCCAACACCAGAGGCGGCAACCAGTTTCACGGTCACTTTACAGCGCGGGTTGATCTGCTTCAGGTCGTAGATCAGCTGCGCCAGATCCTCGATCGAGTAGATGTCGTGGTGCGGCGGCGGCGAAATCAGGGTCACACCCTTGGTGGAGTGACGCAGGCGGGCAATCAGGTCAGTGACCTTCATACCCGGCAGCTGACCGCCCTCACCCGGTTTCGCACCCTGGGCCACCTTGATCTCCAGCTCTTCGCACTGGTTCAGGTATTCGGCGGTCACGCCGAAACGGCCCGAGGCCACCTGTTTGATCTTGGCCGACGGGTTGTCGCCGTTTGGTTCTGGCACAAAGTGTGCGGGGTCTTCCCCACCTTCACCCGAATCCGACTTGGCGCCGATGCGGTTCATTGCAACGTTCAGCGTCTTATGCGCCTCAGGGCTCAGCGCGCCCAGGGACATGCCCGGGGTGACAAAGCGTTTGCGGATCGCGGTGATGCTTTCCACTTCTTCAATCGGGATCGCCTTGCCCAGCGGTTTGAACGCCAAGAGGTCACGCAGATGAATCGGCGGCATCGACTGCATCTTGGCCGAATACTGTTTCCACAGCTCAAACGAGGCGCGGTTACAGGCCTGCTGCAACACATGCATCGACTGCGCTTCCCAGGCGTGGGTTTCGCCGGATTTACGCGACTTGTAGAAACCACCGATTGGCAGAACATCACGGCCACCGCCCCAACCCTGGGCGTGCACCTCTTCGACTTTTTTCTGGATACCGGAAACACCGATCCCGGAAATACGGCTGGTCATGCCGGGGAAGAATTCAGCACACATGGCGCGGGACAGGCCCACCGCCTCAAAATTCAGACCACCACGGTAAGAGGAAATGACCGAGATGCCCATCTTGGCCATGATCTTCAGCAGGCCCTGATCGATGGCATCACGGTAGCGTTTCACCGCTTCGGTCAGGGTGCAGTCCAGCAGGTCGCGTTCGATGCGATCCGCCAGCGAATCTTCGGCCAGATAGGCGTTCACAACAGTGGCACCACAACCGATCAGCACGGCGAAGTAATGCGGATCCACACATTCAGCCGACCGCACGTTCAGCGAGCAGAAGGTCCGCAGACCTTTGCGGGTCAGGTGGCTGTGCACGGCCGAGGTCGCAAGGATCATCGGCATGGCAACCTTGCCTGCGCCCTGATGCTGGTCTGTCAGCACAATGTGACCGGCGCCTGAACGTACGGCGTCTTCGGCCTCGGCGCGGATGCGCTCCAACGCGGCGTGCAACGCGTTTTCGTCAGCACCCGCAGCAAAGGTACAATCGATCTCAACCAGTTCGGCGTTGAACTGACGCACCAGTTCTTCCCACTGGGCGTTGCCCACAAAGGGGCTTTCCAGCACAAGGATTTCGGTCTGCGCCGAGCTTTCGTCCAGCACGTTCTTTAGGTTGCCGAAACGGGTCTTCAGCGACATCACACGGTATTCCCGCAAGCTGTCGATCGGCGGGTTGGTCACCTGGCTGAAGTTCTGACGGAAGAAGTGGCTCAGCGGGCGGTATTTGTTCGACAGAACGGCCGACGGGGTGTCATCCCCCATCGAGGCAATAGCTTCTTTGCCATCTTCGGCCATCGGGGCCAGGATCTGCTCCAGTTCTTCAATCGAATAGCCCGCCGCAATCTGGCGTTTGCGCAGCTCGGCCCCGGCGAACATCGGCTTTTCGGTCAGGCCAGACAGCGCCTGTTCCAGATCGGTGATCTTGCCAACCCAATCGCCAAACGGCTGGGCGGCAGCCAGTTTGTTCTTGATTTTGGTGTCGTGGTAGAGCTTGCCCTCTTCCATATCCACCGCCAGCAGCTGGCCCGGACCCAGCGCGCCTTTTTCTTTCACGCTGGATTCATCGGTCGGGACCATACCTGCCTCAGAGCCTGCGATCAGCAGGTCGTCGCCGGTCACAACATAGCGCATCGGACGCAGGCCGTTCCGGTCCAGACCGGCGCAAACCCAGCGGCCATCGGTCATCGCCAGCGCGGCGGGACCGTCCCAGGGCTCCATCACGGAGTTGCAATAGGAATACATATCGCGCCAGGCCTGCGGCAGTTCCTGAGCCTGTTTGGACCAGGATTCCGGCACCAGCATGGTTTTCGCCATCGGTGCGTTGCGGCCGGCGCGGACCAGAACCTCAAACACCGAATCCAGCGCCGCCGAGTCCGAAGACCCCGCCGGGATGATCGGCTTGATGTCTTCTGCCAAATCGCCAAAGGCGCCCGAGGCCATGCGAATCTCGTGGCTCTTCATCCAGTTGACGTTGCCTTTCAGCGTGTTGATCTCACCATTGTGGGCCAACATGCGGAACGGCTGGGCCAGCCACCATTCCGGGAAGGTGTTGGTGGAGTAACGCTGGTGATAGATCGCAAAGGCGCTTTCGAACCGTTCGTCCTGCAGGTCGGGATAGAAATCCGCCACTTGTTCCGCCAGCATCATGCCTTTGTAGATGATCGAACGGCAGGACAGCGAACACAGGTACATGCCGTTGATGCCGGCCGCCGCGGCGGCCTTCTCGATCCGGCGACGGATCACATAGAGCTCGCGCTCGAACTCTTCTTCGCTGATGTTTTTCGCGTTCGAGATCAAGATCTGTTCAATCTCAGGGCGGGTGGCGTTGGCTTTGTCGCCCAGACAGGAGACATCCACCGGCACGTGGCGCCAGCCGTAGATGTAATGGCCCATGCGCAGCACTTCGCTCTCGACGATGGTCCGGCATTTTTCCTGTGCGCCGAAATCGGTGCGCGGCAGGAAGACCTGACCAACGGCGATCAGCTTGCTTTCATCCGGCTCATGACCGGTGCGCTGAATCTGGTCGTAGAAAAACGGCACCGGAATCTGCACGTGAATACCCGCGCCGTCGCCGGTTTTGCCGTCGGCGTCAACCGCGCCGCGGTGCCAGATGGCCTTCAGCGCGGTGATACCGGATTCAACAACCTTCCGGCTGGGTTTGCCGTCCAGCGAAACCACCAGGCCTACACCACAGGAAGAATGCTCTTCCTCGTGCGAGTACATGCCGTTTTCGGCCAGCCACTTGCGTTTCGCTTCTTCGGCTGCCGCCCAGTTTGCGTCGTATTTGGTCATGTCAGCTCTCCTTTGCTGCGGCGGTGCGTTCGGGGTGAAGGATCTGGCGTTGGGGGTCTGCCCTGCGGTTCCGGATCCTGCTGTTCGTGTTGTTTTGGGTCGGATGGGTTGGTCGGTCTAGGGTCATTTGGCCGCCTCCCCTGATGTGCGTTGTGGTTTGGGCCGGCCCTCTGGGCGACGTTTGCCGCCCACCGGCCTCAGGGCCATCCGGACCATCCGCGGGCGATTGTCGAAGGCATGTTCGATCACCTCACCCATGATCTGTCTCTTGCGCAGAAAGCGGGGCACCTGATGGCCGCCGCCCTCTACAACAAAGTGTTTCAGGTTCTGCTGTCGCGGGAAGCGATTGCGCTGTGGCCGTTCTGCCGGTCCAACACCGTGAAACACATAGTAAGTCGATTGATCGCCAATCACTTCACCCAGATGACGGATGCGAAAATCCTTGAGCTGGCGGCGATAGCCTTTCCAGCGGGTTTCATCCGGCACCACATCGGGGTGCATGGAGTATTGCGGCGACATGCCCACCGCAACGTCCACCTTGGTGAAATGCGGGATCGCAAGGGCGGTGAATCCCCCCATGGAATGGCCCAGGCTGACCACATTGGTGGCGCCGGTTTCCCGTTTCATCGCTTCGGTCCAGTCGACGATTTCCTCGATCTGTCCGGGGTGGTTCAGCCAGCTGCGCTTGGTGTCCGCAAAAAACAGCGCCGAGTCGCGCCCGCCTGCAGTGGCCGCCTTGGCAAACTCATAACCCTGCGGTTCGCCGCTGCGCTCACCAATACCGGTGAACGACAACGTCAGCCGTTCGCTCTGGCCCTTGTAGAACCAGACGCGGAGGCTGTCGCCATCCTGAACCAGATTTATGTCGAGACGGGTGGTCACGTGCGAATGAACCCTGAGGTTTGGCAGGGGTAGTCCCGATCAGGAACCACCTGTTGGCTTACTCGGCAGCGATGTTTTGAGAGTCGTTCAGATACTCAAGAATCGCTTCGGCGCTGTCGCGACCGTCTTTGATCGCCCAGACCACCAGCGAAGCACCGCGAACGATGTCGCCCACGGCGTACACGCCGTCCAGTGCGGTCTTACCGGTGGTGAACTCGGCCTTGATGGTGCCCCAGCGGGTCACTTCCAGACCATCGGTGTTCCAGAGTTTCGGCAGATCCTCCGGTTCAAAGCCCAGCGCCTTGATGACCAGATCAGCCTCTTCAACGTAGTCCGCACCTTCGATCACCTCTGGGGCCTGACGGCCCGAAGCATCGGGCGCACCCAGACGCATTTTCTGCACCATCACGCCGTTAACCTTGCCACCATCCTCGGTGAAGCCCTTCGGCGCGGCGAGCCAGACAAATTCAACACCTTCTTCTTCGGCGTTCTGCACCTCACGCTGCGAACCGGGCATGTTTGCACGGTCACGACGGTAGAGACATTTGACCGAGGTGGCGCCCTGACGGATTGCGGTGCGCACACAGTCCATCGCGGTGTCGCCGCCGCCGATAACCACAACCTTCTTGCCAGCCGCGTTCATGGTGCCGTCGGTATGTTCGGCCACGTCATCGCCAAAGCTCAGCTTGTTCGAAACGGTCAGGTAATCAATCGCGCGTTCAATGCCGATTGCGGTCGAACCGGGGCCGGACAGATCGCGGGTTTTGTAAACACCCGTTGCAATCATCACCGCATCATGTTTGCCGCGAATGGCGTCAAAGCTGATGTCTTCACCCACGTTGCAGTTCAGCACGAACTCAACGCCGGATTTCTCCAGCTGTTCCACGCGGCGCATCACAACGTCTTTTTCCAGTTTGAAGCCCGGAATACCGTAGGTCAGCAGACCGCCGGCACGGTCGTAGCGGTCATAGATGGTGACCTGCACACCCTGACGCCGCAGGATGTCGGCGGCGGCCATGCCGCCCGGACCGGCACCGATGATGCCAACGGACTGATCCCGCTCGGCGGTGGGCACGATGGGTTTCACCCAGCCGTTTTCCCATGCCGTGTCGGTGATGTATTTTTCTACCGAGCCGATGGTCACAGTGCCGTGGCCCGACTGTTCAATCACACAGTTGCCTTCACACAGACGGTCCTGCGGGCAGATCCGACCACAAATCTCAGGGAAAGAGTTGGTGGCCTGGCTGATTTGATAGGCTTCTTCCAGACGACCAGTGGCGGTCATGTTCAGCCAATCGGGAATGTTGTTGTGCAGCGGGCAGTGCGACTGACAATAGGGCACACCACACTGGCTGCAGCGGCTGGCCTGCTCTTCGGCCTTGGCCTTTGCATATTCGGCGTAGATTTCGTTGAAGTCTTTGTTCCGTTCTTCCGCGTCACGCTTTTCGGGCATGTCACGATCAACGGTCACAAATTTCAGCATCGGTTGCTTGGCCACGGCGCTGCCTTTCTGAACAAATCTTGAGTTAATGTGCCTTTTACGGGAGCATCAAACCAAATAAAAGTCAGTAGTGCTGACTTAATAACAAGTTTTTTGGCGCCGCACTGCGGCAGTCGGGTAAAAATTGACCAATTTTACGTCCGAATCGGACCTATAATAATTCTTCTTACGGAATCTCAATAGGTTATACAGGCACCTGTTTGATTTGTTTGAAAGAGCCTCATGTCGATCCTGTACCTTCTTATTTTGGCAGTTATTCAGGGCGTTACCGAATTTTTGCCGATTTCCTCCTCCGGCCACCTGATTCTTCTACCGAATCTGGCCGGTCTTGCCGACCAAGGGCCCATTATTGATGTCGCCGCCCATGTGGGCACACTGGCGGCTGTTGTTCTCTATTTTTGGGCGGATGTCCGCGCAGCCGCTTTGGGGCTGCCGCAACTTGCCAAAGGCCACATCGACAGCGAAGGCAGCAAGCTGGCGTTTCTGTTGCTGCTCTCGACCATTCCAGTGATCCTCTTTGGTCTGTTCCTCAGCACCACCGGTCTGGATAAGGCCATACGGTCCATCACCGTCATCGGCTGGACCATGCTGGGCTTTGGACTGGTGCTGTACTGGGCCGACCAAAAAGGACCGGTTCAAAAAGACGAGGGCCAGTGGTCCGTCAAGGACGCGCTGTGGATGGGGCTGGCACAGATGCTGGCCTTGATTCCCGGTACGTCGCGGTCGGGCATCACCATCACCGCCGGCCGGTGGCTGGGCTACACCCGCCAAGATGCCGCAAAACTGTCGATGCTGATGTCGATCCCGACCATCCTAGCCTCGGGCGGATTTCTGACGCTGAAGGTAATCCTATCCGGCAACGTCGCCCCCCTGCTGGATGGTGCAATCGTGGCGGTGATGTCCTTTGGGGCCGCCCTGCTGGCGCTGACCCTGATGATGCGCCTGCTGCGCTCGGTCAGCTTTACACCCTATGTGATCTACCGCGTGATATTGGGACTGATCCTACTGTGGATTGGCTACAGCCGCTAAGACCGTTGAGAAAAAAAGGGGCGCGCCCGAGGCACGCCCTTCAATATCTTTGAAACTAAGACCAGTTTAACCGTGGCGCAGGTTCTTGGCCGATTCCTTGATCGCCAGATACTGCCCCGATGGGCGGAAGCGCCACAGGTAATCCGGCAGCACGGCTTCCATCGCGACAGGCGTGATCCCAAGATCGGCAAAACCCTTCGCCTCAGCGCCAACAACATTGTCGTTGCGCAGCAGTTTGACCTGATCCTTGGTGATCGGCCCTTTGATCAGTCCAAAGCTCAGCGCTTTCACCAGATCAAAGCCCCAACCCATCATCGCGCCCGCAAAGAACGGCAGGTTCACCACCAGTTTGCGACGGCGGATCTCGGTCAACATGGTGGCCATCAGACCTTTCATGCTGTCAACGTCCGGCCCACCCAGTTCATAAATGCCAGAAGCAACGTTGCCCTCAACAGCCTGCACGGCGGCCTGAGCCACATCGTCCACATAGACTGGCTGGAATTTGGTATTGCCACCAACCAGCGGCAGAACAGGCCCCATCATGCCGGCAAAACGGTTAAAGAAGTCGTCTTCGGCCCCGAAAATGATCGACGGGCGCAGAATCACCGCAGCGGGGAACGTGGCCAGCACATTGGCCTCACCTTCTGCTTTGGTGCGCGCATAGTCGCTATCGCTCTCGGCGTCGGCGCCAATGGCAGACAGGTGCACCATCTGCGACACACCTTGATCTGCGGCGATACGGGCCACGCGCCCGGCACCTTCGGCCTGCACCGCATCAAAGCTGTTTTTGCCAGCCTCCGCCAGAATGCCGACGCAGTTGACCACCGCATCTGCACCATTCATCACCGCCGCAACCGAGGCATCATCACGGATGTTGCAGAGCACAGGTTCAACCTGACCGGGGACACCATAGGGTTTCACATGCATTGCTTCGTTTGGACGGCGCACCGCAACACGCACACGCCAGCCCTGTTTGGCCAGACGCCGCGCAATGTAGCGCCCCACGAAGCCCGAGCCGCCAAAAATGGTCACAAGTTTCGACATGGCGATGGCCTCCGGCTAAAAAAATTCGCTGCGGTTTTCTAACGCTTACAAGGGTTTTTCACAAGAAGATTGGGGGGTGCTGAAAAAATTTCAATTATCGCGTTGACACCCCCCGTGGCTAACCTTAGAACGCCCCTCACCAACCCGTGCCCAGATGGCGGAATTGGTAGACGCGCTAGCTTCAGGTGCTAGTGTCCGTATGGACGTGGAGGTTCGAGTCCTCTTCTGGGCACCATTTCTTTCCTAGACGAAGGAATGTCCATACTTACCAAACATCGCCAGACACGCCTCTCGCTAACGACCTTTTTGCGCCCGTTGTGCCCTGTCGCACAGCGGTTGTTTGCATTTTTGCTGTTCTTTTTCTTGAACTTTTCCTCATCCCGTCGCATTTGATGTTTAGTTGATAGAAAAAGTCAGGAAATAAAATGCACAAACTTGAAGGCCACTTTGCCACCCCGAACGGATCGAAATACCTGCAACAGCTCTGCAAACACTTCGGCCACAAGATTGATGTTGCGTTTACCGAAAACGAAGGCACAGCGACTTTTGCCTTTGGCGCCGCAAAATTGACCTCGGACGAGTCGGGTTTGACCATTCGATTCGAACTAGAGGATGCAGACAAGCTGCCGGCCGCCAAAGGGGTGATCGACAGCCATCTGGAACGCTTTGCCTTCCGTGAGGATTTCAAAAACATGGACTGGTCGGTTTAACCGATCCAAGTAAATTAGACGCCCGCCCCCTCACGGTGGGGCGGGCGCAGGCTGATCTGTCGTTCTAAAACGGGACAGGTGATCAAATGTGATCAGCCGATTCAAACAGGGCAAAATCCAGCATTTCCATCGCTACCAGCAAACGTACCGGATCGCGGCCCTCACACAGCAGCATGGCGTGACCATAGGCGCGGGATCGTTTGCCGCGCCGCAGATCATGCAGCGTTGCCATCATCAGACGCTCTTCCTGTGACAACAGCTTGCGGCACTGTTTGCAGCCGTCGCGACTGTAGGTGAAGGGCGAGCTGCGCAGGGCACGCAGCGCTTCGATCACATCGATGGTGTAGGACAGAACCCGTTCTGGCCCGTTGGCACCATGCTGCACCTCAGCCAGGCGGTAGGCGGTCGCCCAAATATCCTGTTCTTGCATCGACATCGCCTCAAACAGTCGACGGCTCAGCGCCAGGAAGCGAAGCTCCACCACGTCAAAGCCGTGATCCTTGACCAGACTGTCCTTGTCCTGCGGCACGGCATGGGAATGATGCGAAGAGTGAGACGGGTTTGTCATGTGACTGCTCCTGCGGTGAGGCCAAAATTCTTGGATCACCTGGCAGTCTGCTTGGCTGGCTATTTCTTAGTAAATGAGTCGGGTATAGTCAAGCCGAAGCTTCCGCAACCAAAGTCGCAGAGCCTTCGTACCGGATTATTCCTTGTTGCGGACATTTTCCGCTGCGGCCTCAACGCACATCTTCAGACGGCCCTGCGTCATCGGCAGGCACATGGATGCATCCGAGATTGGGCTGCGGTCCTTGGTCATGTCATCGGCCATGAAAGCGGTGGAGAACATGATCACCGGCAGCTCCGAGAAGGAGAAGCGCAGCGTCAGCAGATCCGTTACCAGATGGTCCAGCGGCATCAGCCCATCGCGCATGATGAACATCATATCCCACTCGCGCGGACTTTCGCGCAGCATCCGTTCCGCTTCGCCCAGGGTCGAAACAGGCATCACATTTGCGCCCATGGCGATCGACATTTCTTCAACGTCGCAGTTCGGCTTGGCACTAACACAGAGCACCTTTTTCCCCACCAGCGGGGCGGGGCCGATGCTCTGGCGCTGGCGGTAGGCCGAACGGGAAAGCGAGTCACGGGTCAAAGGAGCCTCCATAGACAGGGGCGCACTGGAAAGAGGGGCACTGGAATTTGCAGCACGGGCTTCGGAAGACACACCTTTCAGGCCAAAAGACCGACGACGTGGTGTCGCGACAGTGTAGGCTGTCTGCTCGGTCATATCGTGAAACAATCCCACGGGCGCTATCCTTTGTTGTTTTCCGTTACCGGTTCTGTTCCGGTGCTGCTCATTCAAAAGAACGCCGCGAGTGGCCTACTTTTTAGTGGGGGTCCTCGAAAAAAGTTGCGCAAATGGATGTATTTGACGGATTCACTAATAAATATGGATCATCCTTAAGGCGATTATTTTCGGATTCTCTCAATCTTTCCCTAAAATTGTATGAAGAGGCGGTCGTGTAGCCGGACAGAGTCTCTCGGTCCGGATGAAATTGGTCCTCCTGAACGCAAACCTATTGCCTGTTAGCGTTAACGGTGCAATATGCGGCGAAATCCCTGTTTCTCTGTGAGGTGCGCTGCAATGATCCTCTGCTCTGGCGAAGCCCTGATTGACATGATCCCCGAAGAAACCGTTTCAGGTGGCTCCGGCTATGTGCCCCATTGCGGTGGTGCGGTGTTCAACACCGCCATTGGTCTGGGACGGCTGGGCGCCGACGTGGCGTTGTTCACCGGCGTGTCGCGGGACGGGTTTGGACAACAGCTGGAACAGGCGCTGCAGGACAGTCAGGTGAACACCGACCATCTCGTGCGTTCTGACCTGCTGACCACGCTTGCGGTGGTGCAGCTTAAGGATGGTCATGCCACCTACAGCTTCTATGACGAAAACTCCGCCGGTCAGGCGTTGCGGCCCGCAGATCTGCCGGCGCTCAACGATCAGGTTTCCACGCTTTATTTTGGGGGGATCAGCCTGGTGAACGGTCCCGCTGCGGACACCTATGCCGCTTTTGCCACCGCCGAAGCTGGCAAACGTCTGATTATGGTGGATCCCAACATCCGGCCCGGTCTGGCCAACGACGAAGCCAGTTACCGCAGCCGTCTGGACCAGGTCATTGCGGCAGCGGATATCATCAAACTGTCGGACGAAGATCTGGATTGGCTGATCCCCGGTGATCAGCCCCCAGCCGAAAAGATGCAGAGCCTGATGGCCAAGGGCCCGATGCTGGCCCTTCTGACCAAAGGCGCTGAGGGTGCCGAAGCCTTCCACCGCAACGGCACCCATGCCAGCGCCGCCTCTGAAAAGGTGACTGTGGTAGACACCGTTGGTGCAGGCGACACGTTTAATTCGGGTGCCCTTGCAAAGATGCAGGCGCTTGGCCTGCTGGACCGCGCCGCTTTGGAACAGGCCGATGCAGTGCAGTTGGCGCAGGTGCTTGGCTTTGCGGCCAAGGTGGCGGGGGTCACGGTGTCACGTGCCGGTGCCAACCCGCCGTGGCAGAGCGAGCTGTAACGCTCTGCCCTTAGCACCTGCTACAATCGGTTAAGCGTGGCTGATCGCGACGCTTTTGACAGTGGTATAGGCGTCCAGCGCCTCCAGCCCTTTTTCGCGGCCATAGCCGGACTTGCCATTGCCACCAAAGGGAAGCTCAATCCCACCGGCCCAATAGTCGTTTACCGTGACGGAACCGGCGTCGATTTCTTGCACCATCCGCATAGCGCGCCCGATGTCGCGGCTGAAGACGCTGGCCTGCAGGCCGAACTCGGTCCCATTGGCCAGATGAATCGCCTCCGCCTCGCTCTCAAAACGCTGTACCGCCAGAACCGGGCCAAAAATTTCGTGCTGCACCACC
Source organism: Thalassobius sp. MITS945101 (assembly GCF_047123305.1). Lineage (GTDB taxonomy): Bacteria > Pseudomonadota > Alphaproteobacteria > Rhodobacterales > Rhodobacteraceae > Thalassobius. The sequence goes on from NZ_CP138918.1 coordinate 999,723, forward strand.
GGATCCTCGGGGGGGAGATCGGCAATCACGGTGGGTTCAAAGAACCAGCCCTTGCCCGTCTCAGGGTCAACCGCCCGCTGCCCACCTGTCAGGATCCGACAACCGCGATCGCGCGCCGCGACCACATGGGCATTGATCCGCGACAGGTGCAGCTCTGAATTGACCGCGCCCATATCCGGATTGCGCAGCCCATGCCCAAAGCGGAGGGCGCGGGTCTTGGCGGTGAGGAGCTCCAGCATCTCCTCTTCGATTGCGCCGTCCAACAACAGGCGCGAGCCTGCCGAACAGATCTGGCCTGCGTTGGAAAAGATCGCCCAAATCGCCGCCTCTGCCACCTTTTCGGGATCGGCATCGGCGCAGGCAATCAATGGCGACTTGCCGCCCAGCTCCAGGGTCATGCGGGTGACATTGGGGGCCGCTGCACGGCTGACCGCGACACCCGTCACAACTGAACCTGTGAAGGTAATGTGGTTCACGCGCGGATCGGCAACCAAGGCGGCGCCCGCCTCAGTGCCGAGACCGGTGACCACATTCACCACACCGTCCGGCACCCCAGCCTCGGACAGCAGCCGCGCCAGCAGCAAGGCGCCAAAGGGTGTGGTCTCAGCCGGTTTTGCCACCACCGAACACCCCGCAGCCAAGGCAGGCGCCACCCCGCGCGCAAAGGTTGAAGTCGGGTAGTTCCAAGGGATTACATGGGCGGTGACGCCCACAGGTTCGCGGCGGGTGAACCCTGTCTGCGCGGGACCCAGATCAACCGCCCGTCCGTCCAGCTTGTCCGCAGCACCGGCATAGTAGTCAAAGATCCGCGCGGCCCCGCTGACATCACCCTCGGCCTCTGCCAGCGTCTTACCGCTGTCCAGCACCTCGACCAGGGCAAGGTCGTCTGCATTGGCGCGGATGACATTGGCCACTTGGTGCAAAACAGCACTGCGGTCCGCAGGTTTGACCCGTCGCCAATGGCGCAAACCTGCCTCGGCCGCCCGCAACGCCTGATCCACCTCACCAGCCCCGCCCAGCGCGAAACAGCCAAAGGCCTCGCCCGTGCCGGGATCAAAGCTCTCCATCTTGCGGGCAGAGCGACCTTCAACAAAAGCGCCACCAATGAAATGCCCCTCTGGCAGCTCGGGCAGCACATGCCCCATGAACCTGTCTTTCATCGTTAAGCCTCCCACTCGGACGATTGGTAAGTCGCACGCGCCAGCCAGTCGGGCCGTACCTCGACACCCCAGCCGGGTGCGTCCGAAAGGGTCAGTTGCCCGTCCTCGATCCTGTAGGGGTCTTCAACAAACAGGTCGCGTTGCCACGGGTAGATGTCATCGCCCTCAATCGAGAACTCCAGATATTTGCCCGCATTGGGCAGCGCCTTCAGCAGATGGGCCGTGAACAGGGTCACCAGCGACAGGTTGGCGCAATGTGGCGTGCAGGCCAGCCCCGCCTTCGCCCCCATGTCCGCAACCCACAGCGTGCGGGTGATTCCCCCGAGGTAGAGGATATCGGGCTGGATCACATCCACCGCCCGCATGGCAATCATCCGCTTCCAATGCTGCAGATCGCAATCCTGTTCGCCCCCCGTCACATCAAGGCTGAGCGCGTCAGTTACCTGCTTGGTCTCTTCCATCAGCCAATAGGGGCAGGGTTCCTCGAAATGTTCCACGCCATGCTGTTCCAGCATCTTGCCGACCTCAATCGCCTTACCGGCCGAATAGCCAGAGTTGCCATCCACCAAGAGCGCCACGTCCTGTCCCACAGCCTGCCGTACCGCCGGAACAATCGCTTCGGTGCGGCCCGGCCATTGGTCCAGATCATGACCGCACTCGCGCCCCACGCGGAACTTGAAAGCGTCAAAACCTTTCTCCTCCCGCAGCCGCGCCAACCGCTTGGCTTCTGCCTCTGGGGTGATGTCGCGGGTCATCGATGACCCATAGGTGCGGATCGGTCCGGCCTCACCGCCCAATAGCGCGACCACGGGTTTGCCCGCCTGTTTGCCACGCCAATCCCAGATCGCCGTATCGACACCAGCCATCGCCCGCCGCAGGTAAGAGCCGGGAAACTTATGCTCGCGCTCTGGCACTTCACACATTAACGCCTCAAGATCATCAGTGCTGCGTCCCAGCACCCAAGGCGCAACCTGCCGGTGCAGCACCTGCGCTGTGATGTCGGAATTATAGGTCGAAACCTGCCCCCAGCCCTGCTGCCCATCCTCAGTCGTAAGGCGCGTGAAGCCGACGTTTTCTGTGGCAAAGGTTTCCAGTTTGGTGATCTTCATAACTTATCTCGCATCCTTCAGGATCAAATCCGCGGCCCGGTGGGCCAGCATCATGGTAGGGGCATTGGTGTTGCCCGAGGTGATATTGGGAAAGGCCGAGGCGTCCGCGACCCGCAGCCCATCGACGCCATGCACACGCAGTTTAGGATCAACCACGGACTCCGCAGGTGCCTGACCCATCCGGCAGGTGGCGACGGGGTGAAACACCGTACCGCAGCGGTCACGGAAATCGACAAGGATCTCTGCATCGCTCATCCCCCGCACATCGGCATACATCGGCGCGTCGATCAGCTGCTGCAGCGCAGGGGCCGCAAGAATCTGCGCACATAGACGACCGCCGGCAATCACCGCCTGTTGGTCATCCTCCGTAGCCAGTGGATTGGCCCGGATGACAGGGGCTGCTGCGGGGTCAGCACTGGCGAGGTCGATCCGCCCAAGGCTGTTGGGGCGGCAGGGTTGCATGCCCAGAATAAACCCGGGGAACGGATCAGGATGGATCACATTGCGCGTGCCCTGCTGTGTGGTCGTATAGGTGACGGGGTTGAAATAGAGCTGCTGATCAGCGCTGGGAAGCTCTGGCCGCGACCGGAAGAAGCCGCCGCATTGATTGACCGACAGCGCCAGCGGCCCGCGCCGTGCCAGCACATATTGCAGCCCCGCCCACAGCTTGCCGTGCCAGGGTGACAACACATTGTTCAGCGTCTTTTCGGTGGCGCGGAAATAGTAGTTGATACCCAGATGGTCCTGCAGATTGCCGCCCACATTGTCATTGGCCACCAAAGGCGTAATACCATGCGCTTGCAGCTGTGCCGCCGGTCCAATGCCGGAAAGCTGCAGGATCTGCGGGCTATGCACCGCCCCTGCTGACAGGATCACCTGCCCAGCTTTGACGCGGGACACACGGCCCTTGTGGCGCAACTCCAACCCCGTGGCGCGTTGCCCGTCAAACAGGATCCGCACCACTTGCGTGTCACATCGCAACGCAACATTGCGCCGCCTCAAGGCCGGTCGCAGGTGCGCCCGCGCCGCCGACCAGCGCCGCCCTTTGAGGGTGTTCAGCCGGTAGACCCCGCCCCCCTCAGGTCGTGTGCCATTCATGTCCTCAGTGCGGGGCAGTTGCAGCTGGTCAAGCGCGTCGAAGTAATGCCTGTTCACTCGGTGGATCTGATTCTGCACATCGCTGATATGCAGCGGACCGTCGCCCTCTGCCGTGCCATCGGCCAAGTGACGGGTTTCGATCCTCTCATAGACCTCGCGCACTGTCTCCCAGTTCCATCCCGTGGCGCCGGCCTGTGCCCAATCGTCGAAATCCTGTGGCAAGCCACGGCAGTAGACCATTGCGTTGATCGAGCTCGATCCCCCTACAACACGTCCCCGTGGCCAGTAATCCTGCCGTCCGTTCAAGGCCTCTTCGGCTTGGCTGCGGTAGCCGTAGTTCAGACGTGGATGGTAGTAGAGCTTGCCATAGCCCGCAGGCATCTGGATCCAGGGCGACCGGTCCCGCGGCCCGCGTTCCACCAGCAAAACCCGCGCGTTGCCACCAGCACTCAGCCGATCAGCCAACACACAGCCAGCTGAGCCTGCCCCGATAATCACATAGTCAAACTGATCCATTCCGCCTCACCTGTCGCTTACCGGCAGGATGGCGAAGGCAGGGCCGTGATGACAAACAAAGAATCATTTGATCTCGGCCAAAGAAAATTTGAAGAAGGACCCATGAGCTACAACCTCCCCCCTTTGCCCTGGCTGCGTGCCTTTGAGGCGGCGGCACGTCTGGGCAATTTCACCCTCGCTGCTGAGGAACTGGCGCTGACCCCCGCCGCGATCAGCCACCAGGTCCGGTCACTGGAAGAGCGTTTGGGCTACCCCCTGTTCCTGCGCCGCAATCGGTCCCTGGTGCTTACTCGGCTTGGGGAGGCCTACCTGCCCGCCCTGCGCAGCGCCTTCGCCGATCTGTCGCTAGCCACCACGGATGTCTTTGGACGTGGCCAACAGACCAGCCTCAGGGTGCGATGCCTGCAGACCTTTGCCCAAAGCTGGCTGCTGCCTCGCCTGCCACGTTTTCGCGCCGCCCATCCAGAGGTGCGGCTGCAACTGCACACCGCCTCTTGGGCGGGCACAGTGGAAAGCGAGCAGCTGGATCTTGATATCCTGTATGGCGATGGCAGCTGGAGCGGCGCAGAGGTGGAACCTTTGATACCGGGGCAAGTGTTGCCGCTTTCCCCCCCCGCATTGGCCAATGAAGTCAGTGATCTGGCCTCTCTTGCCAAAGCGCCGCTGATCGAAATCACCGGTGTCAGCGAAAGCTGGTCCCGCTTCTTCCAACGGCAGGACTGGCACGCGCCGTTGCTGCCGCCTGCGATGGTGGTTGACCAATCCAGCGTCGCGCTGGAACTGGCTGCGCAGGGGGCGGGCCACGCGCTGGTCTTTGACGCCTTCGCGCAGCGCTATCTGACGGAGGGGCGGCTGCGCATCTCAATCCCGGCCACCTACCAAAGCGATCAAGGCATGTACTTGATGCGCGCTGGGGGACGGCAAACTTCACCGGATCTGGAGAAGTTTCTGGTCTGGCTGCGGACGGAGGCCAAGCGCTCAGACTAGAGACGCAGCAATGCCGCCCTATCTACGACGGAATCCCCATGCTGGTGCGTTCAACCACTTGGGCGGACAAATGGATGCCGCTTTTGATCTGAAAAGGAACCCGTCAATGCGCAGTTTTGTTTTCTTTTGGCTCCTTGCCGCAAGCGGCACCCCAATGTGGGCGGAGGCCCCGGAGGTGCCTTCAAACACACCCTACATCGTGCTGGCAGACAATTTGGATGAGCCCAATGGCTATGGGTTTTGCCTGGACACCGCCGGGCGCAACCTGACCGACCTGCTGCACGCCCACTCTTGCAAGCCGGTTCGCAACAACAGCACCCAACCCAGCGATACCCAGTTTACCTATGACGCAGTTAACAAACGGGCCGAATCCGTCGCCTATCCGGGGGTCTGTATGCAGGTGCTGACCTCACCCTACATCACGGTCTTTGGCCTGCTGGAGTGCAGTGACCATGCACGGCAGAAGTTTGACCTCTCCGCAGAAGATAAAACCCTGCGCATGGTCGAAGACCCGTCAAAATGCCTCGGCGTTTCTGAAACAACTGTTCGAGCAGGCCCCTGGGTCCGGCGGGATCTGGTTCTGACGACCTGTAGCGACGCGGATGCGGCGCGCACGCAATGGACTTTTGCGGAATGAACCTAGCAATCCCAACCGCCTATTAACGAAAAGGGCGCCCCAAGGAGCGCCCTTCTGATTACTTCGCCGCGCGGCTGGCCAAAAGATCGCTCAGCCAGTTTGGATCCATCTCCGGAACCGAGGACAGCAGAAGCTCGGTATAGGGGTGGTGCGGCGGCTGGAACATTTCGGATTTCACCCCCTGCTCCACCACTTTGCCCTGCTGCATGACCACCACCTCATCGGCAATCGCCCGCACTGTCGCCAGATCGTGGGTGATGAACATATAGGCCAGATCAAACTGTTCCTGCAGACGGTCCAGCAGCTTCAGAATGCCCTCCGCCACCAGCTGATCCAGCGCCGAGGTAACCTCATCGCAGATGATAAACTTGGGTTCTGCCGCCAGCGCACGGGCAATGCCGATGCGCTGTTTCTGACCCCCGGACAGCTCTGAGGGCAGCCGGTCGATGTAGTTCTCCGGTTCCAGCTCGATCAGGTTCAGCAGATCCTTGACCCGATCCTCCAGCGCTTTGCCTTTCAGACCCAGATACATCTGGGCCGGACGGCCAATCAGCTCGCGGATGGTCAGCTTGGGGTTCAGCGCCGTGTCCGCCATCTGGTAGATCATCTGCGCCTGACGCAGCTGGTCACGGCTGCGCGCCTTGTAGCTGGTGGGCAGCTCGGCACCGTCAAACAGGATCTGGCCTTGCCGTTGCGGCAGCAAGCCGGTGATGACCCGCGCCGTGGTCGACTTGCCCGAACCACTTTCACCCACTACCGCCACTGTGCGGCGTTTGTGGATGTCAAAGCTCACGTCCTGCAACACATCAACCTTGCCGTAGCCGGCAGTGATATTGCGCACCGAAACAACCGGCGTCTCGCCTTCGGGTTTGGGCTGTTCAGGACTAGCGTGGCTGCGCACTGCCCAGAGCGATTTGGTATAGTCTTCCTGCGGGGTCGACAGCATGGTGGCCGTGTCCGCCTCTTCGACTTCTTCGCCTCTCAGCAGCACTTTGATCCGGTCCGCCATCTGCGCCACAACGGCCAGATCGTGCGTGATATAGATCGCAGCGGTGTTGAACTGTTCCACAATGTCACGGATCGCGGCCAAGACCTCGATCTGGGTGGTGACATCCAGCGCGGTGGTCGGCTCATCAAAGATGATGAGGTCCGGCCGGCAGGACATGGCCATTGCGGTCATCGCCCGCTGCAACTGCCCCCCGGACACCTGATGCGGATAACGAAAGCCGATCTGTTCAGGGTCAGGCAATTGCATCCGGCGGTAAAGGTCAACCGCATCCGCCTCGGCCTCGGACCGGCCCATAACGGAATGCACCACGGGCGCTTCGCTGTACTGATCGATCAGCTTGTGCGCTGGGTTGAAACTGGCCGCAGCGGACTGCGCCACATAAGCAATGCGTTTGCCCAGCAGCCCACGTCGATCCGAAGCAGAGGCCTGCCGCAGATCAATGCCGTCAAACTGGATGTCCCCACCGGAAATCCGGCAGCCATCACGGGTGAACCCCATGGCGGCCAGACCCACAGTGGATTTGCCCGCCCCGGATTCCCCGATCAGCCCCAGCACCTCACCGCGATGCAGGGTCAGGTCGACGCCTTTGACGATTTCATTCCACTGCTCATCCGAGCGGCCTTCGATCCGCAGGTCGCGAATAGTCAGGAGCGGCTCTTGGTTTTTGTCAGTCGCCATGTGCTTACTCCTTCAATCCGCTGGCACGGTGCAGCTGCCAGTCCACAACGAAGTTCACCGCCACCGTCAACAGTGCAATTGCACCAGCGGGCAGCAGGGGGGTGATGTCCCCAAAGGTGATCAGCGTTGCATTCTCACGCACCATCGACCCCCAGTCTGCCGTGGGTGGCTGAATGCCAAGGCCCAGGAACGACAGCGCCGAAATGGCCAGGAACACAAAGCAGAAGCGCAGGCCAAACTCGGCCACCAGCGGCGCCATCGCGTTGGGCAGCACTTCGCGGGTGATCAGGTGCCACAGGCCTTCGCCGCGCAGCTTGGCGGCTTCGATGTAATCCATCACCACAATCCCCTGCGCCACAGAACGGGCCAGACGGAACACGCGGGTCGCATCAATGGTGGCAATCACAAGGATCAGCGACACCACCGACGTGCCAAAGATGGTCAGCAGCAGAAGCGAGAAAATCAGCGACGGAATCGCCATCAGGATATCAACCACACGGCTGAGGAACTGATCCAGCCAGCCGCCAACCACTGCGGCCAGCAGTCCTAGGATCGAGCCCGCAAAAAACGCCAGAGCGGTGGTGGCAAAAGCAATGCCCACCGTGTTGCGCGCACCGTAGATCATCCGGGTCAGCATATCACGGCCCAGATTGTCCGTGCCCAACAGGTGGGTGCCGTCCCAAGGAAGGTACTGGCGACCGACCACTTCGCTTTCAGCGAAAGGTGCGATCAGCGGCGCCAGCACAGCCACAAGGATGTAGAACAAAATCACCAGCATCCCGAAGGAGGCGGTCAGCGGAGCCTTGCGCAATTCACGCGCCATGTTGGCAGGTGTCACCACCACCAGCACGGCGCGGAACAGCCAGCCAAGCGCCAAAGCGGCCAGCGCGGTCAAAACCACCCAAAGAAGGGTCATCAGAAAAGACATATCCAGTTCCCCCTCAGCGACGGTGCAGCAGACGCGGGTTCGACAGGGTCGACAACACGTCAGCAGTCAGGTTGAGCAGCACATAGGCCGAGGCAAAGATCAGCGCCACAGCCTGCACCACAGGGATGTCTCGGCGGGTCACGCTATCCACCATCAACTGGCCAAGACCGGGGTAGACAAAGACCACCTCAACCACAACCACACCGGTGATCAGATAGGCCAGGTTCAGTGCCACCACGTTGATGATTGGGGCCAGCGCATTCGGCAGCGCATGTTTCAGGATCACCCGCATCGGGCTCATACCTTTCAGACGCGCCATTTCAATATAGGGGCTGGCCAGTAGGTTGATGATCGCCGCCCGAGTCATCCGCATCATATGTGCGGTGACCACTAGGGTCAGCGTCAGCGCCGGCAAGAAGGTCTGATAGAGCGTCTGCCCCAGACTGGCCGAACTGCTAAGACGGGCGATGGACGGGAAATGCCCGCCCTGCGCCAGCCACAGGATCAGGATGTAGGCAACAAAAAACTCAGGGAAGGAGATCGAGGTCAGCGCCGCAGCATTGGACACGCGGTCAAAGATCGAATTGCGGAACAGGGCTGCCAGAATGCCAAGAGCCAGCGACAGCGGCACCGCAAGACAGGCGGCATAGATCGCAAGGAACAGCGTGTTGCCCAGACGGCTGCCAATCAGATCCAGCACCGGCCGGTCATTGGACAGCGATTTGCCAAAGTCCCCCTGCAGCGCGCCAAACAGCCAGTCGACATAGCGGGTGTGAAACGGTTGATCGAGCCCCAGATCCCGACGGATGGCCGCCACGGTTTCTTCGGTTGCGGATTGTCCCAGGATGGCCTCGGCAAAGTCGCCGGGCAGCAATTCGGTCGCGCCGAAGATCAGCAGCGAAATCACAAAAAGCGTCAGAAATCCCAGGGCCAGTCGTTGCGCAATCATGCGCCAGACATGCGCCATCTGTTGTGTCCCTCCGTCAGTTTCCGCAGTGTTTTGTTTTTCTATTGCCCCGCGGATGGCAAACCCGGCGCCCTAGGGCACCGGGTCGTTTTCAGATCGCCTCAGCGATTATGCAAACCACCAACGTTCGATCGCGCGGAAGCCGTCCATGGTCCAGTTGGACCCGACCTGCTCTGGCGTGGCGATGGCATCGGAGTGGGCCATCACGTAGTTGGCGTACATCGGCACGATCACGCTGCCTTCGTCACGTACGATGGTCTGCATCTCGACATACATCTCGCGGCGCTTGGCTTCGTCCAGCTCGGACCGGGCTTCGGTCAGCAGCTTGTTGAAACGCTCGTGCTCCCAGTAGCTGTCGTTCCACGACGCGCCCGAGGCATAGGCCGTGGTGAACATCCAGTCCTCTGTCGGACGGCCACCCCAGTAGGAGGTCACAAACGGTTTCTGCATCCAGACGTTGGACCAGTAGCCATCTGCCGGCTCACGCTTAACGGTCAGGTTGATGCCCGATGCCTTGGCGGTTTCCGAGAACAGAACCGCCGCATCAGTTGCGCCACCAAAGGCCGCTTCCGAGGTCGAAAGCTCTACGTCCAGGCTGTCGAGACCGGCCTGCTTCAGGTAGAACTTCGCCTTTTCCGGATCATAGGCACGCTGTTCCAGCTCGGAGGCGTGGAAACGGTTGGACTGGCCGATCGGGTGGTCGTTGCCCACCGAACCGTAACCGTTCAGGATCTTCTCAACCATTTCTTCCCGGTTGATCGCATGTTTCAGCGCCAGGCGAACGTTGTTGTCGCTGAACGGAGCCGCGCGGCTGTCCATCGGCATCACGTAGTGCTGGGTGCCGGACACCGACAGTGTCTTGATCGACGGCGCGCGCTCCAGCAGATGCACAGTGTTCAGATCCACACGGTCGATCAGGTCAACCTGACCGGACAGCAGCGCGTTCTGACGGGCGGCCGCATCAACGATCGGCAGCAGCTCGATGGCGTCAAAGTGAGCGCGATCCGACTTCCAGTAGTTCGGGTTGCGGGTGAGCGTCGCTTCAACACCGGGCTCGTAGCTTTTGACAACATAGCCGCCACAGCCGTCCAGCGAAGCCGGATCAATCTTGCCGTCCATGCCGGGCATGATTGGCAGGTGGTAATCCGAGATGATGAACGGGAAGTCGGCGTTGCCTGCTTCCAGCGTAAAGACCACAGTTGTGGCATCCGCGGCCTGCAGATCAACAATCGAAGCGACAATCGGTTTCGCCGCCGATTCACTGTCCTCACCACGGTGGTGGTTGATCGAGGCCACAACATCGTTGGCGTCCAGGGTTTTGCCGCTGTGGAAGGTGACGCCTTCGCGGATCTTGAAGGTCCAGACCTTTGCATCTGCCGAGGCAGACCATTCAGTTGCCAGTTCCGGCACCAGTTGGCCATCCGCGGCAATCTCGGTCAGGTAGTTGTGACGCGCGTTCGCAAAGACCTGGGAATAGGCGTTGTCCCAGCTGCCGGGATCAAGGCTGTCCGAGGTGCTACCATGGCCCATGCCAACGCGCAGGGTGCCGCCTTTTTTCGGAGCTGCATGTGCAGCGCGCATACCAGCGGGCAGGATCAGCGCTGCCGCGCCCATCGCGGTTGCACCGCGCAGCAGTCCACGGCGGGAAATGCCGGACTTGGGTGTGTTACTGGATGTCATCGTTTTCTCCTCTGTTGTTTGGTGCCGCCTTTCTGGCGGTCTATCGCATGCCGGCTCTGCATGAGCCCGGGCCCGTCTAGGACGGTCCTCTGGCAACAATTCTGCAAGTGACATTGGCAGAGTCAGCAGCGGCTACTGTCACAGTAGCCCGCGCTGCCCCGTGGTTAGCAAGCCCTTTTCCGACTGCCCTTACGGTCACTTTTTGAAAAAACATAGTAATGTCTTGTAGATAATGGCTCACAGAAAGGGAAGCTCCACCAGTTCCGCCATGACAATTCCCCCGGGCCGATGCACTTCAACCGAGTCGCCGGGCTGCAGATCTACCGAAATCAGCGCGTAGCCGATGTTCTGTTTCATCCGGAAAGACCAGGTGCAGTTGGTCATATCGCCCACCTTCTGGCCGTCTTTGACCAGCGCCTCCCAGGCAAAGCCCAAAGGCGCGGGGTCTTCGCCCTCCAGCTTCAGACCCAGCTGGTGGCGCTTCGGACCTTCCTCTGCAATCTTGCGCAATGCCCGAATGCCCACCGTGTCATCCGGCACATCCAGATCGACATATTGGCTCAGCCGAACCTCATAGGGATTTGTGAAGGCATCGGTGTCACCGCCGACCGAAACCAGACCACTTTCGGTCCGTTCCGGCGTGCAGGGAGAACCCGGCCCAATGTCGTAGGGCGCGCCCGCTTCTTTGACGATGTTCCACAGGTCCGCGCCACGGCTGCCATCCTGAAGGTAAATTTCATAGCCGCCCTGTTTCGACCAGCCCGAGCGCTGCAAAGCGACGGGAATGCCGTTGATTTCGGTCTCTTTGAACCAGAAATACTTCAGATCACGCACCCAGTCGCCGAACATATCCGCGACCACCTCCACCGCTTTGGGGCCTTGTACTGCCAGCGGCGACACGTCGGGTTCGGTAATCTCCACATCCAACCCACGTTCCGAGGCAATCGCCCGTGCCCAGAACCAGATATCGCTGTCTGCAATCGAGAACCAGAACCGGTCCTCCTCATGTTTCAGCAGGATCGGATCATTGATCACCGTCCCGATGTGATTGCACAGCGGCACATATTTACCCTGACCCGGTTTGCACTTGCTAAGGTCCCGAGGGCTAAGGATCTGCGCCAGTTTGGCAGCATCCTTGCCGGTCACCTCGACCTGCCGCTCACAGGACACGTCCCACATCGAAACGCCGTTGATCAATCGCCAATACTCTTCTTCCGGATTGCCGTAGAAGGCCGGTAAAACCATGCTGTTATAGAAAGTTGCATGAGTGATCCCCTCCGACTTAACAGAGGCCATAAACGGAGTCGGGCGCAAACGGGCCGTGGGCGCAATGGTGAACATGGGTCTTGATCCTGATATGAGTTGCCCCTGATGTTCCGCCGCAGACCCATTTCTCACAACCGACATATATAGGGGGTTAGACCCCACTGAGGTTATGAACCTGGCCCGTCGCTTTTCGTCGATCTGTTCGTTTTTCGACCACCGAGCGCCGCTTCCAGCAAAGGCCCCCATGACGGGCAGAGTCAGCATGACCAAAGAAAAGTTATGACTTGGTTTTGCATGGCGCAGAAGATCCCTCACCTCACCTGGCTTCGTGCCTTCGAAGCTGCTGCACGGCATCTGAGTTTCACCAGTGCCGCCGAGGAGTTGAATCTGACGCAGGCCGCCATCTCAAAGCAGGTTAAATTGCTAGAGCAGTTTCTGGGTGAACCCCTGTTTGAACGCCGCCCGCGCAGCCTGGCACTGACCAAGATTGGGGCCGCTTATCTGCCCAAGGTGCGCGACGGATTTGACCGCATCGTTGCCGGCACCGAAGAGGTCTTTGGCGGTCGCTTGTCGGACGCGCTGACCCTGCGCGCGCCTGTTGGGTTTTCGACCAGCTGGATTGTGCCGCGGTTGCGTCGTTTTATCGAAATGTTTCCCGAATGTCCGGTGCGCCTGCTGTCGAGCGTCTGGGACGAACAGAACCAACCCCGTGTCGATCTTGAGGTGCGCTATGGCACCGGAGACTGGGCTAGATTGGCTGCGGATCGTCTGACCTGGGAAGTTTTTGAACCGCTCTGCGCGCCCTCGCTGTTAACCAATGGGCCGGATCTGAAAGACCCTGCCGACCTGCGCCATCACCGGCTGCTGCATGTCTTGGGTTATGAGGAGGGCTGGTCGACCTGGCTGCGCGCCGCCGGTGTTGAGGGGGTGAATGCCGGGCAGGGCATGCAATTTGACACCTCGCTGACAGTGTTCGAGTTTGCCGCCGCTGGCGGTGGTGTGGCCCTGGGGCGGTCGTCGATGTCGGGCCCGTTTCTGGAAAGCGGCCGTTTGGTGCGGCCGTTTTATCTGCCGGTGCCCCTGGACGAGGCGTTTTACCTGACCTGTTCTTCTGGCGGCATGCGGCATCCGCATATTGCTTTGCTGCGGGATTTCCTGCTGGAGGAAGCTTCCCGCGATGTATTGAATCAGCGTCGTTACCGATTGGTTGGGGGTTGATTTTTTTGGTGTTTTTTTAACAAAAGAGCCGCCCTTTTTGGGCGGCTTTTTGGTTGCGGGAGCAGGATTTGAACCTGCGACCTTCAGGTTATGAGCCTGACGAGCTACCGGGCTGCTCCATCCCGCGCCAATGCGCTTGTGATCGTTTAGAGGGATTTGGTCTTTATTAGGTTTGGCGGTGACCTACTCTCCCACACCTTAAGATGCAGTACCATCGGCGCTTCGGTGCTTAACTTCCGAGTTCGGGAAGGGATCGGGTGTATCACTCGTGCTATGACCACCAAACCGAATAAAGACCAAGGGGCGTTTTTGCCCCGATATCAACGTGTTGTCCAGTTTTTGTTCACTTAGTGTATGCTCTTGATTTGGTCTTACTTTTACTGGATCAAATCAAGCCAATCGGACCATTAGTACCAGTCAACTGAATGCGTTACCGCACTTACATCTCTGGCCTATCGACGTGGTGGTCTACCACGGTCCTCAAGGGATACCTTGTTTTGAGGGGGGCTTCCCGCTTAGATGCCTTCAGCGGTTATCCTGTCCGTTCATAGCTACCCAGCACTACCGTTGGCACGATAACTGGTCCACCAGTGGAACGTTCACCCCGGTCCTCTCGTACTAGGGGCAACTCCTCTCAAGTATCCTACACCCACGGCAGATAGGGACCGAACTGTCTCACGACGTTCTAAACCCAGCTCACGTACCTCTTTAAATGGCGAACAGCCATACCCTTGGGACCTGCTCCAGCCCCAGGATGAGATGAGCCGACATCGAGGTGCCAAACACTGCCGTCGATATGGACTCTTGGGCAGTATCAGCCTGTTATCCCCGGCGTACCTTTTATCCGTTGAGCGATGGCCCTTCCACGCGGGACCACCGGATCACTATGGCCGTCTTTCGACTCTGCTCGACTTGTCAGTCTCGCAGTCAGGCTGGCTTCTGCCATTGCACTCAACGAGCGATTTCCGACCGCTCTGAGCCAACCTTCGCGCGCCTCCGTTACTCTTTAGGAGGCGACCGCCCCAGTCAAACTACCCGCCACGCAGGGTCCCGGATCCGGATAACGGACCGCGGTTAGACATCAAGCAGAATAAGGGTGGTATCTCAAGGGAGGCTCCACCAGAACTGGCGTCCTGGTTTCAAAGCCCACCACCTATCCTGCACATATTGTGCCTGATGCCAGTGCGAAGCTGTAGTAAAGGTGCACGGGGTCTTTCCGTCTAACCGCGGGAAGCCTGCATCTTGACAGGCAATTCAATTTCGCTGAGTCGATGTTGGAGACAGCGGGGAAGTCGTTACGCCATTCGTGCAGGTCGGAACTTACCCGACAAGGAATTTCGCTACCTTAGGACCGTTATAGTTACGGCCGCCGTTTACCGGGGCTTCAATTCGACGCTCTCACATCTCCTTTTAACCTTCCGGCACCGGGCAGGCGTCAGACCCTATACGTCGTCTTGCGACTTCGCAGAGCCCTGTGTTTTTAGTAAACAGTCGCCACCCCCTGGTTTGTGCCCCCAGCCTCTAGTTGCCTAGAAACTGGGCCTCCTTCTCGCGAACTTACGGAGGTATTTTGCCGAGTTCCTTCAACATCGTTCTCTCAAGCGCCTTGGTATTCTCTACCAGTCCACCTGTGTCGGTTTAGGGTACGGTCTTAAAGAGGGGCTATTTCCAGGGACCAATTAGCAGCCCATTCAATCCAATAAGGATGAACTACCTTCATGATCCGTCACCACCTCACGGCCTAGGAATATTAACCTAGTTCCCATCGACTACGCCTTTCGGCCTCGCCTTAGGGGCCGGCTTACCCTGCTCAGATTAGCTTTAAGCAGGAACCCTTGGACTTTCGGCGACAGGGTCTCTCACCCTGTTTGTCGCTACTCATGTCATCATTCTCACTAGTGATCTCTCCACCGGATCGCTCACGCGCCGGCTTCACAGAAAGCACTCTATCCTGCGCTACCTCCCGGAGGAGATAGAAGAGGATGAGTGCTATGTCACACTACGCTCTGCTACCATGCACTATGTGCATCCTCAGCTTCGGCTCATGGCTTGAGCCCCGTTACATCTTCGCCGCAGGACAACTTATTTAGACCAGTGAGCTGTTACGCTATCTTTAAAGGATGGCTGCTTCTAAGCCAACCTCCTGGTTGTTTTGGTCGTCCCACCTGCTTTCCCACTTAGCCATGAATTAGGGGCCTTAGCTGGAGGTCAGGGTTGTTTCCCTCTCCACAACGGACGTTAGCATCCGCTGTGTGTCTGCCATCTAGTACTCCCGGGTATTCGGAGTTTGGTTAGGATCAGTAAGCCTGTGGGGCCCCATTACCCATCCAGTGCTCTACCCCCCGGGGTATTCGGATGACGCTCTACCTAAATAGATTTCGCAGAGAACCAGCTATCTCCGAGTTTGATTGGCCTTTCACCCCTAGGCACAACTCATCCCGACCTTTTTCAACAGGTGTGGGTTCGGCCCTCCAGTAAGTGTTACCTTACCTTCAGCCTGGTCATGCCTAGATCACTCGGTTTCGGGTCTGATCCCACGAACTCATTCGCCCTATTAAGACTCGCTTTCGCTGCGCCTACACCTATCGGCTTAAGCTTGCTCGTGAGACCAAGTCGATGACCCATTATACAAAAGGTACGCCGTCAGCTCGCAAGGAGCCTCCGACTGATTGTAGGCGTTCGGTTTCAGGTACTGTTTCACTCCCCTCGTCGGGGTGCTTTTCACCTTTCCCTCACGGTACTGGTTCACTATCGGTCAGTAAGGAGTACTTAGCCTTCGAGGGTGGTCCCCCGATGTTCAGACAGGATTTCACGTGTCCCGCCCTACTTAATACGTCCAATCATGCTTCCTATACGGGGCTGTCACCCACTTTGGCCGACCTTTCCAGGTCGTTCTAGTCACATTCATGGCTCGGCTGGTCCCCGTTCGCTCGCCGCTACTAGGGGAGTATCTGTTGATTTCCTTTCCTCCGGGTACTTAGATGTTTCAGTTCCCCGGGTTCGCTCTTAAAACCCTATGTATTCAGGTTAAAAGTACCTGTCTCACCCCATTATTGATAGCAGAGCTAACAATAACAGAATGTCAGGTGGGTTGCCCCATTCGGAGATCCAGGGATCAAAGCCTATTCTCGGCTCCCCCTAGCTTATCGCAGAGTATCACGTCCTTCATCGCCTCTTACTGCCAAGGCATTCACCAAACGCCCTTCTCGCGCTTGATTTGATCCAGAAAGAGTAAGACTTCTTAGTGTGCTACCGCCCGAAGGCTACTTGAGCACGAAGACTTCCACATCCGGGCTGGTTCGACCGGATGCTCACTTTCTGATCAAAAGCATACTATATCCCGCTCCTTACCCGAAAGACTGCGCTGCCGATGTCGGTCGGCCCCACGCAGAAGGTAAGGAACATTGCAAGATCTCTCGATCTTGCGGGTTCAATCTCTTGCGGAGATTGAACCGGGTTAGTGTACTTGACTTGGACAACTCTGTTCGTTTCAGCAGGGATACGTTGCATAAAGATCGAGGAAACAATCTCTATCACGCCTCTCCCGAAGGAGACCTACTGAGATCGTCCGCTTACTTACGGTGATCAAACAGGTTGTTGATATTTCTCTCTAAACGATGTCAGTTCCGTCTCTTGCGAGGCGGAAGCGTGTCCGATTGGACGGTTAAGAACCAGGGTCTGGTGCTTAACGATCTAATCGAACGCTCTTATCTTTGGTATCTTGCGAAGAATGGTGGGTCGAGGAGGACTTGAACCTCCGACCTCACGCTTATCAGGCGTGCGCTCTAACCACCTGAGCTACCGACCCATCCTTGGAAGGCTTAGTCGGAGGAGAGTGGTGGAGCCTAGCGGGATCGAACCGCTGACCTCCTGAATGCAAATCAGGCGCTCTCCCAGCTGAGCTAAGGCCCCTAAGCTGACCACACGAGGTGTCGTGCGGTGCGTAATCCTGAAGAGATATGAGGACGGCCTGGTCCTCAGTGTCCATGAAGGACCTGATGATATTGATCAGCGTGACTTGCTGATCGTTGCTAAGTGCATCCACGAAGTTGAACAAGTTCAACCTGCTAGGTGCATCCTTAGAAAGGAGGTGATCCAGCCCCAGGTTCCCCTAGGGCTACCTTGTTACGACTTCACCCCAGTCGCTGATCCTACCGTGGCCGCCTGCCTCCCCGAAGGGTTAGCGCAGCGTCGTCGGGTAGAACCAACTCCCATGGTGTGACGGGCGGTGTGTACAAGGCCCGGGAACGTATTCACCGCGTCATGCTGTTACGCGATTACTAGCGATTCCGACTTCATGCTCTCGAGTTGCAGAGAACAATCCGAACTGAGACAGTTTTTTGGGATTAACCCATTGTCACTGCCATTGTAGCACGTGTGTAGCCCAACCCGTAAGGGCCATGAGGACTTGACGTCATCCACACCTTCCTCCCGCTTATCACGGGCAGTTTCCTTAGAGTTCCCGGCCGAACCGCTGGTAACTAAGGATGTGGGTTGCGCTCGTTGCCGGACTTAACCGAACATCTCACGACACGAGCTGACGACAGCCATGCAGCACCTGTCACTAGGTCCCGAAGGAAGGCCTGATCTCTCAGGTTGTCCTAGGATGTCAAGGGTTGGTAAGGTTCTGCGCGTTGCTTCGAATTAAACCACATGCTCCACCGCTTGTGCGGGCCCCCGTCAATTCCTTTGAGTTTTAATCTTGCGACCGTACTCCCCAGGCGGAATGCTTAATCCGTTAGGTGTGTCACCGAATAGCATGCTACCCGACGACTGGCATTCATCGTTTACGGTGTGGACTACCAGGGTATCTAATCCTGTTTGCTCCCCACACTTTCGCACCTCAGCGTCAGTATCGAGCCAGTGAGCCGCCTTCGCCACTGGTGTTCCTCCGAATATCTACGAATTTCACCTCTACACTCGGAATTCCACTCACCTCTCTCGAACTCAAGACTAGCAGTATTAAAGGCAGTTCCAGGGTTGAGCCCTGGGATTTCACCTCTAACTTACTAGCCCGCCTACGCGCGCTTTACGCCCAGTAATTCCGAACAACGCTAACCCCCTCCGTATTACCGCGGCTGCTGGCACGGAGTTAGCCGGGGTTTCTTTACCAGATACTGTCATTATCATCTCTGGCGAAAGAGCTTTACGACCCTAAGGCCTTCATCACTCACGCGGCATGGCTGGATCAGGCTTGCGCCCATTGTCCAAGATTCCCCACTGCTGCCTCCCGTAGGAGTCTGGGCCGTGTCTCAGTCCCAGTGTTGCTGATCATCCTCTAAAACCAGCTATAGATCGTAGACTTGGTAGGCCATTACCCCACCAACTATCTAATCTAACGCGGGCTAATCCGTCACCGATAAATCTTTCCCCCGAAGGGCGTATAAGGTATTACTCTCCGTTTCCAGAGGCTATTCCTTAGTGTCGGGTATATTCCCACGCGTTACTAACCCGTCCGCCGCTCACCCCGAAGGGCGCGCTCGACTTGCATGTGTTAGGCCTGCCGCCAGCGTTCGTTCTGAGCCAGGATCAAACTCTCAAGTTGAAAGCACCTTACGGTGCTATCCTTGACGTTCGAACCTCTGCACATACTGTTTTTCCAATTGACTTGGAAATGTCCCAACCGGCTGGTCGGGACGTTCTCTGTTTGTGACATCAGTACCAAAAGATACCGAAAGCCGACAAACAGTGAAGCTGACTATCCATCATCGGAACCGAAGCTCCTAGGTAGTTGATATATGTGCAGTCGTTCATTCATCGAATGAACCAAACCGCCCACATATCTCTTCAGATACCATCAATGTCAAAGAGCGCGGCAACAACCCAAGTCATCACCAGAGACAAAATCAACACGAAGCGCCAAAACCTTCCTGGCGCAACCTGCGTCATAAACCTCATATTTTGTTAACTTCAGACCCTGCCAGAGTTGCCTCCGTAGCGCCGTCCGCCGTCCCAACCTGCGCCTCAGCGCCGCCGGTGAAGGGGGTTCTAAGGTTATTCCAAACCACCCGCAAGCGCTTTTTCAAAGAAAATCACAAAAACACAAAACCATTTCAAAAATAAAACAAAATCAAACACATAAACAAACAACACCACAAAAAAACAAAACCAATCCACACAAAAGCCAATCAACAAAACAGGAATCACACCCACAAACACACAATTCCACAACGAGTCGCGCAAATCCAAAGCAGAATCCAACACAGAATCCCCGCCGCTAAGCCATCTGGGCAGGACTTTATATACAGTCCGATTCACCGCCGTCGCGCTGACATAAGCAAAATGGATAGCAGGTTTCGATGTTGATCCTTGCGGTTATAGCGCCGGCACAGACACTCTTTGTTAACACATAGGAGGATAGAATGGCGCGGCTGAGTGCGTTCAACTTTCAGAAATGGATCGACGAACACAAACATCTCTTGAAACCGCCAGTGGGCAATCAACAGATCTGGGAAGATGCCGATCTGATGGTCACGGTTGTTGGCGGCCCGAACAAACGGACGGACTATCATGATGACCCGGTGGAGGAGTTCTTTTACCAGCTGAAGGGCGACATGCTGTTGAAGCTATATGATGGGGAAGAGTTCTACGATGTCCCCATTCGCGAAGGGGAGATCTTTTTGCTGCCCCCTCATGTGCGGCATTCCCCGCAACGCCCGCAGGAAGGGTCAATTGGTCTGGTGATCGAACCCAAACGTCAGAAAGGGGAACTGGATGCAATCGAGTGGTACTGTTTTGACTGTTCCACCTTGGTGCATCGAGCAGAGATGCAGCTGAAATCCATCGTGGA
The DNA here is from genome assembly GCF_047123305.1 of Thalassobius sp. MITS945101. Lineage (GTDB taxonomy): Bacteria > Pseudomonadota > Alphaproteobacteria > Rhodobacterales > Rhodobacteraceae > Thalassobius. The sequence continues at coordinate 1,019,766 of NZ_CP138918.1, forward strand.
GGATCTGCCACCGGTCTATGCCCAGTTCTATGCCTCTGATGAGGCGCGCACCTGCCCCAACTGTGGCAGTGTGCATCCCGGCAAAGAACCACCCGAGGGCTGGGTGCAGCTTTAACAGGTTTGTTCGGCCATGCAGCTGTCCCCCTTGGGTGGACACGCCTCTAAAGGCAACGGAAGAAGATCAGGGGCGTCACATCCCCTGAGACACATCCTCCAACGCGTCCAGAAACATCTTGGCGGCGGGCGACAACTGCTCGGCGCCACGAAAGGAAATCCCCACCGGTCCGGCGCCAAAAGGCAGATCGAAGGCCAGTTCGGCCAATTGCCCCGCCGCGATGTCCTGCGCCGCAACATGGGAGGGCATCAGACCCATCAGGTCACCGCCCCCCGACAGGAGGGCGCGGTTGGTCAGATAGGACACCGACTCGACCGAGGCAGGCGGGGTGTAGTCATCGCTGTCGATAAAGAACTGATCCAGCTGACGGCGCAGTGAGGTTTCCACCGGCGGCAGGATCCAGCCAAACGGGCGCAGATCTTTGAACCCCAGCGCAGATCGCCCCGCCAGCGGATGGGCGGCCCCGGTGACCAGACGGATCTTTTCCTGAAACAACGAGATTTGTGACAGATCCTGCCGGTGGCGATGTGTCGGCAGACGGCCCACCACCAGATCAATCTCCCCCGCACGCAGGCCCGGCATCAGCACCTCATTGGTGCCTTCAACCACTTTGATTGTCACATTGGGGCGCTGTTCCAGCACCCGCCCGATGGCCAAGGGCAGCAGGCGCGACGACGCCGCTAGCAAGGTACCAACCACCACCCGCCCCGAGGTGCCTTCGCTTAGGTCATCCAATTCCTGTGCAGCGTTTGAGATCTGGGCGGAGATCAGTTTGCCGTGCCGGATCAGCGCCTCGCCGTAGACCGTGGGCACCACCCCCCGATTGGTGCGGTCAAACAGCTGCACCTCAAAATCCAACTCCAGATCTTTGATCATCTTGGTGGCTGCCGGCTGCGAGACGTTCAACTCGCGGGCGGCGGCCTGAATATTGCCGTTCTTGCCCACCGCCACCAGCAGCCGCAGTTGACGCAACTTCAGGCGGGTCAGGGCACGTTCGACAATCCTGCTATGTTTGGCGGCCATGGGACGTTCCTTTTGCGGTGCAACGGGGAGGGCTTTTTAGAAGCCGACAGGTTTTTGCCGCTCCAGCACCGCCGCCACGGCGCTCATCGCGGCCAAGGCAGAGGATCGAGGATTGTCCGGCAGGCTGTTGCCTTCAAGAGTGAAATACAAGCGGCCAAATCCGCCCTCTGCACGCACTTCATGGATATTGGCGGCAACCGACGGATCGGCGATCAGCTCAACCTGGGTGGCATCCAGCCCAATAGAGGACAGGGCCACAGCGGCAGCGACATTGGCGTTTTTTGGATAGGTCACCGCGGCCTCACGGGCGGTGCCGGTGAAATGGGTGAAAGGTTCGCGCAGCGTGTCCAGATCACAGGCCCCTTCGGCGGGCGACCCTTTCCAGCCACGCGGCGGTTTGCGCCCCACATAGGTCACATGGCTGATCGGCCCCACCGCGCCTGCGCGCAGTGCGTCCAGTGCCCCGATGGCGCCACTGGCCAGATGCAGCCGCGCGCCGCCTTCCTCTGCGGCTGTTGCCAGCTCTGCCTGCAATGCCGCATCCGCCAAGGCGCCCAGCGACAGCGTCACCACATCAATGCCACGCCGCAGGGCCGCTGCGCCATGGGCCTGCAAACCGGGGTGGCCGGCGCAGTCCACCAGCAGATCCACGTCCTCGGGCAGCTCGGCAACTGAAGTGACACAGCCCGCGGCCTCTTTGCCGGGGCGCACGATCAGGGCAGCAACGGAAAGGTCCCGTGCTGCAAGTTCGCGGTGGACGTATTTGGAAATGGCACCGTTGCCGATCACTGCAATTGTCATGAAGGCCTCACTCTTTCTTCGCTCCTATTGATACTTACCTGCCAGCGAATTTGATATCCATTTCGGTTATATCAGAATCCGGTCTTTGTATTTTGCCTCAGCGGGGCGCGGTGGTCTTATGCGGGCAGTTTCAAAACCGCGTCAAACCAGCCTGAATGACCCCGCCCATGTCCCGCATCTCTACTGATTTCTCCTCTCCCATCGGACGCGCCCTGCCCAGCCGGCGCTCTGCTGATTTTGTGGCCGGACGAGGGTGCTACACTGATGATGTGCATTTGCAGGATCCATTGCATGTGGCCTTCCTGCGCGCGGTGGACCCCTGCGGCGTGATCGCGGATATCGATGTCACTGAAGCAGCCGAGGGGGAGGGCGTCCATGCTGTCCACACCGGCGCGGACGTCGCTGCCTTGGGCCCGCTGTCGGTTAATCCGGTGATCCCAATGGTGGCGCAGCTGCCTTACCCCGTCCTCGCGCAGGGAGAGGTTCTGGCGGTGGGCCAACCATTGGCGGCCGTGCTGGCTGATCACCCGATGCGCGCGCAGGACGCCGCCGAGCAGATCTGGGCCGAGATTGCCGCAACTGAGTTGCCGGAACGTACCTTGGTTGCAGAGAAACAATGGTCACACGGGGACTGCGCGGGTGTCATGGCCCAAGCGCCGATCGTGGTTGAGGCCAGTTTGCAGCACGCCCGTCTGGCCCCCGCTTCGATGGAGCCGCGCGCTATTGCCGTGTCCTACGATCGGGACAACGAGAGCGCCACGATTTACCATTCTACCCAGACCCCGCATCGCACCCGGTCAGAGCTGAGCCAGATCCTTGGCCTCGACATCTCCCGCCTGCATGTGGTTGCGCCGGATGTCGGGGGTGCGTTTGGGATGAAAGCCTCGCTTTATCCCGAAGAGGTCTTTGCGGTCTGGGCCGCTTTCCAGCATCGCCGTGACGTGAAATGGACCGCCACCCGATCCGAGGAGTTTCTTTCTGCCACCCAAGGGCGCGGCGTTCACAGCCGCGGCCGGATGGCGGTCAGCCCCGCGGGTGACTTCCTTGCGCTGGAGGCTGCGGTTGAGGCACCCGTGGGCCGCTGGCTGCCGAACTCCGGCCTGATTACAGGATGGAACGCCGCGCGGATCCTGCCCGGTGGCTATGCGATCAAGGATGTGGACATCACCACGCAGGTCTATGCCGAAAACCTTGGCCCCACTGGCATCTATCGCGGCGCCGGTCGGCCCGAAGCCAATGCGCTGATGGAGCGGCTAGTCGACAAGGCCGCGCAGGCAACAGGTCTGGACCCGCTGGAGATCCGCCGCCGCAACCTGCTGCGCGCTGAACAGCTGCCGTTTGAAACCGCCACAGGCAACCTGCTGGATTCGGGCGACTATGCCCGCGCCTTGCAGATGCTTTCGGAGACCGGGGGATACACTGCTGCCGTTCAGCGGCGCGATGCGGCCCGGGCCAAGGGCCAGCTTGCTGGTGTTGGCGCCGCCTTCTATCTGGAGCCCTCGGGATCCGGTTGGGAAAGTGCCCGTGTCACCTGGCAGGCGGACGGCACGGTTGAGGTCGCTTCGGGCGCGTCTTCGCAGGGGCACGGGCGGGAAACCGCCTTTGCCCAGATCGCGGCTGATACCCTTGGACTGGCACCGGAGCAGATCACCGTCCGCCTTGCCGACAGCCGGACCTGTCCCGAAGGCATTGGCGCATTGGCCAGCCGCTCCACTGCAATCGGTGGCAGCGCGGTACTGGAAGCCTGCCAAAATCTGCTTGCCCAGCGCGACGCAGGCCAGGCCCTGCCGCTGACGGCAGAGGTGAAATACGAAAACAAGGGGCAGGCCTGGGGCTATGGCGCCTATCTGATCGCGGTCGAGATCGACCGCGCCACAGGTATGCTTTCAATCCAGCAAGCCATCTGCATCGACGACACCGGTCGCATCATCAATCCAGCACAGGTCGAAGGACAGGTCCGCGGTGGTTTTGCACAAGGTCTGGGCGAGGCGCTGATGGAACAGCTGCACTATGACGCTGACGGGCAATTGGTAACCGGATCCTTCATGGATTACGCCATGCCCCGTGCCAGCGATATTCCCGATCTGACCATCGGCAAGTTCGAAACCCCCAGCCCGCTCAACAGCCTGGGCGCCAAAGGTGTGGGAGAGGCTGGCACCATCGGCGCGCCGGCGGCCTTGCTGAATGCCGCCCTGGATGCGCTGGCCCCATTGGACATCGACCACATAGACATGCCGCTGACCCCGCAAAAACTCTGGCACGCGATCCACGCTGCCAGCCCCGACACAACCACCAACCGTTAAACAGGTGTGACATGAAATATTCCAAGCTCGACGCCAAAGACCACGCGCGTGAACACATGCGCGGCATCTGGGCCGCTGCCCTCAACCCGTTCCACGAAGGCGGCGCCTTTAACGAGGAGGGGCTGCGCCAGAATATCCGACATTGGGTGGATGATCTGGCCATTCAGGGCCTGTTCATCGCCGGAAAACAGGGTGAGTTCTTCTCGATGTCGCTGGAAGAGCGCAAACGCAACTTTGAGATCGCGGTCGAGGAATGTGACGGCAAGGCGGGCACCATCATGTCGGCCTCGGACCAGAATTTCGACACGGTGATCGAACTGGCAAAACACGCCCAGGCCTGCGGGGCTGACTATATCGTGGTGCACGCGCCGATCCTGCACTTTGTCTCGGATCCCGATGACACCGTTTACAACTACTACAATGCCATCTGCGATCAGGTCGATATCGGCATCGCGATGTGGTCCCATCCTGACAGCGGCTATCTGATGTCGCCAGAACTCTGCGCCCGTATTGCGGAGCTGCCCAACATCGTGGCGATCAAATACTCGGTCCCGCGCGACATGTATGTGCGGCTGAGCCATATGGTTGGCGACAAAATCCACGTCTCCACCGCCTCAGAGGTCGAGTGGCTGGACAACATCGAAGAGCTGAACTGGAAACTCTACCTCTGCTCCTCGCCGCCCTACATGCTGCAGACCAAAAACGACCGACGGATGCATGACTATACCCAACTGGCCTTTGAGGGACGTTTCGAAGAGGCCCGCGCCCTGCGGGACAGCCTGGATCCGGTGCGCAATGCGATCAAATCCACCAAACCCGGCGGCAAACCGCAGGCCCATAGCAAATATTGGCAGGAACTGCTGGGACAGGTCGGTGGACCAGTGCGTCAGCCGCTGTTGCAACTGACCGATGCCGAAAAGGACGCCACCCGCGCCGCCTTTGACTCCTGTGGCCTGAAGCTGTGATCGGAGGCATCGATGGAACTGTCCGGTGAACATCTGATCCCCGCCCGCCGCGAAACGGTTTGGGCGGCCCTCAATGACGGGGCCATCCTGAAAGACTGTATTCCCGGCTGCGAAGAGCTGGTGCAGCATTCCGACAGCGAAATGTCCGCCAAGGTGGCGCTGAAAATCGGGCCGGTGAAGGCCAAGTTTTCCGGTGACGTCACCCTGTCGGACATCAACGCGCCGGAAAGCTATGTGATTTCGGGCAAGGGCAACGGCGGCGTGGCCGGTTTCGCCAAAGGCGGCGCCAAAGTCCGGCTGGAAGCCCGCGGCGACGACACCCTGTTGATTTATGAAGTCGAAGCCGCCGTCGGGGGCAAACTGGCGCAGCTGGGCCAGCGGCTGATTAAATCCACCTCGGAAAAATTGGCCGCGCAGTTCTTTGACCGCTTTGCGGGCCAATTTGCGGACGTGGCCGAATGAAACTGACAGTGAATGGTCAGGCGGTACAGGCCACGCCGCCCGCGCGGATGCTGTTGTCCGAATTTCTGCGCGAAGAGCTGCGCCTGACCGGCACCCATGTTGGCTGTGACACCAGTCAATGTGGTGCCTGCACCGTGCATCTGAACGGGGAAGCGGTGAAATCCTGCTCGGTTCTGGCGGTGGCCTGTGACGGGACTGATCTGTGCACCATCGAAGGCGTCGAACATCGTCTGCAAGCGGCGATGATCCGGCATCACGGGCTGCAATGCGGGTTTTGCACGGCAGGCGTAATCATGGCGGGTCTCGACATGATCCGGCGACACGGTACGGCGCTTGACCGGACCCTGATCCGCGCCGAGCTGGAAGGCAACATCTGCCGCTGCACCGGCTATCACGGCATGGTCGAGGCGATTCATGAGGTCAGCCGCGATGTATGACACGCTTTACCACTGTCCCACCCGTTGGGACGAGGTCGAACAGCTGTTGGCCGAGAACGAGGATACCCTCTGTCTGGCTGGTGGCATCACGCTGATCCCATCGCTGAAGCAGCGGTTGATGATGCCCGACGCGCTGGTTGATCTGGCCAAGGTCCTGTCCCGCACGATCCGGTTGGAGGGCGCGCATCTGGTGGTCGGCGCGGGGGCCCGTCATGTGAATGTGGCGCGCTCGGACCTGGTGCAGACGCATATTCCCGCATTGGCCGCATTGGCGGGCGGCATTGGCGATCCGATGGTGCGCAATCGCGGCACGTTGGGGGGATCCTTGGCCAACAACGATCCGGCGGCGGATTATCCCGCCGCGCTGCTGGCATTGCGGGGCGAAGTCGTCACCAACAGGCGCCGACTATCTGCCCAAGGTTTCCTGACTGGGATGTTTGAAACCGCACTGGAACAGGGTGAAGTTATCACCGAAGTTCGTTTCGCAATCCCCAAGACCGCAGCCTATCACAAATGCCGCCAAGGGGCCTCGGGCTTTGCGCTGGCGGGAGTGTTTCTGGCACGGTTCGCAGACGGAGTGGACAGCGGCGTCACCGGCGTGGCCTCACAGGCCTATCAGGATCCGGAAATGGTCGCAGCGCTTCAAACCGGTTCATTGGCCGACTGGCAGCCAGACGATGGCGACTTCCTCAGCGATATGCATGCCGATTTGCCCTACCGCACTGCGCTCTTGAAACATGCCGCTAGCGAGGCGTGGAAAGCCATCACTCCGACATGACCTCGGCCACAGCCTGCCACTGCCGCCGGGACAGCGCGTCCCGGCTGCCCAGCAGCCAATAGCTTTCGTGGTGTTTCAACGCCACCTCTTCCAGCCGCACCAAACGCCCCGCCGCCAGATCTGCCTCAACCAGTGGCAAAGAGGCCAGCATCACGCCAAGCCCCGCTTTGGCCACCCCAAGTGTGGTCAGGAAAGTGTCAAACCGCAGCCGCGCCACTGGCGTTGTGGGAATGCCATAGGCCGCCGCCCAATCCCGCCAGCCAGGACGCGGACCGGAACAGGACAAACGTGGCCAATCCGTCCAATTGCCCCCCTGCGCCACCAGCGATGGTGCGGCCACCGGCACGATCCATTCGGAATAAAGCCGGAGTTTATATTCATGTGGCCAATCCCCGGTGCCATAGCGAATGCGCAGGATATCATCCTGTGGCGCCTCATGGGCGCCGACCACCATGGTTTGCACATTGATCTGACTGCCCGTCGCCTCTTGCAGCGTCCGCAGGCGCGGCAGCAGCCACAGATCGTTGATCGACTGACTGGCCGAAATCACCAGGCGTTTGCGCCCGCCACCAAACAGCGCCTCGGAACTGTCGCGCAACCCTTCCAAAGCATTGCGCACATGGGGCAGCCAGGCCTCGCCCTCCAAGGTTAATGAGATCGAGCGGGGCCGGCGATGAAACAGCTCAGCCCCCAACCGTTTTTCCAGATGGCCTATGCGTTGGCTGATGGCGGATTGAGTCAGCCCGGTCTCTGCCGCCGCCGCGGTAAAGGATCCAAGCCGCGCCGCCGCTTCAAAGGCGCGGACCCACTCCAGCGGGGGCATGGTGAACTCGGTGGTCAGGTCTGGGTCAGCCATTAGCAATTCCGATACTCAGTCGGGAAAATCCTAATTTGATCTTATGCACCGATTCCGCTGATCCTTCCAGCATCACAAGCGCCAGCAGGAGGCCCCCATGGCCAGCGTCACCCTATCCCCCGATGGATCCTTCATCACCCTTGAAACCGATGCCGGTACCAACCGGTTCCACGCCATCTGGCTGCGCGACAATGCGCTGGATGCGGCGACCCGTGCCCTTGGCAACGGTCAGCGGCTGATCGCCCTGCGCGACATTCCCGCAGACACGCATTTCACCGCCGCCACGGTAGACGCAGATGGCTTGACCGTCACCTTCGCGCCAGAGGGCAAAACCGTCACTTTCCCGCTCGACTGGTTGGCAGCCCACAACTACGACCGCGCCGCGCCCGCGACCCGTGGCTGGACCGGCCCGCAGATCGCATGTTGGGACAGCGGATTGATGGGCGCGGTGCCTATTGGTGACTTCACCGAACTGGTGCAGGGCGGCCGCGCGTTGCGGGACTGGCTGGGTCAAGTCAATCGCTATGGCTTTGGCAAGGTGGTGAACGGCCCCGTTGAAGAGGGTGCGCTGTTCAAGATTGTTGATCTCTTTGGCTATGTCCGTGACACCAACTACGGCAAACACTTTGAAGTCCGCACCGAGGTGAACCCCACCAACCTGGCCTTCACCGGTCTGGGTCTGCAGGCCCACACCGACAACCCCTACCGCGATCCGGTGCCCTCAGTGCAGGTGCTCTACTGTCTGGAAAGCTCTGCCGCAGGGGGGGAGAATATGGTGGTGGACGGGTTCAAAGCCGCCCAGCGCCTGCGGGACGAAAATCAGGCCTATTTCGACGTTCTTGCCAATCACTGCGCCCGCTTTGAATATGCCGGTGAGGCAGGCGTCTGCCTGACGGCGCGCCGCCCGATGATCGAACTGGCCCCCGATGGCGAGCTGATCGGCGTGCGCTTCAACAACCGGTCGCTGGCAGCGGTCACCGATGTGCCGTTTGACCAGATGGCCACCTATTACGCGGCCTATCGCCGACTGGGCGAGATCATCGACGAAGAGACGATGGAGGTCACCTTCCGTCTGGACCCCGGCGAAGGCTTTGTGGTCGACAACACCCGCGTTTTGCACGCGCGCAAAGGATATTCGGGCGAAGGCAAACGCTGGTTGCAGGGCTGCTACGCGGACAAGGACGGGCTGCGGTCGCGCTATGACGCAATGACCCGCGAGATGCAGGAGGCCGCGGAATGAAACCGGACATCGACAGCCTCAACCGTGAAAACATCGTGGAATTCATCGGCTCGATTTTCGACCGCCGCGGCGGCGAGGAATACCTGGGTGAGCCGGTGACGATGGGGGAACATATGCTGCAGGGCGCCACCATCGCTGAACAGAATGGCCAGCCAGAGGAAATCATCATCGGTGCGCTGCTGCATGACATTGGCCATTTCACCAGCGAGTTTGGCACCTACCACCCCGACGATACCGAGGACCGCCATCACGAAGATGCCGGCGCCGAGGTGCTCGAGCGGTTCTTTCCCTCGGTGATCACCGATTGCTGTCGCTATCACGTGGCTGCCAAACGCTATCTCTGCGCCACCAAACCCACTTACTTTGATCGCCTCAGCGAAGCCTCCATTCATACGCTGAACCTGCAGGGCGGCCCGATGTCCACCGAAGAGGTGGCTGCGTTCGAAAAGAACCCAAACCTCGAACAGATCATTGCGGTACGTTATTTGGATGAGGCCGGCAAACGCGCCGGAATGGTCACGCCGGATTACTGGCACTTTGCGCCGATGGTGCAGCGCATGGTCGACCGCCACTTGGGAACGACGGAATGAGCGCGCCGGAATATATCTTCGACGCCGCCAGCAAACCCTCGCTGCCCTGGCATGAGGTGCCCCTGATCCGCGCCACCGAAGAAACTGTGAAAGGTTACGGCTGTCTGGTCGAGGATCCGGAAGGGTTCGAGATTGAGATCGTGCAATGGCCGCAGCAAGGCTGGCGGCCGATTGATGCGGGCACCGGCGATGAAGCCGGCTGGGTCGAGGGCACGTTTGAATGCAACTGGCAGGGCGATGTGCTGTTCGGGCGCAATGAGGCGGTGCAAGGCCACTACGTGCTGGGCTGGTCCGCCGATCCTCAGCAGGCCTCGGAACACCAGACCACCGCGCCGCGCGATCAGGTGCTGCTGTGGCATATGAACTACCACCCGGACGGTGGGCAAATGTTCTGGCCGCTGGACAACAAACCCTTCATTGTGCCCGCCGCCCTGCCCGGCGACAATCTGCGGCCCGAGAAAGTGGTCGCGTTCTGGTGTGACGGCTCCCAAGGCCTCTATATCCACCCCGGGATCTGGCACGAGGGCATCTTCCCGGTGGAAGACCAGCAACGGTTTCTGGACCGGCAAGGCAAGGTGCACGCCCGAGTCAGCGCCGACATCGGGCAGGAGTTCGGGGTCTACCTGTCCTGCCCCTTGGATCCGGCCAAGATCAAAGACCTCTGATCATCGAAAGGAGGGGCGGCTGTCCGCCCCTTCCCTAAACGACTCTTTTTCCAGCACATCCCCTCTTTTCGCCGCAGCGCAGCACGCTTGCGCCCTTTTGGGCTGCCCTATTTCGCAGCAGTCGCACTGGAAGTTGCACAAAAAATAGAAATTTCACCGGGAATACACGGTTCTGCCCCGCCGCAATCTGCCCAAAACACCGGCAAACCGTTTCGCTGAGCCCACCTGCGGGGATGTCGACGGCAAACGTTGGAAACGCAGGTGTGTGACGGCCAATCGATTTGGAACCTCGGAAAAGCCGCCACACGGATCGCAACAACAGTTGCGGGGACAGGTAAGGCCAAGCCCCCCTCGGACGCAAGCCCCGAGGGCTAAGGGACATGGCCAAACGCGCGCGCCCCGCAGGAGGACTGCATGAAACTCTTGAAATCCACTCTGGCCGGCTCGCTGGTCTTTGCTTCGCTCACCGCTTCGGCCATGGCCGCTGAAGACACCATTAAAGTCGGCGTGTTGCACTCGCTCTCGGGCACAATGGCCATTTCTGAAACCACCCTGAAAGACACCATGCTGATGCTGATCGACCAGCAGAACGCTGCAGGTGGCCTGCTGGGCAAACAGCTGGAAGCGGTTGTGGTTGACCCGGCCTCGGACTGGCCGCTGTTTGCGGAGAAAGCCCGCGAGCTGCTGACCGTGCATGAGGTCGACGTGATCTTTGGCAACTGGACCTCGGTCAGCCGTAAATCCGTCCTACCCGTAATCGAAGAGCTGAACGGCCTTCTGTTCTATCCGGTGCAGTATGAGGGCGAAGAAAGCTCCAAAAACGTGTTCTACACCGGCGCCGCCCCGAACCAGCAGGCGATCCCGGCCACCGACTACTTCCTGGATGAACTGGGTGTTGAGAAATTTGCGCTGCTGGGGACCGACTATGTGTATCCCCGGACCACCAACAACATTCTGGAAAGCTATCTGAAGGGCAAAGGCATCGCCGACAGCGACATCTTTGTGAACTACACCCCCTTCGGCCATTCCGACTGGTCCAAGATTGTGGCTGACGTTGTGGCCCTGGGCGCGGACGGCAAGAAGGTTGGCGTGATTTCCACCATCAACGGCGACGCCAACATCGGGTTCTACAAAGAACTGTCAGCAGCGGGCGTTTCGGCGGATGACATCCCTGTTGTGGCCTTCTCGGTTGGCGAAGAAGAGCTGGCAGGCCTGGACACCTCGAACCTTGTTGGGCATCTGGCGGCCTGGAACTACTTCCAGTCGGCGGAAAGCGACGTGAACGCCTCTTTTGTGGAAACCTGGAAAGCCACCATGGGCGAAGAGCGGGTGACCAACGACCCGATGGAAGCCCATTACATCGGCTTTAACATGTGGGTGAACGCGGCCACCGCCGCCGGTTCGACCGAAGTGGATGCCGTGCGCTCGGCGATGTACGGGCAGGAATTCCCGAACCTGACCGGCGGCACCGCTGTGATGCTGCCGAACCACCACCTGGCCAAACCGGTGCTGATTGGTGAGATTCAGGAAGACGGCCAGTTCGACATCATCAGCCAGACCACGGAAGTTGCTGGCGACGCCTGGACCGATTTCCTGCCGGAATCGGCTGTGCTGAAGTCGGATTGGAAAGACCTCGGTTGCGGGATGTACAACACCGAAACCGAGACCTGCGTTCAGACCCTGTCGAACTACTAAGATCTCTTGGCAGAGGGGGCTTTGGCCCCCTCTCCTTTCAGACGAACGGAACCCCCGAACATGAAACAGATATATGCGGCCGCTCTGGCGCTGCTGCTGTTCTGCGTGACTGCGGTATCGGCTTTGGCAGATGCGCCCAGCGTCAAGATCCAGCCGCTTCTGGCCGAACATCAGACGGTGATCGCCAAATCCTCCCGCAAGACCATTGGACCGGCCATCGATGCCATCGCCAGCAGCGGCCTGCCACAGGCGCAACAGGTGCTGGAAGTCTGGGCCGCCAAAAACATGTGGATGCGCAAATCGGACGGGTTTTTCTTTATCGGTGAAAAGGTCGAGGGCAAGACCTATCGCCTGACAGATTTTGACAACGGTGCCGTGGTTGGGGAGTTTCAGAAAGGAGACCTGAAACAGCTGAAGCCCAACAGCGGCATTCGCGCCATGATTGCCACGGCGCTGGTGCAATTCCAACTGAGCGATCCGGATTCCGCTGCCCGTGCAGATGCGCTCCAGTCGATTGCGCGTGACCCTTCGGCGGATCAACTCGCGCCCCTGCGCAATTCGATCTCCGGTGAGGCGGATCCGGCGCTTAAGGCACAGAAACTTCGGCTGGAACGGTTGCTGACCATCCGGTTTGGCGCCAGCGATGCAGAACGGATCGGAGCGATTTCCGATATGGCTGGTGATCTGGGTGTGGACCTGCGCGCCAGCCTCAACCCGGTGCTGACCACCGTGCGGGAAGCCGCAACAGAAATACCCGCGGCCAATATCGCCGCGCAGCTGATCCCCGACGAGGGGATCTCGCGGGAAGACGCTTATGCTCTTTTGGTTGCTGCCGGTCTGGCGGCCCCCGTCACCCAAGCGGGCGACATCCGCGCCGCCCTGGCCCAGCACATTGACGGCGGCCGTGTTGCGGGCATCCCTGTGGCCCAACTGAGTGATCCCGCCCAGCGCACCCGCGCCTATGCCATGCTTGCAACACAGGGTCTGGTCCCGCCTCTGGTTGGTGAGGTCGAGATGACCCGCGCGATTAATGACCATGTGTTCTATGACCGCTACCTTGACCCTTCCGCCCCGGTAACCGAGGCCGCTGCCAAGGCGCTGAAGGACATCGAGCTGAAGGTGAGCTTCAATCAGGCACTGGATTTGGGTCTGGATGCGCTGTCCCTCGCCTCGATCTACTTCCTGGCAGCGATTGGTCTAGCGATCACCTTTGGCGTGATGGGGGTTATCAACATGGCCCACGGCGAGTTCATCATGATGGGCGCTTACACCGGCTATGTGGTGCAGCAGTTTGTGCCCGATCACACACTGTCGATCATCGTGGCGACCCCGCTGGCCTTTGCGGTGACCTTTGCCGCCGGTGTTGCGATGGAACGGCTGGTGATCCGCCACCTCTATTCCCGGCCGCTGGAAACCCTGTTGGCCACCTTCGGCATTTCCATTGCGCTGCAACAGCTGGCCAAGAACATTTTCGGCACACAGGCCCGCCCCCTCACTGCCCCCGGCTGGTTGGATGGCGCCTGGGTCATGAACGATGTGGTCTCGATCAGTTATATCCGTATTGCAATCTTTGTGCTGGCGCTGATCTTCCTTTGCGTTTTCCTGTTCATCATGAAACGCACGCGCCTGGGGCTCGACACCCGCGCGGTCACACAGAACCCCGCTATGGCGGCTCAGATGGGGATCAACCCCGGCCGGGTGAACATGCTAACTTTCGGCCTAGGCTCCGGCATCGCGGGCATCGCAGGGGTTGCGATCGGGTTGTTTGCTAAAGTCACCTCAGAACTGGGCAGCGATTACATCGTGCAGAGCTTCATGACCGTGGTGGTCGGCGGCGTTGGCAACATCTGGGGCACCTTGGCGGGCGCGGCGATGATCGGTTTCCTGCAGAAAGGGATCGAGTGGATGAACCCGTCAAACACACTGGCGGCGCAAACCTACATGATCATCTTCATCATCATTTTCATTCAATTCCGGCCCCGGGGCATCATCGCCCTAAAAGGCCGCGCGGCGGGGGATTGATCGATGCGTCTATGTCCAAAGACCAGCCCCCGAACCGCTCGGGTGCTTACCTTCACCACATTCACTTCCGGAGGCCCCGCATATGCAGCGTAGTTTCATTGCACGGAACCCTTCGGTTCTGATCTTCCTCAGCCTCTTGGCGCTGTTCACCCTGGTGGTCACCGTCCTAAGCGAATGGGCGGGATCTGGCCTGATCTCCACCTCCTTCATCAAAACATTGGGCAAAACCCTATGCCTGTGTCTGATCGCCGTTGCGATGGATCTGATCTGGGGCTTTGCAGGCATCCTCAGCCTGGGCCACTTCGCCTTCTTCGGGCTGGGGGGCTACATGATCGGCATGTGGCTGATGTATGAGCGCACCCGCCTTATCGTGGTCGAGTCGCTGAGCCAATCCGAGATCCCGCCAACAGAGGCCGAAGTGGTGGATGCCATCGGCACGCAGATCTTCGGCGTTGTCGGCTCCTCTGAGTTTCCTCTGATCTGGAGCTTTGCAGACAGTCTGACATTGCAGTTGATGTTGGTCGTATTGGTGCCCGGCCTTCTGGCGCTGGTGTTTGGCTGGTTGGCCTTCCGCAGCCGCGTCACTGGTGTATATCTTTCGATCCTGACCCAAGCCATGACGCTGGCTCTCGCGCTCTACCTGTTCCAGAACGACAGCGGTTTGCGCGGCAACAACGGGCTGTCCGGGCTGCAAAACCTGCCCGGGGTCACCGCCTCACAGGATCTGGTTTCGCTCTGGTTCCTCTGGGCCTCAGCCTTTGCACTTGGGGCAGGATATTTGCTGGCGGCCTGGGTGGTTTCGGGCAAGTTCGGATCGGTCATCCGTGGCATTCGGGACAATGAAGCACGGGTGCGGTTCCTTGGCTATTCGGTGGAGGCCTATAAGCTGGCTATTTTCACCCTCACCGCCTGTATCGCCGCCATTGCCGGCGCGCTCTACTACCCGCAGGCCGGCATCATCAATCCAGCTGAGATTGTGCCGATCGCCTCGATCTATCTGGCGGTCTGGGTCGCCATCGGCGGGCGCGGACGGCTTTACGGCGCCGTCATTGGAGCCGCCTTTGTCAGCCTGCTCAGCACCTGGTTCACCGGCGGGCAGGCCCCCGATCTGCCGCTGGGGTTCTATACCGTCAAATGGGTCGACTGGTGGCTGGTGCTGCTGGGGCTCTCCTTTGTTGCGGTCACCCTCTTTGCGCCGAAAGGCATCGGTGGGCTGTTTGACCTGATCGCCCGGCGCGCAGCCAAAAAGGAGGCGGGCCAATGAGCATGCTCTTAGAGATTTCCGGCGTATCGGTCAGCTTTGACTGGTTCAAGGCGATCAACAACCTCAGCTTCAACATCGGATCGGCCGAGTTGCGGGCGATCATCGGCCCCAATGGGGCGGGCAAGACTACCTTCATGGATATCGTCACCGGCAAAACCCGCCCTGACGAAGGCCGGGTGATCTGGGGTGATAAATCGGTCTCCCTGCTGAAAATGTCCGAGGCGCAGATCGCCCAATCCGGCGTGGGGCGCAAGTTCCAGAAACCCACCGTGTTCGAAGACCAGACCGTGCAGGAAAACCTGCTGGTCGCTCTGAAGAAACCACGCGGCTGGCTGGCGGTGCTGGGCTATCGCCCTAGCGCTGAGGATCTGGGTCGCGTGGATGCCTTGGCCGAAGAGATTGGCCTAACCGATCAGCTGTCCCGTCTGGCGGGGGAGTTGAGCCACGGTCAGAAACAATGGCTGGAGATCGGCATGCTGCTGGCACAGGAACCACGTCTGTTGCTGGTGGATGAGCCAGCCGCCGGTATGACGGTCACCGAACGCCAGCACACCACCGACATTCTGGTCGAAGCCGCCAAAACCCGTGCCGTTGTTGTGGTCGAACATGACATGGAATTTGTGCGCCGCCTCAACTGCAAGGTTACCGTGCTGCATGAAGGCAGTGTGCTGGCGGAAGGCTCCTTGGATCATGTGACCGCAAACCAAGACGTGATCGACGTCTATCTGGGACGTTAAGAGATGCTGACACTGAACGATCTGACATTGCACTATGGCCATTCGCAAATCCTGCACGGTGTTTCGCTGGAGGCGGCGCAGGGCGAGGTCACTTGCCTGATGGGCACCAATGGCGTTGGCAAAACCAGCCTGATCAAAGCCATCGCTGGCACCCACCCCCGATCTGGCGGTGAGATGGTACTGGATGGGGAGGCCCTGCCGGTTCTGCCGCCGCATGCGCTCGCCCGTAAAGGCATCGCAACGGTGCCGCAGGGGCGGGATGTTTTTCCGTTGCTGACGGTGACTGAAAATCTGGAAACCGGATTTGCCTGCCTGCCCAAGGATCAACATTTCATTCCTGATGAGATCTACGACCTCTTTCCCGTCCTGAAACAGATGCAGCACCGGCGCGGTGGCGATCTGTCTGGCGGGCAGCAACAGCAACTGGCCATTGCCCGGGCGCTGATCACCAAGCCGAAACTCTTGTTGCTGGATGAACCGACCGAAGGCATTCAGCCCAATATCATTCAGCAAATCGGTGAAGTTATCAAACACCTGCGGCAGCGCAGCGACATGGCGATCGTGCTGGTCGAGCAGTATTTCGACTTTGCCTATGAACTGGCGGACCGGTTCACGGTTTTGCGGCGTGGCGAGGTGATCCTTAACGGGCACAAGTCAGACGTCACCCGTGAGGCGGTCTTGGCCGGAGTGTCGGTCTGACGGAAAATGCGCCGCCGCCTGTGAAGGGCGACGGCGCGTTTTCGTGAGTGGTCTTCGGTCTTTCCTCAACCGCTTGGTGCACCGTCAGACGGTGCCGCCAAGCGACCCTTCCAGCTGGGCCATTTCCTGGCCACCTGCCATCATGTCCTGCAACTCTTCCGGCGTGATCTCACCCTTCTGCGCCGTGCCAAGGGTCTGACCTCGGTTCAGCACGGTGAAACGATCGCCCACCGCCATCGCATGGCGCACGTTGTGGGTGATAAAGACCACCGCGATGCCCTGTTTGCGCACCTTATCAATGGTGGCAAGCACGTTGGCGGTCTGACGCACCCCAAGCGCCGAGGTCGGTTCATCCAGGATCAGCACTTTGGCGCCAAAATGGACTGCGCGGGCAATCGCCACCGTCTGGCGTTCACCGCCGGACAGCGTGCCAACCGCCTGATCGGGGCCCCGCAGGTTGATCCCCATCTTCTTCATCTCTTCCATCGTGATGCGGTTTGCTGCTTCGTGATCGAAAAAGTTGAACGGGCCCAGCTTGCGCAGAGGCTCATTGCCCATGAAGAAGTTGCGGCTGACCGACATCAACGGGATCATCGCCAGATGCTGATGCACCGTAGCGATCCCTGCTGAAATCGCATCGCGGGGATCGTCGAAGTGCAGCGGGCGGCCCTCGAAATAGATCTCCCCCGCCGTGGGTTGATGCACGCCGGACATGGTTTTGATGAAGGTGGATTTGCCCGCCCCGTTGTCGCCCAACAGGCAGTGGCATTCGCCGGGAAAGACATCCACCGACACGCCGGCCAGTGCAATGACCGAGCCGAAGTGCTTTTCGATGTTCTTCATCTGAATGATCGGTTCGCTCATCTTAACGCTCCCCTGTGATCATACGACGAATGTAAGTGTTCAGGATCACCGCAAACAGCAGGATCATGCCAAGGAACACCCGGAACAGCGAGCTTTCGACGCCCGCAAAGAACAAGCCTTGTTGCACTACCCCAAAGATCAAAGCGCCAAGCGCCGCGCCGATCACCGATCCATAACCGCCGGTCAGCAACGCACCGCCAATTACCACGGCAATGATCGCCTCGAACTCTTTCAGCAGACCACGGTCCGCCCCTGCCGAGCCGAACTCCATCACCTGACAGGTGGCGAAAACAGTGGCGCAGAAGGCGGTGAACATGAACATCAGGATCTTCACCCGGTTCACCGGCACACCCGAGTTGCGCGCCGCTTCGGCGTCACCGCCCGCCGCGTAGATCCAGTTGCCGAACTTGGTTTTGGTCAAAAGGATATGCCCAAAGACAATCAGCGCCAGCGCCCAGACGATCAACATCGGCACACCGTCAACCACAGGCTGGCCCGCGCGGGTGCCCCGTTCAAACACCGCAATGAGGCCCGCGTCGCCCATCCACTGGAACAGGCCGGTCAAGATCTTGCCCCCAAACAACGCCGCCAGCCAATCGCCCTCGGCCACGTCCTTGATCCCGCCGATGATGGTTTTGCGTTCGATGGTTTGCGGGAAATAGATGGTGAAACCGCGCAGAATGAACAGGAAGGCCAGCGTTACAATAAAGCTGGGCAATCCGGTGCGGATCACAATGAACCCGTTCAACGCGCCCAGCGCGGTGCACAGAACAAAGGTCACGATGATGGCCATCCAGACGGGCCAGCCCAGCGTGACCGAGAAAATGGCGATCATCATGCCGGCAAAACCGATCATGGAGCCAACCGAAAGGTCAAACTCGCCCGCGATCATCAGAAGGCAGGCGCCGACGGCGATGATCATGAATTGGGCCGAGACCTGGCTCCAGTTCATGATGCCCTGGCTGTTGAACATGCCGCTGTCAAACGCGAACAGGGCGAAAAGAGTGAATACGATGATGGTGCCGACAATACCGCCCAGTTCAGGTCGGATCATGGCTTCGCGGAAGCGGGAACGGGTTTTGATACGCTCATCCACGCCTGCCGCCACATTGGGTGCTTCAGACATATGTGCCTCGTCTTATCCTTGCTCAGGATGGAAAAAGGGCGGCCAGACCCACGGGTTTTGGCCGCCCAGTCGGGAGGAGATCAGCGATACTCGCCTGCGAAGGCTTCCACCTTCTCAAGCCCGTCAGCGGTTACAAAACCGGGGCCCGAGTTGATGTTGTTGCCCGGCAGAACGCCGTAACGGTGGTAGTTGGCCAGAACCACAACCGGAAGGTAGGCCTGCAGGAAGGGCTGTTGGTCGATACCCCAGTTGATGACGCCACCCTTGATGCCTTTGACGATTTCCTCGCCCAGGTCGAAGGTGCCGAAGTAGATGTCACCAGCCAAGCCGTTTTCATCCAGCGCCAACAGGGTCGGATCTGCCGAGGTCGGGCCAAGGGTCAGAACCGCATCAGTAGCGGGGTTCGCGGACAGGTAGGCCTGTACTTTGTTTTTGATCTCAGCCGGGTCCTGACCCGAGTCGATCATCTGGTTGGCCAGATCCACACCCAGACCATCCGCGAAGCCTTGGCAGCGCTCGGTCGAAGACGGCGAGGAGATGTAGTGGTTCACACAGAGGAACGAAGCAACGCCGTCCCCTTTGGCCTTCAGACCGGCGGCATAGCCTGCATCATATTCGGGCTGACCCACATACATCAGCGCGCCAACTTCACGTGCCTGCGCCGGGGTGCCGGAGTTCATGATGATAACGTCAACGCCGCTGTCGACCGCTGCACGGATCGGACCGGACAGAACGTCAAAGTCGGACAGGGTGGTGATGATGCCATCAGGACCCGAGGCAGCCGCCTGTTCGATGATCCGCGCCATATCAGCCAGATCGCCGGTGGGCGGGTTGCGGTATTCCACCTCAACGCCCATCTGCGCGCCGGCCAGTGCAATGCCGTTTTTGATGGTGTTCCACCAGCTGTCGCTGTCAGGGGCGTGGCTCACCAGAATGTATTTCTCCCCCTCTGCCGAAGCGGTGGTTGCAGCCATAAAGGGGGCCGCCACCAGCGCCGTAGCCAGAGCAAATTTCTTGATCAGTGAAGTCATTGTTTCCTCCCAGTTTCACCGTTCATTCGGTCGGGAACGCGCCTATTCGTCCCCTGCCGACTCAAAGTAGAGCATATCGCGCACACTTTTGCAACCGGTTGCAATAGGGCGCGCAATTTTCGGTCTTCAAACTGCCCTCCTCAGGCGGTCTTCTGTCGCGATCTGTGCCGCGCTGGGAAAGATCCCCCTTCGGGGGAAATGTTGGTGATAGATGTTAACGTAGGGTTAACGCAGCGCAGGGCCAGCATGCGTGCCGCTGCGGCACGGTCAGAAATCCGACAGGTCCTGCCACCGGCCCGCTTCAGCCGAGGCCAGCGTGGCGGCGACAATCCGGTTCACCTCATGCCCATCACGGAAGCTGGGCCAGCGCGCCTCCCCACTGGCAATCGCCTCCAAGAAATCCTTCGCCTCGATGATGATCTGATCTTGATAGCCGGTGCCATGGCCCGGCCCCTGACAGAAAGGCAGGTAATCCGGATGTGCCGGACCGATCAGGATTTTGGTAAAGCCCTGTGTCGCCTCTAGCCCGTCCCGACGGTACAGCCACAGCGCATTCTGATCCTCCTGATCAAACCGGATCGCCCCTTTGGTGCCGCTGATTTCATAGGCGTAGCCCATCTTACGTCCCGTCGCGACACGGCTGAAATACATCTGGCCCATAACGCCATTTTCGAACCGGCACATCATCTGGGCGTGGTCATCATTCGTGACCTTGCCGCCTGGGCGGGCGCTGTGCACCGTCTCCACCATGCCGATGACAGAGGCCACAGGCCCCAACAATGCAAGCGCAGCATTGATCATATGAGGGGCAAGATCCCCCATCGTTCCGTTTGCCATCCCCTCTGTCCGCCAAGAGGCGGGGGTGTCGGGATCGGCATAGAAATCCTCTGTGTGTTCGCCGCGGAACCAAGTGATGTCGCCAATCGCCCCCTCCGCCAACAGCTGCCGTGCATATTGGCTGGCAGGGGTGCGGATGTAGTTGAACCCCACCATATTTGCCACGCCCGAGGCCTCGGCCGCAGCAACCATAGCCGCGCTATCTGCCAGGGAGGCCCCCAGCGGTTTTTCACAAAGCACCGGCTTGCCCAAAGCAAAGGCAGCCTCGGCAATCTCGCGGTGCAGGGCCTGCGGGGTGGCGATCACAATTGCCTCGACCTTGGGATCGGTGACAAGAGTCCGCCAACTGTCCGTCGCCCGCAGAAACCCATAGGCCTTTCGATACCATTCCGCCGATTGTGGGCTGGAGGCACAAATCATTTCCAGCCGTGGTCGCAGTGTGGTGTCAAAAATTGCCCCCACCGAAGACATGGCAACAGCATGGGCCTTGCCCATGTAGCCGCCGCCCAAAATGCCAATCCCGATCTCGGTTCCATAGGCCGTCATGCTGGGCTCCTCTGATGCACTCATTTGGGCAATCCGGCGGTTTTGCATTTGCAACCGGTTGCAGTTTTTGTATCTTGCGATTCGAGATCCGACAAGACGGATCTTGTTGCGGAACGGAATTTGACCCTGGTTTGACCCCAGGCCCCTCGGATCAGTGGATTGATATTCAATCCTAATTCCGCCCGCAGCGGTAACCGGCAAAGTGACAGCGACAAGGATGCGAAAGATGCACATCGCCCCCCATGACAATCAAAACAAACCGATCGTCGATGTGGACCACCCGCTGGTGCCGCTGAACTATTTCAACATAGTGAAACTGACACGCGGAGAAGTCTTTGACTATGCTGTTCCCGGCTATGAGACCTGCGTGGTGCCCGCCACCGGCACAGTGGATCTGGACGTGGATGGTGCCGGTTTCTCCGCGCTTGGCAATCGCGGCGAAGATGTTTGGGACGGGGAGCCTGAAGGCGTCTATGTGCCGGTGGGTGCAAATGTGCGGATGACCTGCACCTCTGACAACGCCGAGGTGTTTGTGGCCGGTGCCAAATACGACCGCGTGCTGGAACCCTTTGACGTGCGTTCGCCGCAGATCGATCTGGTGCAGTACGGATCGGATGACACCAAAACCCACCGCAAGATCAAACACATCCTGGGCGCAGAACATCACGACAAAGTCGGGCGCCTCTTGGTCAGCGAGTTGTTTACTGTCGGCGCGGGCGGCTGGTCCGGCTTTCCCAGCCACAAACATGACACCGACCGCCTGCCCGAAGAAACCCGTCATGATGAGACCTATAACTTCCGGTTCAAACCGAACTACGGCTCTGGCATGCAGATGTTGCAGCGGGTGGATAACGAACCGGGCGATGCCTACCATGTGGTCAACGGCTCCACGATGCTGATCGACAAAGGCTACCACCCCTGCGCCGTTCTGCCCGGCTATGAAATGTATTATTTCACCATCCTGGGTGGCGAAAGCCAGCGCAGCCTAAAACAGTACTTCCAACCCACCCACGAAGAACAGCTGCACACGATCCCTGGCATTATGGATATGGTTGCCAAGTTTAAGTGAGCAGATCACGCGGTGGCCCAGCCCGCCCCGGCGAAACTTGACAAAAAGAATCGGTTTAAGTAGCCACGAGGGAGCCGCTGTCGGCCCCTCGTTTTCGTTTTGGCGTCTTCGAACTGGTGCACGCAGTAAGCCAGCAAACCCGTTCCTTTGACGTGCTGGCGCTTTTCCCATGATTGCCGCAGGTCAGTGCCTATTCTGGTGTCTGCCATGACTGCTTCCTCCCGTGGCCCGCGTTCCGGGCTTTCGCTGCGCACGCAATTTTCCGCGGTAGCAATCGCAACCCTGTTGATCAGCTCTGCCGCCACCGCGCAAGACAGCACTAAGCCACAACGCCCTGCTGCCCCTTCCGCGCCGGTCAGCGTCACTGCAGAAACCAGCGCTGCCCCTGTGGTTGCAGCGGACATAGCGGCCGATATGGCAACCTCATCTGAGACTATTGCCACTACGGACGACGATCCGGCGACTGCTCTTGCGACATCTCCACCGGATACCAGTGCGGAAACGTCCGTCGCAGGTACCAGCCCAGACGCAGAGGCTCAGGCTGTTCCGGAAAATTTGCAAAAAACTCTGCAACTTGCGTCGCAAACTGCCCTGAAATTCCTGCGTGACGGCGGCCCGTCGATCTGGGCCATCGCTGCCCTTTCGGTCCTGACCCTTGCGCTGATCCTATGGAAAATCTGGCGCTTGGTGGTGCTGGGCGCCTGGTCGCAGGGCCGCGCACCGCAGGCGTTGGAGGCCTGGAACGCGGGTCACAAGGACCGCGCCCGCGACATGATTGCGCGCCGCCGTGGCCTGCGCAGCAAGGTGCTGCGCGCCGCCTTTAAGGCCTCCACCAACCTGCCAGAGCAGAGCGCGCGTGAGGAAACTACCCGGGTGGCCAAGAAACATCTGGCCGAGGCATCTTCGGGCCTGCGGGCCTTGGAACTTATCGCAACCATCGCGCCGCTGCTGGGTCTGCTGGGCACCGTGATGGGCATGATCGCTGCCTTTCAGGCATTGCAGGAAAGCGGCAGCCGGGCCGATCCTTCGCTGCTGGCCGGGGGCATCTGGGAAGCGTTGCTGACCACTGCGGCCGGCATGGCTGTGGCGATCCCGGCGTCGGCCACGCTGACCTGGTTTGAGGCGGTGGTGGACCGGCTGCGCCGCGATGTGGAAGATGCCGCCAGCCGTGTGTTCATTGCCAATGCGGTTGAACGCCAGACACCTGCAAAGCCCGCTTTGGTCGCCGAATAACCCAAAGCTAATGGACCTCTCACCCCCAGCCCGTATCCGGCGCAAACCCTCGCTCACTCCGATGATTGACGTGGTGTTCCTGCTGCTGGTGTTCTTCATGCTTGCGTCACGGTTTGGCATGGATCAGGTGATCGCAATGCCATTGGCGTCGGCAGGCGGCACGGCAGAGACCACTGCCCCAAAACTGGTGGACGTTCTGCCGGAGCTGACTCGCCTGAATGGAATTGACCGCCCGTTGGCGCAGGTCATTGCCGAATTGCGCACGCTAGGGGCCGCGCCCACGGACACCATTGTGCTGCGCAGCCGGGAAGAGACTTCAATCCAGCGTATTGTAGAAGTGTCCGAAGCACTGCGCGACGCGGGTTTTGCCAATCTGGTGCTGGTGAAATGAGGGACGTGACATGAGCCTCGACTTCTCGCCGCCACAACGCAAACCGCAGGGGGAATCCATCGTACCGATGATCAACGTGGTCTTCCTACTGCTGATCTTCTTCCTGATGACGGCCCAAATTGCGCCCCCCGAACCCTTTGAAGTGGCCCCGCCCAAGGCCCAGAAAGCCTCCGATCCGAAGGCTGATCAGCTGCTTTATCTCAGCGACAAAGGTGTGTTGCAGTTTCAGGACAGCCAGGGTGCGGCCGCCATTGCCGCATTGTCTCCGGAAGGTGCAAAACCGGGCCTTGTCCTGCGTGCGGATGGCGCCGCCAAGGGCCACCGTCTGGCCGAGGTCATGGCGGATCTGCGCAAGGCCGGATTTGACCGGATCGAACTGGTGGTACAGCAGCCATGAAACGTTGGGGGGAATTTCTAAGCTTCGCCGCGGTGGCCGTTGCCCTGCATCTGGGGCTGGTTGCTCTGGTCCTGCCGGACCTTGACGGCGCAGAGGCAGGTGGCGTGGGCGGTGAGGCGGTCGTGACCCTGCAAGGCGCCCCGGATCAAGTTGCCGAAATGATCAAGGAATGGACCCGCCCACCGGTGCATCAAACCGATGCACCGCAGAGGGAAGACGCGCCAGATGTGGTGGAAGACGCCCCGCAGATGGCGGCGCTGACGCTGGATGCGGCGCCTGACACCTCAACCCAGATTGCCGCGCTTTCCGGGGACGTGCCCGATCCCGCCCTGCCCGTCATCCCCAGTCAAGCAGCGCCGCCACCACCGCCAGAGATGTCTCAGCCGGTGCTACAGCAGCCGGTGTTGCCCACCACACAAGATCCACGGCCCAAAACCTCCGCAGAGGCCGCGCCTCGCCCGATGGCCCGCCCTACCGCACCGCGCCCCGTGGCCACAGAGCAACCCAAGTCTCCACAGGCTGATGTTCAGCCCCCTGAAGCCCCTAAGCCTGAACCGGAGCCTGAACCGGAGCCTGAACCAGAGCCGGTCAAGAAACCCGAACCAAAGCCCGAGGTAAAATCCAAGCCAAAGGCCAAACCGAAACCCAAGTCCGAGTCCAAGGCCAAAGCGAGCGATCTGAATCGCGCGGCCAGTGCAGGATCGGCCACCCAGAAAGCGGCTGGAACCGGCGGCACAAATCAGGCGGGCAACGCTGGAAAATCCAAAGTCAAAGCGCTGGGGAAAGGCAAAGAGGCCAAGCTGAAATCGATCTGGGGCAGCAAAATCGTCACCCGTATCGAACGCCGCAAAAAGGCGCTGCGGGGCGTGAAAGCCAAAGGCAAAACCACCCTTGCCCTGCGGATCGCCCCAAGCGGTCAGCTGCTCTCGGTTTCGATTGCAAAATCCTCTGGCGTCGCCGCACTGGATGAAGCCGCCATTGCAGCTGTGAAACGAGTTGGTAAATTTCCCAAAGCCCCCAAAGGGTTAACCGACAAAAGCTACCGCTTCAACATTCCGATCCGGAACTGAAAAAGAACAGAATATGGAAGCATCGGCGCCGGGCCGTCAGTCCGAACCAAGGGCATTGTGAAACACATGACACCTGCATTAGAGGGCAGCGCCGACCGCACTACTTTGCAACAGACCCTTGGCTGAGACAATGCCCATGCCACCTGTGCGCACGTCAGCCAAATAGACGATACTTACAGGAAACAACAAACTTTTTGGAAAATGGTGCTCAAGAGGGAGTTTAAAAAATTGAGTAAATAATTGAAAATAAATGGAAAAGTTTTCATTTAAAAACTCCTATACCCCTCTCTGTACCCACATCTCCAAATTTACCTCCGGTGCGAGTGCGAATGCCCGCTTTGAAAACAGGCGCAAGCGCGCTTGTGTCCGCGAATGTCAATTAGTTGTTGCAAGTTAGAGATCCAAATGAGGCGATCAACTAACGTCTGTATCATTCGATGTTGCCTCTATGATGTCCAGGCCGTCGCTGAAGGCGGCGACCAGTTTTTTCCACGGCTATATGGGCTTTCGCGCCGGTACAGTCGTTCATGGCCTTGTTGATGCATGACAGCTTTCAGCCATTTCACGACATTCACATGAAGCTCAGAATGTTCTCTGCTGCAGACGCAAAGCTCTAAGGTCAATTTCCCGAAAGCTACCTTTCAATACTAAACCGCAGCGGTGCCGTATGCTGCGTGAGCCACCAATGGCAGCTATGCGCAGTTTGTGTACTTTGCAAAGTCGAAGCTTCTTGCTTCATGAGTGGGCATGACGGCCCTTTGCAGACCTTAAGCCACAACTCACGATGCTGCGGTCTCAGCCCACATTGCTGCCATTCGCATCGGCTGAGCCAAGCCACAAATTGAGACTGTCTGGCCGCAAGTTAGGGCCGTCTATACGGGATCTCAAACGCCGCCGGACTGACTGAATGCGAATTTTTGCCTCTTTGAGAACGGCGCGAGCTTCCTCAACAAGCTCAACTCATTCAAAAGGTTTCATTTTTTCTTGTATGCCTCGTTGATATGATTACTTCGATAGCAGTAATTCATGCATTTCGCCGACGTCAGCGATCGCTTCAGAAAACTGATCACGTCGCAAGATGGAGTACTTTTCGTTGGAGAGAACGATACGGTTCGCACCTTTCGGAATAATTTCATCTGGCACAGCTTCTGTGGAAATCGTTCCCAGAATGAGTTGCTGACCATCAAGCGCCTTAGAGAAGATGAACTTGAAAATCGCGCCCAAGTTGCTCGTGTCTTGCTCTTGTTGCTGCGGCGAGTCGATGATGAGCGGGCAGACTTTGGTGCCGCCAAATTTCTTCATTGTGTGCAACAGCGCAAAATACTGAGCTAGCAAAGCACGAGGGAGATCACTGCCTAGAGCGTTATTCTTTATTACCCTAGTTGGTTCCGCATAATCGCTTTCTTCCAAAACGAACACGTTGAGAGCGTTCAAGTATTCTTTCATACGCGACTGGTAATATTCGAGGATCTCCTTTTTCCTCTTTGAGTCCAGCTTCAAGTCAGCCTTTAGCCCATCGATCGCCTTTTGAACTTCTTCGATTGACTCATCTTTACCAACTATGTCTGCGCTCAGAGAGACGACCATCTCTTTGTTGCCCTCTGAAGCAACAATGTCGCGCAAGGTCACTTCCGATTTTTTTCGATTAAGCAACAGTTCCATTTCGTGGGTTGCTTGCCCGACCGATCGATATTCGCGTTCTGCTGCATCGAGCTTCTCAGTAACTTCGATACGGGCTTTCTGTCGCTGATCTAGAATTCCTCGGCAGTAGTCCACGTCATCCAGCAATCCAAACCTTTCTTGAAATGAATTCTCGAACTCTGTTCCGCATGTGGGGCATCCTACAATGTCGGGCGTCTCAAGCCGTGCAGCATACTCGTAGTCGGCAGTCAGCTCTGATATTGAGCGACGAAGGATCGCGATATCGGTATCAATCGCGTTTCGTTCGTTCCTTATGTCTTTGACCTTAGTAAGAGCATCCTGTTGTCGTGCCCTCTGCAGATTGTAAGAGTCGACCAGTTGGTCCAACTCTTCCTTGAAGGCCACAGGATCAAGGCTGACTTGGATTTGAGAGGAACGTTTCTGAAAAGTGGCCAGCGCGGTAGACAGAACGTTTCTTTCGGCTTGGTGAGTTGACTTCGTCTCTAAGAATTCCATCTCTTTCTTCTTGGCATCGTAGTAGCTCTGCGGACGTATGCCCATATGATACTCGATCATGTTCTTGCGAAACGAAGTGAACTGCTGAAGCCCGCTAAACGACTCCCAACTCTTAGTCCAGCCAGCGTCTTGATCAACATAAAATGGAAGAAAGTAGAATGCTGGTCCAGCTCGCCCTAATTTGCCGTCCGCGCTCTTCTCCAGTTCAATATTGAAATTCAGTTGTTCACAGATAAAACTAGCGATGCCCCCTTCCGTCGAGATGCCACTGTGCTTTGAAATCATGCCCTTCTGGGCATCAAAGACACCAAAGTGTTTTCCGTCCCTAACAATGAAGTAAGTTGCGCCATTCAGAAAAATTTCAGAACAGTAAAACGCTTTAGCTCGTTTCCACCGAGTATTGTTCATTTGAGGCGCGTCGGCGCCAATAGAATGATAGAGGGACTTGATTAGCGTCGATTTTCCAACATCATTCTCCCCCGTCAGAATGTTCATTCCGGACTGAAAGCTCACTGTCCTCGCGGCTTTCTCGAGCTTTGATACTATCCAGAGCTTTTTGAACACCAAGCCTGTCATCTTCGCGACCTTTTCTTAGGTTTCTAATGAGTTTATGGAAATTAAATTTCTTCATTGAACACAATCACAGCGAACGCCAAGAAATAGAACTTTTCATTGTATAAGGGTAAGCAGTCTGTCAATTGCGCGATGTTTGACAAGGCGCTTGCAAGGAAATCGGGTAGCGCCTCTGCCGCCTCTGTATGGAAGTGATGTTCGAGGCGAGTCTTAAGCTCCTCGGCATCGCCGTTTGTAGGATTGGTGTAGTCAGCTACCGCGTTGGAGATCTTTTTCCCCATTTTCATAAGGTCGACGGCAACCCATCCTGCTTCCTTCAGTTCGGCATTCACCAACGTCATATCAGGGGCGCGAGTTGTGTTGTTTGCAGCCAGTTGGATTGTTTTCGAAAGAAATTTTCGGTCAACGCATTTCTTTACCTTAAGATCATCGGTTGAAGAAATCGTCTCAGAATCGACGTTATTCTTACGATTGATCTCGTCCTGCACCAACCTAGCCCACGCGTGCATGTTGACCCCATGGCCTTCTCCAAGCTCCATCTTGAACAGCTCGGACACTTCGCCCATTAGGAAGCTCTGCATGGCATCCAGCGAGACCCCAGTTGTAAGAAAGTAAACGTTGTTCAGGCGTTCCTCATCAAAGTCTGATAGCTCCTCGGAGAGTTTTTCCTTGATCTTTTTCACATCGCTTGCCTTGAGATCGGTGGCGCGCGAATTGCTCCCACAAAACGAAAACGGTACATTTGAAACGAGAACTGTCTTGACCTTGTACCCGGTGCAGATGCCATCGAAGTTTTCGTACATTTTGCCAAGGATTGAAGGCTTTCTTCCTTCCTTTGTCTTGGCGCGCGCCAAATAGAACCCCAATGTGACGCTTGAAGATGATTTCTTTGTTTTGACCTGGCAAAAGTCGACGTTCTGTGGGTCGTCGTTCGGTTCCATGAAGACCACATCGTCGTGGTATTCGAAAGCAACCAGATAGTCAGCACCTTCCAGATGCTTCTTTATCATTTCGCAAAATGCCCAGTTTTTTTGATAGTCAAACCGTAGGTTTGTGTCAGCCCCAGCGGTTTCGCGCTGCGGCTTTTTCAACATTTCTTCAAGTAGTTGCGACGCCACCTTAAAATACCCAATTCAAAAAAAGAAATTTGCCTCTCACCTTAGAGTTGATAAGCGAAGATGCAAATCAAAATCGCATCGAACTCAGGCAAGGGCCTTTGACCACCAAACGTTTCCTTCGTCGTAGTGAAACAACCAGCATCTGAATGTCCACTTTCGGTTCCGTAGGCGCAACGTCTCGCATGAGCAGCGAAAGTCCGGTTTCCGCCCGACCTGCTGGGGGTCTCCTGTCCCGCGATGCTAAAGGAATGTCTAGTTTGGGCTGGCACCAGCAGTTGACAACCTTGGTTCGCACGCAGTTTCGCTGCGGACAAGCTGCCGCACTGCCGCATGGCGGCTTAGAGCCCATTTTAACCGATGCTGCGCAGTGCTGGAACTGGTGAAAAGCACCAAAAGCAGACTAAAAGTCACTATTAAACTGCGGTGTATTTGGGCCGTTATTGAAGAGACGCATGCAGTCGTTGAAACCCAGTCGAATTGCGAGCCGGCAACCCCCAAGCAAGCATACGCTCACAAGGACAAAACCGCGTTCAAGTCTTTCCTCGTTGTCATGTTTCCGCTCCCGGTCATTGTGACCCGTCCTGAGTCCAATCCCAGGAACCAGTCGGCAACGTCGGACAGCAAATTCAGGTTTTGCTCACACAACAGGACACCGGCACCTTCGGCCACCCGTTCCCTGAGGCAATCAGCCATGTGGTTGATGTTTTCTGGCTGAACACCTTCCGTGGGTTCATCCAGAATGATCAGCTTCGTGTCTTCGATCATAGTTCGGACGAAGGAGAGTATCTTTCTTTCTCCGCCCGACATGGTTCCGGCAGGTTGCTTCAACCGTTCCGCCAATCTGGGGAAAAGGTCAAAATAGAGATCTGGTGGTTTTCCGCTACTCCCGAGGCTCAGGTTCTCTTGCACGGTGAGATCATCGAAAACCATTGCCGTTTGAGGCATGTAACCAACCCCCATGTGCCTTCGGGCATGGGCGGGTTGGTTGCCCATGGGCTGACCATCAAATCGGATATCTCCCTGGCTGGCTTTGATCTCACCTTGAACAAGACGGGCAAGTGTTGTTTTGCCAACGCCGTTGCGTCCAAGGACGCCAAGAAGACTGCCAGCTTCGATCTTGACGGATATTTCGAACAACACATTGGTGTCCTGATACCCGCCGGTCAGCCCTTCGATTTCCAAGAGAGCGGTCATTTTGTTCCTCCCGAATAGACTGCCTGAACTTGCGGGTTTTGACGCACTTTGTCGTAGTCATCGAATGCCAGCACCTTGCCGAGATGCAGGACCAAAACCTTGTCAGAAATTGCTTCGACAATGCTCATGTCGTGCTCGATGACTATCACCAATCTTGACGTTTCAGATTGATAGGACTGAACGAGCTTGGTCATCAGAGCCGTTTCGTCCGGGGAAAGCCCGGCACAGGGCTCATCCAACAGAAGGATGGATGGCTCTGCCGCGACTGTCATGGCGTATTCCAGGAATTGTCGGTGACCCTGCGGCAAATACTCAACCGGATCGGTCATTTCTTCCTTCAGCGGCACTGACGGATGGCCCAGAATATCGGACAGGGATTTGGATCGCCACTGAAAGGTAGATGGCTTGAAAAGGTCACTCATCCTTAGCCTGCCCGCCATCATCGCGATGGCCAGGTTTTCGGAAACGCTGAGCGAGAAGAAGACCGATGGAACCTGAAGTTTGCGACCAATGCCGTTGCTCAGGGCGGTATGAGGCGGGCGTGAATCGATCCGGACCTCGCCCAGCATGATCCGACCTCCGGTTACGGACAGGTTGCCGGTGATCGTGTTGAGCGCACTGGTCTTGCCAGCACCATTCGGGCCAATGACGCTGATAATCCCGGTGGCAGGTGTTTCAAAGGACACCGCATTCAGAATTCGAACGACACCGATATTGAGCCGCACGTCTTCAAATCTCAGGGGCCGTGGGGTTTTGTCGAACCGCGTCTCGGGCGCTGTCACAGCCGGTGCGGCGGATGTGGGCGTTTTGGGCCTGACACGCCGGAATGCAGCCTCAAACAACTCAGCAATCCCGCCCGGAGCCTTTAGCACGACTAGAATGAACACCACCGCCATCAGCAATTCCCAGTAGGGGAAACTGTCGCGTAATTCGGTGGATGCCCAACCAACGATCACTGCTCCGATCAGCGGACCGAGCACGTGGAAGCGGCCCCCAACTGCGGTCAGGATGACCAGTTCTGCTGACAGGGCAAACCCGGTTGACGCTGGCGTTACGATGCCTTGGTGCGATGCGAACAACCCCCCGGCAAGTGCCGCGATCATGGCCGAAAACGCGAATGCCGCCCCCTTGATCATATGGGTTGGAAACCCGAGCAGTTGCATACGCGGTTCATTGTCCAGAACAGCCTTGGCGATCAGATTGACAGGCAACCGGTTCAAGATGAAGAGGAGCAGGCTGACCGCCACCGTCGCTGCAACAATGACGTAGTAGAAGCCGCCGAATGGATCGAGATTCCCAAGGCTGTTGAAACCGCTCATCCCATTGAAGCCACCGGTCAGCGACGTTGCCGTGCCCGCAACTTGTTCCGCAATCATAACCAGCGCCAACGTAATCAGCGAAAAATATGGGCCACTTTCGTTCCGTCCCCGAAAGACAAGAGCCGCAAGGACAAAGGCGGACCCCGCAATTACTGCTAATACGATGGCGGCCAATGCAAGGTTGAGGAACAGATTGCCTTCGGCTCGAAGCGTGATCGCCGTGACATAGGCCGCTATTCCGAAGAACAGGGCCTGCCCGAGTGGCAGCACTCCCGTCTTGCCCCAGAGAAACCCAATGCCCTGAGCGGCGATGCCATATATCAAGTAGAGCCCAATCTGATAGGCCATGAAATCTCCGAACAGTTCCGGGATCAGGAGCAGGACTACCAGCAGCAGACTAGCGGGAAGAAGAGCGGACG
This sequence comes from Thalassobius sp. MITS945101, assembly GCF_047123305.1. Taxonomy (GTDB): domain Bacteria; phylum Pseudomonadota; class Alphaproteobacteria; order Rhodobacterales; family Rhodobacteraceae; genus Thalassobius. The sequence continues at coordinate 1,051,762 of NZ_CP138918.1, forward strand.
CCATTTGGTTTTAGCCACAAAAAGAGGGTTGAGAGGGTGAGGACCGCCAGATACCCGTAGGTCTGGCTGGCCACAGCACCGAGGAACGTTTGGGTTCCAGCGATAATGCCGGAGCCGATTCCGAGCCCTTCGAGACTGCCAAGCCCACCGACGACAAGGGCAAAAAAAGACCGGATCAGATAGTCGAGTCCCATCATCGGCTCGATCCGAACTGTAGGGGCCAGTATCAACCCGGCAAGCCCAGCGGTGCAGCAGCCAAAGACAAAGGCCCCAGCAGAGAGACGAGCCGTGTTGATCCCGATAGCCTCGGCCAGGTTCGGATTGCCGACCATGGCTTTGATACGAGTGCCGGTTTTCGATCTGGTGTTCCACCAGTATAGCCCAATGAACCCAAGCAAGATGCCGATGATCACGGCGATACGGTAGGCCGGGTAATCCGCCCCAAAAACACAGACTGTCCCAGCTATTGGGGGGCTAACGGATTGATAGCCACGACCAAAGATCAACTCAACGATTTCACGCAAAAGAATTGCAATACCCCAAGTGGCCAGGAGGCTGTCGAACATCCGGCCATAGAGGTGACGAATGATGGTGCGCTCTAAAACAAAGGCCACCGGCCCCACCGTCACCAAGCACACGGGCAGTTGCAACCAACCGGGCAAACCAAGCATTGATGTGATGACCGGAGCATAAGCCCCGATCATCACAAATTCCCCATGCGCCATGTTCATGATCCGCAGTTTGCCGAACACAATGGCAAGCCCCAGGGCGACCAGTGCAAGGGTGCTGATCTGCCAGGCCAGGTTCAGAAGAAGAACAGACGACATGGGCGGGAGATCAGTTCGAGCAAGCTTCGGAGGAAGGCACGTTGTCAAATGATGCGACAACGTTGAATGCTCCACCGCTGCCATCGGCAAGATAGATTGTCTGAGCCATGTGACGACCCATCAACGTATTGTCACCCCTCGGCGTGCTCCATGTGGTGCCCTCTGCGGCAGCATCCATGGCGGCTACATCGAGGCTACCAGCTTTGTTTGTCAATGCTGCCAGCAACATCAAACCTTCATACGCAGACTGACCCAAGCCGTTGAGAGCCGGTGCATCAGAGCCAAAGGCTGCCGAGTAGTCTGCGGCAAATGACGCCGCTGCGTCAGTCTCGATAGATGAGAAGTAGCCCGAGGACGAGTAGAGCCGATTTGCGTTGTCGGCCCCGATGCCTGCAAGTGTGTTTTCTTCGATCAAGGTTCCAAGGCGGATCGCCTGATCATCAAGGCCAAAGCCAGCGAAGCTGACATTGAACCCAACCGAGCCGCCGCCGACAAGGGTCACCAACACGGCGTCGGCCCCACTCTCCTTGATACGCTGAAGCGATGAATCAAACTCACCGACAGTGAACGGCACGTATTCTTCACCGACAACTTCGCCACCCGCATCGGCAATAAAGCCCTTTGCCAGAGCATTAGTATCACGCGGCCAGTTATAGTCATGGCCGATCAGATACCATTTGGACACGCCTTCTTTTTCGGCCAGGAAGGGGATGACCGGCTCAAGCTGTTGGCTGGGTGTTTCGCCGGTGATGTAGAGCCCGTCGGCACAGGAGTTCCCCTCGTATACTGGAGTATAGACATAGGGAACCTCGCCATTGAAGCGACCTATCAGGGCTTCACGCACGGCTGAATCGTGCATGCCGACAAAGGCTTCGGCACCCTGTCCCTTCCAAAGGCGTAATGCTGCCTGAGCGGCTTCCGCCGGGGGAACGCCGACATCAGCAAAGACCAATTCGATCTGTTCACCGTTAATGCCTCCATTGGCATTGATCTGTTTCGCAGCCAGCACCGCAGAGTTTCGTGTAGATGGCCCGAACAGACCCGCAGGCCCGGAGTCCGGGACCAAGACGCCGATCTTGGTGTCGGCCGAGACGGACATCGTTCCCAAGGCCATCGTCAATACGACACTGGACAATAGGGTTGCAGTTTTCTTCATCATGATAGCTCTCCCTTTGGTGGTTTTGGCGTCTATTGCGTCATTGCTTTTTCCGCTGCCCCGGCAAGGGCCAGCAGTGATCGGTCTTGTCCTGGCAGAGCGTCAAATTCGATGCCGACGGGCAGATCAGACGTGACAGGGCACGGCAGTGAAATTCCCGGCGCTCCGACATTCGACCCCAGATCGGTATTGCGGATGTATGTGGGGAAGGTTGGAGCTTGCTCACCGTTCAGATCGACCGTTTCGTCACCGCCGATGGGCCTTGCAGGCAGAGGTGTTGTCGGGAAGACAATCGCATCAATCCCGTGATCCTCGAAAACCTTCCCGTAAATCCTGCGCATCTCGGGGCGGTGAATGTCCATGGCGGCCCGGTAGGCCGCTTCGGGCATCGCATCATCGCCCAACTGGCTGTCGATGGCACCGGCAACATCGGGTGACCCGATGCCTGCCACCAGTGCCTCGAACGTCACGTCGGCGGCATGTTTGGCCAGATAGGCAGGGAGGTCACGCATGACCTCGTAGAAGACGACTGGAAAACTGAAGGCTTCGTTGTGGGGCCAGATCGGTTCGAAACTAACCTCGACAAGCTTTGCCCCTTGGGACGACAAGGACGACAATTGCGTCTCAACAGCTTGAGCCACAACCGGATCGAGGTCTTCATAAAACATCTGCCTTGGGACGCCGATTGTAAACTCTGCGAGTTTCGCCTCCGCAACGGCGGATGTGTCACCGGAAAGAACACCATCGAAAAGTGCAATGTCACGAACGCTTCGGGCCAGAGGGCCAACGGTGTCACGGGTATGCGAAATCGGCACGACACCATCACCCGCATACCGCCCGGTTGTCGGGCGGAACCCGATCACGCCGCACAACGCCGCAGGGATACGACATGACCCGCCTGTATCGGTGCCCAGGCCAGCCGGGAATATACCTGCCGCGACCGCTGCGGCGGTTCCCCCGGACGATCCACCAGGAATCATGTTTGAATCGTGCGGGTTTCGAACCGCACCCGTGATTGCGTTGTTTGAGGTAATCCCGAAGGCCAGTTCGTGCATTCTAGACTTGGCCCCGATGAAGCCACCGGCATGAATGATCCGCTTTACGACACTCGCGTCGTTTGTGGGCGTATGATCCAGCAGGGCCTTTGTCCCGCCGGAGGTTGGGTAATTCGTGGTGTTGATGTTGTCTTTGGCCACGAGGGGAAGGCCCGACAGAGGAGCCTCAGGGTGTGCCTGGAACGCTTCTGTTGCCGTACGGATCAGATACTCTGGATCGAAACTTTGCAAGGCATTCAGATTCGAATACTCTGCCGCTCGACCTGCCAACGCTTCTGCATATGCAGCCGGTGCGACCGATCCGTCCTTGAACGCCTCTACCGCCGCCGTTGCATCCAATTGCTCCAAATCCAGCGTCATCCTTGCCTCCCATGTGACTGGGAAACAGGATAGGAAGCACCGGGATTAGATTCCTATCATCACAAATGATGATTTTTCTCGGCCAGGTATTGGGCCAGTTGGGTGCGGCGGTTCAAACCTGACTTACGGAATATCGCGGCAATATGGCTTCGCAATGTCGGCTTGGAAAACCCGAGCTTTTCGCAAATTTCATCATCGGTCAGCCCGAGAACTAGAAGATCAGCGACTTCGGCTTCTCTAGCTGTAAAGCCTAGCCCATCCGCGATCTGTACAAATCGGAGTGATGGTAGTTGTTCGGCCGCACTTCGTGCCCTGATCAAAGCGTTGACAAGGCTTGGGCCAACGGCGTCTACGATCTTGGCGTCACGCGGCGTGAAATCCTCCCGGTTCGCTCCGCGCCATATCCGCAGATCGCCAATGTTGTCACCCCGGTCATAGGCAAAGAAGTTCATGCCATAACACAGACCGTCCTGTTTCAGGAAATCGTTGAAGAACTCGGTCTTCACCAAACTGTCGTGCCGCATCACCTCACTGACAGGTGTTGCCTTACGACGGTTCTGAAGTGTTGGGGTAATGGGGTCGTGGAATTGGAAATACCTTTCATACTGGCGCAGATTGTCATCGGTCATGTTGATCTGCACACAGGACACGAATTTCTGCGTGGCATCATCCCAGACGTAGGAGGCAAAGTAATCCGCCCTGAGCAGCTCCAGCATCTTCTGACCAACACGTCTCCGGACCTCAGAGTGATCGAACTCACCACTCAGGTCTCTCATGATTGAGAAGATCAGATTAGCTTCTTGGTCGGTTAGGTTCATGGCAGCTGCTTTTCTAAGGGGATCTCGATCGGGCTAAGCATAGCGAGGAATTGGCATGCCACGAAATCTAAACTGAACGATGGTACGCGCTGTATTCTTCTGTAAAGCTTGCCGCCAACCGGTTGTTTGTCAAAAAGCGCGCATAATTGCCGTTGGTGTGCTTGCAGCAAAAGTCGGTTATGTCCGCTTGGCGGAATTTAGGCCGCCAAGATCAGCGTGTCCGCTTTGGGCTGGCGCCAGCAGTTGACAACCTTGGTTCGCACGCAGTTTCGCTGCGGACCCGCCGCCGAACTGCCGCATGGCGGCTTAGAGCCCAACTGGGCCCTAATTTGCAACGCGGCGAATGGCTGCTTCTGCAACTTGCTCGAAGATCGCTCGATTTTTTGACGTCGAAGCCACGATCATGCCGCCTTCAAGGGCGGCAACGATCAGGTTAGCGGTTTCAGCAGCATGTTCGACGCCGTGTTCGGTCAGCAGCGTTTCCAGCCACGCCTTGTTCATTTCAAAGAACGCTTTTGTACGTGCGTTCACATTTTCCGGCAGTCCAATGGCCTCGGCGCCCATTACGGCGCAAAGGCAAATGGACTCACCCAACACAAGCGCCTTTGAATAGAGCCCCACGAAAGCGTCCAGCGCCGCGCCCAGCTCGATTTGGTCGATCCTGTCGAGTTCTTCTTTAAACTGCTCCGCGTAACGCGTGACGAGGGCCTCACCGAGGTCTGGCTTGGTCGGAAAGTGGTAGTGCACGCTTGCGCTTTTGATTCCCACGTCTCTAGCCAGATCACGGAAACTCATCTCGGCAAAGCCCACGCCTCGCACACGCTTCTCGGCGGCCTCAAGAATTTTCTCTCTCATTGTCATGGGTCTACACTCATTTACCTATCGATTGATAGATATCCGTTGACAGAAGCAGGGGCAATCTCTAATTCAATACCTACCAACCGATAGGTAGATGCAGAAAGGAACTCTGACAATGGCTACTGGAAACCAACAAAAGCGCGTGCTGCTTGTGATGTCGTCGGTCGACGAGATGGGCATTTCGGGTAAGCAGACCGGCACCTGGTTCACCGAACTGGCGGCGCCCTACTACATCCTGACCGAAGCTGGATATGAGGTCGTCTTTGCCTCGCCCGAGGGCGGCGCGGCGCCGATTGATCTGCTCTCGATGAAAGCCCCCTTCACGACGGAATACACCGAACGCTTCTTCAATGATCCTGTGGCGATGTTCGCGGCTCAGAACACTCGTAAGCTGCGCGAGATCGACTACTCGACCTTCGACGCGCTCTTTGTGCCGGGCGGCTATGGACTGATCTGGGATCTGGCGAGCGACAGCTACGCGATCAAGATGATCCGGGACTTCTACGAAAGCGACCGGCCCGTGGCGATGGTCTGTCACGCGCCCGCCATCCTGCGCGACATCAAGCTCTCGAACGGCGAGTACTTGGTCAATGGCGTCGATCTGACTGGCTTTAAGAACGCCGAGGACAGCGAGATCGAGCTTCTGCATCACCTGCTGTTCTCGCTTGAGGACGAGCTGAAGGGCCGCGGTGCCAACTATATCAGCAAGGCCAACTGGGAGGCCAACGTTGTCGAGGACGGCGCGTTGATGACCGGTCAGAGCCCTGCCTCTGCACCGCCGCTCGCCGAAGCGCTCAAAGCGCGTTTGGCGGCATAAACGACACCCCATCGGGGCGGTAACAAATGCCGCCCCGGTGCCTCAATGAGCGGATCATCGAAGAAACTGTCGCGGACTTTGAACAGTTTGACATCGACCTTATTCTGCCGGGGCATTGCACCGGCTGGCGGGCAACGAACGCCCTTGAACTGTCCTATGGCGAGCGGGTGGTGCCCATCGCTGTAGGCATGAAAATCAACCTTTGAGAAAGGTGACAGATATGGAACTCAACGCAAATTTTGACGAACGCGCCGTCGTGCATTCAGATCAAGAGCCCTGGGTCGCCTCGCCGATGAAAGGGGTGGACCGTCGGATGCTGGACCGGATGGGCGACGAGGTCGCACGGGCCACCACGATCGTGCGTTACGCGCCCGGCAGCGCCTTCTCTGCTCACACCCACACAGGCGGTGAGGAGTATCTGGTGCTCGATGGCGTCTTTCAGGACGAACATGGCGATTTCCCCGTTGGCACCTATGTGCGCAACCCGCCGACATCGTCGCATACCCCCAGTTCGGCCCCAGGCGCCACGATTTTTGTCAAACTCTGGCAGTTCAACATGGACGACCGCAATCAAGTGACCATCGACTCGATGGCCGAGACGCCGCAGCCCGTCCGCGACGGCGTGGCCGAAATCTCGCTGTTTCAAGATGCTCGCGAGCGCGTGCGCATTGAGGTGTGGGACGCCAATGCCTCCATTGCGGACAACGACCACAAGGGGTTCGAGGCGCTGGTGATAGAGGGCACATTTGTCGAAAGTGGCGAAGAGTTTGCGAAGAACTCTTGGCTGAGGCTTCCCGCGGGTATGCCCTTGAACGCAATCGCAGGTCCGGAAGGTGCACGCCTCTGGATCAAATCTGACCATCTGGCCGAGGCACCAACCGCGCCCACTTAACCGGAGGAAACGACATGGCTGCTCAAAGCGCATCCCCCGCGATTGTCGCGGGGGCCGGGGCAGGGCTTGGCCGAACCTTGGTCTCAAGCTTCAATGACAATGGCTACATCGCTATTGGGCTGAACCGTACGGTGCCCAACGGCGCCAAGGAGACGATCCTAGCTGTGGATCTCGCGAACGCTCATCTCACCGCGCGCAAATTGCTCGATCTGAACGGCACCCACGGCGCGCCCAAGCTGGTGGTTCATAACACAGCCAAGTTGGTGATTTCTGACTTTGAGAACACCTCGGTTGACGACTTCGAAGCAATCTGGCGATCGATGGTTCTTTCGGCGGTGAACCTTGCCAAGGGCGTGTTGCCCGGCATGGTCGAAACCGGCGGCGGAACATTCATCGTCTCGGGCGCGACGGCCAGCTTGCGCGGGGGCAAGAACTTTGCGGCGTTCGCTGCTGCAAAGGCCGCGCTTCGGGCGCTGACACAATCATTGGCGCGGGAATACGGGCCGAAGGGCATCCACGTGGCACATGTGATCCTGGACGGGATTGTCGACACCGAAGCCAGCCGAGACCTGCATGGCATGGACCCCGCCCGGATGATGAAACCTGAAGACATCGCGCAGGTCTATCTGGACCTCGCCAACCAACCGAAATCTACTTGGACCCATGAGCTGGATCTCAGACCTATGGGGGAGGCATTCTGATGCAAACAGACATTCTCATAGTGGGCGGCGGCCTGTCAGGCCTCGCTCTGGCGGATCACTTGGCCCAGCAGGGCACTGACTTCTTGCTTGTAGAGGCGCAGGAACGCTTGGGAGGTCGGATCATGACCAAAGACATCGCGGGTGGCCGGTTCGATCTTGGCCCAGCCTGGTTTTGGCCTGGCCAACCGCGCATGGCCGCACTTTCCCGGCGGTTCAACATCCCCGTCTTCGAGCAGTTCTCAACCGGCGATCTGATGTATCAGGACCAAACAGGTGCCGTTCAACGCGGGCGGGGATATGCCTCGATGCAAGGGTCGTACCGCTTGGACGGCGGGATGGGCGCTTTGATTGATGGGCTGGCCAATTCGTTGGATGAAAACAAGATCCTCACGAACGCCAGGCTCGACACGGTTGCCCATGGCTCGGACGGTATAACTGCGACCGTCATCCAAGATGGGTCAGCGACAACCATTAAGGCACGTCAGATCATTCTGGCTGTTCCGCCACGCGTGGTTGCGGACAACGTGACGTTCGAGCCCGCACTGGATGCCGCGCAACTTCAATCGCTCAAGAATGTCCCCACATGGATGGCGGGTCAGGCGAAAATTGTTGCCGTCTATGACGAGCCGCACTGGCGCAACGCTGGCCTCTCTGGCGACGCGATGAGCCACTGCGGGCCGATGTTCGAAATCCACGACGCCTCGCCAATGAACGGTGGGCCTTACGCACTGTTTGGTTTTGTGGGCGTGCCCGCGGATGCCAGAGAGGTTCATCGGGACGAGGTGATGAAGCTTGCCCAGGAGCAACTCGTTGCGCTGTTTGGCCCCGAGATGGGCAACCCGCGCGACTTGATCCTGCAAGACTGGGCGACCGTTCCCGAGATCGCCCGCGCGCAAGACCAACGTCCCGTCAGCCGCCACCCAAGCTATGGCTTGCCGCACGAATTACGTCCGTTGGCGCAGCAGGGCCTCTACTTCGGCTCCACGGAGACCGCCCACAGCTATGGCGGCTTCCTTGAAGGCGCGCTGGAGACAGCCGAAGGACTGTCCAAGACCCTCCCTTTGGTGGCGTCTATGAGTGCCTAAAGACAAAATGCTAGACCCCGAAGCGGACATTGCTCAAATGTCGGCAGTGTCCCGCACAGCAGCCGTCGGGCGTTAGTGCAGCGGTAATTCGCTTTCTACCCCCCAGTTGCTGACCGACCAGGTCCGCTTTGGGCTGCCACTTCTGAGAGCAACCACTGGAAATGAAAATATTGACCTCCCGCCAAGTAAAGATGACTTTATAAATATGAAAAAACGTAAAAGTCCCTGCATTGATGTCTGTGAATTTACTGGGCCCAGTGGCTGGTGCCTTGGCTGTGGCCGAACACGGGAGGAATGCGTGAGGTGGAAGAAAATGAAACCTTACGAAGCAAATATCATTGAGAAGGAGTTAAAGATTCGCATGAACAAATTGGCTAAAATGAAGCCTATGCCGCAGTAAGGCAGATGCTTCACAGAGGGCAGACGAATGACCGCTCAGGGCCGACACCAGCAGCTGGTCATCTTAATTCGCAAACAGTTTCGCTGTGGACACTCTGCCGTACTGCCGCTTGGTGGTTTTAAGACCATCCAGACACATGCTGGGCTTGGCCTGAACGACCTAAATATACTTCGAAAGAGCCCCGATAAGTTTCGTCATGCTCCGTATCAGAGGGCATAGGAAGAAAGCGTCTCGCAAATAACTGCTTTCTCGTTTCGCAGATGACGTTCAACTAGTTTCTTTTGCCGTTTACCTGGTGGAATGAAACAGACGGGTTCGGGCTGATAATCCAGCTCGCCAAGCTCAGGAAAAATAGTCAAAATTTCTCTCCTTGCATCGGCGCCCAATGCCTTCAATCCTTCCGGCCCAGTAAAAAGGCTCTCTGTTGGCGCTTCTTCGGCTAGCAAGATCTCATGCTGGTCAAAGAGAAGATGGATATACTCGACCGTTTCAACGCAGTTATCAATATATACGCCTGGAATTTCTGTAAGTTTTATCGCTGAGACAAGCACCTTGGACACACCGAACATTCGTTTTGCAATTCGCGATGTCACAAGCATTCTATGCTGCCTTGAGACAAGGATATCCCGGCTAGGCAGCCCATTCCCCAAAGCTCCAGCCACTATACGAACCGGACGGAGCTTTGAGTTGTTTGCAAGCTCGGCTTTCGATATCCGGCGCTTGCCGATCCATCGCAGAGGTTTAGCCACTCCATCAGCAGTAGAGATCAGGTCTCCTTCACGCAGCTTCTCAATAAGTTTGTAGCCCATTGGGGTTTTGATCTGTGTTCCTGCGGCAAAACACGGCACAAAATCGCTGACGGGAATGGAGACACCATTGTCAATAATGCCATTGATCGTGAGAGTCGTGTTTAATGGCGGTACCCCGCCAATAAAACCCAAAAAGTATCCCTGCTCAGCCGTTGGATAATCGTAGTCACCATCACCGTTGATATTGTAATCTATGACCCCGATTTCATACGTGTTTGTACCGTCTGTTACCTCAATCGTGTAATCCCAAGAAATAGCATTGCCAGCCAAAGTCTGTGTTGGATCATTGGGCTGTTCGTTGACAGCGCTATCACCATCCATGATGGTTGCATCTGCTCCGTCGCTTTATGTAAGCGATCCGTATGCATTGATTTCAAAACTCGTGCCCACCCCGCCAAAAGTGGTTTGGCCAGATGTCATGGTCGAATTAGACCTGAAAGCTCCATAAATTGTAGCCACAGCTGCCTCCGAGCATTTGTTGTTCCCTTTCTGCCTACCAAGCCAATATGGCTATTTTGAGGTGCCCCTAGATTTGTAGACGCTTTGCTTGGTAATTTTGGAAGCAAAGGACGATGCAAATGTCAGGGCAAATTCGCTACTCGGATGAGTTCAAGGTCGACGCGGTGGCGCAAGTCACGGAGCGCGGCTATTCGGTCAAAGAGGTGGCTGAACGGCTCGGGATCAGCACCAAGTCGCTGTACATGTGGATGGCTAAATTCTCGCAGCCGCAACGCGTGACCGATCAGGAGGCTGAGGTTAGACGGCTCAAGAAGGAGTTGGTCCGAGTTACGGAGGAGCGGGATATCTTAAAAAAAGCGGCGGCGTACTTCGCGAAGGATGCAAGGTGAAGTACGCCTTCATCGCGGCCAATCAGGATCGATTCAAAACGCGGCCCATGTGCCGAATGCTGGGCGTCCATCCCAGCGGTTTTTATGCATGGGTTAAGGAACCGCTAAGCCATCGTGCTCTGGAAGATGAGCGTCAAACCAAGCTGGTCAAAGACGCCTGGAACGAGAGTGGCAAGATTTACGGCTACCGCAAAATCTATGACGACCTGGTCGACATGGGCGAGGCTGTATCTGAGAACCGCGTTGCCCGTCTGGCCCGCCTTGCGGGCATTCAGGCGCAGATCGGATACAAAAAGAAGCCTGGAATGTATGGCGGCAAGCCCTCCGTCGTGGTCGACAACACGCTAGATCGCCAGTTCACGGTCGACGTCCCGGATCGCGCTTGGGTAACGGATATCACCTATCTCAGAACGCACGAAGGTTTTGCGTATCTCTGTGTGATCATCGACCTGTTCTCTCGCCGTGTGGTCGGCTGGGCCGTTCAATCGCGTCAGACTTCGGAACTTGCTGTACAGGCTTTGCTCCCTCTCGTGACATTGCTGCGCAATGCACTACCGGGCAATGGATGGCTATTTGGCGACGCAAGCCCGGCCCAGGTTTGTTGATCCACTCTGATCAGGGCGTGCAATTCACAAGCAGAGAATGGGCCGCCTTCCTACGCGACCACAATCTGGAACACTCGATGAGCCGCAGAGGCAACTGCCATGACAACGCAGTGGCCGAGAGTTTCTTTCAGCTCTTGAAGCGGGAGAAAGTCAGGCGGCGAAAATACCGCTCTCACGAGGAAGCGCGACGCGATGTCTTTGAATACATCGAGCTGTTCTACAACCCAAAACGCAAGCACACGAACAACGGCATGCTGTCGCCCGTTGACTTTGAAGAGAGACAGCTCAAACTGGAAAAGGCAGGTGTCTAGGAAACTAGGGGCACCTCAAAATACTACCGTTGAACAGATTAGCGTGAAGGGCCGCAATCCGCCCAAAACTGCGTCTGCGCGCTTGCAATCAGTCAGCGGGGAGGCAACCCGACTTGGGTCGGAAACGGCCTCACTGTTTAGAATGAACCATCAACAAAGTACGACCGTTTCCCGAGGGCTAGGGAAGAGAATGCTGCTTTACTGATACCGCCCCTATTCCAAAACATCTTCCCCATCGCGCGCTGCGGCGCGTCTGTCGGCCAGCCTTTTGGCGTAGTTGTATTCTTTGGAGCCACGTTCAAAGCGGCTTTCATAATAGTCGAGAACCATTGACTGCTCTTTGGCGGTAAAATGGGTGCTTGCGCAAAGCCCTTCGATCGTGCTGCGACGTTGCTCGTCCGTCATTTTGGCATAGTAGGTTTCTTTGACTTGCGGCCTCGCACGCCCAAGGTTGAGGGAGAAGGCCCTTTCTTCTTTACGTGAGCTTGTCAGTTCGTTTCCTAGGTAGACCAGTGTGTCGCGTGCAGAGTGCGGTGTGCAGCAGCGATCAATCAGGGCCGTTGCGGCCTTGAAGGCTTTGCCTGTCGCGGCGGAGGATTGCATGGGAGGCACCGGGGCGGTGCCGGGTGCGCGCTGGATCAGATCATCCAAGCTGGGGAAGACTGCGTCATCCTCGGCAAACCCAAGGGTCCCAAGTTCGCTCAGCCAATCACCGAGGACCTGCTGGAAGGCTTCCGTGCGAGGGAAGAAGAAACTGCGAAAGCTCTTGCCGTTCTTGGCCCGCATTTCGGTGGAGTCTTGGAAAACTCTAGCCCAGGGTGGCGGAAGGTTGGCTATTAGAGCAATCAACCCCAAGGCCTCTCCGCACGGTGGAGGGGGCTTGAGGCTCAGGTCAGACTGCAAAACCCAATTTTCATAGCACATAACGCACTTCCTCCGCCAAAAAAGTACTAAGTATTAGGGCCAGTGTTGGTTTCATGCCCAATAACTACTGGCCTTAAACTCACCCGCCTGGCTTGCGGCGAGTGAGGAAAGTTCCTTCTTGGGCGACCCAATGGAAATTTATTTTCCTCAGCGAGAGTAAAATATCAGTACACTGGCTTCGTCAATTTCCCCAGAGATAGATGAATCTGTCTTAGGAAAGATCATTCTAATCCGTTCACCCACGGTGGTGAGTCCAAGTACTGATGACACCACAAAGAAATCGCCACAGTCATCGAGGGAAATTAGATCTGGATAGTCAGAGTAGTCCGACAAAGAACTTCTAAGTTTTTCTCTAACTTGCCTCGCAAGTAGGTGGGAGCCAACTTTCAAAATGTCTCCTTCCTCTATCCGCCGACAATTAGAAACCGGAAAAAAACTTGGTTCACCGGGTGGAGGTGTGTTTGCCCTGTTTGCTTCACTAAAGGAAACCTCGGCCTTTGTCAGCGTTGCTAACGTAATGTAAAATAGACCGGCAACTATGGAAAAACGCACCGCTTTCTTAATGGATTTAGTAAGCATATCCGTAGACCTTTCCGTCCCAGTTGACCATGATAACTGGCACTCTCTCATTGATATGTGCCGTTTTGTCTGTGGGGGAAGGTCCATCTACTATACGGTGCTCTCCTTCTTCAAGCTGTCAAGCCTCCAGAAACTTACATATCAAGGTAGTGTTTCACCCAATTTGAATAGTACGAATCCCAAATATCATCATAAGTATGTATATTATATCCCAATCGACTCATAGCGATGTCTATCAGTTCACCATAGTGCTCGATGTCACTTTTCGTTTGTTCGATAGAAGACAAATTTTTAAATCGTACACTTGCAACCTCCACGGCCAGTCTCAAGGGCAACAATTCGACCGCTCCAGTATCCAAATACATAGGAGACGCCTTAAGTTGTCTTACCCAATCTGAACGAGGCAAATCCAGATCACAAAGGTGTCGTCTTTTCGAGAGAACCTCTCTCATAATTAGGAGGGGATTGGGTTCAATTGATCTAACGTCGAAACCAACTCGATCGCATACATCAACGAAATATCCTATCCAATGCAGACAAGAATCTTGAATCTGAGACTCTGAAAAGGTGCGAGCGTCTTCTTTCATTTGATCCCCTCGATCTCCAACGCTTTAATAAAAGCACTGCACGTCAAGCAAGAAAGTTTGAATTCCCACTGCTTTTTGGGAGCTTTTTGTTATTCCCATTTGGATGGTTCCTATTGTTGCTCCGACCAAATCCACACTGGCCTATTGGGCCTGTTTTATGACATGAACCTCGGCACACTCAAAACAAAACCCCCAAGTATCACCCAAATTCAAAACAGCGGATTGCAACTTCGGGTGCATATCCGTCAACGGAGCCTCCAGAGATGCAACAAATTTTTGGCCATTGACAGTGACGAGTTCACAGGCGGCACCAGCGCGTACAAAGCTGACACCAAGCCACAAGCCGGCTGCACGGTGCAAGGCTGGAGACACGTAATAGCCTCGCTGTTTTAGCCAGAGCAGATAGTCCTTGGCAGGGGACTTCTCGCCGATCTCCATTGCCCGCTTTAATATTCGGAACCTGTCTTCGCGCTCACGGATTGTTTCGCCGGTCTCCGGTGCCTCTCCGCGCCAGCCATCTGTGGTGAACGGATCAAAGTTCAACGACAAATCGATTGCTTCCCGCGCGGTCCAATAAGGCTTGCGGGCCCACTTCCCGATGAGCCGTCGTTCCTGCTGAAGGTACTGTTCGGAGAGCATTTCGCGCCGGTGATGGGCAAAGTGCTGCCCGTCATATCCGATTGGCCCTTCTGGGGTGATGGCCAACCACCAGTCTGTATGGAAGGGAATGTTGTTTCGCTCCGCCCACCAAAGCCAGTCAGTCGGAGAGCCAAACCGTTCGCCAGACCGTTGCGCACGTGCCAGCAACGCTTCGTGACACCGTAGCGTGTCCGAAGCATCATCGGCGTCAGGTGAGGTGCCTAGCGCGAGCAGGAGGGCTTCTTCCAAAGCCCACTGGCTCTGGTGAATCCAGGCCTGCATCAATTGCTCGGTTGGTCGCGCTGGCATCTGTTCGCAATCAGTCATGTTCCGGCCTTTTGGTTTTTAAAGTATCCAGATGGTCTGCCCACCACTGCGCCAACGCAACACGTTCGCTCCAATGCTCGCCACGTGCGTAAGCGCGGCGGATTTCATTTTTTTCTACATGAGCAAGGGCGCGTTCAATTGCGTCCGGATGCCAACGCCCGGATTCATTGGCCAGCGTGGAAAACATCGCCCGAAAGCCATGCGCAGACATCTCTTCTTTGCCATAGCCCATGCGGCGCAGGGCGGCGTTTAGGGTATTGTCACTCATGCAGCGCTTCGAAGTGCGTACGGAAGGAAAGACGAGCGCACCCCAGCCGGTAAGAGCTCGAAGCTGCTTTACGCACTCAAGCGCCTGATGCGACAGGGGCACCGCGTGAGGACGGCGCATCTTGGCGCGATGGGCAGGAACCGTCCAGACCGCCTTAGCCTCGTCGATCTCTTCCCACTCAGCCATGCGCAACTCTCCCGGGCGCAGGGCGGTCAGCGACAGCAGCTGCAAAGCTATGCGGGTTGAGGTTTGTCCTGAGAAGCCATCGATGGCACGCAACAGGGCGCCAACTTGCGCCGGATCGGTGATCGCCGCCCGGTGACGGACCTGTGGTCGGATCAGGGCATCCTTCAAACCGTAAGTCGGGTCATTATCGGCCAAGCCCAGCGCGATGGCATAGCGGAAGACCGCCCCAGCGGCCGAGCGCATACGAACGGCACTTTCGTGATTGCCCTTGTTCTCGATCTTTTTCAACGGAACCAAAACATCTCGTGCTGTGATTTGGGAGATGGGCATGTGACCGATATCTGCGCCGAGCAGGCGGTGGAACCATTCGGTTTTGGTAAGTGTAGCTTCTGCGCGGCCTTCTATGCGCTTTTTTGCGAGCAGTTCTGAGGCAATCTTGGCGAAGGTCTCGGATTGCTCGGCTGCCGCCTTGGCTTTCTGATCTTTGCGAACGCTCGAGGGATCTTCGTCCTTTGCGATCAAACTACGGGCCTCATCCCGTTTTTGTCTCGCATCGGCCAAAGTTACTTCCGGATATTTGCCCAGCGCCAGCAGCTTTTCTTTCCGGTGCCAGCGGTACTTGAAACGCCAAAGTTTCGATCCATTCGGCTTGATCAGCAGATAGAGACCGTCGAAGTCGGCTTGCTTGTAGGGCTTCTCCTTAGGCTTAAGAGCCCGAATCCGTGCATCGCTCAAGACCGGCATGGGGGTACCTTCCAGATGTCGCATGACACCTCCCCCAGATCGGTACCCCACTTTGGGGTAGAAAGTAGCTCACGTGGCAGGACATCACCGGACAAACCCACAGCAAAAAGCCTGCGAATACAGGCTACTATCGGTCAAAATCGGATGCAACTGAATGATGAAGTGGTGCCTCAAGAGGGACTCGAACCCCCGACCTTGTCCTTACGAAGGACCTGCTCTACCAGCTGAGCTATTGAGGCACTTGGTGGCGGGGCTATAGCACCCCGCCGGATCTTGGAAAAGACCTATTTTGCGGCGGCTTCCTTTGGGTCGCCGCTAGGGTCCTCACCGGTTTCTCCGTCAGATTCGATGCCCTCGGCCTCAGCCAAGACGTGATCGGTGGGCAGGGGGATGATCTCGGCTTCGGTGACATCCGAAGCGTCTTCGGGCGCATCGGTCATGGCCTCTTCCGGCAGGGTGGCAGAGCTGTCTTCCAGGGCCCCCACAATCAAGGGCAGCATGGCCACACCGGTGGCGCTGTCGCTGTGGCCTTCCTGCGGGACCTGCCAGCTGAGCGTATCAAACGCCTGACAGTTTTCACAGACAGGTGCCCAGTCACTGTGGATGTTGTGGCAGTTGCCGCAGACCCATTGTGGACCCCGTGGGGCGTTCAGCGCGCGGGCCAGCCAGCCCTTCACCACCGTGTCCGAGCTGCCCTCGCCCCGTTCCACTGCGGCCATGATGGTCAGGGCGCGGCTATCGGGGGTTTCATCGATCAGATCGCCCAGCGCCTTGCGGGCAGCGGGGAAATCCTCATTGGCGATATGCAACTCGGCTGTCACCAGCTTGGTTTCGCGATGCTCGGGCTGCAGGCGCAACAGCGGTTGGAACCGTTTCAGACGGGCGGCGGGCGTTTCATCAGGTGCGATTGCTGCAAAGGCGGCGGCCAGATCGGGGTGCGGCTGGGCCTCCCAGGTCTTTTTCAACAACTTGGCCGCTTTGCGCCCCTGCCCTTTGGCAATCAGGCTTTCAGCGGCGAGGGCGGCGGCGGGCACCAGATCGGGCGACAGGCGATTGGCCTCTACCGCGGTTTCCAGGCTGGCGCTGCTCTGATCTTCTTCCGGCACCGATTTGGCCTCGGACAGGGCCAGAACCGCATCACGGCGTTTGTGCACATCCCGTGGCAGGGTGCCCTGTTTCAGCTTCAACGACAGGGTTTCACGGGCACCGGACCAATCGGCGGCTTTGGTTTGCAAGCCAAGCAGCGTGTCCTGCACCTCTACATGTTTCGGTTTCAGCGCTATCGCCTTCTCAGCCAGTTTGCGCGCCACCTCTTCTTCGCCCGAGGCCAGCTTCTGCTTCATGATCCCACGCACACCCACAAAACGGGTGCTGTCGTCTTTCAACAGGCGCTTGTAGACCTCTTCAGCCTTTTTGCTGTCGCCTGCCATTTCCGCCGCCTGTGCGGTCAGCAGGTTGGTCAGCTCGGGCTTGCCCAGAAACTTTTCGGCCTTCGACGCTTTGCTCATGGCCACGCGTGGCTCGCCAGAGGCCAGCGCCATCATGCCTTCGGTCAGGGCTTGATAGCCTTTGCGTTCGCGGTTGCGGTCGAAATAGCGGCTGAGGGCGGTCTCATCGCCATTGATGAACTTCAAAGTCGCGACGGAGAGAGAGGCAAGTTTCAACAACAGCCAGAGGCCAACAATCAGCACCATCAGGCCCAGCACGGTGGCAAAGGGCGTCAGCGTAATCTCGGTTCCGGCCAGCGCGATCCGCACCCCGCCGTCCATTTCCATCAATGCACCACCACCAACAGCGGCCGCCGCAACGAGGAGAACAAAAACAACAATCTTAATCAGGGACCAGAGCATCGGCCTCTCCTCCTCAGTTGGTCATTACGGATTGGCGCAACGCCGACAATGCGGCCATAGCATCGCCCCGCAAGGCGGCCTTAGCCTGCCATTCCGCCATCGCCGCAGCAGCCCCTTCGGGCAGGGCCGTGATTTCCGTCAAAACGGTGGACAAATCGCCATCCTTCAGCGCCGCTTCGGCACGGGAGAGCACAGCATCGGCGCTATCACCCTCCTGCGGGGTGAGGGATCGGACGCCCAATTGGTCGCGGAAGAAGTTCACCACACCGGTGTCACCGGTTTCCTTGCGCGCTGCAGCAAGGGCGGCGCGGGCGGCTGACGGGAACTCATCCTGTAAGGCCGCCAGGGTCGGCACACCCTCTGCCACCGCGCTCAGACCTTCCGGCGCGGCAATGCCCGCTGCCTCCAACGTGTTCAGCGCTTCGTCCAGGGGGGCGCCGTTGTCGATCGAAGCCGCCAAAAGCGCCAGCGCATCACGGGCCGAGGCCGCGTTCGCCTCAACCTCTGCAGCGGCGGCCAGCAGTTTGGCCTCTTCCAGTTTCGCCTCAACCTGCGCGCGCTGCTCAGCCATCGCCGCCTGCAACGCCTTTAGCTCCCGTTCATAAGCCGCAATGGCTTCGGGGGCGAGGTTGCTGGCAATAGGACGTTTTTCCAGATCACCAACCAGAGCTGACAGCATTTCAATCCGTTCACCGTGCGTCGCCACATCCTGCGCCAGCGGATCTGTGACGGTGGCAAGCTGATCGCGCAGCGCCGCCACTTCTGCCGTCAGATCCGGCGGCAGCGACAGGTTGGTCAGATCAGCTTTCAATGCTTCGGTCGCTTGGGTCTGGGCGGCGAGATCGGCAAGGATCTGTTGCTGCACCGTGTCATCCTGCCCGCCGATACCATTGGGAAACAAAACCAAAGCCCCGGCCGCACCGATCGCAGCCGCCGCAACACCGCCAAGGAATACCGGCAGGAATCCACGTTGCTTGGGGGCTTGGTTCGCCACGGGCGCAGGTTCATCCGCCACCAGTTCCGGATCCGTCTCTACCGTGTCAGTCAGGCCCTCAGAGTCAACGGGCTCCTCTGCTGCCTCTGCGGCTGCGTCTTCGGAGATCTCTTCGGAAGGGCTTTCCACCACATTGGCGTCATCCTGCACTGATGCCTCTTCAGGCTCATCCAGAATAACCGCATCTTCGATCACGTCCTTTTCAGGAGCGTCAGCGTTGGTGGGCGTGCCGTCGGGGGAGGTCTTGGGATCGGACACCTGAGCCTTCCTTTCGAATCTTAAAAATCAAATCACATCTACAGATGTAAGGTTACCGCTGCGGGATTTCACCCTCAAGCCGATGTGCTGCGGCCATCAGTCTCTGCACTGCGGCAATCATCTCCTCTGCCCGAGGATTGGGCAGAACCTCATGCCGTGTGCAAGCCCCCGTGTCGAATGACGCAGCGGCGGCAGGGCTGATGAAAGCGACAAAAAGCGGTGCGGCAACCTCAACCTCAGCCATTTGTTCCATAAATAACGCCGCTGTTCGCGGGGAAAAAAGCGGCAAAATCACCGGTTCTGAGCCCGTGAGCAGCGTTTTTGCCGCCTCTGTCAGCGGCTGCGCGATCTGATCGTAAACCACAGTGTCGTGTGTTTTCAGCCCCGATGTTGACAGTCGCGCCACCAGATCCCCACGGGAATGGGCACCCCGCAGATGCACCAGAGGGCCCGCAACCTCGCCCGCCTGATGGTCGGCCAAAATCCGCCGGATCAACGCCTCCGCGTCGCCATCGGCCAGCCGCACGCGGTATCCCGCCGCCTCTGCCGCCGCGCCTGTGGCCGATCCCACCACATAGGCCAACCGCCCCTGCCCCGCTGGGGCCGCCAGAACACCATAGCGAGAGGTGAAAACCACCGTCTGATCCGCAGCAATCTGAGGCGCCTCAGCAAGATCAATCCGCAGCAAAGGGGCGATCACCAGCGGCAAATCCACGCCCGCCGCCGTCAGCTGCGCTGCAAATCTATCAGAAGCCTCCTGAGGCCGGGTTAACAGGAGCTGTGCCATTTTGCCTGCCGGGATTGTTTGAACCTCCTTGCGGTGTTACCTGCGGGGGGATCTTCTTGCAACGGCTGGGACATAGGATCGGATGGGCGACACGCTGACAGTTTTGGGTTTGGAAAGCAGCTGCGATGACACCGCTGCGGCTGTGGTGCGTCACACAACAGGGGAGATGCCCGAAATCTTGGCCTCCACCGTTTATGGCCAGACTGAGCTGCACGCCGCCTTTGGCGGTGTTGTGCCGGAAATTGCGGCCCGCGCCCATGCCGAAAAACTGGATGTGTCGGTCAAACAGGCGATGGCGGCTGCGGGCCTAGGCTTTGACGCCATCGACGCCATTGCCGTGACCGCAGGCCCCGGCCTGATCGGTGGCGTTCTGTCCGGTGTGATGTGTGCCAAAGGGCTATCGGCTGCCTTGGGCAAACCACTGATCGGGGTGAACCATCTGGCGGGCCATGCGCTGACACCGCGCCTGACAGATCAAACCGCCTATCCCTATCTGATGCTGCTGGTCTCTGGCGGGCATTGCCAGTTCCTGCTGGCTCATGGACCAGAGGAATTCACCCGCCTTGGCGGCACCATCGACGATGCGCCGGGGGAAGCTTTTGACAAAACCGCCCGTCTGCTGGGATTGCCGCAGCCCGGTGGACCTTCGGTGGAACAAGCCGCAAAATCCGGCGATCCGAAACGCTGGCGTCTGCCCCGCCCGCTGCTGGATCGGCCCGGCTGCGACATGTCCTTTTCCGGCCTGAAAACCGCCATCCTACGGGCGCGGGATGAGGTTGTGGCGGCAAAAGGCGGGCTGACCGAACAGGACCGCAGCGATCTGGCGGCGGGGTTTCAGGCAGCCGTGACCGACGTGCTGGCCGAAAAGACCCGTCGCGCGCTGCAGCTCTATCTGGCGGAAAACCCGGCCACCCCCACCATCGCCGTCGCCGGCGGTGTGGCCGCGAACCAAGCCATCCGCAGCCAGTTGCAGGAGGTCTGCGCGGAATTTGGTGTCGCCTTCACCGCACCACCACTGGCGCTGTGCACGGACAATGCTGCGATGATCGCCTACGCGGGGATGGAGCGGTTTCGCGCCGGGCACAGCGATGACATGACGCTGGCCGCCCGCCCACGCTGGCCATTGGACAAGAAAGCTCCAGCCCTCTTGGGATCGGGCAAGAAAGGGGCAAAGGCATGATTGCGGTTTGCGGTTCTGGCGCCTTTGGCACGGCGCTGGCCATTTCGATCGCCGCCAAAGGCACCGAGGTGCTGATGTGGTCGCGCGACGCCGAACATGTGGCCGAAATGGCCAAAACCCGAGAAAACACCCGCCGCCTGCCCGGCCTGCCCTTCCCCGACACGCTGCAGGTCACAGCGGATATCAATGACATTCCGGCAGGCATCCCCGTGCTGCTGTCGATCCCGATGCAAAAGCTGCGGGATATGATCGGGGCCCATGGCGTGGCGCTAGAAAGCCGCCCACTGGTCGCCTGCTGCAAAGGGGTTGAGCTGACCTCGGGCCTTGGGCCGACCTCATTGCTGGCGAAACTGATCCCCTCGGCCACGCCCGCAATCCTGACCGGCCCCAGCTTTGCTGCTGACATTGCACGGGGACTGCCCACAGCCGTCACATTGGCCTGCGCCGATGCCGATCTGTGCAAGGATCTGCAGGAACAGCTGACAACACCAACCCTGCGGCTCTACCGCACCACAGACACCATCGGGGCCGAGCTGGGCGGCGCGTTGAAGAACGTCATCGCCATTGCTGCGGGCACCGTCATGGGCGCAGGTCTGGGCGAAAGCGCACGGGCCGCGATCATGACACGGGGCTACGCCGAAATGCAGCGCATGTCGCTGGCACTGGGGGCGCAGCCGGAAACACTGGCGGGGCTGTCGGGCTTTGGTGATCTGACGCTGACCTGCACCTCGGCCCAGTCGCGCAACTACAGTTTTGGCCTGTCATTGGGCCGTGGCGAAGGGTTTGACGGCTCGATCACCGTGGAAGGCGCGGCCACCGCTCGTGCCGTACGAGCCCGCGCCCATGACATACAGATTGATATGCCGATCACCGCCGCCGTTGTGGCGTTGCTGGACGGAGACCATGAATTGCGCGACCTGATGGACAGGTTGCTGTCGAGACCCCTGAAGGAGGAATGAATGCTTATCGCTCTGATCGCCAAAGACAAACCCGGTGCGCTGGAGGTCCGCAAGGCCAACCGCGAAAACCACATTGCCTATCTGAAAGAAACCGGCGTTGTCGCGCAGGCGGGCCCGCTGCTGGATGGGGACGAACAGATGTGTGGCTCGCTCATCGTGTTGGATGTGGCCGATATGGCTGCCGCCGAAGACTGGGCCGCGAATGACCCCTATGCCAAGGCCGGTCTCTTCGCTAGCTTTGAGCTGATCCACTGGAACAAGGTGATTGGCTGATGCGCTACTGGCTGTTCAAATCCGAACCCTCCACCTGGAGCTGGGACCAACAGGTCGCCAAAGGTGCGGCGGGCGAAGAATGGGACGGCGTGCGCAATTATCAGGCGCGCAACTTCATGCGCGAGATGAACATCGGCGACCGGGGCTTCTTCTACCATTCGCAGAAGGAAAAATCGGTCGTCGGCATTGTTGAAGTCTGCGCCGAGGCGCATCCTGACAGCACCACCGATGATGATCGCTGGGACTGTGTCGACATCAAAGCGGTCATGCCGGTGAAAACGCCGGTCACGCTGGATGAGATCAAGGGCGACGAAAGATTGGCCGAGATGGTGCTGGTCAAAAATTCCCGTCTGTCGGTGCAGCCGGTCACACCGGAAGAATGGCAGGTGATCTGCCAGAAGGCCGGGATCGAGGCCTGACCCTGCCCTCATCCCCAAAGCAGCGTCCCCTGCCTGCAATTTAGGCAAAACCTCTAGCCAGAGTCCGTCTTTTAGGTATGATTCCTTTGCAGGCAACGACCTGCACCCTCGTGTTTAACCCGAGGGGACCAATGGGAGGGACATATGATGGAAGTGATTTCAGTCGTGGCAGCCGCAGCGGCCAGCTACATTTTCGGCGCAATCTGGTACATGAGCCTGGCCAAACCCTGGATGGCGGCCTCGGGCGTTGAGGTGGGCGAAGACGGCCAGCCCGCAAACCGGTCCAATCCGGTGCCCTATATCGTGTCGTTTGTCTGCGCTGTGATTGTGGCCGGCATGATGCGCCATATGTTTGCGCTGGCCGGCATTGATGAGCTGGGCAAAGGTGTTGTGGCCGGTCTAGGCATCGGCCTGTTCCTGGCCACGCCGTGGATTGCCACCAACTACACGTTTTCGGGCCGCCCGAAGGCATTGATCGTGATCGATGGCGGCTACGCCACCATCGGATGCATGGTCATGGGTGCCGTGCTGACGCTGCTTTGATCTGCACCGCAAAAGGGTCGGTGGCTTAGGAAGCCACCGATTCAACTGCTTTGCAGATCTGGGTGATTACCGCGTCCAGTTTGCCCTGATCATTGGCTTCACCCATCACACGGATCAACGGCTCGGTTCCCGATTTGCGGATCAGCAGACGGCCATCGCCGTTCAGCTGCTTTTCACCATCTGCGATGGCCTGTTGTACCTGATCACTTTCCAGCGGCGCCTTGTCCGCGGCATAGCGCACATTGCGCAGAATCTGCGGCACTGGGGTAAAGACATTGGCCAATTCGCTGGCTTTCTTGCCGCTCTCCACCATCGCCCGCATAAACTGCAGCCCCGCGATCAGACCGTCACCGGTGGTGGCATAATCGGTCATCACAATGTGACCGGACTGCTCGCCCCCAAGGTTGAAACCATTCTGGCGCATGTTTTCAACAACATAGCGGTCCCCAACCGCGGTGCGTTCCAGATGGATGCCTTCGTCGCGCAGGTAGTTTTCCATGCCAAGGTTTGACATCACCGTCGCCACCAACGTGTCGCCCCGCAGCTTACCGTCACGTTTCCACAGCGAGGCAATCAGCGCCATGATCTGGTCACCGTCGGCCTGATTGCCATTCTCATCCAGAATGATCACACGATCCGCATCGCCGTCCAGACAGATGCCCAGATTAGCCCGCACTTCCCGCACTTTGGCGGCCGCAGCTTCGGTGTTGGTCGATCCGCAGTTTTCGTTGATATTGTGGCCGTCAGGGCTGACCCCGACCGGGATCACCTCGGCCCCCAGTTCCCACAGCACGGCAGGCGCAGCTTTGTAGGCAGCGCCATTGGCGCAATCCAGCACCACCCGCAGCCCGTCCAAACGCAGCGCGTTGGGGAAGGTGGTCTTGGCATATTCCACATAGCGGCCCAAAGCATCGTCAATCCGCTTGGCGCGACCAATGTTCTGCGGTGCGGCCAGTTCCACCCCTTCGTTCAGCAGGCGCTCAATCTCAACCTCGGCGTCATCCGACAGTTTGAAACCATCGGGGCCAAAGAACTTGATGCCATTGTCATAGGCCGGATTGTGGCTGGCCGAGATCATGACCCCCACATCCGCGCGCATTGAATGGGTCAGGTAGCCCACTGCCGGTGTTGGCATCGGCCCTAGCAGCAGCACGTTCATCCCCGTCGAGGTAAACCCCGCCGTCAGCGCATTTTCCAGCATATAACCCGACAGGCGGGTGTCCTTACCGATCACCACACGATGCTCTTGCTGGTCGCGGCGGAAATAGCGGCCTGCAGCGGCGCCCAGGCGCATCGCCAGCTCTGCCGTCATCGGATGGGTGTTGGTCAGGCCGCGCACACCGTCGGTGCCAAAGAGAGAACGTTTCGTCACTGCCAGATCTTTCATTTTTGTTGTCTTGTGGCTTTCCTATGCGCAGGGGTTTCACCTGTCCAGCACCTCGGCAGAAACGCGCCGTCCACCGCCGCACCTTTGTTTCAAAGCGTTACAGCCACCGCTGCCGCCGTGAGCCACGTCTTGATTTTACATAAAAGAGGGGCCGACCCAGATGGATCGGCCCCCTGTCCCCACGTGCTCCCTTTACCACCACACGGGTTACCTAACATGGGTCCGGCCGTCCTGACTCGGTCCCCTAAAGGCTACGCGGATTGCCGCAAAATCCAAAGCGACAAATGTTTCTAAATCGCCTTAAATATTTGGCGCCCAAGGCTTTTGCCTTAGCTGTAGATCGACTCTTTGCCGAACTGCTTGACCAGCATGTAGTAAACAACGGCACGGTATTTGTTGCGCTCGGAACGGCCATAAGTGTCCAGTACACCATTGATCGCGTCCATCAGCTGCGGGCCGTCTTCCAGCGCCAACTTCTTGATCAGGAAGTTGTTTTTCACGGTCTCCAGCTCGCTTGGCTGGCTGGCGGCGACGGTCGAGGCATCAGCGTCATAGATCGAGGGACCACAGCCGATGGTGACTTTGGTCAGCAGATCCATATCCGGTTCCATGCCGCACTTTTCTTTCAAATCGTCCGCGTATTTGGCGATCAGATCGTCCCGTTTGCCCATCAGTCTCTCCTGTTGATGTCTATAGATTGCTTGAAGGTGTTACTTGATCTTAAACGTCGGGTGACATCTGCAGCCTAGCCGCCCCTGCCCCGTTTGCTCAAAGGGAAAATCAAAGGCGGTTTCCCCCCAAGCCGCAGCGCCATCTCCGGCCCTTGCCATTTGCAACGCAATCAGCGACCACTTTCCCTCTTGGAGGGCATCACATGGTCAATTGGGGCATTATCGGATCCGGCTTTATCACCCGCGCCATGCTGGACGCGGTCAAGGCATCAAGCGGTTCAACTGCGACCCATATCTATGGGCGCAACGCAGAGAGCCGCGAGGCACTGAGGGCAGAATACGGTATCGCGCACAGCACCGATGACTATGCCCAGCTGCTAACGGATCCAGCGGTGGACGCGATCTATATCGGGCTGCCCAATCACCTGCATTTGGCCTATGCGGAACAGGCACTGGCGGCGGGCAAGGCGGTGCTGTGTGAAAAGTCCCTGACCGTGACGCTGGAAGAGGCTGAAACGCTGGTTGCCAAGGCCCGGTCTGCGGCCCCGTTTCTGGTGGAAGGGCTGATGTATCTGGCCCATCCGATCCATCATAAGCTGTTGGAATTGCTGCAATCCGGCCGCATGGGAAAACTGCATCATGTGCAGGGGTTTTATGCCGCTGACATCTGGCAGGTGGTCAATCCCAACGGTGGTGGCACCCTGTTTAACCTTGGCTGTTATCCGGCGTCTCTGCTGCATCTGGTGGTGCAAGCGCTCTGCGGGGCCGAGGCCTTCGCTCAGCGCAGTATCCGCGCTTTTGGCACCCATGGACCGGATAGCAATCTGATAGAAACCAGCATCGCGGCACGGTTTGACAATGGGGTCACGGCCACCCTGCACAGCACCGATGGCACCGGGATGGCGCATGGTTTCACCGTGGTGACCGATCGCGGCACCTTGCGGTTTGAAACCAACCCCTGGCTTCCGGATCCAGACAAGAACACGTTTGTCTGGCAGCCCTACGATGGCCCTGCGGAACGGTTTGAGGCAAACACCGGACAAGACGCATTTTACCACCAAGTCCAGATGGTGGAGCAAGCGCTTGCCGAAGGCTGGAGCGAGGCCAAACGCCCCTCCCCGCAGCTTGCGGATTCGTTAGAGATCATCGGGTTTCTCAACGATTGGCAGGCAGCGGCTGAGGCCAGCCTTACCTGACACGGGTCACTTCTGTGGCAGGGTCACGCCTTCTTTGCGGCCATGATCGGTGCGCAGATCATAGGCCTTATCCTGCGCCGCCCAGCGGTCAATGATCTCATAAGCGCCGACGCAGTTTGCCGCCGCAATCTGTTGTGCCGCCAGTTCACCGTGGCGCGCATGCTGCCGCTCGTGCCGCAGCAGTGCCGCCACCATCGAGTCCCAGCGTTTGCGCAGCTCAGGCGTCAGCTTATCCGGATTGCGGTGACGTGGCATGTGAATGGTCTGTTTGACCGTGATTTCACACTCCGCCGTCCAGGACACCCACCAACGGGCATAGCCCCAGTAACCCTTGGGGCCCTTGCGCTGCATTTCTTTACGCAGCCCCCAGGCGGTAGTCGCAGAGACATCGTAATATTGAATGTCTTCCGTCACTTGACCGTCAAATATGTCAGCGGCCGCAGATTGAACTGCGGCCGCCAAAAAGATCACGAGGGTCAGAACCCGCCGCATCAGTAGCGGTAGTGTTCCGGCTTGAACGGGCCTTCCGGGGTCACGCCAATGTAGGCGGCCTGTTCCGGGGTCAGCTTTGTCAGCTTTGCGCCCACTTTAGCAAGGTGCAGCGCCGCAACTTTTTCATCCAGATGCTTGGGCAGGATGTAAACTTCGTTGCCGTAGTTGTCGCCTTTGGTGAACAGCTCGATCTGCGCCAGAACCTGGTTGGTGAACGACGCCGACATCACGAAGGACGGGTGACCCGTAGCATTGCCGAGGTTCAACAGGCGGCCTTCGGACAGCAGGATCAGACGGTTGCCCGAAGGCATCTCGATCATATCTACCTGTTCTTTGATGTTGGTCCATTTATGGTTCTTCAGAGCCGCAACCTGGATTTCGTTGTCGAAGTGGCCGATGTTGCCCACAATCGCCATATCCTTCATCTCGCGCATATGCTCGATCCGCAGGATGTCTTTGTTGCCTGTGGTGGTGATGAAGACGTCGGCGTCCAGCGCCTCTTCCAGCAGTACAACCTCGAAACCGTCCATGGCGGCCTGCAGCGCACAGATCGGGTCCGCTTCGGTCACTTTCACACGTGCGCCTGCGCCCTGCAGCGAAGCGGCGGAGCCTTTGCCCACGTCGCCATAGCCACAGACCACGGCAACTTTACCGGCCATCATGGTGTCGGTGGCACGGCGGATGCCATCAACCAGCGACTCTTTACAGCCGTATTTGTTGTCGAACTTCGACTTGGTGACCGAGTCGTTCACGTTGATCGCAGGGAAAGGCAGCTGGCCTTCTTTCTGCAGTTCATAGAGACGGTGCACACCGGTGGTGGTTTCTTCAGACACACCCAAGATCGCATCGCGGGTCTTGGTGAACCAGCCCGGGCTAGCTTCCAGACGTTTGGCGATTTGGGCTTTGATCACCGCTTCCTCTTCGGACTGCGGCACGGGGATGATGTCTTCGCCGGCTTCGGCACGAGCGCCCAGCAGAACGTAGAGGGTGGCGTCACCACCGTCATCCAGAATCATATTCGGGCCTTCGTCGAACATGAACGATTTATCAAGGTAATCCCAATGCTCTTCCAGGCTCTGGCCTTTGATGGCGAAAACCGGAATGTCGGCAGCGGCAATGGCGGCTGCGGCATGGTCTTGGGTGGAGAAAATGTTGCAGGATGCCCAGCGCACGTCTGCGCCCAGGTCCACCAGCGTTTCAATCAGAACGGCGGTCTGAATGGTCATATGCAGAGAGCCAACGATGCGTGCGCCTTTCAGCGGCTTGCTTTCGCCATACTCATCCCGAAGCGCCATCAGGCCCGGCATTTCGGTTTCTGCGATATCCAGCTCTTTACGGCCAAATTCGGCCAGGCTGATATCCTTTACAATATAGTCGTTCGCCATCTGCGCGGCTCCTTGCAAAATCACACTGCAAGGGCAGATAACACCCGACTCTCACCCAGACAACGAATCTTTAGGATGTCTGGGCCAATATTTCTTAGCTTTTGATACCAGCCGGCGCGATATCGCTGTTCGAATTCCAGTGCTTACCGGTTGCCATGATGCAGGCCAGGCCATCCGCACGGGTGATGAACACGGTGAAACTGCCCGAGTTGGGCGAGGTCCAGACTTCCAGCAACTGCTGCGGGTTCTGCAAACCGCCGCCCGAAAGCTGTTCGTTGTATTTCTTCTGCAGGTCTTCAACCAGAACCGCGCGGGGCAGGCATTTTGCGCCCTGGGCCTGAGCGGCGGTGGTGGTGACGGTCAGCGTGGCTCCAGCAACCAATGCGGCGGCAAAGGCGGGGAGGGGGGTCTTAGAGAACATACTGATACTCCTTGTTACAAGAGCCCGGTGCCGATGGGTGGCAACGCCTGGGAGGAGGGTGGCGGGCCGAGGGAGGGAGGGGTCTCAGCACCGGGCTCACTTAATTTATACGTCCAAAACCCCTGTTATTCTTGCTCTCTTAGGGAGTAGTGACGGGAATATGACGTCTAAACTCGTCAAGTGACGATGCTTTGACGCCGACCATAGGCCTGTTGCCCTTGGGTAAATCGTTGCGAATAAAGAATCTTCTCTGTCACACCCCCTTTGGTATGGGGGCCTGTGCTTTTTAGAGCGCCAAAATTGCAATTCAGCCTTTGCGGGCAGAGGAATTCTGTGTTTAAGCGAATTTTGCCGCACTGAGGTAGAGAAGAGCCACCACAGATGCATCTTTGGGTAATCCAAACACCCTATACCGACAGCGCTAACAGCCTATCCATCGGTATAAGCTTGGAAATTTCCCACCTGTCGAAACCGAATCTCCGTGCACAGAGTTTCACAAGGGCCACCGAATCCCATTGAAGATTGCGCCGCATCTGGGGGCGCGTTACTGCTTGTGCAAACAACCCAAAGGATGTGCCGATGCCCCCTCGTCCCCCTCGTGCCTGGCAAAGAATGCTGTCTGGCCGTCGTCTGGACCTGCTGGACCCCACCCCAGTGGACATCGAGATCGAGGATATCGCCCACGGCCTGGCTTTTGTGGCGCGCTGGAACGGGCAGACACAGGGGGATTTTGCCTATTCGGTTGCGGAGCACTCCCTGTTGGTCGAGGCGCTTTTTGGCCGGATGTATCCGGGCCAACCGGTGAAATGGCATCTGGCTGCCCTACTGCATGATGCACCGGAGTATGTGATCGGGGACATGATTTCGCCCGTGAAGGCCGCCGTGGGGCCCGGCTATGATGCCTTGGACACCCGCCTGACCGCTGCCATCCACATTCGTTTCGGCTTGCCCGCCGTCATTCCGGTTAAGGTGAAGAAACAGATCAAACGCGCCGATAAGGTCAGTGCCTGGATGGAGGCCACCCAGATCGCCGGCTTCACCGAGGCAGAGGCGAACAAGCTGTTTGGCAAGGTGGACCCTAATCTGATCAATGGTCTTTCGATCCAGCTGCGCCCGCCGGTCGAGGTACGCAACGAGTTCACAGCCCGCCACATAACATTGCTGGAGCAGCTTTGATGAAACGGTTCGGCGTCGGTCTGAGTTTCTTCACGGGCTACGCCGCACTCAGCTACGCGCTGTTTGTTTTGCTGGCCGGTCCGCTGATTGGTTCACGGGACGCTGGCGTAGCCACGATTGTGCTCAGCTTCTGTGTAGGATTGGGGTTTGCCGCCCAGCTGGGTTTTGACTGGTCCTTCCAACGTCCAGTCAAAGCGGTGCTGAAAACCAGCTACATCGCCACCGCACTTTTTTGCGTCCTGCTTGTGGTGATCGAGTTCGAAACCTGGGTGTGCGTCGCTATGATGCTGCCAGTGCTTGCCATCACCTTACCCCTCGGGATCTGGCTGCTGCGCTGGTTGATGTCTCTGGCCATTGCGCCGCCGCAGTTTGCGGTTGGGCTGCTGGCGCTGCCTTTGGTCTTGAACCTCTCAGGTATCCTGCCGCCGACGCGGGTGACTGACTACGCAGTGCAGACCACGGTGATTGTCGATGCACCCGCCCATGCGTTGCGGCGGCAGGTGCAGAACGTTGCCCCAATCACAGAGGCAGAGCAGATCTGGACCTTCACCCACAGCGTCTTGCGGGCGCCGCGTCCGGTGCGGGCAGAAACCAAGCAGGGCATCCGCTACGCCCAATGGACACAGGGCGTGCATTTCGAAGAACACCTCACCACACGTGACGATCCCCTGCGCCTTGACTGGGAATTTCACTTCCCGGATCTGGCGGCGATGCAAGCGCTGGATCTGCGGGTGTCTCCGGTTGGGCCTGATGTCATCATGCAGGGCGGAGGCTACAGTCTGCGTCCCTTGTCAGACCACCACACTGAGGTGACACTAACCACATATTATCAGCTGAACACGCCGATCAACGGCTACCTGTCGCTCTGGGGGGAGGCATTCCTGCAGGACATGCACCGCGCTGTGCTGCATGTTGTCAAATCGCGCGCCGAGGCTGCATGAGCCCACCCCTGACCATCCGCCCGCCAGTGGTCTTTGACACCGGGCCCATGGCACGACTGTTGTCAGCCATCATTAGTGCAGGGGGCACCACCACCCGCACCAACGAGGTCAGCGCAGCAGATATGGCTGCGATGGTCGCAGCCGACGCCGACCGCTCCGCTTGGTTTGTGGCTGAAATCGACGGTGAGATTGCGGGGTTTCAGCATGTCTCCCCCTGGCCCGGCCTGCCGCCCGAGGCCTGTGACATTGCCACCTTTCTGCAACACGGCAAGCTGCAGCTGGGTATCGGATCGGCGCTGTTTGAACAGACCGCACGGGCTGCGCGGCAATTGGGGTACAGCTGGATCTGCGCCTGCATCCGCACCGACAATACCGGAGGCCGCGCCTATTACCAAAGCCGCGGGTTTCGCGACTACGATCTGCTTGAGGAAGTCACCCTGTCGAACGGCCAGCAGGTCAGCCAGATCCTGACCCGATTTGATCTGGATTGAAGCGCGCGACAGGGCGACTCTTTCGCATAGGACGGTGGGTTAACCTGATGCTAGGCACGCCGCTTGCAGGATTGGGGCAGGGTGCCACCCTCTGCTCTCTCCTCCCCTCACGGCGCCCTTGAACCCCAGGAGTTATGGATATGACCTCCCAACTACTGGCGCTGGCGGCAGGCTATTTCCTGTGCAGCGCCGCTGCCGAAGAACAGGTGCTGCCGAAAGCCAAGATTGACGAGTGCAACGCCATTTACACCCAACTGAAGCTCAGCTTCACCGATGTCGAAAGCCTCGACCAGTTCCTGGCACTGGTCAAAGATGAACGCGCCGCGGTGAACCGGCAAGGCTATGCTGGATATGTGAACTGGCTGGAAGAAAACCCTGAGCTGGTGGCCTCCCTGCGCAGCGAAGCGCGGTTGAACCTTTACCGCTTCAACTTCTGACGCACGGCAAGGCAAAACGGCCCCTCGCAAGGGGCCGTCTGACAGGTGCTCTGTCAGGCGCTCTGGTGTGGATCAGAACCCGTCGAGATATTGATCCAGCGTGTTGAACGCCCCAAAGAAGGCCATGTTGTCCACGGTCAGATCATCTTCGGTGATCAGGTCGCCATAGACAGTGATTGTGCCCAGCTGGTCGCCATCATGCGCACCACCGTTGCCCCCCTGGTTCGAGGTCAGGGTGATCACGCTATAGTCGGCCTGACCATCGCCATCTTCGTCGATCTGTGCGACCGAGGCATCCACAGTGTGGCCACGGATGACGATCTGATCCCCCTCTTCAAAGCTGAAATCGGTGATCACATCGTCGCCAATTGCATCGACCCAATGGTCATGCGGATTGTCGTTTTCCCCTGCAACGCCGCGCCAATCGATCCGACCGTTGTCCTGAGTGTGTTCGCGCGCGATCTCTTCGGTTGCGTTGATGTCCAACCGGAAAAAGAACGTATCCGCACCTGCGCCACCGGTCAGAATGTCATCCGCGTCTTCAAACGGTTGATCAGGATTATATGTCGGCAGGTCTGGGTCCTGCGCGATTTCAGGCTCTCCCGCGTCGGAGCGCGAGATAATGCGATCATCCCCTGTGCCGCCATCCACCACATCATTGCCGAAACGGGTGACCAAACGGTCATTGCCTGCGCCCCCGTCCAGTTCATCATTGCCATGGCCGTCGATCATTCGGTCGTTGCCGTCTCCGCCATCCAGCGTGTCGTCGCCGTCACCACCGTTCAGACGGTCTTCGCCATCATCGCCGTTGATCAGGTCATTGCCATCACCACCGCGCAGCCGATCGTCGCCGTCACCGCCATTGACCACATCATCGCCGTCACCTGCGTTCACCCGGTCCTTGCCCATACCGGCATCAATCTCATCGTTGCCAGAGCCACCGTTGATCCGGTCCTCGCCGTCGCCGCCGTCGATGTCATCATCGCCCGCACCGCCAAAAAGTCGGTCATTTCCGATCCCGCCTGACAGGAAATCATTGCCGTCACCGCCTGTCAGCCGGTCATCGCCAGAGCCGCCGTAAAGCTGGTCATCTCCGTCGCCGCCGCGCAGCTTGTCATGACCGCCACCGCCAAGGATCACGTCATTGCCGTCGCCGCCGTTAACGGTGTCATTGCCATCACCGGCATCGACCACATCGTCGCCGTCGCCAGCATGCACGCGGTCATCCCCCTCTTCGGCGAAGACAACGTCGTTGCCGCCCTTGGCATGAATCCGGTCATTGCCTTCCCGGCCTTCGATACGATCGGCGCCATTGGTACCGCGCAACCGTTCGGCCAGAAGTGACCCAATCAGGGTAACGTCGGTTTCCGGCAAACCGTCAGGAAACAGGTCGTCCAGTGTAAAGATGGAAGTTGTCATGATGTCCCTCATGTTTGATCTGCTCGCCTAAAAAGTGTCCTTCAAGCTGGTCTCAAACAATACGGGAAAAAGGATGGGCCGCTGTGGCGGGATTTTGTCAGGCCAATGATAAACCCATATAATTTCACTCAAATTCCATTGCAGCACTGGATGATAACCACAAAAAAAGCCGCCCTGACGGCGGCTTCTTGACGGTTGCACTAGGGCTTTCGGCTCAGCGCGGGCTGCGCTTGGCCAAAATGCGCTGCAAAGTGCGGCGGTGCATGTTCAGCCGCCGCGCCGTTTCCGACACGTTGCGATCACACAACTCATAAACCCGCTGGATATGTTCCCAACGCACGCGGTCCGCGCTCATCGGGTTTTCCGGCGGCGGCGGCAGTTCGTCTCCGCTGGCCAAAAGGGCGTTGGTGATGTCCGTGGCATCGGCCGGTTTCGACAGGTAATCGGTGGCGCCGATCTTGACCGCGGCAACAGCCGTTGCGATGGCGCCATAACCGGTCAGTACCACAACGCGGCAACTCGGGCGTTTTTCCCGCAGCACTTCGACCACATCCAACCCGTTGCCATCTTCCAGCCGCAGGTCACAGACCGCATAGGCCGGTGGGCGGGCTGTCGCGATGGCCTTGCCTGCTGCAACAGAGCCTGCGGTCTCTACTTCGAAACCACGTTTTTCCATCGCCTTTGCAAGTCGTTTCAGAAACGGCTCATCGTCATCAACCAGCAACAGCGATTTGTCTTCGCCGATGTCCTGCAATTGTTCCGCCATGATCCTGTCCACCTATGCGCGTTATACCTTGGTTCTATAATGCGGCCTGTCTTGCGTCAAACGCCGCTCTGCCGGGGCATGACCTGTCCCGTCAGCTGTTTTCAATGAAGCACTGGACCGAGTCCGCCAGCTTCTCCGCTGTCACATCCCGCCGGTAGAACTCGGCGAACTGGTTTTCAGGGAACATCAGATAGGTGAAGGTCGAGTGATCCACGAGGTAGTACTCCTCGTTGCCTTCTTCCGGTTTCTGTTTCTTGAAGTAGGTCTTGTAGGCCTTGCTGGCCGCCTTCACCTGTTCCAGCGAGCCTGAAAGCCCAACCATCCGTTCGTGCATATAGCTGGCGTAGTCGCCAACCATTTCCGGCGTATCGCGTTCCGGATCGATGGTGATGAAGACCGAGTTCACCTCGTGCCCACGTTCCTCCAGCAGGGCTACCGCTTCACCGTTGCGGGCCGCATCCAGCGGGCAGACATCGGGGCAGAAGGTGTAGCCGAAATAAACCAGCGTCGGCGCGGTAATGACATCGGCATCGGTCACGGTTTCGCCGGCACCGTTCACCAGTTCAAAGGGCCCACCAATAGCGCCTCCCGCAACCGAGGAGGTGCGGCACGCGGCCAGCGCATCGCCGCTGGCTTGGGTCAGATACCAGGTGCCCCCCAACAGGGCGGCAACGGCAACAGCGGCGGTAGATGCGATCAGGGCGCGGTTCATGAGGTTTTCCTTTTGTCGCAGCGACATCGTATTGATTGGTCTGAGAGGCATATTTATCACTGAAGACCAAAGTGCAACGGGACGAAAGTGCGCAGGTAGATGGCCGAAACTCAGTTTGATGTGCTCAAAGGCCGTGATCGCGGCAACTGGATCAAGCTCCGGACGATCACGTTTTTGCGATGGGGCGCCATCAGCGGGCAGCTGGTTGCCATCCTCGTGGCGCAGGAAATGCTTAACCTGCAGCTCGAGATTGGCCTGTGTCTGCTGGTGATTTCGATCTCGATCATCGGCAACCTCATTGCGATGGTGATCTTCCCCGAAAGCAAACGCCTGAGCGAGAGTGAGAACCTCATGATGGTGCTCTTTGACCTCTTGCAGCTCTCGTTATTGCTCTATCTGACCGGCGGTCTGCACAACCCGTTTTCGCTGCTGATCCTGGGCCCTGTCACGGTTTCCGCCTCCGCGCTGTCGCTGCGCTCCACCATTTTCCTTGGCATCACTGCGATTCTGGCGGTGACGCTGCTGGCCGAGTTCCACCTGCCGCTGCGCACCACCGAAGGCTTTGTGCTGCGGGTACCGGATATCTTTCTGTTCGGCAACTGGATCGCCATTGTGATCGCGGTGATCTTCCTCGGGGTCTATGCCCGCCGGGTAACCGTGGAAATGCACGCCATGTCGGACGCCTTGCAGGCCACCTATATGGCGCTGAGCCGGGAACAGAAACTGACAGATATCGGCGGCGTTGTTGCCGCTGCCGCACATGAGATGGGCACGCCTCTCGCGACCATAAAACTCACCAGCGCCGAGCTGATCGAGGATCTGGATGATCTGCCCGAACTGCAGGAAGACGCCCGTCTGATCCGCGAACAGGCGGACCGGTGCCGCGACATCCTGCGGTCAATGGGACGGGCCGGCAAAGACGACCTGCACCTGCGCCGCGCGCCCCTTGAGGCGGTGTTGCAGGAAGCAGCTGAGCCGCATCTGGATCGCGGCAAACAGCTGCATTTCACCGATGTGCCGTTGGTGGAATATGACTTTACCCAGCCGCAGATCCAACGCCGACCCGAGATTATCCATGGACTGCGCAACCTGATCCAGAACGCCGTCGATTTTGCCCGTGAAAACGTCTGGATCGAATCAGAATGGTCCGAAGACCGCATCTATATCCGCATCATGGACGATGGTGATGGCTTCCCGCCGCATCTGATCGGACGCATCGGCGATCCTTTCATGCGCCGCCGCCGCTCCTCTGCAGATCGCAAGAAACGGCCAGAATACGAAGGCATGGGGCTGGGGTTGTTCATCGCCAAAACCCTGTTGGAACGCTCCGGCGCTGAGCTCAGTTTTGCCAATGGTCACGACCCTTTATCGGATCTCAATGACCCGGATCGACGCGGTGCGGTGGTCGAAGTTATGTGGCCGCGTGAAAAAATCGACGCGGGTGGCGCACGCGCTTCGGACTATGTCGGCGATAACAAACCGCTGGAAATCTGACCTTTCAGCCTCCAGCGTCGGCACCGTTAACGAATAATTAACCAATCACAACAACCCTTACGAGTATTTGCGAGGGTTGTTTGATGCTTTCTATGACCGACCTTTTTGTTGTCGGAGTGACCTCCGTTGCCACATCGGCTCTTGCCTGGCGCTTTGTTTTCCACAAAGCGCCGCAGCCGCAACTTGAACCCACCGCACCACACAACACCTCATTTCTGTTTGACCGTGGCCTGCTGGTGGATTGCAGCCAAACCGCGGAGGAATTGTTGCATTCGCTAGAGGTTGAGGTGCGCAATTGGCAGGATCTAGCCCGCGTGCTGCGCGACCGGTTTCCCGACTTTCCTGTGGATCCGCCGACCGCCAAAGAGGTGCTGCCGTTCCATTTTGATTCGATGGATTTCGGCAAACTGTCGCGGGTCCGTATCGAAGCAACCGGGCGCAGGTTGAAGGTGCAGATAGTCGAAACACCTGACCCGAACGAAACCGCCGTCACGCTTTTCCACAACCGGCGGCGGTCGGGGTGTACGGAAACCCTGGAGATGATCGTCGATGGCACCCCAAACCCAAGCTGGCGCACCAATGCAGAGGGCCAGATTGTTTGGGCCAACCAAGCCTATTTGAACCTGGCCTCCGCGATGGCACCCGTGGAGCCAATAGCGGAGGCAGTGCCGCAGACCCGAAAATGGCCTGACATCTTTCCCAAGGCCGAATCCGCGCCACACAGCACGACCGAACCACAAGACCGGCGCCGGGTTGCGGTGCCCTTGCCAGATGGCAGCCAGACCCTGTGGTACGACATCACAACCGTACAAAACGCAACCGGCCAGCTGCATTATGCCAATGACATCAACGCCGTTGTGCAGGCTGAAATTGCCCAGCGCAACTTTGTCCAGACCTTGACCAAAACCTTCGCCCAGCTCTCGATCGGGTTGGCCATTTTCGACCGCAAACGGGAATTGACCCTTTTCAATCCCGCGCTGACAGACCTAACGGAGCTGCCCGCAAGTTTCCTGAGCAACCGGCCCAGTCTGAACGGATTTTTCGACCGGCTGCGGGATTCGCAGATGATGCCCGAGCCACGCAATTACAAAGACTGGCGCAGTGATCTTGCCGCTTTGACCAGTGAAGCCGCAAATGGCCAATACCTGGAAACCTGGACGCTGCCCTCGGGCCTGATCTATCGGGTCTCAGGCCGTCCCCATCCCAATGGGGCGCTGGCCTTCCTGTTTGAAGATATCAGCGCCGAGGTTTCACTGACCCGCCGGTTCCGCACCGAATTGGAAATCAACCACGAAGTGCTGAACCGGATCGACAGCCCAATGGCGATCTTCACGGACGGCGGGTTGCTGCACTTCTGCAATCGCGCCTATGGCCAGTTGTGGGGGGTCGATCACGAAGCCAGTTTTGTGGAAATCAGCTTGATGGACTCGCTCCAGCACTGGCGGAAACAGGCCCGGTGTGATCGCGAGCTGGATGGCATGATCTCTGATCTCACCCAAAATGGCCCCGAAGCGCTGACGGGCACCACCTTCACCCTGCCCAACGGCGCACAGCTCACTGCCCATTTCCAGCGCATTCCACATAGTGCAACACTGGTCAATTTTGCCCGCCCCGGAGAGACCCAGGCAAGGCTGATCCTGGCGCATTCCGCCTGATCGGTCCTTGCAGCCCACGCCCCAGCGGGTAATCTCGCCCGCATGGTCAAATCACCCCATTCCCTGTCCCTCATCACGCCTGAGGCGACCACCGCCTTTGCCCATGCGCTGGCCCCTTTGCTGGCCAATGGGGACGTCATTTTGTTGCAGGGCGGAATTGGTGCCGGCAAGACACATTTTGCCCGCTCTCTGATCCAACAGTTGATGCTGGAACCCGAAGATGTGCCTTCCCCCACCTTCACATTGGTGCAGGTCTATGACGGGCCAGATGGAGAGATTTGGCACAGCGATCTTTACCGTCTGTCCGATCCGGATGAGGCGGTGGAACTGGGGCTGGAAGAGGCCTTTGACACCGCGATCTGTCTGGTGGAATGGCCCGACCGTTTGGCCGATCTGACACCTGACAATGCGCTGATGATGGAGTTTTCTGTTGCCGAGGAAGGTGTACGCGATCTCACGCTCAGCTGGTCTGACGCAAAATGGTCCGCGCGACTGGACACAGTTTTGAAACAGGTCACCGCATGACCCGAGAAGAGGCGATCACCGGATTTCTGGCAGAAACCCAATGGGCAGCCGCGCGACGCAAGCCCCTTGCAGGCGACGCTTCCAACCGACGCTATGAACGGCTGCATCTGGATGGAAAAACCGCCGTACTGATGGACGCCCCGCCCAGTCACGGTGAAGATGTCAGGCCGTTCCTGCGCGTGGCCCGCCATCTGGCAGGGCTTGGGTTTTCCACCCCAGACATTCTGGCCGAGGACGTGGCGCAGGGCTTCTTGTTGCTGGAGGATTTTGGCGACGCTTTGCTGGCGGATCTGGTTGCCGATAGGCCGGATCTCACCACACCGCTTTACGCCGTAGCCGTTGATGTGTTGGTCACCCTTCACCAACATCCCCCGCTTGACGGGATCGAGGCCTTTACCCCCAAAACCATGGCCGATCTGGTTGCCCCCCTGTGGGATTGGTATCTGGGACAGGGGCTGGCCAAACCCGATCTGCAGCAGCAGTTTTCGACCCTGTTCCAGCCCATTCTGGCGCAATGCGCCGATGATCAGTCCGTGATGATCCTGCGTGACTACCATGCTGAAAACCTGATCCACCTGCCTGACAGGGACGGTGTGCGGCAGATGGGTTTGCTGGACTTTCAGGATGCCAAGGCCAGCCATCCCGCCTATGATCTTGTCTCTTTGCTGCAAGACGCCCGCCGTGACGTGCCCGCGGTTCTGGAGCAGGCAATGATAGACCACTACTTGGCCGAAACAGGGCGGTATAGGGTCGATTTCACCGCCGCCTACGCTGTTTTGGGGTTGCAAAGAAACCTCCGTATTCTGGGTGTCTTGACCCGGTTGTGCCTGCACCTGGGCAAGGCCCATTACGTTGATTTCCTGCCCCGCGTCTGGGGCTATGTGCAACGCGATCTGACGCATCCGGCGTTAGAGCCGCTGCGCCCAATGTTGTCTCAACTGCCCGTGCCGACCCCCGAATTTTGCCAAGATCTGAAAGACCGCGCTGCCACATGCCAAAGCCTCTGAAGCCCGATGCCCTGATGCTCTTTGCCGCCGGTTTTGGCACCCGAATGGGCGCGCTGACGGCGGATCGCCCCAAGCCGCTGATCCCCGTCGCGGGCCGGGCGCTGATCGATAACGCGCTTGATCTGGTTGCCGCTGCTGACATCACCAAAACGGTGGTGAACCTGCACTACCGTGGTGACTTGATCCGACAGCACCTGGCCGGACGCAACATCACCTTTGCCGCGGAGCCAGAGATCCTGGAAACCGGCGGTGGGCTGAAAGCCGCGCTGCCGCTACTCGGTCCTGATCCGGTTTTAACACTGAATTCCGATGCAGTTTGGCAGGGACCCAACCCGATCGAGATGCTGCAAGCCGCCTGGGATCCGGACCACATGGACGGGCTGATGATGCTGATCCCGCAGGCGCAGGCTCTGGGCTATAAGGGGCAAGGGGATTTCCACACCGCCGCAAACGGCCAGCTGACACGTGGGCCCGGCGCAATCTACGGCGGGGTGCAGATCATCAAAACCACAGGTTTGGATACGATCAGTGAAAACGCCTTTTCCTTGAACCTGCTTTGGGATCAAATGCTGTCCAAAGGCCGTCTTTTTGGCCTGCACTATCCCGGCACATGGTGTGACGTTGGCAATCCCGACGGGCTGAAGCTGGCCGAAGACTTGATTGGAACCAAAGATGTTTGATCCCAACCCCCGTCCGCGAGTCTACGGTGTGCCATCGGGCGTTGATTTCCCTAAGGCGCTGGCAAACGGGTTGAAGGCACGGTCTGACGCCCGCCGCCCCGAACAGCTGGCCCGCGCGCAGGTTCTGCTGAACTCGACCCGCATGGCCCGCCGCGTGCGGGAGGTGTTTGACGCCGGCCCCGCGCTGTTGCTGCCGCGTCTGGGGTTGGTCACCAACCCGGGTGCCAGTCTGGACACAGGCAAACGCCTGCCCGACATTCCCGAAGCCGTCTCCCCATTGCGGCGGCGGCTGGAGCTGACGCAGCTGGTCGATCGCCTGCTGGAAAGCCAGCCGGATCTGGCGCCGCGGGCCTCGCTCTATGATCTGTCGGACAGTCTGGCCGCCTTGATGGATGAGATGCATGGCGAAGGCGTGGATCCCGATGTACTGCGCGATCTCGATGTCAGCGATGAAAGCGGCCACTGGAAGCGGGCGCTGGGATTTCTGGACATCGTGCAGCACTTTTTCACCGACGCACATGAAGCGCCGGACAAGGAAACCCGCGCCCGCATGGTGGTCAACGCGCTGGCCGAGGGCTGGGCGGATACGCCGCCCAAGCACCCGCTGGTAATCGCAGGCTCCACCGGGTCGCGTGGCACCACGATGTTGCTGATGAAAGCCGTGGCGCAGCTGCCGCAGGGCGCGATTGTGCTGCCGGGCTTTGATTTCGACATGTCCGCACAGGGCTGGGCCGATCTGAAAGACGCGCTGACCAGCGAAGATCACCCGCAATACCGCTACGCCAAACTGCTGGACGAACTGGGCCTGACACATCGTGATGTGGAACGCTGGGACAGTAGCGAAGCGCCGTCAGAGGCGCGCAACAAGCTGGTGTCGCTGGCGCTGCGACCTGCGCCTGTGACCGATCAATGGCTGGAAGAGGGGCCACATCTAACCGGTCTGGATCAGGCTTTTGCCGGGGTCACGCTGGTCGAAGCGCAATCCCAACGGGATGAGGCTTTGGCGATTGCCCTGAGGTTACGCCAGGCTGTGGAGGACGGCAAAACCGCCGCCTTGATCACACCCGACCGGATGCTGACACGTCAGGTCAGCTCGGCCCTCAGCCGGTGGAACATCACGCCCGATGACTCGGCCGGAACGCCCTTGCAGCTGACGGCGCCGGGGCGTTTCCTGCGCCATAGTGCGGCTCTGTTTCACCGCAAACTGACCTCTGAGGCGCTGCTGGTCCTCTTGATGCACCCGTTGTGTCACACCGGCGGCAAACGCGGCGACCACCTGCTGCTGACCCGCGAGTTGGAGCTAATGATCCGCCGCCGCGGCATGCCCTTCCCTGATCCAGAAGTGCTGCGCGCCTGGGCCGTGGCACGGGATGAGGATATGGCGGAACCTTGGGTCGAATGGTTGATCACCTGCTTCCTTGAGAAGGATGTGGGCGGCAAGGCGATGCTGGCCGATCATCTGACCGCACATCTGGAACTGGCCGAGAAAATTGCCGATGGCAGCGCGCCCGAGAAACTCAGCGAGCTGTGGCAGGAACAGGCGGGCCGCGCGGCTGAGGCCACGGTTGCCCGACTGCAAGCAGATGCCGATGCCGGGGGGGAACTCAGCCCGCTGGATTACGCCGACCTGTTTGGCGCGGTTCTGTCACAGGGGGAGCTGCGCAACCCGGATGAGCCACATCCCAACATCCTGATCTGGGGCACGTTGGAGGCCCGGGTGCAGGGTGCCGATCTGGTCATCCTTGGTGGCCTGAATGAGGCCAGCTGGCCCGAGATGCCCAAACCCGATCCGTGGTTGAACCGCAAAATGCGCCATGATGCGGGTCTGTTGCTGCCGGAACGCCGCATCGGCCTGTCGGCGCATGACTTCCAACAGGCGATTGGCGCGCCCGAAGTCTGGCTGACCCGCTCGGTCCGGTCCGAAGACGCAGAAACCGTGCCCTCGCGTTGGCTGAACCGGATGGTGAACCTGATGAACGGTCTGCCGGAACAAGGTGGCACTGCCGCGCTGGCGCGCGCCCGCGCCCGTGGCCATCACTGGCTGGCAATGGCCCGCAAGCTTGAGGAACCAGGGGCAACCGCACCGGCACCGCGGCCCTCGCCGCGCCCGCCGGTTGCCGCCCGTCCGCGCCAACTGTCGGTCACGGAAATCCAGCGCCTGATCCGCGATCCTTATGCGATCTACGCCAAACATGTGCTGCGCCTGCGACCACTGGATCCGCTGATGCGCGCGCCCGATGCCCTGCTGCGCGGGATCGTCACCCACTCGGTTCTGGAACAATTCATCGATGATACGCAGGCCGACCCCGACACAATGACCGCCGATCACCTGCGCGGTCTGACAGGCTCTATCCTTGCGGAAAACGTGCCTTGGCCGGACACGCGCACCCTGTGGGAAGCGCGCATTCACCGCATTGCCGATTGGTTCGTCGCCACCGAAAAGGACCGCCGCCAACAGGCGACCCCAACCCATTTTGAAGAAAAGGGTGAGCTGCGCATGACCGAGCATGACTTCACCCTGACCGCCCGCGCGGACCGGATCGACATCGACGATATGGGCCGCGCCCATATCTACGATTACAAGACCGGCACGCCCCCCACCGCCAAGGCACAGATCGCGTTCAACAAGCAGCTGCTGCTGGAGGCCGCGATGGTCAGCCAAGGCGCGTTTGAAAAAATCGGCATGGCCGATGTGGCGCGCGCCTTGTTCATTGGCCTTGGCGCCAAACCGGCCGAGGTCCGCGCCCCGCTGGAGGAGGAAACGGTGGAACAGGTCTGGGAGAAATTCGAAAAGCTCATCGCCCGCTATTTCGACCCCGCGCAGGGCTACACCGCCCGCCGCGCGCTATTCAAAGACGATGACTTTGCCGAATATGACCAGCTGGCGCGCTTCGGTGAATGGGATGTGACCAGCAAGGCGCAGGCGGAGGATCTGTCATGAAACGCAATGAGGCCACCGAAAAACAGGTCCTCGCCGCACGTCCGAACCACTCCACCTGGCTGTCGGCCAATGCTGGATCGGGCAAAACGCGGGTGCTGACCGACCGTGTAGCGCGGCTGCTGCTGGAGGACGTGCAACCGCAGCACATCCTTTGCCTAACCTACACCAAGGCGGCCGCCTCGGAGATGCAGAACCGGCTGTTCAAACGCTTGGGCGAATGGGCGATGCTGGGGGATGAGGCTCTGCGTGGGCAGCTGCTGGACCTGGGCGTCTCCGGTGCTGTCAGCAATGAGGATCTGCGCAACGCCCGCACACTGTTTGCCCGCGCGATTGAAACGCCGGGCGGTCTGAAGATCCAGACGATCCACTCATTCTGTTCCTCCCTCCTGCGCCGTTTCCCGCTG
Organism: Thalassobius sp. MITS945101; assembly: GCF_047123305.1. GTDB lineage: Bacteria > Pseudomonadota > Alphaproteobacteria > Rhodobacterales > Rhodobacteraceae > Thalassobius. The sequence continues at coordinate 1,095,021 of NZ_CP138918.1, forward strand.
GAGGCCCGGGTATCCCCCCAGTTTGCCGAAATGGAAGACCGCGCTGCCGCGCTGTTACGGGCTGAAATCGTGCAGGATCTGGCCGAGGGCGAGCATGCCGATGTCGTCAAACGTCTGGCGCAGTTCTTTGGTGGTGAAGACTTCGAAGGGCTGACCGCTGGCATCGTGCACAAACGCGCCGCCCTGGCCGAGCCGCTGGATCATGCCGGTGTCATGGCGCTGTTTGATCTGCCCGTTGATTTCGACACTATTTCACTGGAAAAGGATGTTTTTCTGGGCGCAGAAGATACGCTGATCGCTGACATCCTGCCCTATTTGGATGCTGGCACCAGCACCGATCAGAAAGCCGCCACCAGCCTGCGCCTGATCCCAGACCTGTCACTGAAAACCCTGCCGATGCTGGAAAAACTGTTCCTCTTCGGCGCCTCTGCCGCCTCACCCTTCGGGGCCAAGATCGGCAAGTTTCCGACCAAGAAAACCCAAGCCAACCTTGGCACCCTGCTGCCCAAGCTGGAGGATTTCATGCGTCGGGTCGAAGATGCCCGTGCCCGTCGCCTGAGCTTTGCCGCGGCTCAGAAAACGCTGGCGCTGCATGATTTCGCTGGGCTGTTCCTGCCTGCCTATGAGCGGCGCAAACAGATGATGGGCTGGCTGGACTTCGACGATCTGATCCTGAAAGCCCGCGATCTGCTAACCGATCCGGCGGTGGCGGCCTGGGTGCTTTATCGGTTGGACGGCGGCATTGATCACATCCTGGTGGATGAGGCGCAGGACACCAGCCCGGCCCAATGGAAGGTGATCGAGCTGCTGGCGCAGGAATTCACCTCGGGCGAGGGCGCACGCACGGATAAGGAACGCACCATCTTTGTGGTCGGCGACAAGAAACAGTCGATCTATTCCTTCCAGGGCGCAGACCCACGCGAATTTGACCGGATGCAGGCCGAATTTGCCGACCGTCTGGTTGCGACCGAGAAACCGCTGAACGCGATGGAGCTGCAATTTTCCTTCCGCTCCTCCCACGCGATCCTCAGCCTGGTGGATGAGACCTTCAAGGGCCGCGATCAATCCGGTTTCCCCGAAGGGTCCGAACACCGCGCCTTCAAGGATCAGATGCCGGGGCGGGTGGATCTGTGGCCGGTGATCGACCCGACCAAGGACGACAGCGACGAGGAATGGGAAACCCCCGTCGACCGGCTGGGCGCCAAACATCACATGGTACAACTGGCCGATCGCATCGCCCGCGAAATCCGCCGGATGGTGGATGAGAAAGTCACTATTCCAGCCGAAATCGGCCATTCGGGCAGCTACCAGATGCGCCCGGTGAGTGAGGGGGACTTCCTTATCCTGGTGCAGCGCCGCTCGGCCCTGTTTGCCGAGATTATCCGCGCCTGTAAGGAACAGCGGCTGGCCATTGCAGGTGCTGACCGGCTGAAGGTGGGCGCGGAATTGGCGGTGCGTGATCTGGCGGCGCTGATGTCATTCCTTGCCACACCGGAGGACAGCTATTCGCTGGCCGTCGCGCTGAAATCGCCGCTGTTTGGCTGGGGTGAACAACAGCTTTTCGACCTCGCCCATCGCCGTAAGGAACGCCACCTCTGGCAGGCGCTGCGCAACCGGCGGGCGGAGTTTCCTGATGAATTGGCCGTGCTGGACGACCTTCGGGGTAAGGCCGATTTTCTACGCCCTTACGACCTGATCGAACGCATCCTGACCCGCCATGACGGCCGCCGTAAACTGCTGGCCCGTCTCGGCGATGAGGCCGAAGATGGCATCAACGCCTTCCTCGCCCAGGCGCTGAGCTACGAACGCAGCGAGGTGCCGTCGCTGATCGGGTTCCTGCAATGGATGGAAACCGATGAGCTAGAGATCAAGCGCCAGATGGATGCGGCCTCGGACCGGATCCGGGTGATGACGGTGCATGGCTCCAAAGGTCTGGAAGCGCCGATTGTCATCATGCCGGACACCGGCAAACGGCTGGTGCAGCTGCGCGACGACCTGCTGGAAGAGGATGGGCAGGTGATGTGGCGCGTCAGCTCTGACCAGATGCCGGCCAAAATGACCTCAGCCCGTGATGCCCGACTGGCAGCCGGAGAAGCAGAACGCGATCGCCTGCTCTATGTTGCGATGACGCGGGCTGAAAAATGGCTGATTGTGGCCGCTGCGGGTGATCTGGGGAAAGACGGCAACGCCTGGTACGATAAAATCGGCACCGCAATGGAACGACAAAGCGCCGCCGATCACGACTTCCCCTTTGGCGCTGGCAAACGCCTGAGCCACGGCAACTGGGACGCAGAGCTGGCCCCGGCAAAACAGGTCGAAACCACATCAGAGGTCGCTCTCCCCAAGTGGACCCAAACCGAGGCCGCCGCGCCCGCCAAAGGGCAGGGCACCCTCAGCCCTTCAGACCTCGGTGGCGCCAAAGCCCTACCGGGGGATGCCGGCCTGGATGAGGAAGCCGCCAAGAAACGCGGGCGCCAGATCCACCTGCTGCTGGAACACCTCCCCGATGTGCCGCAAAACGACTGGCCCAAACAGGCCGCCAGACTGCTGGCTTCGGGCGAGGATGCGGCTACAGACGACACGCTACCCGCCCTGCTGGCAGAGGCCACATCCGTCCTGACCAATCCCGATCTGCAACAGCTGTTCACCGATCAGGCGCTGGCAGAGGTCTCGGTCACCGCAACCCTTGATGCGCTTGAAGGACGCCGCATTCACGGCATGATCGATCGCCTCATCATCGATCACGACTCTGTGCTTGCGGTCGATTTCAAAACCAATGCAACAGTGCCTGCCAGCCCCGCCGATTGCCCGCAAGGTCTGTTGCGGCAGATGGGGGCCTATGCCCATGCTTTGCAACAGATTTACCCGGACAAACAGGTGAAAACAGCGCTGCTTTGGACCCGCAGTGCCCAGCTTATGTTGTTGTCTGATGCCAGTATAACACAATCCCTAGAGGGGGCGGGTTAGCGGCGCTCCGACCTTGACGCCAGTGAGCGGGATACCTAGGTTCCCCTCGAACACATTCTTCAGGAGAGAACTCATGGCCACCGTCGCTGCCACCGATGCCACCTTTGATGCCGAAGTCAAACAGTCCGATGTCCCCGTTGTGGTGGACTTCTGGGCGGAATGGTGCGGCCCCTGTAAACAGATCGGCCCGGCTCTGGAAGAACTCTCCGCCGAGATGGAAGGCCAAGTCAAAATCGTGAAGGTCGACATCGACAACAACCCGCAGGCCGCCGCTGCTCTGGGTGTGCGTGGCATCCCTGCGCTGTTCATCTTCAAAGACGGTCAGGTGATCTCGAACCGTGCCGGCGCCGCCCCCAAAGCCGCGCTGCAAAGCTGGATCAGCGACACGATCTAAGCCGCTTTTCGGAACATCGAAAACAGCAAAACCCCGGCCCTCAGGTCGGAGTTTTCTTTTGGCAGGTCACGCCGTGCTTTTCTTCTTGGCTAAAATATCCCGGGGGGAGCGCAGAGCGCGATGGGGCAGCGCCCCAAACGCCCTTGCCCCTAGTGCGACGGAGGCAGACGGTGCAGCGGCAGCAGGCCTCCAAGCGGTTTCAACAACGCCGCCCGGATCCGCGCCCAGAATGCCCCCAGGACCACCAGGAAAATCCCCAGCAGTAGAATGGTCATCGCCGCACCTTCGCCCTCAAACACGGTGGCGGCCAGGGTCACGGTGTAGCCGATGGCCGCAATCAGGAAGGACCGCCGGTCAATGATGATGGCAATCAGCGCAAAGGCCACCAGCCAGATCATCAGCAGCAAGTTGGAACTGGCCCCGTCACTGTTCAGCAGCGACAGCGCCACCGTGTTCACCAGCGCCGGGGCTGCCACCACATGCAGCCAGAACCCCTGTGCCGAACGGCGGGTCACACGATGCGGGTCACTCATGTCAAAGGCCATTGCGATGGCAAAGACGGCCATCCCCACGGCCAGGGTGATGTAGGCAAACGGCCCGCCAGCGTTCAGTAGAAACAGATCACTGATGTCGCTGGGCGAGCCGGCCTGATTGGCACCAATCATCATTGCCAGCGCAAACACCCCCACCGCTATCATCGCCATGCCAAACGGCACCCGAAACCGCAGCCAATAAAGCGCCATCGCCAGCGTGGTCAGCGCCAGTGGCAGGGGCAGCGACGACAGGTCTTCCTGTGCCAGCATGAAAGGCTGGGCAAAGTAGGCGGTGATCCCGGACGAGGCATTGGCCCCCCACAGCAGCGACAGCGCAATTGCAGGGGCAACCATCCGACGGCGGCGGATGAAATATTCAGACAGGCCCCAAAGGATCGCCGCGCCGATCAATGCAATGATCGAAATCTCGCGCTGGATGTTGGTGATCTCATTGACCGCGTTGAGCGAGTTTACAGCGATCCAGCCGCCGGCAAGGATCAACAGGCCGATCACAATGAAAATCTCGTTGAAGCCTTTGAACAGTTCAAACGGCTCATCCCCGGGCGCCAGGTTTTCGCGCGCGCCGCGGCGGCTGTCTGCCAGAGCCGCAAGCGAGGCCGCCTGTGCCTCGGACAAAAGACCCGCCCCAACGGCGGCGCGAATATCATCCCGATCAATCATTGCAAAAATCCTGTTCGCTCAAAAGGAAAAGGCCGGCAATGCCGGCCTTGGTCTGGGCCTTAACCCTTGATGGTTTCCACCGTCAGGCGGCCGTTGGTGTAGACACAAATGTCGGCCGCAATGGCCATTGCATCCCTGGCCACCTGTTCCGCGCTGCGGTCGCTGTCCATCATGCCACGGGCAGCAGCGAGGGCGAAATTGCCCCCCGATCCAATCGCGGTCACATCATGCTCCGGCTCCAGAACGTCGCCCGCGCCGGTAATCACAAACATGTCGTTGCCATCGGTCACAATCAGCATGGCTTCGAGGTTTTTCAGGTACTTATCTGTGCGCCAGTCTTTGGCCAATTCAACGCTCGCCCGGGCCAGCTGACCGGGCGTGGCTTCCAGTTTAGCCTCCAGACGTTCCAGCAGGGTGAAGGCGTCGGCCGTGGATCCGGCAAAGCCGCAGACCACATCGTGCCCGCCCGGACTAAGACGGCGCACCTTGCGGGCCGACCCCTTGATAACGGTCTGGCCCAGCGACACTTGACCGTCGCCAGCAATCACAACCTCACCGCCTTTTTTCACGCCGATGATGGTGGTGCCGTGCCAGCCGGGGAACTGCCCCGATGAATGCGTGTCGCTCATGACTATCTCCTCGTACTTGCTGGCATATATGGAAGGTGCGCGGGCGTAGCACAAGTGCTTGCCCCGAAACCGGCGCTTGCGTAGCTTCGGCCCATGACGATTGAGAAACACGTTGATTTCTATCTGGAACCGGGGCTGAGGGCCGCCGCAGAGGCGGGAAGCCATAATTTCATCGGCAAGGTTCTGTCGGTTCTGGACAAAGGCGGTTTCTCAACCGCGATCCACGGCAATTCTGCCAGTGAACGGCTGCAAAGTGACAGCCGCAACAGCTATGCAATGTTCCATAGGGACCAGCCGCTCAATCCCCGTGGGTTGACCATGCGGCGGGTCTATCACTATCCGTTCTGGCAGATCGAGCCGAGCCCTGACCAGTGGGATTGGCGCGTGGCCCGCAGCCGGTTTGACACCCGCAAGATCAACGCAGCAGAGGCACAGAAATTCTACAATTTCTGGCGCAAACGCCTGTTTGGCGCTGCCGCACAGGACAGCAGCCGCGAGGGATTTGTTTATGTCCCGCTGCAAGGCCGGTTGGCTGAGCGGCGATCCTTTCAAACTTGCACGCCGATTGAAATGTTGGTGGCAACCCTGCAGCAAGAGCCGGGCAAACGGGTCATTGCCACGCTGCACCCAAATGAGATCATCACCCCGGCCGAGAAGGCCAAGCTCGACACCTTGGTGCGCCGTTTCCCACGGCTGAAACTGCGGCAGGCCACGATGGAGGACATGCTGGCCCGTTGTGACTACGTGGTGACGCAGAACTCTTCGGTGGCATTTAACGGCTATTTCTTTGGCAAACCCTGCGTGCTGTTTGCCCGCACCGATTTTCATCACATCGCCGGGGATGTGTTCCGCAATGGCCTTGAAGCTGCTTTTGAGGCGGCGCAGGGGGAATTGCCCGATTTTGCCCGATACCTGTGGTGGTTCTGGCAGGAAATGTCGATCAACGCGGGTCGTGAGGAAGCAGAGAACAAGATCCGTCAGGCCCTGCGCCGCGGTGGCTGGCCGATCTGAACAGATCGGCGGGGCGCTGCCCCATCGCGCTCTGCGCTCCCCCCGGGATATTTGTGCCAAGAAGAAAGCCGCGGCGGATCAGGATAGGGTGCGAAACCTTGTGTTTTCCTGCGCTATGCTTAGGTTCCCGATGAAACAACAAAGAAGAGACCCATGACCGATCTGACACCGCGTGAAATCGTTTCGGAGCTGGACCGTTTTATCATCGGCCAGAATGACGCCAAACGGGCCGTCGCTGTTGCCTTGCGCAACCGCTGGCGACGCAAACAGCTGTCCGATGATCTGCGTGATGAGGTCTATCCCAAGAACATCCTGATGATCGGCCCCACCGGTGTGGGCAAAACCGAAATCTCGCGGCGTCTGGCGAAACTGGCGCGCGCGCCGTTTATCAAGGTGGAAGCCACCAAGTTCACTGAAGTGGGTTATGTTGGGCGCGACGTGGAACAGATTGTGCGCGATCTGGTGGATGCGGCCATTGCCATGACCCGCGAGCTGATGCGTGAAGATGTGACCGCCAAGGCGCGTCAGGCGGCTGAGGAGCGGGTGATCACCGCCATCGCTGGCGAAGACGCCCGTGAAGGCACCCGTGACATGTTCCGCCGCAAGCTGATTGCCGGGGAGCTAGACGATACCGAGATTGAGCTGGATCTGGCCGACACCTCTAACCCGATGTCGATGTTCGATATTCCTGGTCAGCCAGGCAACCAGATGGGAATGATGAACCTCGGCGATCTGTTTGGCAAAGCCATGGGCGGGCGCACCAGCCGGCGCAAAATGACCGTGGCGGAAAGCTATGACATTCTGATCGGAGAAGAGGCTGACAAGCTGTTGGATGATGAAACCGTCACCAAAACCGCCCTAGAGGCGGTGGAGCAGAACGGGATTGTTTTCCTCGATGAGATTGACAAGGTCTGTGCCCGACAAGAAGCCCGCGGTGGTGATGTCAGCCGGGAAGGGGTGCAGCGGGATCTATTGCCGCTGATCGAGGGCACCACCGTGAGCACCAAACATGGGCCGGTGAAAACCGACCACATCCTGTTTATCGCTTCCGGTGCCTTCCACATCGCCAAACCGTCCGATCTGTTGCCGGAACTGCAGGGCCGTCTGCCGATCCGGGTTGAGCTGCGCGCCCTTACCGAAGAGGATTTTGTCCGCATTCTGACCGAAACCGACAATGCGCTGACCCGCCAGTACACGGCGCTGATGGGCACCGAAGAGGTGGAGGTGACCTTCACCGATGACGGCATCGCCGCGCTGGCCAAGATCGCGGCTGAGGTCAACCAAAGCATTGAAAACATTGGCGCGCGCCGTCTCTACACAGTGATGGAACGGGTGTTTGAGGAGTTGAGCTTCTCGGCACCGGACCGGTCGGGCCAAGCGGTGACGGTGGATGCGGGGTTTGTGCAGGAAAACCTTGGCGAACTGACCAAATCCGCAGATGTCAGCCGCTACGTGCTGTAACGCTGGTTCCACATTGAAAAACAGGGTAGCTCTGGGGTGTATTTGCATTCCGGAGCTTTCTTTTGCGCCTTTTTCTGATTGCCAGCCTGTTTTTGATCGCGGCCTGCGTGGATCGCAGTATTGTCCCTGTTGCGCCGGAATCCCTGAAGGCCTCTGAGGTCGAAGAGGTGCTGACCGCCACCCTGCGGGAACCGGCAGAGAACGGCTGGTTCAGTGATGCACGGGCGGGTGAACTGCACTTCGTGGATCTGGATGTTGCCATTCCGCCCGAACGGAAAAAGGGCCAGATCCGGCTGCAATTGAGCCGCAAGATCAATCCTGAAACCCATTTCACCATGTCAGGCCGCAAGGATCTGCCAAATCAGCAGGCCTTTACCGAGGCCATTCGCAGCAGGTTGCGGGGGTTGCCGCGGGACCAGCAGGACGTGATGATCTATGTGCATGGCTACAACAACAGCTTTGCCGACGGGGTGTTTCGCACCGCGCAGATGAAGGCGGATTTTCAGGTGCCGGGCGTAGCGCTGCACTACAGCTGGGCCTCTGCCGCCAATCCATTGGGCTACACCTATGACCGCGACTCGGTGCTGTATTCGCGGGACGGGCTGGAGCAAATGCTGATGGCGGTGACCCGCGCCAAGCCGCGCCGCATTGTGCTGGTGGGGCATTCGCTTGGCACGATGTTGGTGATGGAAACCCTGCGACAGATGGAAATCCGCCACCCCGGCTGGGCCAAGCGGCATCTGGGTGGGGTGGTTCTGATCTCACCCGATTTGGATGTCGAGCTGTTTCGTATGCAGGCTGAACGTATTGCAAAGCTGCCGCAACCCTTTGTGATCTTTACCTCTTCTCGCGATCGGGCGCTGCAGCTTAGCGCCCGGATCAACGGCAGTCAGGCGCGTTTGGGCGGGCTGCAGGATCCCGGTGCGCTGGCCACCCTGCCGCTGACGATTATTGACGTCAGCGAATTTGCCAGCGGGATCGGGCCGGATCATTTCACCGTTGGTACCTCACCTCTGTTGATCCAGCTGCTGGGCAATGGGGCGGATTTGCAGGCCGCCTTTGACACCGATCGGGCCGGGCGATCAGGTCTGTTGCCCGGCACGGTGATCACCGCACAACAGGCGACCCAGGTGATCCTGTCACCGCTGCTGTTGGGGAACTAAGCGCGGCCTTTTGCCGGTTCAGCGGCCGCGACGCAGGTACACATAATACGCACCGCTGCCACCATGGCTGATGTGGGCCTCTTGCACCTGCATCACGATGTGGTTGAGCGGCGCCATCTTCAGCCATTGCGGCACATTGTGTTTCAGCACGCCAAACCGCACCGGAATGGGGCCACCATCGTCGCGGTGTTTGCCCTTGCCTGTTATGACCAGCACCAGACGTTTGCCCTGGGAATGGGCCCGCTGCACAAATCCGATCAGGGCGGGATGGGCCTTGTCCATTGTCATACCGTGCAGGTCGATCCGGCCCTCCGGAACCAGCTTGCCCCGTTTCATCTTGCCAAATTGTTTGGCGTCCATCTGCACCGGATCGCGGCGCAGCGCATCGCCAACCAAGGGCGCCAGATTGTGACCGCTGCCTTTGATATTTGCCTTGGCGCCAACCTGAAACATCTGCAGGTCGGCTTCGCTTTGATGGGCTTTCGGCTTTTTCACCGGTTTTGGCTTGGGTTTGGGCAGTTCGGCGCGTGGCTTGGTCGGGTGCATCTTTTCGGTGGTGTCTGCCACCTTCTTCCACAGCTCGACCTCTTCTTCACTGAGGCGACGGCGGGTCATTGCTCGTCCTCCAGCACCGACGCATAGGCGCGTTGGATCGGCATCAGCACCATCATCCGCCCGGGATCCCGCAACCGTCCGGCCGCTTTGCCTGCCGTGTCGCCAGTGCCAAAAAACACATCGGCCCGCTGCGCGCCTTTGATGGCAGATCCGGTATCCTGCGCAATCATCAGCCGTCGCATTGGACCTTCGCCATCTTTTTCCACCCAGACCGGGGCGCCAAGGGGGGTGTATTTCGGATCCACCGCCACCGAGCGCAGCGCAGTGATGGACCGATTCATCGCCCCCAGCGGCCCCTGTTCCGGGCTGACGCGGGTCACTTTGCGAAAGAACACATAGGAGGGGTTGTGGCGCAGCAGCTCGTTGCCATCCACCGGATTGCGCCGGACCCAATTCTGGATCACCTGCGCCGAAACCTGATGTGACTTATAGATACCGCGGCGGATCAGCTCTTGGCCGATGGAGCGGTATTTGTGGCCATTGTTGCCGCCGTAGCCGACCCGAATATGCGCGCCTGATGGCAGACGGATACGACCAGAGCCTTGGATTTGCAGGAAAAACAGCTCCACCGGATCATCAACCCAGGCGATTTCAAGGCCGCGGCCCTTCATCGTGTCGCCGGTTTCAATCTGCTCACGGGTGAGCCATTGGCCCTTGGCTTCGCGCGGTTTGGCATAAACCGGATAGCGATAGCGCGCCGACGGGGCGAGTGATCCGTCCAGTTCCGGTTCAAAATACCCGGTGAACAGCGCATCTTTGCCCGTCTCCTCTATCAGGACGGGGCGAAAGAACAGTTCGAAAAAAGCACGGGGGTTCTCAATCGTTTCTGCCACAGAACACAGCGCGGCATAATCCGGTTGGTCCATATCCATGCAGGTGTTGAGAAACACCTGCAAGGCGCTGGCGTGGTCATCCTCGTCCCAGCCCTCAAGGTCCTGGAACTCCAGAACCTTGTAGGACAGGTCCGCCTGGGCAGAGGTTGCAGCCAGCAACCCCGCCAGAGACGCCGCCGCCAGCTTTGTGATCATTCGCCCGTGGCCACCAATTGCCAGTTCGGGTTGTCGCTGCCCATTTGACGGGCAAAGGTCCAGGCGTCTTTCTGACGTTTGATCTCGTCCTGCTTGCCCTCGATGATATCGCCGGCATTGTCGCGCACAACCGAGGTCATCTCACCGACAAATCGCACGGTGATTTCGGCCAGATTGTCGTCAGAGATCTCAGCCTCAACCAGCTGCACCTCACGTACGCCGATAAATTCCGCTTCTACGGTCAGGCCCTGTGCATTCCGGCTTTCGATCACTTCTGCGAAGCTTTCATAAACGTCGGAGCCCAGGAAAGGTTTCAACTCGGACAGATCGCCACGCTCAAAGCCCATCAGGATCCATTCATAGGCCGAACGGGCGCCGCCAATGAAATCCGCCACTCCAAAGGAGGGTTCGATGCGTTTCATCGCCGCCAGCGCTTTGGCCGCGTCACTGTCTTCAGCCACGTGGTCCGTGATGTCGCGATCGGGGCCACCCTCGATCACTTCAAACGGCGCCTGACGCCGCCCGCCATCCGGCGCTTGCCGTGACACTGGCTTTTCATAGCCTTCCCGCGTGCCGAGAACATTTCTCAGCCGCAAAATCAGAAAAATCGCGATACCTGCAAGCACAAGAAGCTGCAAAAACGGAGAGTTCATCCTATCCCTTTCGACGCTTGGGCGTTTAAACACCCTGTTAGGACACTTATGTAGGTGAGGCAGGCGGCCAAGTCCACTGCACCAGGCTATCAGAAAAGGTCAAAATATGTGGCTTCTCTTCGCATTTATCGGGGTACCGATCATTGAAATTGCTCTGTTTATCCAGGTGGGCGGCGCAATCGGCACGTTTCCGACCCTAGCCATTGTGGTGTTAACCGCAATTCTGGGCACCTATATGGTGCGTGCGCAGGGGCGTTTGGCAATTGGCAACCTGCAACGGTCCTTTTCGGAACTGAATGATCCCACCGAACCACTGGCCCATGGCGCCATGGTTTTGATTTCCGGCGTTTTGTTGCTGACGCCCGGTTTTTTCACCGATGCACTGGGATTTGCCCTGCTGATCCCTTCGGTTCGTTCGGCTGTGTTCCGCTACGCCAAGGCACGGGTGAAGGTGCAGAGCTTTTCGATGGGCGGTTCGGTACACGGGGCTCACAGCAATCCGTTTCAGGATCCGCACCCCGATTTCGGGGCTGAAAATGCGGCAGATGACATCATCGATGGCGATTTTGTTGAGGTAGATCCCAACAAACGTCCCACCCACAAGCCTTCGGGCTGGACCAAGCATTGAGGCACCCCGACCATCCTGATATGGAAGGTCGGAAAGTATTTTTTGGGAGAAGAAAATGGCTGACAACGGTGGCGCACAGCCGCAGGCCCCCGCGATCAAGATGAACGTTCTGAACCAGTTCATCCGTGACATGTCCTTTGAAAACATCCTGGCCCAGAAGGGCGCACAGGGTGAGGTCGAGCCGGACGTAAACGTTCAGGTGAACCTGGACGCCAAGAAACGCTCGACAGAGCATCAGTTCGAAGTTGCCATCAAACTGCAGGTGACCTCGGACAACAAAAAAGGCGGCGACAAACTGTTCCTGCTGGAGCTGGACTACGTTGGTCTGTTCCACATCGAAGGTGTGCCAGAAGACCAGCTGCACCCGTTCCTGCTGATCGAATGCCCGCGTCTGCTGTTCCCGTTCCTGCGTCGCATCGTATCTGATGTAACCCGCGACGGTGGCTTCCCGCCGCTGAACCTGGAAAACATCGATTTCATGCAGCTGTACCGCAATGAACTGGCGCGCCGCGCACAGACCGAACAGGCCCAGGCTCCGGCCAACTGATCGGCTCTTATCGTTTTAAAACAAAGGCCTAGCAAGGTGACTTGCTAGGCTTTTCTGTTTGTTGTCAGGATTTACTGACCCAATTTCTTCCACAAAGCCTCATCGCCCATCTTCTCGACAAAGGCGTCATGGGCGGCGGTTTCAGCCTCGGTAATCCGATCGGGCAACGGGGCAGGGCGCGGGAAGGGACGCCAGCTGTCCTGCGCGGCGCCGTCACTGCCACCGCCTGTGGACACTGCCGACAAACCAAAGTCCGGCTGCCGCCCGCCAATCATCTCTAGGTAAACATCGGCCAGAATTTCCGAGTCGAGCAGCGCCCCGTGCAGCACGCGGTTCGAGTTGTCGATCCCGTAGCGCCGGCACAGCGCGTCCAGTGTAGCAGGGGAGCCGGGGAACTTCTTGCGGGCCATCGCCAACGTGTCGAGCGACTGTTCCAACGGCAGGGTGCGGAATCCGTTGCGCTTCAGCTCGGCGTTCAGAAACCGCATGTCGAACTTGGCGTTGTGGATCACCATCTGGGAATCCTGCACAAAGTCCAAAAATCCCTGCGCCACGGCATTGAACAACGGCTTATCGCGCAGTGTCACCTGTCCGGGTTTGGCATCCTGCGGCGGTTCCAGCAGGTCTGGGCCGATGCCATGCACCCCAAACGCCTCGTCCGGCATCATCCGTTCGGGATTGCAATAGACGTGGTACGTCTCACCGGTTGGCATATGGTTAAGCAGCTCCAGACACCCGATTTCAACGATCCTGTCGCTGCCCTCTGCCTCAAAGCCGGTGGTTTCCGTATCGAGAACGATCTGACGCATCGCTTAAGCCCCCTTTTTGGCCGCCATACGGGCCCGGATGTCACTCAGCACCTCCTGCACCTGTGTGCGGGCATGGTCCAGCGTATCCGTCTCAATCTCATAATCCGCCCGCGCGCGTTTTTCAGCAATAGGCATCTGCTTGGCGCGAATGGCCTCAAACTGGGCCTCAGACATGGTGCCACGGGCCATCACACGGTGTTTCTGGGTCTCAGCATTGGTGAAAACCGTCACCGTGGCGTCCATTTCGCGGTCACCGCCGGTTTCGAACAACAAGGGGATGTCAAAAACCAGCACCTCGGCATCGGTTTCTGCAATGAAACGGGCCCGATCCGCACCGACAAGCGGATGCACGATCGACTCGATCTCTTTCAGAACCGTTTCATCCGCCACAATCAGCCGCTTCAACGCCTCACGCGAAACAGCATTGTCCTCGATCGCATCAGGAAAAGCCGCGGCCATGGGGGCAACCGCAGCCCCCCCTTTTCCATAAATCCGATGCACCGCCGCATCCGCATCCCAAACCGAACAGCCCAGATCCGCAAAAATCTGCGCCGTGGCCGATTTGCCCATGCCAATAGACCCGGTCAGCCCCAGTTTGAAACTCATCGCAGCAGCACCGCGCGGATGTCTGCGTCCACTTCCGGGCGTTTGCCAAACCAACGTTCGAATCCGGGCACGGCCTGGTGGATCAACATGCCCAACCCGTCCACGGTGACGCAGCCCATCTCTTCGGCTTCACGCAGCAGGCGGGTTTGCAGCGGATTATAGACCAGATCGGTGACCAAAGCGCCCTTTTGCAACCCATCCAGCGGCACCCTCAGCTCTGGGTGGCCCAACATGCCAAGGCTGGTGGTGTTCACAACCGTCGCGGCATCTTCCAACATATTGCCCGCCTGAACCCAATCTATTACATTGATTTTGCTACCAAAATCTGATTGCAACGCTTCGGCACGGGCGCGTGTCCGGTTGCTCAGCAAGATCTCGGGCGCCCCCGCGTCCAGCAATGAGGCCAGAATCGCCCGCGCAGCCCCGCCCGCGCCAAGAACGGCGGCTGGCCCGGCCTTGGCATCCCAATCTGGTGCGTTCTGACGCAGGTTTTCGATAAAGCCAAAGCCGTCCGTGTTGTCGGCATGGATCCGGCCATCTTCGAGGAAGATCAACGTGTTCGCCGCCCCAATGAGTGTCGCGCGATCCGTCACCACATCGGCCACCTTCAAGGCGGCCTCTTTATGCGGCACGGTGACATTCACCCCAACAAATCCGGCCTTCGGCAGGCTACGCAACACCTGTTCAAAATCCTCAGGGGCCACATCCATCGGAACATAATGCCCGGGCAGGCCCAATTTGCGCAGCCAGTGGCCATGCAGACGCGGGGATTTACTATGGGCAATCGGCGATCCAATCACACCGGCCAGAGGGATTTTCGCGACACTCATTGTTGCAACTCTCCTCGCAATGTCAGGTAGTTAAGCATTTCCATCATCGGCAAACCTAGAACGGTAAAATAGTCGCCGTCTATACGTGAGAACAGGCGCACCCCTTCTCCTTCCAGCTGGTAGCCGCCAACACAATGCGAAATCTCCGGCCAATTGCGTTCCAGATAGCCATCTAGAAATGCGTCCGAAAAGTCGCGCATCCGCAGGCGCACCTGGCCAATATGCCGCCAAATTGGCTTTCCAGCGGCACATATAACGGCAGCTGACAGCAACATATGGCGTTCACCACGCATTTGGACAAGCTGAGCGCGCGCCTCAGCGGGGGTTTCTGACTTGGACAACAGGGTTCCGCCCAAATCCAGCACCTGATCGCAGCCAATCACCAGCGCGTCAGGGTGTTTTTCGCTGACCTTCAGCGCCTTCATCTCTGCCAGGGTGTCTGCCACATCCCGCGGCGGCGCATTTTCCGCCAACATCGAGGCCTTAACCATTTCTTCATCGATTCGAGGTTTGATGATTCGCACCGGAACACCGGCGTTTTCCAGCAATTGCCGCCGAATTTCCGACCCGGAGGCGAGGATTAAATTTTTTTCCATTTTTTCTCTCACCCCGCACATGTGGATAACCCCGTGGGAAACGGGTGCAACTTCTTTGGGGTGAGCTTTGGATGGTTATGGGATGTTTTTCAAGCTGTGAGAAACTCACCTCGTTTCACGGCGAAATTCTATCCTTTCTCCCCTTGGGGCAAGGATAACCTTTTTGCTGTGGGAATCCGGCTTCGTCCCGCTTGTCTCCAGCTTTTTCCCACGCTGCAATCAACAGGGGAAGAAAGGGTCTAAACCTTTGAAAAGAAAACTATGAATCTCGACTCTCTGAAGCCGAAAACTTACGGTTTTCCAGACAGTTTTCAACAATCAGAATCTTCGGTGAAAATGCCTTGGGATAACTCGCTAATCCACAGAAATTCTCTGCCCTATAATCAAAATCAATTCTTTTTCTTTCTTATATTTTTTTTAAAGGCGCCTGAGGGACACTCTCTCGTCGATCTCAGCCCTCCTGCACGTGTCATGCCGAATTGACTCAAAATCTCGACGCCCGTAAGAAGGGTTCACCGCCTCGTCCGAGGCAGGTGCTTCCAGTTTATCTTAGCCAGTGCAGCGCTCTGAGGCGCTGACGCAGGATTGTCTATGTCTAACCAACGTCTGAATCTGTCCGATCTTAAGGCCAAAAGCCCCAAAGACCTTCTGTCTATGGCCGAAGAGCTTGAGATCGAAAACGCCTCGACCATGCGCAAGGGCGAGATGATGTTCCAAATTCTCCGTGAAATGGCGGATGAAGGTTGGGACATTGGCGGTGACGGCGTTCTGGAGGTTCTCCAGGATGGATTCGGTTTCCTGCGGTCGCCCGAAGCGAACTACCTGTCAGGCCCCGATGACATCTATGTCTCGCCTGAGATGATCCGCAAATTCTCGCTGCGCACCGGTGACACCGTTTCTGGCGTGATCAAAGCGCCGGAAGAAAGTGAACGCTATTTTGCGCTGACCGAGGTTGAGACCATCAACTTCGAAGAACCGGCCAAAGCCCGTCACAAGATCGCCTTTGACAACCTGACACCGCTTTATCCGGATGAACGCCTGCAGATGGAGATCGAAGATCCCACCATCAAAGACCGTTCCGCCCGCATCATCGACCTGGTTGCGCCGATCGGGAAAGGCCAGCGTTCGCTGATCGTAGCCCCGCCGCGTACCGGTAAGACGGTTCTGTTGCAGAACATCGCCCATAGCATCGAACAAAATCACCCCGAGTGTTATCTGATCGTCCTTTTGATCGATGAACGCCCGGAAGAGGTGACCGACATGCAGCGTTCGGTGAAAGGGGAGGTGATTTCCTCGACCTTCGACGAACCTGCCACCCGTCACGTCGCTGTTTCCGAGATGGTGATGGAGAAAGCCAAACGTCTGGTGGAACACAAACGTGACGTTGTGATCCTGCTCGACTCGATCACCCGTCTTGGCCGCGCCTTCAACACGGTTGTGCCGTCCTCGGGTAAGGTTCTGACCGGTGGTGTTGACGCCAACGCGCTGCAACGCCCGAAACGTTTCTTCGGCGCCGCCCGGAACGTTGAAGAGGGCGGGTCGCTGACCATCATCGCAACTGCGCTGATCGACACTGGTAGCCGCATGGATGAGGTGATTTTCGAAGAATTCAAAGGCACCGGCAACTCGGAAATTGTGCTGGATCGCAAAGTGGCCGACAAACGGGTCTTCCCGGCGATGGACATCCTCAAGTCCGGCACGCGGAAAGAGGATCTGCTGGTTGATGCGAAAAACTTGCAGAAAACCTTTGTTCTGCGCCGCATTCTGAACCCGATGGGCACCACGGATGCAATCGAATTCCTGATTTCCAAGTTGAAACAGACCAAGACAAACGGCGAATTTTTCGATTCGATGAACGGCTAACGCTGTCAGGGGCCCATGATGGACACGATCTTCGCCCTTGCCACCGCCCACGGCAAGGCCGGGGTTGCGGTGATCCGGATTTCCGGCCCGGCTGCCTTTGCGGCTGGTGAACACCTGGCAGGTTCCCTGCCGGATCCGCGCCGTGCGGGGCTGCGTCTGCTGCGTGATTCCAGCGGTGTTCGGCTGGATGAGGCTCTGATCCTGACGTTTGAAGATCGCGCCAGCTTCACCGGTGAACCGGTTGTTGAGCTGCAATTGCACGGTTCTGTCGCCGTGGTCGGCGCGGTATTGCGGGAGCTGGGCACCGTTGACGGATTGCGCCAAGCAGAACCTGGTGAGTTTACCCGCCGCGCTTTGGAAAATGGCCGTTTGGATCTGGCGCAGGTCGAAGGGCTGGCTGATCTGATCGAGGCCGAGACTGAAGCCCAGCGGCGTCAAGCGTTGCGGGTGTTGTCCGGTGATCTGGGCACCAAAGCCGAAAGTTGGCGCAAAGATCTGATCCGCGCCGCCGCGCTGTTGGAAGCCACCATCGATTTCGCAGATGAAGACGTGCCGGTCGACGTTTCGCCCGAAGTGAACGCGCTGCTGGATCGGGTGATGGCATCCTTGGCGATTGAGATCGCCGGCGTCTCGGCCGCGGAACGGGTCCGAACTGGTTTCGAAGTGGCAATTGTTGGCGCGCCTAATGTTGGAAAATCTACACTTCTCAATGCTTTAGCGGGTCGTGATGCGGCAATTACCTCGGAATTTGCAGGCACCACACGCGACGTGATTGAGGTGCGGATGGATATTTCCGGGCTGCCGGTCACATTGCTTGATACGGCGGGACTGCGTGAAACACAGGACAAAATCGAAGAGATCGGAATCCAGCGGGCCCGCGAACGGGCAGGGCTTGCCGATCTGCGTGTTTTCTTGGTCGAAGGCGGGCAAGCCCCTGACTTCAAACCGGAAACCGATGATATTGTATTGAAAGCCAAAGCGGATACGCTGGCAGACAAGACCGGAGCTGTATCGGGGGTAAGTGGTGACGGCGTTGCGAATCTGATAGATTTACTGTCTCAAAAGCTTTCGGCCCGGACGGCGAATATCGGTATTGCCACCCGTGAACGACATCGTGTCGCGATGGAACGGGCGGTTGATGCGTTGGCTGCGGCAAAGAATTTTGCTGGGATGGGCGAAGAGATGACCGAACTCGCCGCCGAAGAAATGCGGACTGGAATCAAGGCGTTAGATGCTTTGGTTGGTCGTATAGACGTTGAAAACTTGCTGGATGAGATCTTCGCCAGCTTCTGTCTTGGCAAGTAAGGAGTGTTTCACGTGAAACAATTCGACTTCGATGTGATTGTGATCGGGGCAGGTCATGCAGGTTGTGACGCTGCCAGTGCCGCGGCTCGTATGGGCGCGCGGACGGCTTTGGTCACGCTGAAGCGGGACGGCATCGGCGTCATGTCCTGCAACCCGGCGATTGGTGGCCTGGGCAAGGGGCATTTGGTGCGTGAAGTGGATGCTTTGGATGGCGTGATGGGCCGTGTTGCGGATGCAGCTGGCATTCAGTTTCGCTTGCTCAATCGCCGCAAAGGCCCTGCAGTACAAGGACCGCGCGCGCAGTCTGATCGTAAGATCTACCGCGAAACCATGTTGGCTGAGATGGAAGCGCAACAGGGGTTGGAGATCGTAGAAGGGGAAGCTACCGATTTTATCATGCAGGGGGACACCGTGTCTGGCGTTGTTCTGGCTGATGGACGTGAGCTGCAGGCCGAGCAAGTTGTTTTGACCACCGGCACCTTTCTGCGTGGCGTAATCCACATCGGCGATGTTCAAAAGCCCGGCGGCCGTATGGGTGACAAGCCCTCGGTCAAACTGGCGGAGCGGATCGATAGCTTTAATCTGCCTTTGGGGCGTCTGAAAACCGGTACACCGCCGCGTCTGGATGGCCGCACGATCAAATGGGATCTGCTGGACAGTCAGCCGGGCGATGATGAACCGGTGCTGTTTTCGTTCATGTCCGATAAGACAACGGCGCCGCAGATTTCCTGCGGGATCACCCACACCAACGAACGCACCCACCAGATCATTCGCGATAATCTGGATCGCTCCGCCATGTACGGCGGGCATATCGATGGGGTAGGGCCGCGCTATTGCCCCTCGATCGAAGATAAGATCGTGCGTTTTGCCGACAAAACCTCGCATCAGGTGTTCCTGGAACCTGAAGGTGCTGACGATCACACGGTTTATCCAAACGGTATTTCGACTTCGCTGCCCGAAGAAGTGCAGCTGGACTACGTCCGCTCGATCTACGGCCTAGAGGAGGCCGTGATCCTGCAGCCGGGCTATGCGATTGAGTATGACTACGTGGATCCTCGGGCTTTGGACGCGCAATTGGCTGTGAAAACGGTGCCGGGTCTGTTCCTCGCGGGGCAGATCAACGGCACCACCGGGTATGAAGAGGCCGCGGCGCAGGGATTGGTGGCTGGTTTAAACGCCGCTGCGCGAGCCCTGGGCAAGGATCCGGTCATGTTCAGCCGTTCCGACAGCTACATCGGTGTGATGATCGACGATCTGACCACCCGGGGGGTGACCGAACCTTATCGGATGTTCACCTCCCGCGCCGAATTCCGTCTTTCTTTGCGGGCAGATAACGCAGATCAGCGCTTAACACCCAAGGCGATTGAACACGGGTTTGCAACGGAGACCCGGAAAACGGCCTTCGAGGATAAGATGGCACGGTTGAACGCCGGGCGGACGCGTCTGGAAGAATCGAGTTACACACCTCGGCAGCTTGCCCAACATGGCTTTAAGATCAATCAGGACGGATCACGGCGGAGCCTGTTTCAGGTACTTGCCTTCCCGGATGTCGATTTTGACAAGCTCGTCGAATTGGATCCGGGCCTTACTGATGTGGACCCAGAGATCCGCAGCCAGCTGGAGAAAGATGCTCTTTACGCCAACTACATCCAGCGGCAGCAACGTGACGTGGAAGCGGTAAAGCGAGACGAGCAGCACGTCATTCCTGAAGATTTCTCCTATGAAGCGCTCGATGGGCTGTCGAATGAGTTGAAACTGAAGCTTAACCGCGCAAAGCCTGCAAATCTCTCGCAGGCAGCCCGTGTGGATGGGATGACCCCGGCAGCGTTGACACTGCTTTTGGCAAAGCTTCGGCAGGCAAAGCGGGAAAGAACGGCGTGACGGACATTGGACTCACTGTTTCACGTGAAACAATTTCACAGTTGGAAGCTTACGTTGCGCTCCTCGAAAAATGGAACACGCGGATCAACCTTGTTGCGCGGTCGACGCTTGGTCAGATCTGGGATCGTCACTTTGTAGATTCCGCACAGGTGTTCGCCTATGCGCCTGAAGATGCTCGTCATTGGGTGGATCTCGGTAGTGGCGGTGGGTTTCCGGGCCTCGTTGTGGCGGTTTTGGCCAAAGAGCTGCGCCCTGAAATGCTCGTCACCCTGGTGGAGAGTGACACCCGGAAGGCAACTTTCCTCCGCACCGTCATTCGCGAGCTGAAATTGCCTGCAAAGGTGATCGACGCTCGGATTGAAGGAATTGAATCACTACAAGCGGATGTGTTGTCTGCGCGCGCGCTGGCGGATCTGAAACAATTGTTGGACTTTGCGGATCTTCATCGCAAATCCGGCGGCGTGGCGCTGTTCCCCAAAGGTGCCACCTGGAAAAAAGAAGTGCAGGAGGCGCAGCAATCGTGGCGATTCGATTATGAGCGTTTTACAAGTAAAACCGAAGCTGAGGCCGTCATTCTGAGAATCGGGGAAATCGAGCATGTCTGATCCTACGCGCCTGCCGGGGCCGAAAATCATCTCTGTCGCCAATCAGAAGGGTGGGGTGGGCAAGACCACCACCACGATCAACCTGGGCGCGGCCCTGGCGGCGCAGGGCCGGAAGGTGCTGGTGGTGGATTTGGATCCGCAGGGCAATGCTTCAACCGGATTGGGCGTTGAAAACGATGCGCGGGAGTTCACAACCTACGACTTGCTGTTGGATGACGTGGATCTGGAAACGGTGATTCAGGCCACTGGTACTGAGGGTTTGAGCATTATTCCGGCAACTGTAGACCTCAGTTCGGCCGATATTGAGCTGATTTCCAACGAAAAACGGGTGTTTCTGTTGCATGACGCGTTGCGTCAACATGCGATGGACCGGTTGAACTATGACTTTATCCTGATCGATTGTCCGCCGTCTTTGAACCTGTTGACGGTGAACGCAATGGTGGCGTCCCATTCGGTACTGGTTCCGCTACAATCCGAGTTCTTTGCGCTGGAAGGTCTGTCTCAGCTGATGTTGACCATTCGCGAAGTGCGTGGCACCGCCAATCCTGATCTGCGCATCGAAGGCATCGTGCTGACCATGTATGACGCCCGCAACAACCTGTCGCAGCAGGTGGAGGCCGACGCGCGAGAAAATCTGGGTGAGCTGGTCTTTAGCACCGTGATCCCCAGAAATGTGCGTGTGTCCGAGGCGCCGTCTTACGCGGTGCCTGTGCTGGAATATGATCCGCAGTCCAAGGGCGCACAGGCTTATCTGTTGCTGGCCAAAGAACTGCTGGAAAAAAACGTCAAAATCGCTGCTCAATAAGCAAGAATAACAGGAGGCACCATGAGCGATCGCCCGAAAACCCGAGGTCTGGGCCGCGGTCTATCCGCATTGATGGCCGACGTCACACCCCCCGCCGCGGCGCCGGCAGAGGGGCAGGGGGAGGCTGCGCGCCGTCCCGATATGATGGTGCCGATCGAAAAGGTGCATCCCAACCCGGATCAGCCGCGTCGAACCTTCACCCAGGATCAGCTGGATGAGCTGGCGGCTTCGATCAAAGAGAAAGGCATCATCCAGCCCCTCGTTGTGCGGCCGATGCCTGGTAAACCGGGTGCCTTTGAAATTGTGGCTGGCGAACGCCGTTGGCGGGCGGCACAACTGGCGATGCAACATACGGTTCCGGTAGTGGTGCGGGACTTTGATGACACCGAAGTGTTGGAAGTTGCGATCATTGAGAACATCCAGCGGGCCGATCTGAACCCTGTGGAAGAGGCCGCAGGCTACAAAGCCCTAATGGAGAAATTTGGCCACACCCAGGAAAAGCTCTCGGAAGTTTTGGGCAAAAGCCGTTCTTACATCGCCAACCTTGTACGGCTGCTGCAGTTGCCGGATGAAGTTCAAGAGTTTCTACGCGACGGTAAGCTGTCTGCAGGCCATGCGCGCGCGCTGATTACGGCGGATGATGCCGTGACTTTGGCGAAAAAGGTGATCCATTCTGGTTTGTCGGTGCGCGAAACCGAACGACTGGCCAAGAAAGGTGTTGCGGAGGTCTTTGGCGCCGACAAGCCAAAAGCCAAGCCGGCGCGCAAGGCAGTTGAGAAGGATGCGGACACCCGTGCGTTGGAGGCGGATTTGTCCGCTGCGCTGCGGATGAAGGTCTCAATCGAACACGACGCTGGCGGCGAGAGCGGCAAGCTTGTGATCAGCTACGATGATTTCGACGGCCTTGATGAGCTGTGCCGTAAACTCTCAGTCGTGAACTAAGCTTGTTTCACGTGAAACATCGCGCCCGGATCAGTGGTTCGGGCGCGTCCAGATGAAGAGCATGACGCAGGACAGTGTCACCGCCTGAATTGCCAGAACATGCAGCGGCAGCTGCAGGATCAGCGAAATCAGGAACACCACCACAACAGACCCCGTCGCATAGCGTTTGGCCCGGAGGTTAATTGCGCCGCGTTCCTGCCATTCCAGGATCGAGGCGCCAAAGGTGGGGTGGTTGATCAGCCAGCCGTGCAGCCGTTCTGACGAGCGGGCAAAGAAAAACGCCGCCAGCAACATAAACGGCACCGTGGGCAGGAGGGGCAGAAAGACCCCGATCAGGCCAAGGCCAACACAGATCAGCCCAAGGGTTGCCCAGAGAATGCGCATATCAATCCACCAACAGTTCTTTGATGATGGCATTCAGCACCATGCGCCCGTCCTCTGTCACTTGGACAGAGTGACCTACCTGCTCGATCATCCCGATGTCTGAGAGATAGGTGATTTTTTCGGGATTCAAAGGCTGACCGGCCAGATTTTCATAGCGTTTTGCGTCTAGCCCTTCACGAATGCGTAGCCCCATCATCAGGTATTCACTCGCTTGATCTAGTGGGTCGATGGCATCGCGCTTCTCCAATGGTGTGCCAGCCTCAATCGCATGCAGCCATTTGCCCGGCGTCTTCTCCGTATCTGTAGCGTAGCGCCTGCTGCCTGTTGTGATCCGCCCGTGGGCGCCAGGTCCGATGCCGATGAAATCACCATAGCGCCAATAGATCAGGTTGTGGCGGCTTTCCGCACCAGGTTTGGCGTGGTTGGAGACCTCATAGGCCTCCATACCCGCCGCAGCACAGAGTTCTTGCGTTGCGGCATACATATCTGCGGCGCTGTCATCTTCGGGCATCCCGCGCAGCAAACCGCGGTTATAGCGGTCGCCAAAGGCGGTGCCCTGTTCGATGGTCAGCTGGTAGAGCGACAGGTGGTCAATGGCCATTCCCAGGGCCTCGGTCAGCTCGGACCGCCAATCGGCAAGGCTTTGGTCCTGCCGGGCATAGATCAGATCAAAGCTGACCCGCTCAAACTGATTGCGGGCAATGTCAAAGGCGGTGCGGGCTTCTTCAACCGAATGGATCCGGCCCAATCGGCGCAGATCGGGGTTGTTCAGGGCCTGAATCCCCATCGACACGCGGGACACGCCAGCCTGCGCATAGTCACGGAAACGGCCTGCCTCGACCGATCCGGGGTTGGCCTCTAACGTCACCTCCAGATCGTTTGCCTGCGGCCAAATCTGGCGGATCCGGTCAAGGATGCCATGCACCACAAAGGGTTCCATCAACGAAGGTGTGCCGCCGCCAAAGAAGATCGAGGTCAGCACACGATCCGGCATCTCTGCGGCATAGCGGTCAAGTTCGGACAGATAGGCCTTCAGCCAGCGGGCTTGGTCAATTTCACGGGAAACATGCGAGTTGAAATCGCAGTAGGGGCATTTGGCCGCGCAGAACGGCCAATGCAGGTAAAGGCCGAAGCCTCCTTGGCGCCAGTCCTCTGTGACGGGATCAGCCAAAGCAGCCCTTCAGGAAGGCTTGAACAGCGCGGCCACGGTGGCTGATGCGGTTCTTTTCTTCCTTCTCCATCTCGGCGCAGGTGATGTCATAGCCATCCGGCATGAACATCGGATCATAGCCAAAGCCGTGTTCGCCACGGATCGGCCAGACCAGATTGCCGGGCATCACCCCTTCGAAGACCTCATCATGTCCGTCGGGCCAGGCTAGCACCAGCGTGCAGCGGAACTGGGCAGAACGCGGTGCATCAGGGCCTTTGGCGGTGATCTCATCATTGGCGCGGGTCATCGCGATCATGAAGTCCCGACCAGAGCCTGTTTCGGCCCAATCCGCCGTGTAAACACCCGGTGCGCCGTCTAGCGCGTCGATGGTGATCCCGCTGTCATCGCTGAGGGCAGGGAGGCCAGTGGACTGCGCGGCGGCATGCGCCTTGATCCGGGCGTTGCCGACGAATGTATCCTCGGTCTCTTCCGGTTCTGGCAGGTCCATTTTGGCGGCACCCACCACGGACACGCCGTGGGGGGCCAGGATTTCGGTGATCTCTTGCAGCTTGCCCGCGTTATGCGTGGCTACAAGGATCTTATCACCCTCGAACTTACGCATTGACGGCGGCCATCTGGGCGGCGACCAGTTCGGCCACACCTTTTTCGGCCAGATCCAGCAGCTGGTTCATCTGGTCACGGGAATAGGTGGCGCCTTCGGCGGACATTTGGGTTTCGATCATCTGACCGTTGCCCAGCATGATGAAGTTGCCATCAACACCGGCCTCAGAGTCTTCGGGGTAGTCCAGATCCAGCACCGGCTGGCCGGCGTAGATACCGCAAGACACGGCTGCAACCGGCGAAATCAGCGGGTCAGAGACGACCTGACCGGTCTTCATCAGTTTTTGAACCGCCAGCTTCAGGGCAACCCAACCGCCGGTGATCGAGGCACAACGGGTGCCACCATCGGCCTGAATAACGTCACAGTCCACGGTGATCTGGCGTTCGCCCAAGGCAGAACGATCCACACCAGCGCGCAGGGAACGGCCAATCAGACGCTGGATTTCCACGGTGCGGCCACCCTGTTTGCCAGCCGCCGCTTCGCGACGCATCCGCGATGTGGTCGAACGCGGCAGCATGCCGTATTCTGCGGTGACCCAACCCAGGCCCGAACCTTTGATGAAAGGCGGCACGCGGTCCTCAATGGTGGCGGTGCAGAGCACATGGGTGTCGCCCATGCGGATCATGCAGGAGCCTTCGGCATGTTTGGTGACATTGGTTTCAATGGAAACCGGGCGCATTTCGTTGAGTTCTCTTCCGGAAGGACGCATCTCAAAATTCCTCTTTTCGATTTGACTGCGGGGATACAGGGCAGAGGGGTGCAGTGGCAAGGGTTGCGAGGTGCTTTGGTGCAAGCGTGATTGACCTTTTGGAGCGATGCTCTTTAATGGGATGCCGAGGATGAGCATGACAGACCGCAGTAAAATTCTGGATGAGATGAACGACCGCTCGCGCGAAGTGTTTCGCCGCGTCGTTGAGGGCTATTTGTCCAATGGAGAGCCGGTAGGCTCGCGCACCTTGACCCGCGAGATGAGCGAGAAGATCAGCGCAGCTACCATCCGCAATGTGATGGGCGATCTGGAGTATCTGGGCCTTCTGGATAGCCCCCATGTCAGCGCAGGCCGGGTGCCAACGCAGCAGGGGCTTAGGATGTTTGTGGACGGTCTGCTGGAGGTCCGCGATCTGGATCAGACCGACCGCCACGCACTGGATCAGACAGTGACCAGCAACGCAGGTGATGTGCAGGATGTGCTGGACCGGGTCTCGACCGCGCTGTCTGGGGTCACGCAGGGCGCCTCACTGGTGCTGGCGCCAAAACATGAGGCGGCGATCAAACACGTCGAATTTGTCTCTCTTGGGGCGGATCGGGCGCTGGTGGTGCTGGTGTTTTCAGACGGTCACGTGGAAAACCGTGTCTTTACCCCGCCGCCGGGGCAGACTCCTTCGGCGATGCGCGAAGCGGCAAATTTTGTGAACGCCTTTGTTGAGGGCAAGACCCTCAGCGAATTGCGCGGCACCATGAAACAGCAGATCGAGGCAAGACGGCAAGAGATCGACACACTGGCCCATGCGCTGATCGACAGCGGCATGGTGGTTTGGGCCGAAGACGGCGATCAACACGAGCGACTCATCGTGCGGGGACGGTCGAATCTGTTGCAGACCGAAGGCGCCGAAGAAGACCTGGATCGCATCCGCGAGTTGTTTGACGATCTGGAACGCAAGCGGGATATCGCGGATTTCCTTGATTTGACCGAAGCCGGCGACGGGGTACGCATTTTTATTGGCTCTGAGAACAAACTTTTCTCACTTTCGGGTTCCTCTTTGGTGGTCTCTCCATATATGAACGCTGACCGTAAGATTGTTGGTGCGGTGGGGGTGATTGGCCCCACAAGACTGAACTATGGCCGGATTGTTCCGATTGTGGATTACACGGCTCAGTTGGTTGGACGGATGATTTCCGACCGCAGCTAAAGTTGGAAAAGGTGGCACTATGCCTAGAGAAGACGAATTCCTCGACGATATCGAGACCGCCGAAGCGGAGCTGGAAGCTGAAGAGCGGGCCGAAGAAGAGGCGCTGGAGCTGGAAGTGGAAGGCGACGAGCTGGAAGCGCTGCGGGCCGAACGCGACGATTACCGCGACAAGTTCATGCGCGCCCTGGCCGATGCCGAGAACTCGCGCAAACGCGCCGACAAGCAGCGCCGCGAGGCCGAGCAATACGGTGGCTCAAAACTGGCGCGGGACATGCTGCCGGTTTACGACAACCTGCAGCGTGCGATGGATGCGATCAGCGACGAACAGCGCGAGGCCATGGGTGCGATGCTGGAAGGTCTGGAACTGACCCTGCGCGAGCTGAAGAACACCTTCAAGAAACACGGCATCGAGGTCATCGCCCCCGCGGTGGGTGACAAGTTCGATCCGAACGAACACGAAGCCATGTTCGAAGCGCCCGTGCCCGGCACCAAAGCCGGTGAGATCATTCAGGTCTCGGCTGTGGGCTTCATGCTGCACGACCGCCTGCTGCGTCCGGCACAGGTTGGCGTCAGCTCGATGACGGCATAAAACTCATACCCCTGGTCGCAAGTGGCGGATCGGGGATTTGAGTATTTCTGGCAAGATGAAAGGCGGGGTCGCAGGGCCGCGCCTTTTTCTTTGCGCCTGACCCGGCGCTGGGGGCGACGGCGCATTCTTGACAGGAGAGGCGAAAATCGGGCCTCTTAGAGCGATGAGATTTGCCCTTCATGCCCTGTTATGCCTCCTCCTGATGCTCAGCTCTGCGAGAGCGCAGGAGTATCCGGCCTATAATGACCTCTATGTTAATGATTTTGCTGAGATTTTAGACCTTGGGCACGAAAGTATTCTAAGGCGGAATTTGAAGGCTCTGCGCGACGAACAGGGCATTGAGTTCACGGTGGTGACTCTGCACTCCATGTCGGACTACGGTCACGACGGAAACATCGAACCTTTCGCCACCGGGTTGTTCAACGCGTGGGGTGTTGGTGATGCCACCCGCAATGACGGCGTGATGATGCTGGTTGCGGTGGACGACCGTGTGCTGCGGATCGAGGTGGGATCAGGCTATGGCGACAGTAAGGATCTGGTGGTGCAGCGGATCATCGACCGGATCATCGTACCGGAGTTTTCCGAAGGCGATTTTGCACATGGTATCATGGAAGGGGTCGAAGCCGTCATCGCTGATCTGAAAGGCGAAGAGATTGGCAGCGACAGGGGTGAGGTGATCTATCCGCCAGGGTATGAGCCGCCAGGGTTCTTTGAGCGCTACGCCGCGTGGTTCTATGCCGCCACCACACCGGTGGCTGGATTCGGCGCCTGGCTGTTTATGAAATGGCGTCGGCGTCGTCCGCGTGTCTGTCCGGTGGAGGGCACCACCATGCAGCTGGTTCCTGAGGATCTGGATGATGCGCTGCTGTCCGAGGGGCAGAGCAAAGAGGAAGCGTTGAAGAGCGTGGACTACGATGTTTGGGAATGCCCAGACTGTGGTCATCGCACGATCGAGGCCTATCGCAGGTGGTTCTCTTCCTACGGCGCTTGTCGCAGCTGTAATTATCGCACGGTGGACAGCGACAGCACCATTCTGGAGCATCCGACCTATTCCAGTTCCGGCTTGCGACGGGTGGATTACAGCTGCCAGCATTGTGGCGACGAATGGTCGGGGACCGAGGTCATCCCGCGCAAGGAGCGCAGTTCCTCCTCCTCCTCGTCCTCGTCGTCTTTTGGCGGCGGCAGCTCCTCCGGTGGCGGCGGCTCCGGTAGCTGGTGAGCAGGCTGTTAGGCCTTGCTCAACTCTTTCAGCTCATAAAGCAGCGTCAGCGCCTCGCGCGGGCTGAGATCATCGGGCAGGATCTGATCCAACCGTTCCTCAAGTTTTGACGGGCCAGTCGCAGCCACAGCGGGCGCCGGCGGCGGCGCGATGGAGAACAGCGGCAGATCGTCGATCACCGCCTGTTTCTTGCCGCCTTCGCGTTCGCCTTTCTCCAGCGCATCCAGCACCACCCGGGCGCGGGCGACCACCGCATCCGGCAGGCCCGCCAGTTTGGCAACCTGCACCCCGTAGCTGCGATCCGTCGCGCCTTTGCGCACCTCATGGAGGAAGATGACCTCGCCCTCGAATTCTTTCACCGCAACAGTGGCGTTGTCGACGCCTTTCAGCTTTTCCGCGAGGTTGGTCATTTCGTGGTAATGGGTGGCAAACAGAGCGCGGGACTGGTTCACATCGTGCAGATGTTCCAACGTGGCCCAGGCGATCGACAGCCCGTCATAGGTCGCGGTGCCGCGGCCGATTTCATCCAGAATGACCAGCGCGCGGTCGTCGGCCTGGTTCAGGATGGCGGCGGTTTCCACCATTTCCACCATAAAGGTCGACCGGCCACGGGCCAGATCATCCGAGGCACCGACACGGCTGAACAGCTGGCTGACAATGCCAATTTTTGCGGCCTTTGCAGGCACATAGCTGCCGATCTGTGCCAGTAGCGCGATCAATGCGTTCTGCCGCAGGAAGGTCGATTTACCCGCCATGTTGGGACCGGTCAGCAGCCAGATGTCCGCCCCGGCAGAGCCATCGGCCAGGTCGCAGTCATTGGCGATGAAGGGCGCACCACCCTGTTTGCGCAGCGCCAGTTCAACAACGGGATGGCGGCCGCCGCTGATCTGCAGGCAGCGGGAATCGTCCACCTGCGGTTTGGCCCAATCCTCGGCTCGTGCCAGATCGGCAAGGCTGGTGGCAAGGTCCAGTTCGGCCAAGGCCCGCGAGGCGACGTTGATGTGATCGGCGCGGTCCAAAATGGCGCGGGCGAGGCTGTCGAACAGACGCTTTTCAATCTCCAGCGCGCGGCCACCGGCGTTGAGGATCTTTGTCTCCATTTCCGACAGGGGTACGGTGGTGAAACGCACTTGATTGGCGGTGGTCTGGCGGTGCTTGAACGTGTCTGACAGGGGTTCAGACAGCATCTTGTCGGCGTGGGTGGCCGTCACCTCAACGAAATAGCCCAATACGTTATTGTGCTTAACTTTCAATGAGTTGATGCCAGTCAACTCTTGGTATTCGGACTGCATCGCAGCAATCACGGAGCGACCTTCATCGCGGAGCTGGCGCATTTCATCCAGCTCTTCGTCAAAGCCCGGTGCGATGAAGCCGCCGTCACGGGCCAGCAGAGGTGGCTCTGCAATCAGGGCGTTTTCCAAGAGGTCGGTCAGCGCGTCGTGACCCACAAGCGCCTCAGAAGCATTGCGCAGCAGATCGGGCAGGGGGGCGGCGTCGATCCGTTCGCTGATCTGGGCGGCTTGTCCCAGACCGTTGCGAATGGCCGCCAGATCGCGGGGGCCACCCCGGTCCAGCCCCAGCCGTGAGAGGGCGCGATCGAGGTCCGGCACCCTACGCAGATCGTTGCGCAGATCTTCGGCCAGTCGGGACTGTTCCAGCGCAAAATCCACGGCGGTCAGCCGGTCATGGATCACGTTCAACACCCGCGACGGGCTGGACAGGCGACGTTCCAGCAGGCGGGCGCCAGCGGCGGTGACGGTGCGGTCAATGGCCGCCAGCAAAGAGCCGGCGCGGCCCCCGTTCATCGATTGGGTCAGTTCCAGATTGCGGCGGGTGGCAGCGTCGATCTGCATCACACGTGCCTGTGCTTCACGCTGAGGTTTCTGCAGCAGCGGCAGTTTGCCCTTTTGGGTGATTTCCAGATATTCAACCACCGCACCCATCGCCGAAACCTCGGCGCGGGTGAACTGGCCAAAGGCCTCTAGTGAGCCGACAGAAAACAGATCACACAGGCGTTTTTCGGCTGATGTGCTGTCGAAGGCAGCACGGGAAAGTGGGGTCAGAGATGTGCCCGATTCAGCGACTATTTCACCCAAATCCGCCTCTGACGCTTCGGAAATCACCAGTTCCGATGGCATCAACCGCGCCAGTTCCGGCCCCAGACGGACGGGGGGCAGCGGCATTACATGAAATTCACCGGTTGAGATATCGACCCAGGCCAACGCGGCCTCATCGCGCACGGTGGCATAGGCGGCCAAGAAGTTGTGACGGCGGGCTTCCAACAGGGAATCTTCGGTCAGGGTGCCCGGGGTGACCAGCCGCACAACGTCCCGTTTCACCACGGCCTTGTAGCCGCGTTTTTTGGCCTCTGCTGGGCTTTCCATCTGTTCGCAAACCGCCACACGGAAGCCTTTGCGGATCAGAGTCAGCAGGTAGCCCTCGGCGGCATGAACGGGGACGCCGCACATGGGAATGTCGGCACCCTCATGTTTGCCCCGTTTGGTCAGCGCGATGTCCAGCGCTTCGGCGGCGGCAACGGCATCGTCAAAGAACATCTCGTAGAAATCGCCCATCCGGTAGAACAGAAGCGCGTTTTCATAGGCTTCTTTGATCTCCAGATATTGCGCCATCATCGGCGTTACTGCTGCTTTGGCCTTCGTCACCTTTTGTCCCCCAAGGCATTCTTTCGCGCGACAATACGTGGTGCGAGTCCGAGGGGAAAGGGGGCTTTGTAACCCGTAAAACAGGGCCGCGTGACAGGGATTTGATTTTGATAGCGATAACGAAAGACTTTCAAAAAAAATCCATAGGTCCTTGCGGTTGAGACCTGTGGACAGGCACGTTATGCAGTCTTGATCGCAGAAATTTTCGGAATGAATAATCGCCATGACCAAACAGAAAGTTACCCGCGAAGAGGCTTTGGCCTTTCATTTAGAACCCACCCCAGGCAAGTGGGAGGTTCAGGCCACCGTTCCGATGACCACCCAGCGCGACCTGTCGCTGGCCTATTCGCCCGGTGTGGCGGTGCCCTGCGAAGATATCGCACAAAACCCCGAGCTGGCCTATGACTATACCAACAAGGGCAACCTTGTTGCGGTGATTTCCAACGGCACCGCGGTGCTGGGTCTGGGCAACCTTGGCGCGCTTGGCTCCAAGCCGGTGATGGAAGGCAAATCGGTTCTGTTCAAACGCTTTGCGGATGTGAACTCGATTGATATCGAACTGGACACCGAAGACCCCGATGAGATGATCAAAGCGATCAAACTGATGGGGCCGACCTTTGGCGGTATCAACCTCGAAGATATCAAGGCGCCGGAATGTTTCATCATTGAGCAGAAGCTCAAGGAAGAGATGGATATCCCCGTCTTCCATGACGACCAGCACGGCACCGCCGTGATCTGTGCCGCCGGTCTGATCAACGCGCTGCATCTGTCGGGCAAGAAGATCGAAGACGTCAAAATCGTGCTAAACGGTGCGGGCGCGGCGGGCATTGCCTGTATCGAACTGTTGAAATCGATGGGCGCACGTCACGAAAACTGCATCGTTTGTGACACCAAAGGCGTGATCTATCAGGGTCGTACCGAGGGTATGAACCAGTGGAAATCGGCCCATGCGGTGTCGACCAAGCTGCGCACGCTGGAAGAGGCGATGGAGGGGGCGGATGTCTTCCTTGGTGTGTCGGTCAAAGGGGCCGTGACGCAGGAAATGGTGCAGGCGATGAACGACAATCCGGTGATCTTCGCGATGGCGAACCCGGACCCCGAGATCACCCCGGAAGAGGCTCATGCGGTCCGCCCCGATGCGATTGTGGCCACCGGCCGTTCGGATTATCCGAACCAGGTGAACAACGTCTTGGGTTTCCCCTATCTGTTCCGCGGGGCGCTGGATATCCATGCCCGCGCCATCAATGACGAGATGAAGATCGCCTGCGCCGAAGCGCTGGCCGAGCTGGCGCGTGAGGACGTGCCGGATGAGGTGGCGATGGCCTATGGCAAATCGCTGAGCTTTGGCCGGGATTACATCATCCCGACGCCGTTTGACCCACGCCTGATCTATGTGATCCCGCCCCGTGTGGCGAAGGCCGGCATGGATACGGGCGCAGCACGTCGTCCGATCATTGATATGGACGGTTATGAGCAGTCGCTGAA
The DNA here is from genome assembly GCF_047123305.1 of Thalassobius sp. MITS945101. Lineage (GTDB taxonomy): Bacteria > Pseudomonadota > Alphaproteobacteria > Rhodobacterales > Rhodobacteraceae > Thalassobius. The sequence continues at coordinate 1,127,595 of NZ_CP138918.1, forward strand.
GTCGCGCATGGACCCAACCGCCAACGTGATGCGCGGCATCCACGCCCGCGCCCGCAAGGCGCAGGCCCGTATGATCTTTGCCGAAGGGGATGATCCCCGCGTTTTGCGTGCCGCCGTGCAGTATCAACGCTCCGGTCTGGGCAAAGCGCTGGTGGTGGGCCGTGAGGCCGACGTGAAAGACAAGCTGGAAGCCGCCGGTATGGGCGACGCTGTGCGCGAGCTGGAGGTGGTGAACGCCGCCAACACCCGCCACTTGGATCAGTACAAGGACTTCCTTTACAACCGTCTGCAACGGAAGGGTTTTGACCGCCACGATGTGCATCGTCTGGCCAGCCGCGACCGGCATGTGTTCTCGTCTCTGATGCTGGCGCATGGGCATGGGGACGGGTTGATCACCGGGGCAACCCGCAAATCGGCGCATGTGCTAGAGTTGGTGAACCACGTGTTTGACGCCGACGCCGCACATGGCGCGGTTGGTGTGACGGCTCTGCTGAACAAAGGCCGGATTGTGCTGGTGGCGGATACGCTGGTGCACGAATGGCCGAACGAAGAGGATCTGGCCACCATCGCGGAACGGTCCGCCGATGTGGCCCGTCACATGGGGCTGGAGCCGCGGGTGGCCTTTGTCAGCTTCTCGACCTTCGGCTATCCGGTGTCGGAACGCGCCACCAAGATGCATGGCGCTCCCAAGGTTCTGGAAGCCCGCGGCGTCGACTTCGAGTTCGAAGGGGAAATGACCGTGGATGTGGCGCTGAACCGTCAGGCGCAGGAGGCCTATCCCTTCCAGCGCCTGTCGGGACCTGCCAACATTCTTGTTGTGCCAGCGCGGCACTCGGCCTCGATCTCGGTCAAGCTGATGCAGGAAATGGGTGGGGCAACGGTGATTGGCCCAATTCTGGCGGGTATCGACAACTCGATCCAGATCTGCTCGACCAACTCCACCGCAAACGACATCCTGAACATGGCCGTTCTGGCCGCTTGCAAGGTGGGGTGAGGGAACTCATTCTCGCGAAAAGAAACGCCCGGCCATCAGGCTGGGCGTTTTGCGTTGAGGGGGGCGGGTGTGGCCCGCTTTGACCCCAATGGGCATTCGCCCTTTACGATCAGGTGCAGGCGTTCGCGCTGCAGCAAAAGGTCGCTTGCAATCCCCACCAAACTCCCGTCAATCTATCGCTTCACTTGACGGGGGCGCGACATGGCGATTTGGAATCTGGGTTCGATCAATGCGGATCACTTCTACCGGCTGGGGCATATTCCAGCGCCGGGGGAAACCATTCTGAGCCATGCGCTGGACACCGGTCTGGGCGGCAAAGGCGCCAATATGTCGGTGGCCGCGGCCCGTGCGGGGGCGCGGGTGGCCCATATCGGCGCAGTCGGTCCAGAGGGCCAATGGGCCATCGAACGGCTGACCGAATATGGCGTCGACACCCGCACCATTGCCACCCTCGACGACCCCACCGGACATGCGATCATCATGCTGGATGAGGCTGGAGAAAACGCCATCATCGTGCATCCCGGCGCCAATGCGCGGATCGCCGAGGACCAGATCGGCCTGACCCTGTCAGAGGCGGCGAGCGGCGACATTCTGGTGATGCAGAATGAAACCAATGCGCAGGCCTTTGCTGCCGAAACAGGCGCGAAGCTGGGGCTGAAGGTGGCCTATGCCGCCGCGCCTTTTGACGCCGATGCGGTGCGGGCGGTGCTGCCCCATATCGACATTCTGGTGCTCAATGAGATTGAAATGCAGCAACTGCACGCGGCCACGGGACTGGTGCCCTCGGCGGAAATGGATGTTGCCACGATTGTGGTGACCAAGGGGGAAAAGGGCTGCACACTATTTGAGCAGGCCAGCCAATGGCAGCCGCAGGATTTCGCTGCACCCAAGGTCGATCCCGTCGACAGTACGGGCGCAGGGGACACCTTCACCGGCTATTTTCTGGCCGCATTAGACCGTGGTGCCAGCAACGGCGAAGCGGTGGAATTGGCTATCCAGGCTTCTGCATTGATGGTGACCCGCCACGGCACCGCGGATGTGATCCCGGATCTGAAAGAGGTGCTGGACTGGTCGTAAGACCTGCAGCCTCTTAGTTGATGAAAGGCGCGTCCATCCCCCAAAGCGCCTTCACCCGCTGATCGCGGCCACAGGCGTTGCGATATTTCTTGTAGGCTTTGGACTGTTTCACCGGGCCAAAGCGCGTCAGCACAATCTTGGAGCCTTTGTAGTAATCCTGATGATAGGCCTCGGCCTCATAGAAGGTTTTTGCGTCCAGAATGGGGGTCACAATTTGCTGGCCCAACTCCTGCTGTGCGGCTGACTTGGCGGCGCTGGCAGCGGATTTTTCCGCCGGACTAGAGACGAAAATGGCGGTGCGGTAGCTTTCGCCACGGTCACAGAACTGGCCCCCCGCATCGGTGGGGTCCACCGAACGGAAGAAGAGGTGCAGCAACTCTTCGCGGCTGACCTTGGCAGAGTCATAGCTGACCTTCACCGCCTCATAATGGCCGGTGCCGCCTTTGCCGATTTTCTTGTAAGTCGGGTTCTCTGTGGTGCCGCCGGTATAGCCCGATACCGCCTCGATCACACCTGGCACGCTTTCGAAATCGCTTTCGACACACCAGAAACATCCCCCTGCCACGATCAGCTCTTCGGTGCCCCCGGCGCGGGCGGTGTTGCATTGTGCAATCACACCAATGCCGATGAACAGGGCCAGCATTCCGGCCTTAAACTCTTGCGCTTTCAACATGGGGCACCTCCGACGGCTGACAGGTCAATTTGGGGCACCCTGCCGGATCGGATTGCACGGCGATAGGGGGGCTCACAAAGGCTTGAGCGGGTGTGAAGCCAGCGCATCGGCATAGTGGATCCAAAATCCACTTTCCCCCACCCGCGCCGCAGATTAGCCTGCCGGACGGAAGAGGAGCCCCCATGCAAGAAGACCACGTCAGCACCCATCAGGCCGAAGAAGACGCCCGCAACGAAGAGATCCTGATCTACCTCAACGGCAAGATCGTGCCCAAGGCCGCGGCGATGGTGTCGGTCTATGACAGCGGCTTCATGCTGGGGGATGGGATTTGGGAGGGGCTGCGGCTCTACAACAACACATGGGCCTTTCTGGACGCTCACATGGACCGTTTGTTTGAGGCCTCGCTGGCGGTGGATCTGGACATAGGCATGACCCGGGATCAGGTGATTTCGGCCTTGTTAGAGACACAAAAGGCCAACGGCATGACCCATGACGCCCATGCCCGGCTGATGATCACACGCGGGCTGAAGGTACGCCCGTTCCAGCACCCCAGCCTGTCGCAGACCGGGCCAACGGTTGCGATCATCATGGAGCATTCCAAACCCTCGATCCCGCGGCCCATTCGGCTGGCGACAGTGCCACATCAGCGCGGGTTGCCGATGACGCAGGATCCCAAGCTGAACTCACATTCCAAGCTGAACTGCATTCTGGCCTGTATCGCCGCCGAAAAGGCCGGCGCAGATGAGGCACTGATGCTGGACGTGCATGGCTTTGTGAACACCACCAACGCCTGCAACTTCTTCATCGTGCGCAAAGGCGAGGTTTGGACCTCCACCGGGGACTATTGCATGAACGGCATCACCCGCCAGAAGGTGATCGACCTGTGCCGCGCCAACGGCATCCCGGTGCATGAGCGGAACTATTCGCTGGTTGATACCTATGGCGCGGATGAGGCGTTTCTGACCGGCACCTTCGGGGCGCAGACCCCTGTGGGGGACATTGACGGACGCCAGATCGGTGACGGGCAGATGGGCCCGATGACCCAGCGGATCCGGGCGCTTTACAAGGATCTGATCGAACGGGAATGCGCCTGATGCGGATCGCCATGTGGTCTGGGCCGCGTAACCTGTCGACGGCGATGATGTACAGTTTCGGCGCACGGGCAGATTGCGCTGTGGTGGATGAACCGTTCTATGCGGCCTATCTCAAGATGACAGGGATTGAGCACCCGATGGGGGATCAAGTGATGGCGTCGCAACCGCAGGATCCTGCGGAGGTTGCGCGGTCACTCTTAGAGCCTATTTCGGCCGGAAAGCTGCATTTCTACCAAAAACATATGTGCCAACATATGATCCCTGGCGTGCCGCGGGGCTGGATGCGGGAGGTCACCAACGTCTTCCTGATCCGCCACCCTGCAAGGGTGATTGCCAGCTTTGGCGCGAAGTATGAAAACCCGACGCTGGCTGACATGGGCTTTACCCAGCAGACCGAACTGTTTGAGGAAGTCTGCCAGTTTGGTACGCCGCCGGTTGTGGTGGACAGTGACGATATCCGCCGTGATCCGGCGGGTATGTTGCAAAGGCTCTGCGCCGCCATTGACCTGCCCTGGGACGACGGCATGCTTGGCTGGCCCACAGGCGGACATCCCGCTGATGGCGTCTGGGCGGCACATTGGTACGGGGCGGTGCATCGTTCCACCACCTTTGCGGCGCCGGATCCCAACGTGCCGGAACTGACCGGCGCTGCCGCTGATCTGCTGGCCGAGGCGCTGCCACATTATCAAAGATTGGCGGAAATCAGGCTGGGTTAGAGACGGCTTTGTTGGCAGTGCTCAATCGACATTGGCCAGAATATGCAGCTCGTTGTCGATGATCTTGCCGGTCTGGTGAAACCCAAGGTGTTCATAGAACGCCATGTTGGAGTTTTCCGAATCCACCACAGTTGCCGCCAGCCTTGGCAAGCCCCAGGCGTGGGCCTGCGCCTTCGCCGCCTCAATCGCGGCCATCCCGTAGCCTTTGCCCTGTTCCTCAGCCGCGATCATCAGCCGCCAGATAAAGGCGGCATCGGGATCATCCTCGGGCTCCAACCCAGGGCTTTCATGTGGGTGGATCAGCGCCATCAGGCCGACGGGCCGTTCCTCGACCCAAAGCCCCCAGACATAGCTGCCCGGTTCATAGGCGGCCTGGGCCAGGGTGATGGCGTTGGAGGCAACCAGGTTCTGTTGCCATTCCTTTACCTTCAGCCGGATAAGCGCGTTCACCGTGTCGCGCGTGATCTCGCGGAGTGCTAGCATGGGACCAGCGTAGAGGCGCGGGGTCCCCTGTGGCAAGAGGCGTCTTTGTAGGCCGCTTGTGCCCTTACAGCAGCTCTTTCAGCTTCAACGCTATGGCCGGATTGCCTGAAACCTTCAGCTTGCCCATCATCACGGCGGTCATTGGGTTGAGGTTGCCAGTCACCAGTTTGGCCAGATTGTCGAGCGACAGTTTCAATGTGCAATCGGTGTCGCGATCCTCAAGGCTGACGTGGCCGTCGGCGATGGCCACCACACCTGCGTCACCGCAGTCAAATTTCAGGCTTTCGGCAAAACCACTGTGGGTCACACCCTTCTGCACCAGTGCAGCAATCTCGCTCAAGGTCATCGCATCCTCCCGTATCTTCGACCCCTCCGTGCTAGGCGGGGGCAGGAATTGGGGCAATGTTAACGCTTGGTCAGAGCGCCGGTGACCAAAGGTCAGGCAGGTTGCCGCTGGCCCGCACGTTGGCGCCGCAGCCCTTCAAACATGCGCCGCCGGCGTTCCGGCGTTGCCAGGATGGCAAGGCGTGGGTCGGTGCTGGCAAAGTGCCATCCCTGCGGCAGACAGACCTGATAGGTTGCGCCATCCCCCATCGGTTCAAAGAACAGTTTCCGCATGTCGGCCCAGCTGAGGATTTCGTCCTCAGCAATATCAGTCAGGAAGGCCGAGCCTTCGCAGATCCGCAGTTCGGACGGGCGTTCGCACTGGCCAGGGGCTGAGGCCTGGCCCAAATAGGTTTCAAATTTCATGTTTTCCCCAACACAAATCAAACCAATACCATCACTCAAATACCGCCAGTTTGACGATGAAATGTGACAAAGCAAACGAAACCAATGGGCGAGTCTGGAATACCTTACCCAATTGATCGGTTTGTCAGAGCTGGCTGCTGAAATCAGCGGCTTTGGTTGTAGGTCTCGATGTTTTTGATCCGGTCTTTGCTAAGCGGATGGGACGAGGTCCAGCTCGCCCCGTCGTATTTGGCGACGTCGGCAAAGAAACGTGTCAGACCGGCGCTGTCGTAGCCGGTTTGGTCCAGCAGTTTGAGCGCGTAGCTGTCGGCAGCCAATTCATGGCGGCGCGAAAAGGCGAGGTTTAGGAGGGTCTGGCCTTCAAGGGTGAGGTTGTCGAGGATCGGCCCGACATCGCCTGCAATCATTGCCACAAGGACATAGAGCGACAATGATTGGTAAAGTCGGCGCAGCCCGTGCTGCTCTGCAACATGGCCCAGCTCATGGGCCATAACCCCGGCAATCAGGGCGGTGTCCTCGGGATAGGCGGCGACCAGCGCATCGGTCAGCACCACCGTGCCCCCGGGAAGCGCAAAGGCATTTGGCCCCATGCCCGGCAAATCGCGGAACTGCAGATTGACCGTTTCAGGGTCCAACCCGCTGGCCTTCACCAGGGTGGCAAAGATCCGGTGTTGCGTCGCCTGTTGCGCCTCTGACAGCTGGCTGGGCTCTGCCATGGCAAAATCCATGGATTGCAGGGTGCCTCGGTCGATCTGCTGTTTCAGCGTTGCTGGGGTCATCCAGACCGCAAGTGCCACCAGAACCGGGATCGCGCATTTCCACACCGCCACCGCGGCCAGCACCGCAGCCAAAGCGACGGCAAAAAGACGTGGGTGAAACTGTTCGAAATGGCGCAGCAAACGGCTGCGCAGTTGCTCATCCAACAAGGCCGAGGCCCCCGGCGCCTGTGTCTGAAACAGCCAGCCTTCGGCCAGGTGAACGTTGCGCGGGCTGTTGCCCACTGGCGGATCCAAACGGACCTCACTGCGTTGGCACCGCAGCAGTACGGTTTCCGCCGTGGCATCAATCAGAAAAACCTGCCCCCCATTGAGGTGCAGGTTGGCGCGGTGAGGCGCCGAAGAGCTAGGCGCAAAGGCCTGGCCCTCCAGGATGGCCGAGGGAGGGGCCATTTACATTGCAAGACCCAGTTCAACACCTTCGATGTCGCCCAGGGCGTCACCGATCGCATTGGTGGGATCCTGAATTTCACCGGTGAACTCTTCCAGCGAGCCGTTGATCAGGAAGGTCGAGTTTGCCGCCAGATAACGCTGCGCCCGGATTTGCGCCCAGGGCAGCATCAAGCCAAGGGTCGAGGCCACAACAAGAGCGTTGCTGACGGCCAGCCACAGCATTGCACCGGGGGTCACGGTGGAACGGAAACCGTGGTGGTTGGCCCCCAGCGTGGTGTTGGCATAGACATGGTTGCGGATCATGGACTGATAAAGCACCACCGCAAACGCCCCCAGCAGCAATGCGGCAACATAGATCACAGCAATCATCACCTGCAGCGTGCCAAGATCCCCTACAGTTGCCGCCTGTGTGATCATCTGGAACACAAGGATGCCCAGCAGGCCACCGATTGCCGCAAAGAAGAGCACGGCCAGCAGGTAGGCCTTGTAGAAGGGGCCAATGTCACTTTCGAAGTGGAAGGCGGTTTTGCCCAGACGGTGGCCGTTGATGCCAAACCGCTGCACGGCGCGCGCCAGGAAAGGGAAGGTGGTGTAGGCCGTCAGCGCCACCACAATGGGCAGGCCAAGCATGACCTTATAGGCCTCACCGGTTTGGCCTTCGAAGTTGAACCGGACATTGGCCCAGCTGCTGTTGCGCGCATTGAACACCATGCCGTTTTTGACCAGCACCGGGATGAAGATCAGATAGGCCAGCAGCATCAGAACGGCCAGCGGCGGGGCAACGGCGCTCAGCAGCGCATAGACAAAGATCGCGGCAATCACGACCAGACGGCCTTTGAGGATCTGCTTGCCCGTGGCGTGGTAGTCAAAATTGCGGCCGGCGACCCAGGTGTTCTGGTAGAAGTACTTCTTGGTCCGCACCTTGGCCCAGGCCGAGTAGATCCCAAGCGTCACAATCGAAAGCAGAATGTTGACGATCCAGATGCCAAACCATTCCCGCGCGTTTCCACGGAATTCAAACTGTTGTTGTTCCAATGTCCCTGTCCCGAATTGATTAAAGAATGGGCAGGTTCATAGGGGGTTCCGGGGCAAATGTAAGGGGCTGTTTGGCGAAAGTAAGGAATACCTTACTATCTGATGCCAAACGAAAAAGCCGCCCCGAAGGGCGGCTTGAACGTGTTGGGATAGCTTGTCGCTTAGTCTTTCAGGCGACGCTCACGGGCGGCCAGCAGCTTCAGACGCAGAGCATTCAGCTGAATGAAGCCTGCGGCATCTTCCTGGTTGTAGGCGCCTGCATCTTCTTCGAAGGTCACATGGGCCTCGGAGTAGAGGGAATGATCGCTGTCGCGCGCCACGGTAAAGACCGAGCCTTTGTAAAGCTTCAGGGTCACGGTGCCGGTGACATGCTCTTGCGATTTGTCGATCAGCGCCTGCAGCATTTCGCGTTCAGGCGAGTACCAGAAGCCGTTGTAGATCAGCTCCGCATAGCGCGGCATGATCGAATCCTTCAGGTGGCCAGCACCGGAATCCAGCGTGATCTGTTCGATGCCACGGTGTGCCTGCAGCAGGATGGTGCCGCCCGGGGTCTCATAGACACCACGCGATTTCATGCCAACAAAGCGGTTCTCAACAAAGTCGAGACGGCCAATGCCGTGCTTGCGGCCATAGTCGTTCAGCGCAGTCAGGATGGTGGCGGGGCTCATCGCCTCACCATTGATGCTGACAGCGTCGCCTTTTTCAAAACCGATGGTGATGATTTCAGGCGTGTCAGGCGCATCTTCCGGCGCAACGGTGCGCTGGTAGACGTAATCGGGGGCCGCTTCGGCCGGATCTTCCAGCACTTTGCCCTCAGACGAGGTGTGCAGCAGGTTGGCGTCGACGCTGAACGGCGCCTCACCACGTTTGTCCTTGGCGATCGGAATCTGGTTCGCTTCGGCAAACTCCAGCAGTTTGGTCCGGCTCGACAGGTCCCATTCACGCCAGGGCGCGATCACGGTGATGTCGGGGTTCAGCGCATAGGCGGCCAGTTCGAAACGCACCTGGTCGTTGCCCTTGCCGGTGGCCCCGTGGGACACGGCATCGGCACCGGTTTCAGCGGCGATTTCCACCAGACGTTTCGAAATCAGCGGACGTGCGATCGAGGTGCCCAGCAGGTATTCACCCTCATAGAGCGCATTGGCGCGGAACATCGGGAAGACGAAGTCGCGCACGAACTCTTCGCGGACATCTTCGATGAAGATGTTTTCCGGCTTGATGCCCAGCATTTCGGCTTTCTTGCGGGCAGGCTCCAGCTCTTCCCCCTGACCGAGGTCAGCAGTGAAGGTGACAACTTCGCAACCGTATTCGGTTTGCAGCCATTTCAGGATGATCGAGGTATCGAGGCCACCGGAGTAGGCCAGGACAACTTTCTTGGGCGCGGACATGACGACCTCTGACACGTTGGAATCTGTTCAATCGCAAGCGCGATAACGGGTTTTGGACCCAAGGGCAAGGTGGCGCAGGCTCTGGCGGGGTGCAGACGGGTTGTTGTGACGAAAAGGTTGTGATTATGTCCGCCCAAACGACTTTGAGGTTAAGATGCTCGGGCTTAAGCTATTTATTCACGCGGTGCGGATGGTGATCAACAACTTGGGTGCGATGTTGCAGATCTTCGCCCTGCCGCTGCTCGTGGTTCTGGCAGTCTTGATGGCGTTTAGTGCGTATATCGGGCTGGGCCCGTTTTTCGTCTTTAGTGGTCAGAGTGTGCGGTTCAACAATATGTCTGGAGGATTTATGGTGGTCTTCTTCGGAACAATCCTTGTGATCTGGGTCGCACTCATGAACGGGGTGGTGCATTGGCACCGGTTTATCCTGTTAAGTGAAACCCCGCGTGCATTAATGTTGCGGCTGTCTTGGCGTCAGGCGGCTAAATACATCATCGGTGGGATCTTGATTGTTTTGCTTCTCATCCTTCCGTTCTGGCTGATCAGCATGGTGGTCGGGCGCATTGCGTTCAGCTTTGCGGCGCAAGGAGACTTGTTAGTTGCAAGGGGAATCATGGTGGTTGTGAACCTTGTTTTCATGATCTTTTTTCTGATGCTGAGCCCAATCCTGCCGGCTGCGGCAATTGATCAGAAATTTAAACTGGGTGACGCGTTGGTGGCGATGTCGGGAACGCTGGGAACGTTGTTGATCTGCGCCGTGAGCTTGTCAGTGACCCAATGGGTCGCAGCGTTGGCGACTCAAACGTTGGCGTCTTGGTCAGTGCAGCTGGCCGTCATTGGTAGCATCCTCGTTGGAGGGCTGACAGGCATGATCGGCGTCAGTCTGATTACCACCCTCTACGGTCACTTCGTTGAAAAACGCCCGCTCGCTTAAACCGGTATACTTCGGCACACCTGTCCCAAAGCGCTTGCCTTTGGGGCAGGGCTGTTTCAAGACAGGCGCATGAGCGATTTTCTGAAAAAGGCCCGCGTGGCCGAGCAGCAGATGCGGGCCCTGTTCCCGGCGACGCCACTCCAGCGTAACGATCATCTGTCGTCGATTTACGGCGCGGATATCTGGTTGAAACGAGAAGACCTGAGCCCCGTGCGCAGCTACAAGATCCGTGGCGCGTTGAACGCGATGGGCAAGGCCTTGGCGCGCGATCCCGCGCTTGAGGTGTTTGTCTGTGCGTCAGCCGGCAATCACGCGCAGGGGGTGGCCTATGTCAGCCGTCACTTCGGGGTGAAAGGTGTGATCTTCATGCCGGTGACAACGCCGCAGCAGAAGATCGACAAGACCCGTGTGTTCGGCGGCGAAAACGTCGAAATCCGCCTTGTTGGGGACTATTTCGACGCCTGTCTGGAGGCCGCACAGGCCTATTGCGCAGAGGCGGGGGGATACTTCCTGTCGCCGTTTGATGATCTGGATGTGATCGAAGGCCAGGCCAGTGTTGCGGCAGAGATGACCGCGCAGCTGGGGCGGGTGCCGGATATGGTTGTGCTGCCCGTGGGCGGCGGCGGCTTGTCCGCTGGCGTGCGCAAATACCTGGATGAGGTGGCACCTGACACCGATCTGCGCTTTGTGGAACCCACTGGCGGGCAGAGCCTGCGGGCCGCGCTAGCAGAGGGGCATCCGGTGAAGCTCAACCAGATCGACAGCTTTGTGGATGGCGCTGCGGTGGCGCAGATCGGCAAACATCCCTTTGCGGTGCTGAAAGACACTGCGCCGGAGAAGATGCTGGATGCGCCCGAGGATCGGATTTGCACCACCATTGTGGAAATGCTGAACGTCGAGGGCATTGTTCTGGAACCGGCTGGGGCCCTGTCGGTGGATGCACTGAAGGACCTGAAGGACGAGGTGAAGGGCAAGACGGTGGTCTGCGTTACCTCTGGCGGCAATTTCGATTTCGAGCGCCTGCCCGAGGTCAAAGAACGGGCGCAGCGCTATATGGGGGTGAAGAAATACTTCATCCTACGGCTGCCGCAGCGTCCCGGTGCTCTGAAGGATTTCCTCAATATTCTGGGGCCGGACGATAACATCGCACGGTTTGAGTATATGAAGAAAAACGCCCGCAACTTCGGGTCAGTGCTGATCGGGATCGAGACCACAACAGCCGACAATTTCGAGGCGTTGTATGAACGCCTCGACGCCAGTGACTTTGTCTATTCCGACATCACCGAGGATGAAAGCATCGCGGAATTTGTGATCTGATCACCTATGTCAGAGGCTATGGGGCGGTCAGGCCGCCACATAGACCTCTCTTTCGACGTCAAACAGGGACACGGAGCGGTCAAAGGCCGTTTCCAGCGCACCAAGGTCCAGCTCTTCGTGATCTGCAGGGATCAGCGACAAGGCTTCGCCTGCTTCGGCAATGGCAGTAAAGCCAATCTCCGCTGCAAGGGTCGAGATCACGGCCAGTTGGCCCGATCGTTCCTTCAGCGGCAGGGTGTTGAGCCGAGACAGGCTCGCTTGCAGCGAATTCAGCCCCTCTTCGATCAGATTGCCAGCGCTTGTTGCGCCCATTTTGCTGTGCAGTTCCTGAATGCGCACCCAGTCAATCATCGTCGCCTCCATTCCTCGTGACCTGAAACGTGGTCTCATAAAAACATGTTGCTTATCGGTATTCGGAATAGTCCCGCCCAATTGCGTGGCAGGCCCTGACAAAACGGGCGGCTGCGCAGATCAGACGACGAGTCCTCAACGGCAGGGTGGCAGTGAAATGTTAATGCGATCTTAACGCTGGTTCACAGATTGCTGACAATTTGGGGTGATGGGGGCGGGCCGTTTACAGCAGCTTACCCAGAAAATGCCGGTCGCCCGGATTGCCCAGTTGGGTCACAGCTTCGCGGATGGGCATCCAATGGGCTGTGTGCCCGGCCTCTCGCGGCGGTTCGTGCCGACGCACGGGATGGGCCAGATAGATGGTGCAGATCTTTTCCGCCCAGAGGTCATATTCCGGCATGAAGGTAAACCGACGGAACGCGCCCAGCCGGCGCGGATAAGCAATCGACCAGCCGGTTTCTTCAAACACCTCGCGGTGCAGCGCTGTCAGAGGGGATTCGCCGGGATCAATGCCGCCACCGGGCAGCTGAAACTCGGGCGTGGGCTCTTCTTGGTGGGTCAGCAACACCTCATCGCCAAAGGGCAGGATCACATAGGCGCCGGGGCGCATTTTGTAAAGTTTATCGGGCCTTGGGGCCGAACCGAACCGTCTGATCACTCTACTCTTCCTCTGCCTTCTATGCCATTGGGGCACGGACCTCTTGGTCTCTGACTTGTCCTGCCTATATTGAGCCTGTATGCCAAGCCCCTGAATAAGAAGCGCTCGACGCTAAGCCAATTTATGCCAATCCGAGGCGCATAAGGAAATCCCATGACACTTGGATCGAAACTCGCCTGGGACGACACCGTTCTGCCGTTCCAGCTGGACAACTCTGATATTCGTGGTCGTGTCGCGCGGCTCGACGGTGTGCTCAGCAATGTGCTGAAGCAACATGACTATCCCGCCGTGGTCGAAGCGCTGGTCGCCGAAATGGCGCTGCTGACGGCATTGATCGGTCAGACTGTGAAGCTGCGCTGGAAACTGTCCCTACAGGTACAGTCGGATGGACCGGTGCGGATGATCGCCACCGATTACTACGGCCCCACGGATGATGGAGAGCCTGCGCGCATTCGGGCCTATGCCAGTTTCGATGAAAGCCGGCTGAGCGACGCCAGCCCGTTTGAACATCTGGGCAAAGGCTACTTTGCCATCATGATCGATCAGGGCCAGAACATGACGCCCTATCAGGGGCTGACCCCGCTGGCGGGCAAGTCGCTGTCGGAATGTGCCGAAAGCTATTTTGCCCAGTCCGAGCAGCTGCCAACCCGTTTCCAACTGTCCTTTGGTCAGTCGATTGAGCCCGGTGTGGGCGAACACTGGCGTGCGGGCGGCGTGATGTTGCAGCACATGCCGAAAGCCTCGCCCTTTGCCAAAGGCGAAGAGGCCAGTGGCGAAGGTGGATTGCTGCAGGCGCAGGATCTGGTGGACGGCGAAGACGGCGAGAACTGGAACCGCGTGAATATCCTGCTCGACTCGGTCGAAGAGCTGGAGCTGATCGGCCCACAGGTGACCCTCACCGATCTGCTGACCCGCCTGTTCCACGAAGAACAGCCGCGTGTCTTTGATGTGCAACAGATCAAATTCGGTTGTACCTGTTCGGAAGATCGCGTGCGTCAATCGCTGTCGATTTATTCGGCCAAGGACATCGAAAAGATGACCACAGATGCGGGGCGGGTGACGGCGGATTGCCAATTCTGTGGCGCCCATTACGATCTGGATCCGAAATCGGTCGGGATGGAGGCAACCAAGGCCAATGGCACCGCTTAACCCTGCCGACCCGTCTCTGGATCGGGTGATCTCTGCGTTGTCTCGTACCGGCGCAGAGTCCTCGGACTTTGATCTCAATCCCGATGTGGTGCTGCCCGCGGGCCGTGTGTTGCGGCCGGCGGCGGTGCTGGTGGGTCTGATCGATCGCGGGGCGGGGCTGCATGTGGTGCTGACCAAACGGTCTTCGCGATTGAAACACCATCCCGGCCAGATCGCCTTTCCGGGGGGTAAGGTGGATGCAGGTGACGCGGATGTCACTGCCGCCGCGTTGCGCGAGGCCTGGGAAGAGGTTGGGCTGCGCCCGGAACAGGTTGAGGTTCTGGGCCATCTGCCCGCCCATGAAACCGTCACTAGCTTCACGGTGACGCCGGTTTTGGGCCTGATCAGAGACGGGTTTGACCCCGTTGCCGAACCCGGCGAGGTGGAAGAGGTCTTTGAGGTGCCGCTGGCGCATCTGGCGGATCCGGCGAATTATCTGGTGCAGTCGCGGCGCTGGCGGGGACAACGCCGCTATTACCACACGGTCCCCTGGGGGCCTTATTACATCTGGGGCGCTACCGCGCGGATGCTGCGTGGTCTGGCGGAGCGGATGGCATGAACGATGCCCCAAAGATCACCGGCGATTGGTTGACCAATCCTGTCACACAGGCGGTCTGCGCCATGTTGAACGACGCGGGCTATCAGGCCCATTTTGTCGGTGGCTGTGTGCGCAACGCTCTGCTTGGGGCGGTGGTCAGCGATATGGACATCTCCACCGATGCGCGGCCTGACCGAGTGGTGGAACTGGCCAGGGCGGCGGGGCTGAAGGCTATTCCCACGGGGATTGATCATGGCACCATCACGGTGGTTTCGGGTCAAATCCCGCATGAAATCACCACCTATCGCAAAGATGTCGAAACCGATGGGCGCCGCGCGGTGGTTGCTTTTGCCGACACGATGGAAGAGGACGCGCACCGCCGCGACTTTACCATGAACGCGCTTTATTGTGACGCATCAGGGCAGGTCGTGGACCCGCTGGGGCAAGGTCTGGCCGATCTTGCCGCGCGCCATTTGCGGTTCATAGATGATCCCGACATGCGCATCCGCGAAGATTACCTGCGCAGCTTGCGGTTTTTCCGGTTTCACGCCTGGTACGGCGATCAGGACGCCGGTCCTGACCCAGAGGCTTTGGCAGCCATAGCCGCGAATTTGGCTGGAATAGAGACGCTTTCTAAGGAGAGGGTGGGGGCCGAACTGGTCAAACTGCTTGCCGCGCCCGAACCGCAACAGGCGGTGGCCACAATGCGCCAGTCTGGCGTTTTGGCGATGGTCTTAGGCGGCGCTGATGACCGTGCGCTGGCCCCTCTGGTGCATCTGGAACAACAGGCCGGTATCGCGCCGGACGGGCTGCGCCGGCTTGCGGCGCTGGGAGGTGAACGCGACGGGCATGGGGTGGCGCGCGGGCTGCGTCTGTCCAATGCGCAGGGCAAGCAGCTGGCGCTTTATCGGGACCATATCGGGACGACAGAGGGGTCAGGGGCGCTGGGCTATCACCATGGGGCTGCATTGGCCAAGGATATCCTGTTGCTGCGCGCCGCAATGTTGGAAATGCCGATGACCCACGGCAGCTTTGCCGCGGCTGAACGCGGGGCAACGGCAACCTTTCCAGTCAAAGCCGCGGATCTGATGGACCGGTTCCAAGGCAAGGCGCTGGGCGATGCGCTGCGGCGGCTGGAACGCCATTGGATCGACGCGGAATTCAGGCCAAGCCGTAGTCAGCTGCTTGCGGAAATCTGACGGGTCGCGCTTTGCCCCCTTGCCCTTTCGGGTTGGGTGCTATCTCTTGCAGTCGTTAACACGCCATTTACGTTTCCAAGCAAGGCAGGTCGCCTGGTCCGTGCGCAGTACTGCGCGCCGCTACGTCACCCACCGCATTTTCCTTGACGATCTTGGCCCCGAAATCCGCCCTGTTGTTGCCCCTGTTGAAGGTGTCTGTTTTGTCGCTCCTCTCCCGTCTTAATCTGATTGACCCGTTCAAACCTGCCGACACGCCGCCGCCCGAAACCCTGCTGGCCTTTGTGCGCTGGTCGCTGAGCGGCACCGGTCCGATCCTGCTGTTTGCCTTTGTCGTTGCCAGCATTGGCGGCGGGTTGGATGCAGCAACGGCCTATCTGCTGGGACAGGTGATTGACTCGGCCGCTGCCAGCACACCGGATGCGTACTTCAGCGAAAACATGGTGCTGGTGCTCTTTGGTCTTGCCTTCTTTGTGGTGCTGCGGCCGTTCTTTCTGGGGCTGTCGGCGCTGACAACGGGCTACATCGTGGCACCCAATGTCAGCCCGATGATACTGTCGCGGCTGCACCGCTGGACGCTGGGGCAGTCGGTGGATTTCTTCGACAATGATTTCGCTGGCCGGATTGCCCAGAAACAGATGCAGACCGCCAATGCGCTGACGCAGGTGGTGGTGGAGATCCTGCATGTGGTCGCCTTTGCCTTTGCCGCCGCGTTTGGCAGTTTTGTCCTGCTGATGGCAATCGACTGGCGGATTGCTCTGATCTTTTTGTGCTGGTTTGGGGTCTATGTGGCGGTCTTACGGTTCTTCCTGCCGCGGGTGCGGACAAGGGCCAAGAAACGGGCAGCGGCGCGCGCCACGGTCACTGGTCAAGTAGTGGACACGGTGACCAATATCAAAACTGTGAAGCTGTTTGCCCATGCCGATCACGAAGACCGCGCCGCGTTGGATACGATGCGGGACTATCGCACTGTGTCGCTGGGCTTTGGCAGTTTCGCGGCGCTGTTCCGCACCGTGTTGATGCTGGTTGGCGGGCTGTTGCCGGTGCTGCTGGTTGGCGGCGCTTTGTGGTTCTGGACCAAGGGGCAGGCATCGCCCGGCGATATCGTCGCCGCGGGCGCGGTGTCGCTGCGTCTGGCGCAGATGACGGGGTGGTTCAGTTTTGCCCTGATGGGCATCTACGCCAGCATCGGCGAGGTTGAAGATGGGGTGAAAACCCTGACCAAACGTGACCGTCTGGAGGATGCGCCGGATGCAACCGAGCTGCAGGTGTCGCAGGGCGAGATTGCGTTCAACAACGTCAGCTTTGCCTACGGGCGTGAAATCGGCGGGGTGAGCGGCGTTGGGCTGACCATCAAACCGGGTGAGAAACTAGGCATCGTTGGGGCCTCCGGGGCGGGGAAATCGACCTTGGTTTCGCTGTTGCTGCGGCTCTACGATGCAGAAGAGGGCGGCGTGTCTGTGGACGGGCAGGACTTGCGCAGCGTGACACAAGAAAGCCTGCGGCGTCAGATCGGGATGGTCACGCAGGAAACCGCGATGTTCAACCGCTCGGCGCGGGACAATATCCTTTATGGGCGGCCCGAAGCATCGGAGGCGGATCTGATCGCCGCTGCCGAACAGGCCGAGGCACATCTGTTCATTCAAGGCCTGCGCGACGGCGATGGTCGCGAAGGCTATGATGCGTTTCTGGGGGAACGTGGTGTAAAGCTCTCGGGCGGGCAGCGGCAGCGGATTGCACTGGCGCGCGCCATTTTGAAAGACGCGCCCATTCTGGTGCTGGATGAGGCCACCTCGGCCCTGGACAGTGAGGTGGAGGCCGCAATTCAGACCGCATTGGAACGGGTGATGCAGGGCAAAACAGTTTTGGCAATTGCCCACCGCCTGTCCACCATTTCACAGATGGATCGCATCATCGTGCTGGATCAGGGTCGCATTGTCGAAGAAGGCAGCCACGAAGATCTGCTGGCACAAAAGGGTCTCTACGCCCGCTACTGGGACCGTCAATCCGGTGGTTTCCTGGGCGCGGATGAAGCGGCGGGGCGCTCAGGCGATCGGACAGAGGCCGCCGAATGAGCCGCCGCAACGTGCAATAAGGGCTAGTGCAAGCGGGGCGCTTTGGCTATGAGCGCCCCATGCAAACATATCAGATCACACGTTTGGGCCATCAAGGCGATGGCATTGCGCACACCGACAGCGGACCGGTCTTTGCACCGATAACCCTGCCGGGCGAAGAGGTCACGGGCACATTGGACGGCCAGCGGCTGCGCGACGTGCGGATTGTGACCCCCTCCGAGGATCGTGTTGCGGCCCCTTGCCGGCATTACAAAAGCTGCGGTGGCTGCCAGCTGCAGCATGCCTCGGATGATTACGTGGCGGACTGGAAAACCACTGTGGTGCAGCAGGCACTCGCGGCTCAGGGGCTGGAGGCAGAGTTCCGCCCGATCCTGACCTCGCCACCCCAGACCCGCCGCCGCGCCAGCCTGTCAGTGCGCCGCACCAAAAAGGCGGCGATGGCCGGATTCCACGCCAAAGGCTCGGATGTGATTGTGCAGGTGCCGGAGTGTCAGTTGCTGCATCCTGAATTGGTGCAGGCAACGACTGTGGCTGAAAAGCTGGCCACCATCGGTGGCAGCCGTAAGGGCGAGCTGAGCGTGTTGGCCACCATGTCTGAAACCGGTCTTGATCTGGCCGTGACTGGCGGCAAACCGCTGGACGAACAGCTGCGCATCTCCCTGTCGGCGGAAGTGGAAGCCTTCCGTCTTGCCCGTCTCAGCTGGGACGATGAGGTGGTGGGTCAACGCGAACCCCCGCTGCAAAGTTTTGGCGCCGCGAAGGTGGCCCCGCCCTCGGGCGCGTTCCTGCAGGCAACGCCGCAGGGGGAACTGGACCTGCTGACGGCGGTGCAGGAAATTGTCGGCAATGCCAAACATGTGACCGATCTCTTTGCGGGCTGCGGCACCTTTGCGCTGCCACTGGCCGCCAATGCTGAGGTGCACGCGGTCGAAGGTGAGAAGGCGATGATGGCCGCGCTGGATCTGGGTTGGCGTCGCGCGCAGGGGTTGAAGAAAGTGACCCATGAGCCCCGCGACCTGTTCCGCCGCCCCTTGATGCCGGATGAGCTGGAAAAGACCGATGCGGTGGTCATCGACCCGCCGCGCGCCGGGGCTGAGGCGCAGGTGCGTGAACTGGCAGAATCACAGGTTCCGGTCATCGCGTTTGTGTCCTGCAACCCGGTGACCTTCGCGCGGGATGCGAAGATCCTGACGGATGGAAATTACCAGTTGCACTGGGTGCAGGTGGTGGACCAATTCCGCTGGTCGTCCCATGTGGAACTGGTGGCAAAATTCACGCGCAAAGGTATATGAGGCCTTTTTTCATGCGGTTTGCGCTACGACTGCGGGCAAAAATGGTGTAGGGTCGCTCGCAGAAAAGACGACCACGACCAAAAGAATACACCCTGAGGCAAGCAGACATGCGGACATTGAAACTGGCGGTATTTGCCGCGGCGCTTATGGCGCTCGCGGCCTGTAGCTCGGGCTCGAAGTTCCGCAGCTATAACGGCCCCGAAGTGACCCGGATCATCGTGCAGAAAAGCGATCGAATGATGTATCTGATGCATCACGACAAGGTGCTGCGCTCGTTTGATATTGGTCTGGGCTTTGCCCCCGAAGGTGACAAGCTGCGCGAAGGCGACGGGAAAACGCCCGAAGGCAATTACTTCATCAACCGTCGCAATCCGAACAGCCAGTTCCACCTCTCGGTTGGGATCAACTATCCGGCGTCACATGACCGCGCCGAAGCGGCCCGTGCAGGTGTCAGCCCCGGTGGCGACATCTTTATCCACGGCCGCCCCAAGAAATACCGCAATGGGATCCGCGACTGGACTGCTGGCTGCATCGCCGTCACCGACCGCGAGGTCGAACTGATCTACGCCATGGTCAAAAACGGCACCCCGATCACGATCAATCCGTAACCGGTACGCACAAAAAAGGCGCCTCGCGGGCGCCTTTTTCTCTTGAGAGTGTGATCAAATCACAGCGCGGTGGCCTGAGCGCCTTTGCCCAGCACCAGCGTCCACCAGATCTTGCCGTTGACTTCCTGATGCCAGGAGAACCCCATGTCGACAGCAGTTGGGTCAAGGATCACCCGGCGGGTGTCGGGCTGTTCCATCCAGGCGCTCAAGGTTTCCAGTTCGGTCTCATAGGTTTCCGAGATGTTTTCGCCGGCCAGACCACCGGTGTAGCCAACCCGTGCCACCCGCTCCAGCGGGGAGGAGCCGTCGGAGCCGAAATGCCAGGGGCGGTTTTGCACCGACATGTCGCGCGCATGGGTGGCGGCGGCTGCGTTCAGCTGGGCGTTCAGCTCCACCGGGCCGGCGCCGGCGGCCTGACGCAGTGCGTTCACCGAATCCAGCATCCGGAACTGAATGGCAGAGGCTTCGCTGGCGCGAATACGGTAAAGCTGCGGCAGGGGTTTGCCGTCAGGGCCCAGTTGCACCGTGGTTTCGGTACAGGCGGCAAGGGTAAAGACGGAAAGGACAATAAGGCAAAGAAAGCGCAGCATTTTGATACCTGAAGTTTGGGTTCCCTGACCTCTACTTGCATGTGCGTTGCGTTTCAAACCCACATCCACGTGATTGCATGTGATGACGTCTGTTTGATTTGCGACTGCGGCATTCCCGCCATAATATCTGCGCAAATGCAGCCAATAGGGGCTGAGGAGAACGTATTATGTCGCAAGATACCACATTTAAACTGAACCGTCGTCGCTTCCTGGCGGGCAGCGCGGCGCTGATTGGCACCCCGGCCCTGGCGCAGGAAACCACTGGCATTCCGGACCCGACCAACACCGTTGAGATCGAAAAAGACGTGTCGCAGACTGTGCGGCGCAACATCTCCAGCTTCCGGTCGCTGGATTGGCGGCCCTATTTCAGCAGCCTGCGCAAAGGTGCCATCCTGGTCGATATCGACTCGCGTGCGCTGCATTACTGGTCCGAAGACGGCGAAACCTACAAGCTCTACCCCTCCAGCGTGCCGCTGACCGAAGATCTGACCCGCCGCGGCCGCACCTCGGTGATCCGCAAAGTGGAAGGCCCCAGCTGGCGCCCAACACCGTCGATGAAAAAGCGCAACCCCGAGTGGCCCGACTATATCGGCCCCGGGCCGGACAACCCACTGGGCACCCATGCGCTCTATCTCAGCTGGACCTATTACCGGATCCACGGCACGCATGACACGCGCAAGATCGGGCGTCGTTCGTCCAATGGTTGTATCGGCCTGTTCAACGAACATATCGCCGACCTGTTTGAACGCGCCAAAGTGGGCACACAAGTGTTGCTGATTTGACCACAAATCGCGCTAACACGCTGACGTGATGCTTTTTCTGCCTTTTCCCCGTTTGCAAAAACGGCGGAAAGGTGGATAGAGAAACCACACACTAACCCTTGAGGTCCGGGGTCAGGCAATTGAACAGTCCGGGCGTCTCTCTGGAGGATAATATGAAGAAAATCGCACTCGCCGCCGCTTTCACCGTTGCAGCCACCACCGCATTCGCTGGCGGCATGGACGCCCCTGTGATGGAGCCGGAAGTCATCGTTGAAACCGCCGCGTCCTCGTCGTCGGCTGGCATCATCGTACCGCTGGTTCTGCTGGCCATCGTTGCGGCAGCAGTTGCTGAATAATCTGTTTCGACAGAACAAGAATTTGAAAGGCGGTGGAATTGTCCACCGCCTTTTCTTTTGGTCAGAGCTGTTGAGTTGACGTTGGGCCGTGGCCGGATCAGCCGATCCAGCCTTTCAGGTTTTCATCAACGATACCTGCCAGCGCTTCCATATGGGCGGCGTCATCGTTGAGGCAGGGGATGTAGGTGAACTTCTCACCGCCCGCCTCTTCAAAGCTTTCTTTGATCTCTTCGTTGATCTCTTCCAGCGTCTCGATGCAATCGGCGGCAAAGGCCGGGGCCACAACGGCGATGTGTTTTTTGCCGTCTTCTTTGGCCAGCCGCGCCACCTCTTCCACGGTGTAGGGTTTCAGCCATTCTTCGGTGCCGAAAACCGACTGGAAGGTTGTTTTGATCTGGGTGTCATCCCAGCCCAGACGTTCTTTCAGCAGGCGGGTCTGTTTCTGGCATTTGCAGTGGTAGGGATCGCCCTGCATCAGATATCGCTTCGGCATTCCATGGTAGGACACCACCAGCATCTCAGGTTTGCTTTCCTCGGCGGCGTAGGCGCGTTCGATCGACTGGGCCAGCGCCTCGATATAGGCGGGGTTTTCGAAATAATCCTCGATGGTGCGGGCCGCGGGCTGACGTGTTTCCTTCATCAAGGCGCGGAAGAACTGGTCGTTTGCCGTGCCGGTGGTGGCGCCTGCGTACTGCGGGTAGAGCGGGAAAAACAGGATCTTGGTACAGCCTGCCGCCACCATCGCTTTGACCTTGGACTCCGTCGAAGGATTGCCGTAGCGCATGCAGTAATCCACCATGACCTGATCGCCATAGCGTGCCTGCATCAGCTCGGTCATGGCTTTGGTCTGATCCTTGGTGATTGTCAGCAGCGGGCTTTCATCGGCTTCATTGTTCCAGATCGACCGATACGCCGCGCCAGAGGTGAAGGGGCGTTTGGTCAGGATAATCAGCTGCAACAGCGGTTGCCATTTCCACGCTGGATAGTCGATCACCCGCTTGTCCGAGAGGAACTCGTTCAGGTAGCGGCGCATCGACCAGTAGTCGGTGGCATCCGGTGTGCCCAGATTGGCCAGAAGCACCCCGATCTTCGGGGCCGGCACCTTGGGGTGATCCGCCGCGGCGTGGTCAGGTTTGGTGGCGTTGGTCTGGGCATCCAGCATCATTTGCGTCCTTCGTCGGTCCTATCGTCATGCGCCTTTTTGCGCGGGTGGGCGCAGGCGTTCGTAAGGGACATAAACGGTTCAGGCCGCAGGTCAATCCGGCAGCTTGGTTTCCTGGGTGCCAAGGGCCTCAGCCAGACGCATTGTCGCAGATCCGGGCCGCAAAGGCTTGGGCTGGCTGTCATCTGGTGACCAGCCTGTGAGGAAGACCAACTCATAGGTGGCGTGGATCCGCCCCGCGGCATCGGCATGATGGTCCTGATAGATCTCGGCCGCGCGGCGCAGCACCGAAGGACGGGTTGGGTGCCGCAACCGGGCTTGCAGCGCATTGGCCTCGCCCATCGCGCGCAGATCCCGCATCAGATGAAAGGCGGTTTGATAGCTGACATCCAGCGCCAGATTGTCGGCCACCGGCAGGGCCAGATCGGACCGTTGCAACAGTGCCCCTAGATCGCGGATCTCGGCCATTGGCAACACGCGCGGCGACAGACCGCCGGCCTGCTCTACCTCGGCCTCTGCCAGGGCTGCGCGCAGTTGCGACAGGGTCTGCCCGCCAAAGCTGACCGCCAGAAAGAAACCGTCAGGCTGCAGGGCGCGGCGGCTTTGGATAATCTGGCCGACCGGATCATTGGCCCAATGCAGCGCCATCGCATGAATGACCAGATCAAACTGGCCAACCTCAAGGGCCAATACGTCGTCATCCGGCACAATCACCGCCTCAGGGAAGGCGGCCTGCCAGATTTTGGGGAAACCAGTTACAATGGCGGGTTTGGTAAAGGTTCTGTTAACCAGACTCAGCCGATGCTGAACCTCCTCAATCGCCGCCTCCTGCAAAAACAACGCAGGTGTGTCGGAACTCAAGGCCCGCTGCCGATTGCGCAACAGCGCTGCACGGTCGGTCAAGCGCGGGGTCTCGGATCCTGCGGCAGGAGAGGGCATTTGGAAATCAGTCATCTTTTGTCCACCTTTGGGAGCGTAGATAGAATGGCTTGGCCCGCATTACAAATCCCGCTGCGCCAACCGGCCTTTGTGACCCAGGCGATGCAAGTGGTTTACCCAACCCGTTGCCTTGGCTGCGGAACATTGGTGGAGGGGGCAGGGGGCCTTTGCCCCATCTGCTGGCGCGACACCCCTTTCATTGGGGGGCTGACCTGTGATTGTTGCGGCGTGCCCCTGCCGGGCGAATCTGACGGGGCCGAATATTGCGACGATTGCCTGTCCGCTGACCGCAGCTGGCAAAGGGGCCGCGCAGCACTGCTCTATGACGGGCAGGCGCGGCGTTTGGTGATGGCCCTGAAACATGGCGACCGGCTGGACATTGCGCCGGTGACTGCACGCTGGATGGCCCGGGTGGCGCAGCCGTTGCTGAGGCCGGAAACCCTGATCGCCCCTGTCCCGCTGCATTGGACCCGCATGCTGAAACGTCGGTTCAATCAGGCGGCGTTGCTGGCCGAAGCCGTGGCGCGGTATACCGGTCATGCCTATTGCCCTGACCTGCTGCAACGCGGCCGTGCCACCAAATCCACCAAAGGCCAGGGTCGCGCGGCCCGCTTTGCCGAGATGCAGGGTGCTTTCAAACTGCACCCGCGCCGCCGTCACCGGTTGATCGGTCGGCCAGTGCTTTTGGTGGACGATGTGATGACCACCGGTGCCACGCTGAACGCGGCCGCCGCCACCTGCCATGCAGCAGGCGCAAGCGACCTATCCGTTCTGTTACTGGCGCGCGCGGACAAATCCCCCTACATATCGTCTAAATCCTGAATGTAAGGGGAGCCGTCATGGCCCAGATCGAAATCTACACCTCGCCGCTCTGCGGTTTTTGCACCGCCGCCAAACGTCTGCTGACCCAAAAGGGCGCAGAGTTTACCGAGTTCAACGTGCTCACCGATCCGGCGCTGAAGCCTGCGATGATCGAACGCGCCGGTGGCCGCCGCACCGTGCCGCAGATCTTTATTGGCGACACCCATGTGGGCGGTTGCGATGACCTCTATGATCTGGAACGCTCCGGCGATCTGGACAAGCTGCTGGCGGCCTGACCCATGCAGACCCGCGCCGCGCTGGTGCAGCTGAACGCTTCTGATGATCCTTCCGCCAACCTGCCGGTGACGCAGGGCTTCCTGCGTGAAGCGGCGCTGGGCGGGGCGCAGTTTGTGCTGACGCCGGAGGTTACCAATTGCCTGTCGTCCTCGCGTCGGCATCAGCAAGAGGTGCTGCAGCATCAGGACGAGGACCTGACGCTGAAAGGTCTGCGCGAAACCGCCGCAGAGCTTGGGATCTGGCTGCTGATCGGCTCTCTGGCGCTGAAAACGGGGGATCCGGACGGGCGTTTTGCCAACCGGTCGTTTCTGATTGCACCCGATGGCAGCCTCAAAGCCTGGTACGACAAGATCCACATGTTTGACGTGCAGGTCACCCCGACCGAGACCTACCGCGAATCCGATGGTTACCGGCCCGGCACCCGTGCGGTCACTGCTGAAACGCCTTTTGGTAAGCTGGGTCTAACGATCTGTTACGACGTGCGCTTTCCTTATCTGCATCGCAAATTGGCAGATGACGGCGCCACCATCCTCACCGCGCCCGCTGCCTTCAGCCCGGTCACGGGCGCGGCCCATTGGGAACCGCTGCTGCGCGCCCGCGCGATTGAGAACACCGCCTATGTGCTGGCCCCCGGCCAATGCGGCAGCCATGACAGCCACAACGGCAAGCTGCGGAAAACCCACGGACATTCCATTGCGATCAGCCCCTGGGGCGAAGTTCTGGCCGAAGCGGGTGATGAGCCTTGCGTCACCTTTGTGGATCTTGATACCAGTGCGGTCGAAGAGGCCCGGCGGAAGGTTCCGTCCCTCACCCACACGCGAGAGTTTCAAGACCCGTGAGCACCGATCCATATCCTCTGGCCATTGCGCTGTTCAGTGAATTGCTGACGGCGGATCAGCTGGTGCGCAACCGGCTGTCCAAAGTGTTGCCCAAGGGCATGGAAATCTCTCATTTCTCGGTGCTGAACCAGCTGGCGCGTGTGGGCGATGAACGCTCGCCAGCACAATTGGCCAAAAGCTTCCACGTAACCCGTGGGGCGATGACCAACACGCTCAGCAAGCTGGAGTGGGCTGGCTACATCCACATCCGCCCTGATTGGGACGATGCACGCCGCAAGATGGTGGCGATCAGCCCCGCCGGTCGGCAGGCCCGCGATGCCGCGTTGGCCGCAATTTCCCCGATGATCAGCGAATTGGTCGGCGAGTTGGGTGAGGATAAGGTCCGCGCCGCCCTGCCCATCCTGCGCGAATTGCGTCTGAAACTGGAAGACGACTGATCCTCAAATGCGGTTTCTTGCTTGTCTTAGCTGATGAAACCTATTGTTCACCTGCGCTTGAGAAAGAGCGAGCTTCAGAGCGGAATGGCTGACCGGCGTTTTGATGGCCACATCGCAAAGAGCGAGGTCTTCCAGACCAAACAGGTTGCTCACGCGTTCTGAACTGATCTGAAGAACTGGAATATGTGGGAGCAAAGTACGAAGTGACGGCAGGGAGTCATTAATCCAATCGCTGTCGAGCGTTTCATCCAGAAAGAGCACAAGAAGCCCCCAATCCCGTGAATTTGTAACCAACAGGTTCAATGTGACGTCGAAGCAACTTGTATGCGCTACCTCCCCACCAAGTTTTTCCAAACCTTTGATGAGCGCTTCACCTGTTTCGCCCTCTGGAGTTAGTATCAGGATTGGCAGCTGTGGAGCAGAAGAACGTAATCCTGAGACTTTCCCGTTTTCACTTGTTTGAGGCGTAAAGCCCTGGTTCGAAGGGGGCGACAGATCCAAAAAGGTTTCTGCTGATTGGGGAACTCGCTCTGTTTCCTTGGGGTGTGTTTTACGCCGCGAGGCGAAGCGGCTTATAGGCCAGTTCGAGGGAAACTTCATATTCGAGAATTCTCATGGGTTGCATTGTGGTTTCACTCCTAGAGGCGAAACCACGCCCGGTCAGATCTCTGATGATGTAATTTCCTAACCTGATGGATAGGAAACTATCCCGATTACATAGGTGTTACCTAAGCACATCTGCCAGATTCCGCCCGATGAATTCCGTGACGTTGAGATTGATGATCCCTGCTTTTGAAAAAGGATCCTCAGACATCAGGGTTTCAATGGCTTGGCGCGTCGTACCTTGTGCGACGATTACACCCCCAGTGCGCGGTACCTTTGGTCCTGACGCCAAGAACACCCCAGCGTCAAAACCCTTCGCGATAAACTCCATGTGCGCATCGAGATGCGGTGCAACGGCATCCATTTCGACGATGTATTCAATGTCGATTACAAACAGATTGTGACCTTTGCGGACGAAACTCACTTTAAGGTTCTTTCGACGTTTCAATAATACTCAAATTCAATCTTACGGTTTCACGCTGGCGGTCACATAGTTCACCGACAGATCGCGGTCCGAGATTTTCCACTGCCAGCTGACAGGGTTAAAGACGAACCCCTTGCGATCGACGGCGTCCAGACCGGCGTTTTGGATCAGGTTGACCAGCTCGTCCGGGGTGATGAACTTGTGCCATTCATGGGTGCCCTTGGGCAGCCAGCGCATGATGTATTCCGCGCCAACAATCGCCATGGCAAAGCTTTTGGGATTGCGGTTGATGGTGGAGCAAATCATCAGCCCCCCCGGCTTCAGCAGTTGCTGACAGGCGGTCAGATAGGCCTGCGGATCGGCAACATGTTCCACCACTTCCATGTTCAGCACCACGTCAAACTGTTCGCCTGCTTCGGCCAGCGCTTCGGCAGTCACATTGCGATAGTCGATCGTCAGCCCCGATTGTTCCGCATGCACCTGCGCCACCGGAATGTTACCTGCCGCCGCATCTGCGCCCACCACGGTGGCGCCCAGACGGGCCATCGGTTCGCTCAGCAATCCGCCACCACAGCCAATGTCCAACAGCCGCAGCCCTTCAAAGGGGTGTTCGCTGCCCAGATCACGGCCAAACTCACCGGCGATCTGGCGAGTGATATAGTCCAACCGGCAGGGATTCATCAGATGCAGCGGTTTGAACTTGCCCTTGGGATCCCACCATTCTGCCGCCATAGCTTCGAACTTGGCAACTTCCGACGGGTCAACGGTGATCTGAGCGGCTTGCATTCTGCTCTCCATGTGCTCTTTTGATGTGGTGCCACTATATAGGACAGTTATGGACAGATTCTCGGGCCAAAAAAGCGCAGTGCATTATTTGCATCCGCCAATCGACCCCTATGACCAGCGTATGCTGGACGTGGGCGAGGGTCACAAGGTCTATTTAGAGCAGTCGGGCAATCCACATGGGGTCCCGGTTGTGGTTCTGCATGGCGGTCCGGGCGGTGGCTGTAGCCCTGCGATGCGGCGCTATTTCGATCCGCGCTATTACCGAATCATCCTGTTTGACCAGCGCGGCTGCGGGCGCT
The DNA here is from genome assembly GCF_047123305.1 of Thalassobius sp. MITS945101. GTDB lineage: Bacteria > Pseudomonadota > Alphaproteobacteria > Rhodobacterales > Rhodobacteraceae > Thalassobius. The sequence goes on from NZ_CP138918.1 coordinate 1,155,425, forward strand.
CTAGGCCGCATGCCTCGGTGGTGGACAACACCACCTGGCATCTGGTCCGCGATATCGAGTTGATCCGCCAGACGCTGGACATCGACAGCTGGTACGTCTTTGGCGGCAGCTGGGGGGCCACACTGGCGCTGATCTATGCCGAAGCCCATCCCGAGGCGGTCAAGGGTCTGGTCCTGCGCGGGGTGTTTCTGGCCACCCAGAAAGAGCTGGATTGGTTCTATGGCGGCGGCGCGGGTAAGTTTTGGCCGGAAACCTGGGCCCGTTTTGCTGATCTGATCCCAGCGGAAGAACATGGGGATTACATCGCCGCATATAACAAGCGGTTATTCTGCGGCGACCTCAGGGTGGAAACCCAATACGCCAAGGCCTGGGCACAATGGGAAAATGCCTTGGCCTCGGTCTATTCCAACGGCCATGGCGGCGACAGCCCGGGCGAATATGCGCGCGCCTTTTCGCGGTTGGAGAACCACTATTTCACCCATCGCGCCTTCCTGGAGGAGGACGGCCAGATTCTGCGGGATGTGGGCAAGATTGCCCACCTGCCGGGGGTTATTGTGCAGGGGCGCTATGACATGATCTGTCCACCCGATGCGGCCTGGAATCTGGCCCGGCTCTGGCCCAACGCCGATCTGCGGATGATCCGCAACGCCGGCCACGCGCTGAGCGAACCGGGCATCAGCGCCGAACTGGTGCGGGTGATGGATCAAATCGCCGAAGAGGGCGGGCTGGCGTAACGCCGCTGTCACTAGGCCGCTTCTTTTTCGTATTTCCTTTGCGTTGCTGCGCCCTAGGGTTTCCACTCAGGTGAGACATAGCCAATTGCCAGCTGAGGAGGTGTGGGAATGAGCCAGAAACCAACCGTTGAAGAACGTGAAAACGGTCCGCTTGTGGTCAAGGGCGTGACCCGCATGACTGGCCCCGACGGGGCGGAGGTTGCGGTCAAGGAGGTCATGGCGCTCTGTCGCTGTGGTCAGTCCAAAAACAAACCTTTCTGTGATGGTTCGCACAATGACGCGGGTTTCCAAAGCCGTGGCGGCACCCCGTCGGGGCGGGATCGGTTGATCGCCTATCCGGGTTCGGAGGTATCTGTCACCTACAACCCGTTGCTCTGTTCCCACGCGGCGGAGTGTGGTCGTTTGGCGAGCCATATCTTCAATCCGGCGCAGAAACCTTGGGTGCAGCCCGATAAAGGGACCGCCCAAGAAGTCCGCGCCGTGGTGGCGGCCTGTCCTTCTGGTGCTCTGGCGCTGGGCGATGTGGAGATACGGGAGCATTTGCAGGCGGATCGGGCGGAAATTGCGGTAGAGAAAAACGGCCCCTATTGGGTGCATGATGTCACCGCGCCGGTGCCGCCACAGGGCGAAGGCATGAGCGAGGCAAAATATGTGCTGTGCCGGTGTGGCCAGTCAGGGAACAAGCCGTTCTGCGACGGGTCCCATCGGGATCTGAAATGGCGCGACGACTGACGGGATTGGCAATGATGCGGGCGCTGGTTGGCGCAGCGCGGCCATGTCGCAGTGGTCTTTGACCAGCCAGCTGAGGCCAAAGGCCCAGATGCCCAGGGCTTCGATCCAGAAAACCACATTGTGATCGATCACAAATTGCCGTGCCGCGGCGGGGCCGGTGAGTTTGGCAACAGAGGCCAGCGTTGCCAACCCACCACCGCACAGGATCAACCAGCCACAGCGCTGGAACCACATGCGGGCTCTGGGTGCGGCATCAATGGGAAAGCGGATCAGGCAGAGGTAGGCCAAACCGCCAAGGAACAGGATGGCACAGAGGTAATGCCCCATCGCCGCCGCCTTTGTGCCGAGGAGCGTGCGCATCAAGCTGTCAGCGCCCGCGCCGCCTTCATTTGGCAGCAGTGCCACCCCAACGGCCGCCAGACCCGAAAGCGGGATCAGCCGGTCCAAACGGCAGCGCATTGGTTGGGTGCAAAGCACAATGCCGGTGGCAAACAACGCCCCCACAAACAGGTCACGCAGTGTGGAATGGTAGCAGTCACTGACCGAAGGCAGTACAGCCAGATCCGACGCCCAGCCGCCGCCGATCAACAGCACCGGCAGCGACAGGCCCAGATAGCCCAGCACCTGCCTGCAACGGTGATAGGCGTGCAGCATTTCCGTCGTCAGCTTGTCCGTCATCAACTTCTCCACCGCTTGCAAACCGGTCAGCGCAGCTTCGGGTGAAGACCGCTGCGTTAACCGGTCTCACGGTTTTCGGCAAAAGAGGTGAAGATCGGGTTAAGGCTTCGCACGCTTGCTCAGCAGCCCTTTGACCAGATCAAACTGCGCCCGGCCTTTGACCAGCCAGGAAATCCCAAAGGCTAGAATGCCGAAGGCTTCGATCCAGAAAATCAGCCGGATATCGGTGATCGCCTGTGACCAACCTGCCGGTCCTTTCAGTTTGATCAGGGACGCAACCGTTGCCAGAACGCCACCGCCAACAATGAACCAACCGCAGGCCAGATAGATCCGCCGCCGCATGGGTTTGGCGGTGCGGGCAAATTTCACCAGACAGAAATAGGCCAAGGTCCCAAGGAAAATAACGGCTGAGATGTAGTGGCCGGTTGCGGCCCAATCAAACCCCATCAGCTGTTGGCTCAGAGTTTCGGTCTGGTCGCGCCCACCGCCTTCGTTGGGAAACAGCGCCACGCCAAAGGCCGATAGACCCGCAAGCGTGGCGACGAAGTCATCGGAAAACCGCTCGCCGTCTTTCAGGGGATGGCCGCGATAGGAAATCAGAAAGACCCCGATGGCGAACAGGCAGCCGACAAAGATGTCGCGCATGATCGAATGATAATAGTCGCTGATGGAGGGCAGAATCCGCGATTCCGCCAGTAAGCCACCAAAGATCAGCACCAGGGGAAATCCAACCCCCAGCCCCCCCAGTGCCTGACGCACACGCAGGTAAGAAATCACCAGATCATCACGGGTCTGTTCGGGCATAAGGCACCTCTGAAATATCGTTTGGTTCTATGGCTCTGTGGTAGATCGAAACCGAGCCTCAGGACAAGCTTTCCTGTGGTCGTCTACGGGGACGGTAGGAACCGAAGCTGCAGGGCTTGATTTACCAAGGAAAGGGGCGTATATCGCCCTCAACAGCGGCGCGTCGGCAACGACGCTCCACCGGGAAAGATCGACGGGCCGCGCGCCCGTTTTTTTGTGTTTGGATGATATGACCAACGACTTGATAGCCAAAGCCGCCATGGATCGGCGCATCGCAGAAATCATCACCCCTGTCATTGAAGACATGGGGTTTGAACTGGTGCGGATCCGTCTGATGGGCGGTAAAACCGCGACCCTGCAAATCATGGCCGAGCGCCCTGAGGGCGGGATCGAAGTGGACGAATGTGCCAAGATCTCCACCGCTGTTTCGGCTGTGCTGGATGTCGAGGACCCGATTGTCGACCAGTATAACCTCGAAGTTTCGAGCCCGGGCATTGACCGGCCTTTGACCCGTCTCAAGGATTTTGAGACCTTTGAAGGCTATGAGATCAAGATTGAGACCACCGAGCTGATCGACGGCCAGCGCCGCTTCAAGGGCATGCTGGCAGGGGTCGAAGGCGAAGAGGTTCTGCTGAACCTCGAACGCGGCGACGAAGAAGTGACCGTAGGGCTGAACTTTGACTGGCTGTCTGACGCCAAGCTGGTTCTGACCGATGAGCTGATCAAGGAAATGCTGAAACAGCGCAAAGACGCTGGCCTGATCAACGAAGAAGAATTTGACGAGATTGAAACCGACGAATCCGGTTCTCAGGAGGATAAGTAAAGATGGCAATTACCTCTGCAAACCAGCTCGAGCTGCTGCAAACCGCTGAGGCCGTGGCCCGCGAAAAGATGATCGACCCCGGTCTGGTGGTGGAAGCGATGGAAGAGTCGCTGGCCCGCGCCGCGAAGTCGCGCTACGGCAGCGAAATGGACATCCGTGTCTCCATCGACCGCAAGACCGGTCGTGCCACCTTCACCCGCGTCCGCACCGTGGTGGAAGCGGAAGAGCTGGAGAACTACCAGGCTGAGATGACCGTTGAACAGGCGCGTCAGTACTTGGAAAACCCCGAAGTGGGTGACACCTACGTCGAAGAGGTTCCGCCGGTAGAACTGGGCCGGATTGCAGCGCAGTCGGCCAAGCAGGTGATCCTGCAGAAGGTTCGCGAAGCGGAACGTGACCGTCAGTTTGAAGAGTATAAAGACAAGGTTGGCACCATCATCAACGCCACCGTCAAACGCGAAGAGTTTGGCAATGTGGTTGTCGATCTGAATGGTCGTGGCGAAGGCTCGCTGCGTCGGAACGAAAAGATCGGCCGCGAAAGCTACCGTCCGAACGACCGCGTGCGCTGCTACATCAAGGATGTGCGCCGTGAACCGCGTGGCCACCAGATCTTCCTCAGCCGCACCGCGCCGGAATTCATGGCCGAGCTGTTCAAGATGGAAGTGCCGGAAATCTACGACGGCATCATCCAAATCAAAGCCGTGGCCCGTGATCCGGGTTCGCGCGCGAAGATCGCGGTTGTGTCCTTCGACAACTCAATTGACCCCGTGGGTGCCTGTGTGGGTATGCGCGGCAGCCGTGTGCAGGCCGTTGTGAACGAGCTGCAGGGCGAAAAGATCGACATCATCCCGTGGAACGAAGACGTGCCGACCTTCCTGGTAAACGCGCTGCAGCCGGCAGAGGTTTCCAAAGTGGTTCTGGATGAAGACGCTGAGCGGATCGAAGTTGTTGTGCCCGATGAACAGCTGAGCCTGGCCATTGGCCGTCGCGGTCAGAACGTGCGTCTGGCCTCGCAGCTGACCAACCTCGACATCGACATCATGACCGAATCAGACGAATCGGCCCGTCGTCAGAAAGAGTTCGAAGTGCGCACCAAGCTCTTCGTCGATACGCTGGACGTGGACGAATTCTTTGCACAGCTTCTGGTTGCCGAAGGTTTCACCAACCTCGAAGAAGTTGGCTATGTCGAGATCGACGAACTGCTGGTGATCGACGGTGTGGACGAAGACACCGCTGGCGAACTGCAAGCCCGTGCCCGTGACTTCCTGGAAGCGCAGGCCAATGCTGCCATTGAACGCGCCAAAGAGCTGGGTGTCGAAGACAGCCTGTTCGCCTTCGAAGGTCTGACCCCGCAGATGATCCAGGCCTTGGCCGAGGATGACGTGAAGACCCTTGAGGATTTCGCGACCTGCGCTGACTGGGAACTGGCCGGCGGCTGGACCACCGTCAACGGCGAACGTGTGAAGGATGACGGTACGCTGGAAGCCTTCGGTGTGTCGTTGGAGGATGCACAGGACCTGATCATGACCGCCCGCATCACCCTTGGCTGGGTTGACCCTGCCGAACTGGAAGCCGACGCTGAAGAAGGCGAAGGCGAAGACGGTGCCGCAGAGGAGGCCGAGGCCTGATTTTCAGGCCTCGGAGGCTTGTCGCATGGGGCGCGGCGGAAAAACCAAGGACCGGAGTGACGGTCCAGAGCGCAAGTGCGTTGTCACAGGCGAAGTGCACCCTAAGTATGGGTTAATCCGCTTCGTCGTTGGTCCCGAGGGCCAGATCGTGCCGGACCTTGCCGAAAAACTGCCGGGGCGCGGGATCTGGGTCAGCTCAGATCGTGCTTCCGTGTCGCAGGCGACGAAAAAAGGGGTCTTTGCCCGCGGTGCCAAACAGCAGGTGAAGGTCGCAGAGGATCTGGCTGATCAGGTCGAGGCGGCGCTCGTACGCCGCGTTATCGATTTGGTCAGCCTTGCCCGGAAGACTGGCGATGCCGTCACCGGGTTCGAGAAGGTCAAAGACTGGCTGGTGAAGGATTATGCCGAAGTGCTGATCCAGGCCTCGGATGGATCGGGGCGCGGCAAGTCGAAACTACGTACACCGGAAGGTGGTTCGTTCATTGGCTGGCTCACCGCAGATGAGCTTGGACAGGCCTTCGGACGACAAACTGTAATTCATGTGGCCCTAGGCGCTGGTGGTTTGACCCATCGTGTAGTAGAGGAAGCCGCAAGACTTAAGGGTATACGCACCCAGGGCGGCGACGATGACCGCCGGAAAGGATGAAGAGAGCCAGATGAGCGACAACGACGGTAAAAAGACTTTGGGTGTTCGTGGCGGCCCGCGCGCGGGTAACGTGAAGCAGAGCTTCAGCCATGGCCGTACCAAAAACGTCGTGGTGGAGACCAAGCGCAAGCGCGTTGTGGTTCCCAAACCCGGCGCCGCAAAACCCGGTGGCGGTCGGCCTGGACAGGCTGGCGGCGATCCCTCCAAACGTCCGGCTGGCATTTCCGATGCAGAGATGGAGCGCCGGATGCGCGCTTTGCAGGCCGCGAAGGCCCGCGAAGTTGAAGAGGCTGCCAAACGCGAAGCCGAGGAAAAAGCCCGCGAGGAAGCGCGTCAGCGCCGCCGCGAAGAGGCTGAGGCCAAGGAACGTGAAGAGCGTGAACGCGAAGCAGCTCTGAAAGCGAAAGCTGAAGAGGAAGCGCGCAAGAAGAAGGAGGCCGAAGAGGCCGCCAAACGCGCTGCTGCCGAAGCGGCTCAGCCCAAGAAAGAGGCCGCCGCGCCTGCCCGTACTGGTCCCAAGACCGGTCCGGCCCCGGCAGCGCCTGAGCGTAAGAAAGAGCGTGACGATCGCAACCAGCGCGGCAAAGGCCGTGGTGGCGACAACCGTCGTTCTGGCAAGCTGACCGTCAACCAGGCGCTGACTGGTGGCGAAGGTGGCCGTCAGAAATCGCTGGCCGCGATGAAGCGGAAACAGGAACGCGCCCGCCAGAAAGCCATGGGTGCGCCGGTTGAGCGTGAAAAGGTTGTCCGTGACGTGCAGGTGCCTGAAACCATTGTGGTTTCGGAACTGGCAAACCGGATGGCTGAACGTGTGGCTGATGTTGTGAAATCGCTCATGAAAATGGGCATGATGGTCACGCAGAACCAATCGATCGACGCTGATACCGCGGAACTGATCGTCGAAGAATTTGGCCACAACATTCAGCGTGTGTCCGACTCCGACGTTGAAGACGTGATCCAGCAGATCGAAGACAACACCGACGACCTGCAGTCGCGTCCGCCGGTGGTGACCATCATGGGTCACGTTGACCACGGCAAAACCTCGCTGTTGGATGCGATCCGCAACGCCAAGGTGACCGCAGGCGAAGCCGGCGGCATCACCCAGCACATCGGTGCGTATCAGGTGAAAACCGACAGCGGTGTAACGCTGAGCTTCCTCGATACCCCGGGCCACGCGGCCTTCACCTCGATGCGCTCGCGCGGGGCTCAGGTGACGGATATCGTTATTCTGGTGGTTGCGGCGGATGACTCGGTCATGCCGCAGACGGTTGAAGCTATCAGCCACGCCAAGGCAGCTGGTGTTCCGATGATCGTTGCGATCAACAAAATCGACCGCCCGGCAGCCGATCCGCAGAAAGTGCGCGCAGAGCTGCTGCAGCACGAAGTGATCGTGGAAGCCATGTCCGGCGAAGTGCAGGACGTTGAGGTTTCGGCCATCACCGGCCAGGGTCTGGATGAACTGCTAGACGCAATTGCGCTGCAGGCCGAAATTCTGGAACTGAAAGCCAACCCCGACCGCAACGCCGAAGGCGCGGTGATCGAGGCGCAGCTGGATGTGGGCCGTGGTCCTGTGGCCACCGTTCTGGTGCAGAAGGGTACGCTGAAGAAAGGCGACATCTTCGTTGTGGGTGAGCAGTGGGGTAAAGTCCGCGCGCTGGTCGACGACAAAGGCGCCCGTGTTGACGAAGCTGGTCCTTCGGTTCCGGTTGAGGTTCTGGGTCTGAACGGTACCCCCGAAGCGGGCGACGTGTTGAACGTGGTTGAGACCGAGGCACAAGCCCGTGAGATCGCGGAATACCGTCATGACGCCGCCAAGGAAAAACGTGCCGCTGCCGGTGCTGCTGCGACGCTGGAACAGCTGATGCAGAAAGCCAAGGACGACGAGAACGTGCAGGAACTGCCGATCCTCGTGAAGGCCGACGTGCAGGGTTCTGCCGAAGCCATCGTTCAGGCGATGGAAAAGATCGGCAACGACGAAGTGCGCGTGCGCGTGCTGCACTACGGTGTAGGTGCGATCACCGAAACCGACGTGGGTCTGGCCGAAGCCTCTGGGGCGCCGATCATGGGCTTCAACGTCCGTGCCAACGCCTCGGCACGGAACACCGCCAACCAGAAGGGTGTGGAGATCCGCTACTACTCGGTCATCTATGACCTGGTGGATGACGTGAAAGCCGCGGCCTCGGGTCTGCTGTCCGCAGAGATCCGCGAAAACTTCATCGGTTACTCGGAAATCCGCGAAGTCTTCAAGGTGACCGGTGTTGGCAAAGTTGCTGGCTGTCTGGTCACCGAAGGTGTTGCCCGTCGTTCCGCCGGCGTGCGCCTGCTGCGCGACAACGTGGTGATCCACGAAGGCACCCTGAAGACGCTGAAACGCTTCAAAGACGAAGTCAAAGAAGTGATCTCGGGTCAGGAATGCGGCATGGCGTTCGAGAACTACGACGATATCCGCCCCGGTGATGTCATCGAGATCTTTGAGCGTGAAGAGATTGAGCGCAAGCTGGACTAACAGCTTGCCCTCCCCCGACCCTGTGTCGGGACAGCAAAAGAAAAGGGACGGCGCAGGCCGTCCCTTTTTCGTTGTGCGCTGTGTTTGAAGTTAAGCAGCTTTGCTGCCCACCGGCGTGCCAGCAAACAGACGATCCCCAACGCGCACCATCATCTTCCCGCCGGGCAGATTCTTCACGAAGTTGCCCTGCACGGAAATGTATTTTCCGATTACGATAGTCTTTATCATATCTTTAATCCCCACCAAAGATTTTGGCAGGGTACAGGATTTTGACGCAATTCAAACTAAAAAATGCCACAATTTGGGCGTGCCTATGCAGATGAGGCAGCTGCGAGCTGGGAATTTGGAAGCAGAATGCTGGTGAATCGAGCGGAAGGAAGCCAAATCGCGCGGGAATGAGGCGGGTTTACAACCAGTCACGCAGGATCGGGATCAGCGGAATATCGGCCGGTGGCATCGGGTAATCGCGCAGGTCAGCGGGTTTGACCCACTTCAGCACCTGTCCTTCACGCGGCTGCGGAATGCCATCCCACTTGCGGCAGGCAAACAGCGGCATCAACAGGTGGAATTTCTCATAAGAGTGGCTGGCAAAGGTCAGTGGCGCTAGGCAAGAGGCCCAGGTGTCGATGCCCAGCTCTTCCTGCAACTCGCGGATCAGCGCGTGTTCCGGGGTCTCACCGACCTCTACTTTGCCACCGGGAAATTCCCAAAGGCCGGCCATGGATTTGCCTTCTGGTCGTTGGGCCAGCAGGATCCGCCCCTCTTTGTCGATCAGGGCCACAGCCGAAACCAGGACGGTTTTCACAGGCGTTTGTGTTGCAATGGCTTGGTCTGTCATGCGGGGCGGTTCCTTGGTCTTGAGGCGCTCTTAGGAGCGGTAGTCAGCGTTGATGGTGATATAGCCGTGGGTCAGGTCGCAGGTCCACGCGGTTGCATGGCCTTCACCCAATCCCAGATCCACCGCGATTACCAGATCCTGCGCCTTCATATAGGCGGCACCGGCGTCTTCGGTGTAGCTTTCGGCGACCCAGCCTTTTTCTGCCACCAGAATGTCGCCAAACCGAATGGCCAGCAAATCACGATCCGCTGCCGCGCCAGACTTGCCGATGGCCATGACAACACGGCCCCAGTTGGGATCTTCACCCGCAACGGCGGTTTTGATCAGCGGTGAATTGGCAATGGCCATTGCATGGGTGCGGGCGTCGGCGTCATTGGCGGCCCCAGTCACGCGGACCTCGACAAACTTGGTTGCGCCCTCGCCGTCGCGCACCACCTGATGCGCCAGATCCAACATCACATCATGCAAGGCCTGCGCAAAGGTGGCATCGCCATCCACATTCACACCCGAAGCCCCGGTGGCTGCCAGCAGCAGCGTGTCCGAGGTCGAAGTGTCACTGTCCACGGTGATGTTGTTGAAGGTCTTGTCGGTGTGCCCGCCCAACATCTCTTGCAGCGCGGGGCGCGAGGCCTGCGCATCGGTGAAGATATAGACCAGCATTGTGGCCATATCCGGCGCCACCATGCCTGACCCTTTGGCGATGCCCGCAATGGTGACGGTCTCACCGCCGATCTCGACCGTGGCGGAGGCGCCTTTGGCGAAAGTGTCGGTGGTCATGATCGCCTTGGCGGCGTCCTCCAGTGCGGTTTCGTCTTGGGCGCCTGCCAGTTCGGCCACCTTGGCGGTGATCCGGTCATGCGGCAGTCGTTCGCCAATCACACCGGTGGAGGAGGTGAAGACGCGCTCCTCGGGCAGGTCGGTTTCGGCAGCCACAGCAGCGCAGATCGCCGCAACCGAGCCTTCGCCCGCCTTGCCGGTGAAGGCGTTTGAGTTGCCCGAGTTCACGATGATCGCCGCACCAGCATCACTGTCCGCGCCGATTTTGGCCTGACAGTCCAGCACGTTGGCGGACCGAGTGGCGGACCGGGTGAACACGCCCGCCATCGTGGTGCCGGGCTGCAAAAGCGCCAGCATCACGTCGGTGCGGTCTGCATATTTCACACCTGCGGCGGTGGTGGCGAAGGTTGCCCCCTTCACCACAGGCAGGTCGGGAAAACGGGCAGGCGCCAGCGGCGAAACGGGGATATTTCCGGCCATGATTTACTCCGCGTCGAGCGACAGCTGGTCCAGAACCGCCGGGTCGATGCCTTCGGCGCCGGAACGGTCTACATTGGCGGCGGCGGTCATCGCCAACACCTGCGCTTCAACCGCTTTCTGTTGCACGGTGGCTTCCAGTTCACCGCGGACTTCATCCAGGCTCGGCGCTGCGATGGCGCGGGTTTCGTTCAGTTTGATCACGTGCCAGCCAAACTGGGTCTGCACCGGCTCGGAAATGGCCCCCACTTCAAGGGCAAAGGTGGCCGCTTCGAAGGGCGGCACCATCATGCCGGCACCAAACCAGCCCAGCGAGCCGCCGTTGGGGCCGGAGGGGCCGGTGGAGTGTGCTTTGGCCAGCTCAGCAAAGTCAGCACCGCCACGGGCTTCGGCGACCAGCTCTTTGGCCTTCTCTTCGGTTTCGACCAGAATGTGAGCGGCGTTGTACTCCTGACCGGCCTCGACATTGCCATAGGCGGCGTCATATTCGGCCTGCAGCTTTTCATTGGTGACCGCGGTGGCAAGGATGGCGTCAATCGCCAGATTGGCCATCAGCGAACGGCGCTGGTTTTCCACTGCTAGAGCCACGGATTTCGGTTCACCTTCAACCGAGGCGCTCAGCACGGATTGCTGGATCAGCTGGTCCAGAATGCCAGGGAACAGCACATCGGCGGGCAGTTGCTGGTACTGCGGTGGCAGGGTCTGGCGTGTCTGGATAACGTGGCCCAGTGTGATCTCGACCCCGTCAACCGTGGCCAGCACGGTGTCAACACCGGGCGCATCCTCGGCTTGGGCTGGCAGCATCAGGGTGAGCGAAAGTGCGGCGGCTGACAGGAAAGTGAGGCGTTTTGACATGGGATTCGTCCTTTGAGGGCACGCAAATGGCGCGCAACGTTGACACTGCACCAGCCGCCCCTTACATCGCTTTGAGGCCATTAAATCGCTGGTTTTCGCAATTGTTTTAGGCGTTGCGTCGACAACCGGCAAGCAAATGCCACACACGTTATAGTCAACGACCGGATCGGAAAGAAAATGTTGGGTTTCGGAACGCTTACCAAGAAGATCTTCGGCACGCCGAATGACCGCAAGATCAAGGCAACCCGCCCGTTGGTGGAGCAGATCAACGCGCTGGAACCCGAGTTTGAAAAACTGTCTGACGAGGCCCTGATCGAAAAGACGGCTGAGTTCAAAAAGCGGGTCGAAGAGGGTGAAAGCCTGGAAAAGATCCTGCCCGAAGCCTTTGCCAACTGTCGTGAAGGCGCCAAGCGGGCGCTGGGTCTGCGGGCCTTCGACACCCAGTTGATGGGCGGCATCTTCCTGCATCAGGGCAACATCTCGGAAATGAAGACCGGCGAGGGCAAAACCCTGGTCGCAACCTTCCCGGCCTATCTGAACGCGCTGACCGGTCGCGGCGTTCACATTGTGACCGTGAACGACTATCTGGCGAAACGTGACGCCGAGTGGATGAGCAAGGTGTATGGCGCTTTGGGCATGACCACCGGTGTGGTTTACCCGCAGCAGCCCGAGGATGAGAAGAAGCAGGCCTACGCCTGTGACGTCACCTATGCCACCAACAACGAGCTGGGCTTTGACTACCTGCGCGACAACATGAAGTCGGAACTGTCCGACATCGCGCAGAAGGATCACTATTTCGCCGTGGTGGACGAAGTGGACTCGATCCTGGTGGACGAAGCACGGACCCCGCTGATCATTTCGGGCCCTGCCGAAGACCGCACCGAGATGTATGTCACCATCGACAAGATCATCCCCGAACTGCAGGACGATCACTACACTGTTGATGAAAAGACCAAAAACGTTTCCTTCACCGATGAGGGCAACGAATATCTGGAGCAGCTGCTGCAGAAGGCAGAGATCCTGCCCGAAGAGCAGAGCCTTTATGATCCCGAAAGCACCACCATTGTGCACCACGTGAACCAGGGTCTGCGCGCCCACAAGCTGTTCACCAAGGACAAAGACTACATCGTTCGCGACAACAACGTTGTGCTGATTGACGAGTTCACCGGCCGCATGATGGCGGGCCGTCGTCTGTCCGAAGGTCTGCATCAGGCGATTGAGGCCAAAGAGGGCTGCCCGATCCAGCCTGAAAACGTGACGCTGGCGCAGGTGACGTTCCAGAACTACTTCCGCCTCTATGACAAGCTGGGCGGCATGACCGGCACCGCGGCCACCGAGGCCGAGGAATTTGCTGAAATCTACGGTCTGGGTGTGGTCGAAGTGCCCACCAACCGTCCGATCGCCCGTGACGATCAGGACGATCAGGTTTACCGCACCGCCAAAGAGAAATTCGATGCGGTAGTGAACTCGATCAAAGAAGCCCACGAAGGTGGCCAGCCGGTTCTGGTTGGCACCACCTCGATTGAGAAGTCTGAATTCCTCAGCCAGTTGCTGACTGCCGCCAAGGTGCCGCACAATGTTCTGAACGCCCGGCAGCACGAGCAGGAAGCGCAGATCGTGGCCGATGCCGGTAAACTGGGTTCGGTGACCATCGCCACCAACATGGCCGGTCGCGGCACCGACATCAAACTGGGCGGCAACGTCGAATTCAAGATCATGGAAGCCATCGCTGCCGATCCCGAAGGGGATCACGGCGCAATCCGTGAAAAAATCGAGGCTGAACATGGCACCGATGAGCAGGCGGTGAAGGATGCGGGCGGTCTGTTCGTTCTGGCCACAGAGCGCCACGAAAGCCGTCGGATCGACAACCAGCTGCGCGGCCGTTCAGGCCGTCAGGGTGATCCGGGTCGCTCGGTTTTCTATCTGTCACTGGAAGATGACCTGATGCGGATCTTTGGCTCGGAACGTCTGGACGCGGTGCTGTCGAAACTGGGCATGAAAGAAGGCGAAGCGATCATTCACCCCTGGGTGAATAAATCGCTGGAACGCGCACAGGCCAAGGTCGAAGGGCGCAACTTCGATATCCGGAAGCAGCTGCTGAAGTTCGATGACGTGATGAACGAACAGCGGAAGGTGATCTTCAGCCAGCGTCGCGAAATCATGGAAGCCGAGGATCTCTCGGAGATCGTCAAGGACATGCGCGATCAGGTGATCGACGATCTGGTGGATACCTTTGTGCCGCCGAAATCCTACGCCGATCAGTGGAACACCGAAGGTCTCTATGCAGCGGGCATCGAAAAGCTGAACCTGGATGTGCCGGTCATTGCCTGGGGCGATGAAGAGGGCGTCGACGGGGATGTGATCGCCGAGCGTATGGAAGACGAAGCCGACAAGATGATGGCCGACAAGGCTGAAAAGTTCGGTGCCGAAAACATGCGCAACATCGAAAAGCAGATCCTGCTGCAGACCATTGACACCAAATGGCGCGAACATCTGCTGAAGCTGGAACACCTGCGCTCGGTTGTTGGATTCCGCGGCTATGCGCAGCGTGATCCGCTGAACGAGTATAAGACCGAAAGCTTCCAGCTGTTTGAATCGCTGTTGGACGGTCTGCGCGAAGATGTGTCCCAGAAGCTGGGGCAGGTCCGCCCGATGACCGAAGAAGAGCAGCGCGCGATCATGGAACAGATGATGGCTCAGCAGGCACAGATGCAACAGGCCGCAGCCCCCGCCGCGCCAGCAGAAGAGCCAACCGGTGAGGCTCTGGAAGGCTTTGATGAAAATGATCCCACGACCTGGGGCAATCCCAGCCGTAACGATCAATGCCCCTGTGGCTCCGGCAAGAAATTCAAACATTGCCACGGTCGCCTGTCTTAACGACCGGTCAAACATTTCCGAACGCAAACGCAGGCGCGGGGTCCGAAAGACTCCGCGCCTGCGCCCTTTTTCTGCCCCTTTTCCGCAGTCCAATGGCAGGGAGTTAGTCTGTGGCAGGAGGCCAAAATGGCTCTGACAAACCGTATTCTGATGGGCTGCGCATCGCTTTCGATGGCTTTTGGCATCGGCTTTGTCATGCAGAACGGGGCAGAGGTGCCGGGGCAGTCAAAACCTCAGCAGCTGGCTGCGGCGGCCCCTTCCGACCGGATCGAACTGTCCGGGATCACCCTGACCGTCGGCACCTCTGGGACCGCCACGGACCTGCCGGTGAATGACACCAGCGCAGATGCCGCGCCGGTGTTGCCCGCAGAAGAGCCGGTGACACGTGTTGCCGCTGCCCCGCAGTTGGAGGCTCCGTCGGATCTGGACCTGCCCGTGCTGGAGGTGCCAAGCCGCCAATGTGACCCCAGCCTGTCGCTGACAGCGCAAACCGGTGCCATGGTGCTGATGACGGTAGATGCGCCCTGCCTGCCGGATCAACGTGTGACTTTCCACCACAACGGGCTGATGTTCACCCATATGACAGATACTGACGGACAGCTTGCTGTCTCTGCCCCAGCACTGGCCACCTCGGCTGTGTTCATTGCGGATTTTGGCAATGGCGACGGGGCTGTGGGGCACGTGATGGTGCCGGATCTGGATCAATATGAACGGGCCGCCGCGCAGTGGCGGGGCGATCTGGGGATTGAACTGCACGCACGCGAATTTGGGGCCGATTACGGCCAGGCGGGCCACGTTTGGAACGGCGCGCTACAGGCGACGCAGGCAGGCGCCGCGCTGACCCTGCTGGGCGACCGCGCCTTGCCGGAAAGCTACCGCGCAGAGGTCTACACCGTGCCGGCTGCCGTGTCAGAGGGCGGCGACATCCAGCTGTCGATTGAGGCAGAGGTGACAGCGATGAACTGCAACCAGGACATTCAGGCCGAAGCCATTCAATGGCACCCCTCGGGCAGCCTTGATGTGCGCGAGTTGTCGCTCTCGGTGCCGGGCTGTGACACGGTTGGTGACTTTCTGCTGTTGAAAAACCTGTTACAAGACCTGAAAATCGCCGCCAAGTAAGCGGCGCAGATCAGATCGGGCAGGGACAGAGCAATGATCATTTTGCGTGCGGCGACTCTCGCCGCACTTTTTCTTGTCAGCATGGTGCAGATGCTGTTGGCACAGGACGTCACCCTCACTTCACGCGATGGGACGGTGGAAATCTCCGGTGACCTGCTGGGCTTTGACGGCGAGTTTTACCGCGTTCAGACGATCTATGGCGAATTAACGGTGGATGGGTCCGGCGTGCTTTGCGAAGGGCCGGCCTGTCCCAACCTTGAGGATTACGTGGCCGAAATCGCGCTCTCGGGTTCGGACACGATGGGGCGGGTGCTGATCCCGGCCTTGGTGCAGGCCTTTGCAGACCGCAACGGCTACCGTGTTACCCGCCAGCGCACTGATCAACGCCACCTGATCATGACACTGGCCGAGGCGCAGGGCGGCCGGATCGCCGGAATTCTGACGCTGCGGCTGACCAATACCGATGAAGGGTTCGCTGACCTCTTGGCCAATGAGGCCGATATCGTCATGGCCCTGCGCGAGGTGCGCCCCGCAGAAGTGCAACGTATCGAAGAGGCAGGCATGGGCGATCTGACCGGTCCGCGCCGGGGCCGCGTTCTGGCTCTGGACGGTCTGGTGCCGGTGGTGGCGCGGGACAATCCGTTGCTGAAAATCTCCACCCCCGATCTGGCCCGTGTGGTGGCAGGGGACGTCAGCAACTGGGCTCAGCTGGGCGGCCCGGACGCCCCCATCACCCTGCATCTGCGCGGGGAAACCTCGGGCCTGTGGCAGGTGGTCGAAGACAGGCTGCTGCGCCCGGCGGGCAAGTCCGTGGCGGAAGGGGCAAAGCGCTATGACAGCGATCTGGCACTGGTCGATGCGGTGGCACGGGATCCTTTTGGCCTGGGCCTCACCAGCGTCAGTGCGGCGGCGGACATCAAACAGGTGCCGTTGAGTGGCGCCTGTGGGTTCACATTGGGGGCGGACCGGTTGAGCCTCAAGACCGAGGACTACCCGCTGTCGGCGCCGATGTTCCTGTACCTGCCAGCGCGGCGGCTGCCAAAACTGGGGCGAGATTTCATCAGCTTCACCCGATCCGAAGCCGCGCAGCTGGTCATTCGCCGTGCTGGCCTGACCGATCAGACACCCGAAGAAATTGCGATCAACGCGCAGGGTAACCGGTTTGCCAATGCGATTGCACAGGCGGCTGTGGATGATGGCGATGTGGTGGATCTGGGAGAGTTGCAGGCAATGGTGACCGCGCTGTCGGACAAGCGCCGCCTGTCGCTGTCTTTCCGTTTTGAAACGGGATCGAGCCGTCTGGACGCGCAGTCACGCTCCAACGTAGAACTGTTGGCGCAGGGATTGGAAGCGGGATTTTATGACACCCGCGACATGCTGTTTGCCGGGTTTAGCGATGGCGAAGGCGGCGCGGCCGCCAACCAGAGGATCGCGCTGAAACGCGCCGAAACGGTGCTGGCTGCGGTGCGGGAGGCGGCGGAAACCGCCAGCTTTGATCAGGTGAGCCTGAGCGCCGATGGGTTTGGCGAAGCCATGCCGATGGCCTGTGATGACAGTGCCTGGGGCCGTCAGGTGAACCGCCGGGTTGAGGTCTGGCTGCGCTGAAGCATTACAGCAGCCCTTCTGCGCGAAAAGAGATTTCTGCGGATTTTCCGATGATCAAATGGTCATGAAGCGTCACGCTCAACGCCTCAGCGGCGCGGTGAATCTGTTGGGTCATGGCGATATCCGCCTCTGACGGGGTGGGGTCGCCGGAGGGGTGGTTGTGCACCAGAATGAGGGCAGAGGCGTTGAGCTCCAGTGCCCGTTTCACCACTTCGCGTGGGTAGACCGGCACGTGATCCACTGTGCCGCGCGCCTGCGCCTCATCCGCGATCAGCACGTTTTTGCGATCCAGATAGAGAACCCGGAACTGTTCCGTGTCACGATGCGCCATCGTGGTGTGACAATAGTCCAGAAGCGCGTCCCAGCTGCTGACCACATGGCGCTGCATCACACGGGCGCGCGACAGCCGGTGTGCCGCCGCTTCCACCAGCTTCAGTTCGCAGATCACGGCGTCGCCCACCCCCGCAACCGCCGCAAGCCGTGGGATTGGTGCCGATAGGGTGCGGTTGAAGTCACCAAAGGTGTCCAGCAACAGCCGGGCCAAGGGTTTAACATCTTGTCGGGGGATGGCGCGGAACAGCACCAGTTCCAGCAGTTCATAGTCTGGCAGAGCATCCGCCCCACCTGTCAGAAACCTGTCCCGCAGCCGTTTGCGGTGGTCGCGGATATAGCTGGGCTGGCGTGCTGGCAGCTTGGACCGTTTGGACGGTGTGGATGCAGGCGCAGAATCGGGTAAGGGCACCGCGTCCTGAAACAATGGCAAAGGGGATTCGCTGAAATGGCTCATGGCGTCAGCGTTGGGCAGAAAGGTTAGCAAAGCGTTAAGGGCGCTGCCCTCTGCGGTCAAATCTGCGATTTGCCCCCATTCACCCGGAGTATTTTGGGATCGTTGAAAAGCTGTATTAACCGTCGTGTGGCGTGAAATTTAGCGGGAGCCAGTGTGGTGAAAAAAGGGAGGTCATGGCGGATCCAAGACGGCGTCATACCAGAGAATTTGCGAACTGAACTGGACGAGGAATTACGGCGGCATCAGGCGTGGTTGCAGAGCCTGTCCAACCCGTTACAGCCGCCCTGGGTGCTGTTTCCCACTTATGAACGCAGCAGCGTGGGCTGGCGCATGGGAGCGGGAGAAGATTATATGGGCCATTTCCGGCAGTGGTACGTGGCTTTGGATGCAACGGCGCAGACCGCGTATCGGGCAGTAGAACCAGAACCCGATGGCTGGAAGGGTTTCTACGACCGTTTGCGCTAGTGGCGGGCCTTAGCAAAACAGGCCATAAAAAAGGGCGCCGGAGCGCCCTTTTGTTGGATCAGCCTTTCATGCTGTCCCAGAAGTTTTTCACCGAAGAGAAGAAGCTGGAGCTTTCGGGGTTGTTGTCCTCGGACAGCTCCTCGAACTCTTTCAGCAGTTCTTTCTGGCGGGTGGTCAGGTTCACCGGGGTTTCCACCGCCAGCTCGATGAACATGTCACCGGTGTGGCTGCCGCGCAGGGCGGGCATGCCTTTGCCGCGCAGGCGCATCTGGCGGCCGGATTGGCTGCCGGCAGGGATCTTCACGCGGGAGCGGCCACCGTCGATGGTGGGCACTTCGATATCGCCACCCATGGCCGCAACGGTCATGGAGACCGGCACGCGGCAGAACAGATCGCTGTCTTCGCGTTCGAAGATCTGGTGTTTGCCCACTTCGATGAAGATGTAGAGGTCGCCCGTCGGGCCGCCGCGCATGCCAGCTTCGCCTTCGCCCGCCAGACGGATGCGGGTGCCGGTTTCCACGCCCGCGGGGATGTTGACGCTGAGCGAACGGTCCTTCTGCACACGGCCTTGACCGCCACAGCCCTTACAGGGGTTCTGGATGATCTGGCCGAGGCCGGAACAGGTGGGGCAGGTGCGTTCAACGGTGAAGAAGCCCTGCTGTGCCCGCACCTTGCCGATGCCGGAACAGGTGGGACAGACCTGCGGTTCTGCGCCGCCTTCTGCACCGGAGCCATCACAGCTGTCGCAGGCCACCGAGGTGGGCACCTTGATGGTTTTCTGCTGGCCGTTATAGGCTTCTTCCAGCGAGATACGCAGATTGTAGCGCAGATCGGCCCCACGGGCCGCGCGATTGCGGCCACCGCCGCCGCCGCCCGTGCCGCCGCCGAACAGATCGTCGAAGATGTCCGAGAAAGAGCCAAAGCCAGCGTCCTGACCGCCAAAGCCGCCGCCGGGACGTCCACCGCCACCGCCCATGCCACCTTCGAAGGCAGCATGACCAAAGCGGTCGTAAGCGGCCTTTTTCTCGGCGTCTTTCAGGACGTCATAGGCTTCGTTGACTTCTTTGAACTGCGCTTCGGCGTCCGGGTTGTCGCTGTTGCGGTCCGGGTGCAGTTCTTTGGCCTTCTTGCGATAGGCCTTTTTCAACTCATCGGCCGAGGCCCCTTTGGCCGCGCCCAGTGTTTCGTAATAATCCCGTTTTGCCATTGGGTTACCCCTTCTTGCGGAACGTCAGAGGCCGGCCCGGGATGGGCCGGCCCCCGATTGTGTTCCTAGGAAAACGCGGATTACGCGCGCTTGTCGTCGTCCAGATCCTCGAAGTCGGCGTCAACGATATCGTCGTCACCGGCCTGAGCGGCGGTGTCGTCTACGTCGACGGGACCTTCTTCGGCTTCGCCTTCTTGCTGAGCGGCCTTGTAGATGGCCTCACCCAGTTTCATCGCCGATTCGGTCACGTTCTGGATGCCGGACTGCAGCTTGTCTGCCTTGACGTCGTCCTTTGCCAGGTCGTCCTTGAGGGCGGCAATGGCCAGTTCGATGGCTTCGATGGTGGTCGGGTCCACTTTGTCCGAATGCTCTTCCATCGACTTTTCGGTCGACAGGATGAGGCTTTCGGCCTGGTTGCGGGCTTCGACCAGTTCACGACGCTCCTTATCGGCTTCAGCGTTTTCTTCAGCGTCTTTGACCATCTGTTCGATGTCATCCTCGCTGAGGCCACCGGAGGCCTGGATGGTGATCTGCTGTTCTTTGCCGGTTGCCTTGTCCTTGGCGCCCACCGACACGATGCCGTTGGCGTCGATGTCGAAGGTCACTTCGATCTGAGGCATGCCGCGCGGGGCGGGCGGGATGTCTTCGAGGTTGAACTGGCCCAGGATCTTGTTGTCCGCAGCCATTTCACGCTCACCCTGGAAAACCCGGATGGTCACAGCATTTTGGTTGTCCTCGGCGGTCGAGAAAACCTGCGACTTCTTGGTCGGGATCGTGGTGTTGCGGTCGATCAGACGAGTGAACACGCCACCCAGCGTTTCGATGCCCAGCGACAGCGGGGTCACGTCCAGCAGAACAACGTCTTTCACATCACCCTGCAGAACACCAGCCTGAATGGCGGCGCCCATGGCCACAACTTCGTCCGGATTCACACCTTTGTGCGGCTCCTTGCCGAAGAATTTGGTGACCTCTTCGATCACTTTCGGCATCCGGGTCATACCACCCACCAGAACAACTTCGTCGATGTCACCGGTGGTCAGACCGGCGTCTTTCAGCGCGGCCTGGCAGGGTTTGATCGAGTTCTTGATTAGGTCGGCAACCAGGCTTTCCAGCTTGGCACGGGTCAGTTTGACAACCAGGTGCAGCGGCTGACCGGTGGTCGCGTCCATCGAGATGAACGGCTGGTTGATTTCGGTCTGCTGTGCCGAGGACAGTTCGATCTTGGCTTTCTCTGCGGCTTCTTTCAGACGCTGCAGGGCCATCTTGTCCTTGGTCAGGTCGGCGCCGTGTTCTTTTTTGAACTCATCCGCCAGGTAGTTGACGATGCGCATGTCAAAGTCTTCACCACCCAGGAAGGTGTCACCGTTGGTCGATTTCACTTCGAACAGGCCGTCGTCGATTTCCAGAATGGTCACGTCGAAGGTACCGCCACCAAGGTCATAGACCGCGATGGTTTGGGTTTCTTCTTTGTCCAGACCATAGGCCAGCGCCGCAGCGGTCGGTTCGTTGATGATCCGCAGCACTTCGAGGCCAGCGATTTTGCCGGCGTCTTTGGTGGCCTGACGCTGGGCGTCGTTGAAGTAGGCAGGAACCGTGATCACCGCCTGAGTGACTTCTTCGCCCAGATAGGATTCTGCGGTTTCTTTCATTTTGCCCAGGATGAAGGCCGAAATCTGCGACGGGGAGTACTGCTCACCCTTGGCTTCGACCCATGCATCCCCGTTGCCGCCGTTCACAACAGCGAAGGGCAGGTTTTTCTTGTCTTTGGCCAGATGCGCGTCGTCTGCACGACGGCCAACCAGACGTTTTACACCAAAGATGGTGTTGGCTGCGTTGGTGACGGCCTGGCGTTTCGCCGGCTGGCCTACCAGACGCTCGTCGTCGGTGAAGGCGACGATCGAGGGGGTGGTGCGGGCACCTTCCGCGTTTTCGATAACTTTTGGCTGCGAACCATCCATCAGCGCGACGCAGCTGTTGGTGGTCCCGAGGTCAATACCGATGACTTTCGACATACTTTGATCCCTTTTCACTTCAAGGCGATTGCACGAGGCATGGACCCGTTTTGGCATCCTGCCCCGATCTGGTTTGTGCAAGGTCCGGAGTGGTTTCCTTGCGCTTCTCGGCGTATATAGGGAGGGCAGAGAGACCCTGCAAGCACTGCAAAAGGAGGGAATCGGTGATTCCGGCGCGATTCTTTGATCTTTGTTCGCGATTAGCGCGCTGGGGCGGGACATGAGCGTGGCCCGGACCCCTTCGGTGAGCCTGCGCGGGGTGCAGATCTATGCCGGTCTGATTCCTTCTGAGGCGCAGGAGGCATTGGTCGCGGCGCTGAGAGAATGTGCCCGGCAAGCGCCGTTTTTCACCCCGGTGACAGCATCAGGCAAAGCGATGTCGGTGCGGATGACTTCGGCCGGGCGGCTGGGCTGGGTCACGGACCGGCGCGGCTATCGCTATGAGCCGCGCCATCCTTCTGGTGTGGCCTGGCCGAAGATCCCCGATCAGGTGCTGACCCTGTGGCGCGATCTGGTCAACGCGGAGCGGGATCCGGATTGCTGTCTAATCAACTACTACGGCGAAGGCAGCAAAATGGGGATGCACCAGGACCGGGATGAGGGCGATTTCAACTGGCCGGTGCTATCTGTATCGCTGGGGGATGATGCGCTGTTTCGGGTGGGCAATCTGGAACGCGGCGGCAAGACCGAGTCGATCTGGCTGAATTCTGGCGATGTGCTGGTCATGGGCGGCGCGGCGCGTTTGGTCCATCACGGGGTGGATCGGCTGCGGTTTGGGTCCTCGACCTTGCTAGAGAAGGGCGGGCGCATCAACCTGACCTGCCGCGTGGTTGCGTAACGAATCTGCCGTTGCGTGATCCAGCGGTCTGCGCTGGCGCGCAGGCAGGATATCTCGGGGCGCAAGCCGCCCCTCGGGTGGGCCTCCGGCGGGAGTATTTTCAGATCAATGAAAGCGGGTCAGGGGGACAGGCTGCAGCAGCCCTGATAGGCACGGGTTTGTCCGTATTGGGTGACGAACACCTCGGTGCCGAGGCCATAGAGCCGATCGCTCATCCCGTCGCTGCAAGTGGCCCGACGCAGGGTGGCGAAGGCTGTGGCGTCAAAGTGGCTGGCCGCAAAGCCAAACACGCCAGCAACGCGGTTTTCCGGAGAGGCGCGCCAGTCCACCGCCATGTCGAGCACCGGATCGTCAAAGAACTGAAACCGGAAGCTCTGCCGGTCGGCAGTGAGATCGGCGGCCCAGAACGGTTCGGTGCCAAAACAGCTGAGCCCATGCGGCGCGTCGTGCCAGGTCATGTCATGCTGTCGACGCAGAAAGCGCAGTGAGACCCAGCCGCTGGCCTCGGCATGGTTGATGCGGCCCCATGTGCCGCTGTCATTTACGGCGGTCACTTCGACGTTGCGGGCGAAAGGCGACAATTCATCGATCTTGGCGGCTTTGCCGGAGGGGGCCTGACGGATGTTGAGCGTGTCGTCGGCGGCCACGCCGGTGACATCTAACAGCGCGGGCAGGGATGGGTCGAAGGTGGCTTGCGCTCCAGCGTGATGCGGCAGCAGAAACAGGCTCAGCAGAAGGGTGAGGGCCGGAAGGATCTGCCGCAGCATGCTCATCGTCTGGCGCTGAGGCTGAGGGAGGAATTGCGCCGGGTGTAGAATTCGCCCATCAGGCCGATCACCAGAATGATGCCATAGACAATCAGCGGATAGGCGATGGAAGAATGGCGCGGTGTGTAGTTGATGAAGGTGAAACCGCGCGCCTGATCAATACAGTGAAACAGCGGGTTCCAGTCAAACATGGCCAGCATGAACCCCGGCAGGGTGTTGGCCAGAAACATCTTGCCCGAAGCGATCATATTGGCCCGCTGATAGATCATGGTGACGATCGAAATCAGGTTCGGGATCCAGGGTTTCAGCGCCAGCATCACCGTGCCGATGGCCAGCCCGCCGAACCAGGCAATCATCAGCATGGCAAAGGCGCTGGCGGCATCTTCAATCACAAACCGCTGGAAGCCCATATAGTAGACAAACAGGATGATGGTCAGGGCCAGCACTTGAATGTAAAGCGCGCTGAGCGCGGAGGAGAGGATGGCAATCACCGTGTTCATCGGGGCGTGTTGCATCATCGCCGAGGTTGGCCCTTCGGATCCGGCCACCGCGCCAAGTGTCTTGGCGTGGGTCATATAGAGGAAAATTCCCGACATCAGATAAAGCAGGAAGTCCCCCCGCACCGCCGAGTTGCGCAGGCCCAGAAGTGAGAACATCACATAGAAGGCGGCGACAAAGACAAACAGCTGCATCAGGTTGATCAGCAGTGCGATCATGGCGTTGCCGTGGGTCACACGGATCTTGCGCGCGCTGGCGTGATAGACCAGTTCGGCAATCGTCAATGCGGCTGTCAGCCCGGATTCTTTGCGGCTGTTGTGAAACATAATCGCCTGCTCCGCTTTCTGCGGTAATTCTAACGGCCGGTTCTTGCCGTTTGCTTAGGCCCCGATCATAAGGGTGTGGTGTTTTTATAGCAACAAACGCCTGCGCTTGTGGCGTTTTCTCTGAAGGAGACCTGTTTTGGATTACCAGAAGCTTACCGCAGTGATGCGTCGTTTGGCATTGGAAGCTGGCGACAAGATCATGGAGATCTACAACTCGGATTCGTTCGAGGTTAAGGTGAAGTCGGATGAAAGCCCGGTGACCGAAGCGGATGAAGCGGCGGATGCGCTGATCTCGGCGGGGTTGCGGGCGGCGTTTCCCGATGTGCTCTTGGTGACCGAAGAACAGGCGGATTCGCACCTTGAAAAGGCGGATACCTTCCTGATTGTTGACCCCTTGGACGGCACCAAGGAGTTTGTGCACCGGCGTGGCGATTTTACCGTGAACATTGCCTATGTGGAAAACGGTGTGCCGACCCGTGGTGTGGTCTATGCACCGGCGCGGGACCGGATGTTCTACACTCTGGCCGATGGCGCAGCGGTGGAAGAAACCGGAGACCTGGACAAGGAGCAGATCGGCGCGACCCAGCCGATCAAGGTTTCGGACGCAGATAATGCGGCGCTGCTGGTTGTTGCGTCGAAATCGCACCGAGATCAGGCAACCGACGATTACATCAACAAATACAGCGTTGCGGACAGCAAAAGCGCGGGGTCTTCGTTGAAGTTCTGCCTGGTGGCAACCGGTGAGGCGGATATCTATCCCCGCGTTGGACGGACGATGGAATGGGACACCGCTGCGGGCCACGCCGTGCTGCAGGGCGCAGGCGGCAAGGTCGTGCGGTTCGACGATCACAGCCCGCTGGTCTACGGCAAAGACGGCTATGCCAACCCGTTCTTCATCGCCTATTCGCCCAGCGTTGCCCTGAAAGAGGCCTGATGTCGGCGCGGCCTCCACAAGTAAAACAGGCGGGCGCGGGTCCGTCTGTGTCCATTGTGGTGGTCAGTCGCGGGCGGGGTGAAAGCCTAGCGACTTGCCTGTGTGGTCTGACTCGACTGCTTTATGCACCCTATGAGATCATTGTGGTGTGTGATGTCGAAGGAGCGGCAGCGGTGCAAGCGGCGGGGCTGGTCGGTCTGATCAAACTGGTGCGCTTTGAGGAGGCCAATATCTCCAAGGCGCGGAACCTCGGGATTGCCGAGGCGGCCGGGGAGGTGATTGCCTTCATTGATGATGATGCTGTGGCCGAACCAACCTGGCTGCGCCATCTGGTGGCCGGGTTTGACCTGCCAGACGTCAGTGCGGTTGGCGGCTATGTGCGCGGACGCAACGGGATCAGCTATCAGTGGCAGGCACGATCGGTGGATGACACCGGCAAAGCGCATAGGCTGCCGTTGCAGGGGGATCATCCCCGCATGGTCACCGCGCCGGACGGGCAGGCGGTGAAAACCGAGGGCACCAATATGGCGTTTCGCGCTGATGTGCTGAAACGCATGGGCGGATTTGACGAGGTCTTTGCCTTCTTTCTGGATGAGACCGATTTGAACCTGCGTCTGCATCAGGCGGGTCATGCCACTGCAATTGCACCGATGGCTGAGGTGCATCACGCCTATGCCCCCAGTCCGCGCCGGCGGCAGAACCGGGCCGTGACGGATTTGGGCGACGTCGGAGCCAGCACAGCGGTGTTTTTGAACAAACATTGTCCCGAAGCCTACCGCGCCGGTGCCATTGCCGATTTGCGCCAGGAACAGGTGCGGCGGATCTGGCGGCAGCGCCGTGCGGGTCTGTTGCGCACTGAAGAGGTGGAAGATCTGACCCGCGGGCTGGAGGCAGGTCTGGCCGCTGGGGAGGCGCGGATGTTCGGACATTACGCGCGCTTTGGCCCTCCGCCGGCCTTCCTGCCATTTGAAAGCCGCGCCACCGGTGCGCACCGTGTCTTGGCAGGCCGGATCTGGCAGAAACGTCGGTTGATGGCAGAGGCGGAAGCCTTGGTTGCCGCAGGCCACACTGTGTCGCTGTATCTGTTCAGCCCAACCTTGCGCCGTCACCAAGTGCGATTCGTGGCACCGGGGATCTGGGTGCAGCGGGGCGGCATTTGGGGCCGCAGCGTTCGAAACCGCCTACCGTTTTCTGCGGTCGGGTTTGGTCAACGGCTGCGACAGGAACAAAAACGGGTCGCAGGGCGGCGTGCGTTGTAGCGCTGGGCGCCAATGCTGCCGAAACAACAGTCCCGTTACAGGGCTGTTGCGCTGTGGTGTCATAGAAAGCTTGCTCTCTAGCTGTGACAATGCCATCCAGTGAGAGGGGATGTTGAAGTTTGGTGTTTAGACAAGGCTGTGAGAATTTAAGAAAATGAAACACAAGATTACCAAAGCGATCTTTCCTGTTGCAGGCTTGGGAACGCGCTTCCTGCCGGCAACAAAATCGGTGCCCAAGGAAATCATGACCTTGGTGGACCGCCCGCTGATTCAATACGCCATCGACGAAGCCCGCGCCGCCGGGATTAAAGAGTTCATCTTTGTGACCTCGCGCGGGAAATCCGCGCTGGAGGACTATTTTGACCACTCGCACCAGCTGGAAGCGGATCTGCGCAAGAAGGGCAAGACGGATCTGTTGGAGATCCTGAAGGCCACCAATATGGACAGTGGTGAAATCGCCTATCTGCGGCAACACAAGGCGCTGGGTCTGGGTCATGCGGTCTGGTGTGCCCGCCGCCTGATCCACAATGAACCCTTTGCCGTGATCCTGCCGGACGATGTGATTGCGGCTGAAAAACCCTGCCTGCAGCAAATGGTTGAGGCCTACGAGGAAACCGGCGGCTCGATGGTGGCGACGATGGAAGTGCCGCCTGAAAAGGCCAGCGCTTACGGTGTGCTGGATGTGGCCGAAGATATGGGCGCCGTGGTGCAGGCCAAAGGCATGGTGGAAAAACCCGCCCCCGGCACTGAGCCGTCCAATCTGGCGGTGATCGGGCGTTATATCCTGCATCCCAACGTGCTGCGCTCACTCAACAAAAAAGAAACCGGTGCAGGTGGGGAAATCCAGCTGACCGATGCCATTGCAAAAGAGATCGAAGGCGACAACGGCGTTTACGGCTACCGCTTCCGGGGCCAGCGCTTTGATTGTGGCTCCAAGGCGGGGTTCCTGCAGGCAACCGTTTCGTTTGGCTTGTCGCGTCCCGAATTGAAGGACGAGTTGATGGAATATCTGCAAGAGGTCATCACGCTGGACAAGGCAGCGCAGTAAGCGCCGTGATCTGAAGGACTTGCCAAAGCCCATTGGGCTGAGGAACATGGCCCGGGGGATGTTTCCCCGGGCTTTTCTTTTGCTTTCGAAGAGGTTGCATGACTGCTGACGCCCAGACTTCTGTCCGCCTGCTGGACGTCACGCGCTTGATGCGACGGGCCGGACGGGTGCTCACCGGTGTGGACCGCGTCGAGATGGCTTATCTGGAACAGTTTCTGCGCGATGCCCTGCCGGTCTATGGTCTGCTGCGTACACGCTATGGCTATCTGTTGCTGGACCGCGCCGGACTGACCAATATGGCGGTTTGCCTGCGGCAGGAGGCTGATTGGGGGCCAGTTGGTGTACTGTCCCGGTTGGGGCGGGCCGCTGGGATGCAGAAAAGGGCCGAATCCGATCTGCGGCGCTGGGCGGTGGCGCGATGTCTGCCAACGGGATTGCTGCGCTGCTTGCAGACCCATCTGGGGCAGGGGTTCACCTATGTGAACGTGGGTCATTCCAACCTGACCCAACGGGTGTTGCACGCCATGCATCGGCGGCAGGCCAAAGTGGCGGTGATGGTGCATGACACCATACCGCTGGATTATCCCCAGTATCAGCGCGAAGGCAGCGTGGCCCCGTTCAAAGCGATGTTGGGGCGGGTCGGGGAACACGCGGATCTGATCCTGTGCAATTCGGCGCAGACCGCTGCGGATGTGGCGCGCCATCTGGGATCGGACCACCCCGAAACGCTGGTGGCCCCGCTGGGTGTTACTTTAGCAGCGCCGACACCGGTTCAGATGCCGGAAGGGTTCAACCCCAACCGGGCCTTCATGATGACCCTTGGCACCATCGAGCCGCGCAAGAACCACACGTTGCTGCTGGATGTCTGGGAGGCGTTGCCCGAGGCCGAGCGCCCGCAGCTGCTGATCTGTGGCAGCCGTGGCTGGAACAATGAAGCGGTGTTTGACCGGCTGGACCACTGCGGCCGCACAGCCGGGCCGGTGTTTGAAATGCCGGGCCTCAGCGACGGTCAGATCGCCCATCTGATGGGGCAGGCCCGGGCTTTTCTGTTTCCCTCTTTTGCCGAGGGCTACGGGTTGCCCCCTCTGGAGGCCGCGGCGCTGGGATGTCCGGTGATTTGCAGCGATTTGCCCATTTTAAAGGAACTCCTTGGAAACAATGCCGTTTACCTGCCCCTGAATGATCTCTATTCTTGGACAATAAGAATGGCCGAACTGGCGCGTGATCCACAGGCAGACCCGCAGCGAAAATCCCCCGAACTGGCACGATTTGTGCCTCCGACATGGGGTGAGCATTTCAACGTGGTGTTAAGCCGGCTGTGATAACGACCAACCCGGCACGCTGCATCTGGTCTGAGGAGAGGTTTTGGGCGTCTGGACGGCATATCGGCTGAGGCTGCGGCGGAAGCGTTTTCTGATCCGTGCTTTCCGCAAACGGCGGGAACTGCGGCCGGTTGTGAACCGTACCAATCAGATCAAACGCGGTGATATCCTGCTGTTTTCCACCCAACGGAACGAAGCCATCCGGCTGCCGTATTTCCTGGACTACTATCGCAAAATGGGGGTGAACCACTTCCTGATTGTGGACAATGACAGCGATGATGGCTCGGTCTCTTATCTCAGCGATCAGTCTGATGTGTCGCTCTGGCATACTCGGGCCAGCTACAAGCGGTCGCGCTTTGGGGTGGATTGGCTGAACCATCTGCAGCGCAAATATGGTCACGGCCATTGGACGCTGGTGGTCGATCCCGATGAATTCCTGGTTTACCCGTTCTGTGACACCCGCCCGCTGCGGGCGCTGACCGACTGGCTTGATGCCTCTTCGATCAAATCGTTCAGCTCCATGCTGCTGGATATGTATCCCAAGGGCCGCATTGATCAGCAGCCCTACCGCGCTGGTCAAAACCCGATGGAGATTGCCAGCTGGTTTGACAGCGGCAACTACGCGCTGGAACGGAACTGGAAGTTTGGCAATCTGTGGATCCAGGGCGGTCCTCGGCAACGGGTGTTTTTCCCTGACGCGCCGGAAAAAGCCCCAGCGCTGAACAAGATCCCGCTGGTAAAATGGGACAAGAAATACGTTTACGCCAGCTCCACCCACCATTTGCTGCCCCGTGGCTTGAACGCGGTCTATGATGAATGGGGTGGCGAAAAAGCCAGCGGTGTGCTGCTGCACACCAAGTTCCTCGACACGTTCAACACCAAAGCGCAGGAAGAGCTGGAGCGCAAACAGCACTATGCCGCCAGCGTCGAATACAAGGCCTATGCCGCCACGCTGGATGAAAATCCGGACCTCTGGTGCAAATGGTCGGAAAAATACATTAACTGGCGTCAGCTAGAGATCCTTGGGCTCTTGTCCAAGGGCAACTGGGCGTAAGGAGGCGGGCATGGGAACCGTCGGGATCATCATGCTGGTGCACACAGCGCTGGGTCGGGCCGAACAGGTGGCGCGGCACTGGTCGGCGGCAGGTTGTCCGGTGGTGATCCACGTCGATCGCAATGTTGATCACAGCACCTATGCCGCCTTTGTCGATGCCGTGGCTGATCTGCCCGAGGTGCGGTTCAGCGCGCGACACCGCTGTGAATGGGGCACTTGGGGCATTGTCGCGGCCTCGCAAAGCGCTTCTGAATTGATGCTGTCTGACTTCCCGGATGTGCGCCATGTCTATCTGGCGTCGGGATCCTGCTTGCCGCTGCGGCCGGTGCAGGAGCTGACCGATTACCTTGCCGCCCGTCCGCGCACCGATTTCATTGAAAGTGCCACAACAGCGGATGTGCCCTGGACCGTGGGTGGGTTGGATGAAGAACGGTTTACCCTGTCGTTCCCGTTCTCATGGAAAAAGAACCGTTACCTGTTTGACCGCTGGGTGGGGCTGCAACGGCTGGTCGGGCGCAAACGCAAGCTGCCCAACGGCATTGTCCCGCATATGGGCAGCCAGTGGTGGTGCCTGACGCGGCAGACGCTTTCGGCCATTCTGGAAGACCCGGACCGCGAATTGTTTGATCGTTATTTCAAAGGGGTCTGGATCCCCGATGAGAGCTATTTTCAATCCCTCGCGCGGCTCTATTCCACCAGCATCGAAAGCCGTTCGCTGACGCTGTCGAAGTTCGACTTTCAGGGCAAGCCGCATATTTTCTATGACGATCACCTGCAGCTTCTGCGGCGTTCGGACTGTTTTGTGGCCCGCAAAATCTGGCCCCATGCTGACCGGCTCTATGACAGCTTCCTGAATGACGCCGCGGGCATGATGAAGGGGACCGAGCCCAACCCCGGCAAGATTGACCGCATCTTTGCCAAGGCGCTGGACCGGCGGACACGGGGCCGCCCCGGCCTCTATATGCAAAGCCGTTTCCCGCATGATGGCTGGGAAAACGGCGTCACCTCAGCGCGCTATTCGGTGTTTCAAGGCTTTGGCGATCTGTTTGAAGATTTCGACAGCTGGCTGACCAAGGCCACCGGGGTGCGGATGCATGGCCATCTGTTTGCGCCGGACCGGGTGGATTACGCCGACGGCCAGACAGTGATGAACGGCGCGTTGAGCGACAGCGCGGCCATTCGCGATTACAACCCACAGGCCTTTCTCACCAGCCTGATCTGGAATTCCCGCGGCGAACGGCAGTGTTTCCGCTTTGGCCCGACGGATGAGCAGGACATTGGCTGGATCTTTGCCAAAGACCCAAACGCGCAGGTCTCGGTGATCTCGGGGGCCTGGGCGGTGCCTCTGTTCCAGTCCAACCGCAACTTTGCCGACCTCCGGCGCGAAGCCGCGCTGTTGCAGAAAGTTGAATCGGAACACCTGAAAGTGCTGCGCTCGCCCTATACCAAGGCGCGCATTCGCATCTGGACCATGGCCGAGTTTATTGAGGCCCCGATGGAGCCTTTGCAGACCATCATCGATGAGATCGGCAGCCGCTCTGGCCGCCGTCTGGCCGAGGCGCCGAAAATGGTGGACTTGACCGGCTTTGGTCAATTCCTGCAAAACCTGAAGAACCAGGGGATGCACCCCTATTTGATGGGCGACTTTGCGGTCGAACGGGGTTTGAATGCCGGCGACCGTCCAAAACGAAAACCTTATTTGGTAAGATAGACTTAGATGAGCGACAGGTTTGATTATTTCGTGGTCTTTGCTGAAATGCGGACCGGCTCCAACTTTCTCGAAGCAAACCTGAACGCCTTTCCGGGGCTGTCCTGTCAGGGTGAGGCGTTCAATCCGCATTTCATCTGTTACCCCAACAAGACCGAAGTGTTAGGGCTGACCCAGGAAATGCGCGATGAAGATCCGCTGCGGTTTCTGGAAACGATCAAACGGCACAGTGAGGGCATGGGGGGATTCCGCTATTTCCACGATCACGATCCCCGCGTGCTGGAAGAGATCATCAACGATCCCCGTTGCGCCAAAATTGTGCTGACGCGCAATCCGGTCGAAAGCTATGTGAGCTGGAAAATCGCACAGGCGACAGGGCAGTGGAAACTGACCAACGAAAAACGTCGCAAAGACAGCAAGGCGGTGTTTGAGAAGGGCGAATTTGACCGCCATCTGGCCGATCTTCAGGCCTTTCAGGTGGAACTGCTGAATGCGCTGCAAACCTCGGGGCAGACCGCGTTTTATGTCGCCTATGAAGACCTGCAGGACATCGCGGTGATGAACGGTCTGGCACGCTGGCTGGGACAGGACGACCAGCTGGAAGAGTTGGACGGCAAACTGAAGAAACAGAACCCCGCGCCGCTGTCGGAGAAGGTGGAAAACTTCGCCGCGATGGAGCAGGCCCTGGGGCAGTTGGATCAGTTCAATCTGACCCGCACGCCAAACTTCGAACCCCGTCGCGGGGCGGTTGTGCCTTCTTACGTGGCGGGGGCCAAGGCGCCGCTGCTGTTCATGCCGCTGCGCTCGGGGCCTGATGCGGCGGTGGAGAAATGGTTGGCGGATCTGGACCGTGTGGCCGAGGATCAGCTGCACAGCAAGTTCAGCCAGAAAACCCTGCGTCTGTGGAAGAAGGACAATCCTGGTTTCCGCAGTTTCACCGTGTTGCGCCACCCCGTGGCACGGGTGCATACGGCCTTTTGCGAAAAGATCCTGTCGACCGGTCCCGGCAGTTTCAACAAGATCCGCAAGACCCTGAACAACCGCTATGATCTGGGCCTGCCGACCGAGGTGGATGCCAGCTATGACGTGGCCAGCCATCGCGCGGCTTTCCTAGGGTTCCTTGATTTCCTCAAAATGAATCTGGCGGGGCAGACTGCCATTCGCGTCGATTCCTCCTGGAGCAGTCAGAACCAGACCCTGCAAGGATTCGCCGAGCTGGCGCAGCCCGACATGATCCTGCGAGAAGAAGAGCTGGGCGACATGCTGCCCGTTCTGGCGCGGCGGGTGGGCTATACCAATCCGATCGAATACACCCCGCCACCCGAGGCTGGGCCGGTGCCACTGGAAGCGATCTATGATGATCATCTGGAGGCCAAGATCGCCTCGATCTATCAGAAGGACTATGTGGCCTTCGGTTTTGGCCCTTGGCGCTGAAACTGGCCGTGAAGCTTGCGTTAGAAACAAAAAAGGCGACCCGCGGGTCGCCTGTTTCTTTTCAGCTGTCTGGCCCCTCAGGCGGCTTGCGCGCCCTGAGATTCAGTCAGGATGGTATAGAGCGTGGCAGGGTCCGCATTGGCCCGCAGCTTGGTACAGAGCGCCGCTTCGCGCAGCGAACGAGACACCAGCGCCAGCGCTTTCAGATGTTCTACCCCGGCCTCTTCCGGCGCAAACAGGGCAAAGATCACATCAACCGGCTGCCGGTCGACCGCTTCGAAGTCGATGGGTTTTTCCAATAGGATAAACGCGCCAACAACACGGTCGATGTCGGTCAGACGGGCGTGGGGCAGGGCCACACCGTGGCCCACACCCGTTGGTCCAAGCGTTTCCCGCTCCAGCAGAGCTTCGACGGCGGCCTCTGGCTTCACGCCATAGGCCGCAGCCGCCAAATCGCCAAGATCATGCAGCAAGCGTTTCTTGCTGGTGGACGCGGCAATAACCTTCACGGCCTCTGGTTTGAGGATGCTCGAAAGTTCCATGGTCTGTTCAGTGCTCCGCTGGCCTGGGCTGCGCCCGGCCGTTGATTTACTGCGGGTCGATCCAGCCGATGTTGCCGTCTTCGCGACGATACACGACGTTCAGCCCGTCTTTCCCCTCGTTCCGGAAAACAAGAACCGGTGACCCGGCAAGTTCCATCTGCATCACCGCTTCACCTACAGAGAGCGACGGAATCTTGGTTTCCATTTCGGCAACGATGATCGGCTGCAGCCCGTCAGGCTCCGAATCCGTATCGTCAGACGCGAGGATATAGGACGAAGCGCCGAATTGTTCAACTGGTTCGGAACGGGCGCTGTGGTGGTCTTTCAGGCGGCGCTTGTAGCGGCGCAGCTGCTTCTCCATTTTATCGCAGCATTTTTCGAAGGCGGCGTAGATTTCATGATCGTGAGCTTTGGCCTGAGCGGTCAGGCCGGTGGACAGATGCACGGTGGTTTCGCAAACAAATTCATTGGCGGATTTCGAAAAGACAATATTGGCATCCGTTGGCCGTTCCGCATATTTCTGAACGGCCGCCCCCAGCCCGTCCTTCACATGGGTTTGCAACGCATCGCCAATATCAATCTGTTTTCCACTGATTTGATAGCGCATCGAGTCTCCTTTACATGACAATTCGGTTTTGTCGCCCAACACGCATAGCGCGCGGACGTTTATTGTTCCCGAATGCTGGATGGTTTCATGACATATGCCTGCCCGTAACAGAGTGGTCTTGTCTCCAAGACCTCCTCATGCGTCGGTACAAAAGCCAGAAATGCCATGACCCCATTTGGACTGAGTCGGTGCCTGTCTGTCAATCAATCAGTGAAAGTTTTTTGACAGGACCAGCCTAGGCGAGTCGCCGATCAACTCAAAATCAGGAGATTTTGAAGTTGTCGCCCAGATAGACGCGGCGAACGTTTTCGTTTTCCACCACCTCATCCGGGGTGCCAGACATCAGCACCTTGCCGTCATGCAGGATGTAAGCGCGATCCACGATTTCCAGCGTCTCACGGACGTTGTGATCGGTGATCAGAACGCCAATGCCGCGTTTCTTCAGATCGGCCACCAGATGGCGGATGTCACCGACGCTAATGGGGTCAACCCCGGCGAACGGTTCATCAAGCAACAGGTATTTGGGATTGGCGGCCAGACAGCGGGCAATCTCTACCCGGCGGCGTTCACCCCCCGAAAGGGCCAGCGCCGGGGCGCGGCGCAGGTGTTCGATTGAGAATTCCGACAGCAGCTCTTCCAGCCGTTCCCGGCGTTTGTGGCGGCTCTTCTCAACGATATCCAGAACCGAGGCGATGTTGTCCTCAACGCTGAGACCGCGGAAGATTGACATTTCCTGCGGCAGGTAGCCAATGCCCAGCTTGGCACGACGGTACATCGGCAGGCCGGTCACATCGCGGCCGTCAATCGTCACATGGCCGCCTTCGGGGTACACAAGGCCTGCAATGGAATAGAAGGTTGTGGATTTGCCGCAGCCGTTTGGCCCCAGCAGCGCCACCACTTCGCCGCGGTTCAGCGACATCGAGAAATCACGGATCACCACACGGGTTTTATAGCTTTTGCGCAGGTTCTGGACTTCCAGACCCTGGCTGCCTTCGGTGACCGAGAGCTGCGGCTTTGCCATTTGGATCAGTTCCCTGTCTGCAGCGTGGTCCGGACGCGGCCACCCACCTGGGCAGTGCCAGCTTCCAGGTTGATGGTGATTTTTTCCCCGGTCATCACATTCTGGCCCTGGGTCAGCAGCACCTTGCCGGTCAACAGAACAATGCCCGCGTCGATGTCATACTGCGCCGATTGCGCTTCGGCGGCATCTTGTCCCGACACCAGCGTCACACCGCCGGTGGCTTCCAGGGTTGCGATTTGTTGAGTGTCTTCTTTGTAGACCACCAGAACCGAAGGGGCCGACAGGATCATCTCGCCCTGGGTGATCACCACATCGCCGCTAAAGGTAGCCGTGCCGTCTTTCTGGTTCACCGCCAGTTCATTGGCGGCAACCTCGACCGGGGCATTGGGATCAGGGCGGGCTTTGCCGAAGGCCAGGTCATTGGCCAGAACGGGCGTAGCCAGAGTCATCAGGGCCGCAAGGGCAAGGGAAATCACACGGGTCATATGGAACAATCCTAATTCTGCGGTTGATATACCAGTTTTACGCCATTTGTGAAAAGCAAATGGACATCGCCAGTCTCAGTGTCTTCGGTCAGCAGCATCTTGCCAGCCTCGACATAGCCGGGCGGGCCGTCGCCGGTCACCGGGCCAGTGGTTTCGGCGCCGATCTTAGCCATCTCGGTGCGCAGATCGCCGCTGCGGATGGTGTAGCCGGTGGAGCTGGTCACCACCACATCGCCGCTGAGCGTCGCCACTTGATCGCGGGTGTTGAGCAAAGCGGTCGCGGAGGTGAAGGTCACCTGCGCCCCGCTGGTCAGGTCGATGATAGCCCGCAATGTTTCGGCATGCGCCAGATGGGCCTCTGTGTCGTCCGGTTTGGCTGTGGCGGCCTCAAAGGCAATCAGATCCCCCGCCGTGGTTGCGCCGGCAAACCGGGGCGCGGAAATTACTTCCTGACGCGCACGTTCCTGCAGATCGCGCATGACAGTGGGCAGTTCGGTGTTGGTATCCTGACCGCGTGACAGGAGGAACAGCGTGGACAGCAGCACGATCGACAACAGGGGCAGCAGGATTTTCATCCAGCCCACAAAGATCGAGTAATATCCGTCCCGCGGTGCCAT
Organism: Thalassobius sp. MITS945101; assembly: GCF_047123305.1. GTDB lineage: Bacteria > Pseudomonadota > Alphaproteobacteria > Rhodobacterales > Rhodobacteraceae > Thalassobius. The sequence goes on from NZ_CP138918.1 coordinate 1,191,455, forward strand.
CGTTTGTTCCTTACCCGCCTTTAGTGCGCGAAGATGTCCACATCCGGCCAGCCAGCCAGATCCAGCTTGGCGCGGGTCGGCAGGAAGTCAAAACAGGCCTGCGCGGTTTCCATCCGGTCCTCACGGGTCAACATCCGGTCCAGCTCGGTCTTCAGACGGTGCAGGTACAAGACGTCCGAGGCCGCATAATCCAGCTGCGCTTTGGTCAGCTCCGGCGCGCCCCAGTCGCTGCTTTGCTGCTGCTTTGAAATGTCCTGTTGCAGCAATTCCTGCAGCAGGTTCTTCAGCCCGTGACGATCGGTGTAGGTGCGCACCAGTTTGCTGGCAATCTTGGTGCAATAGACCGGGGCAGTCAGGGCGCCGAAAGCGTTGTAAAGCGCTGCGATGTCAAACCGGCCAAAATGGAACAGCTTCAGCACATTGGGATCTTCCAGCATCTTGCACAGATTCGGTGCCTCGGTCTGACCTTTGGCGATCTGTACGATATGGCTGTGACCGTCGCCGCCGGACATCTGGACCACACACAGACGGTCGCGATGCGGGTTCAGCCCCATGGTTTCACAGTCGATGGCCACAACCGGGCCCATATCCAGCCCGTCGGGCAGGTCGTTCTGATAAAGATGGTTGGTCATAAGGATCCTTTAAGCCGGTCAAAACGGGCCTTTGGTCGTCTGGAGCCTCACGCAGAGGCGATGTGTCCAAGCGGTTCTAGGTTTTTCGGGCGCTTTTGCCAAGTTTCGCCAGCAGGCAACACGCAGGGAATCGCTCATTTCGCGGGATTCGGCGGGCGGAACCGTGGCTGAAACTGAAAATACGCGGAAAGTGCAGAATCTTCGACCAAAGTTCGGGTCCGTTAACCAATTGTAAAGGCTTTGAAATTACGACTGAGTTCGACTTTAGGAAAATTGGACCCTTACCAAAGTATGTATGCCCATACCAATACCCAGATATTCGGGCGGCGGCGTTTTGGGTTAAAACCAATACCAAGGTACTGGTGATGAGTTCCAAAGTTCTAAGTGACCTGTATCGAGTATCAGTAACGAGTACAAAGGAGCGCGAGAGTTAGAAAACACGTAAGGCAGTCAACCGTTGTTTTCGATGTCCCCCCCCCTCACTCGCGCTCCTCTTTTACCTGTTCTTTTTCTCTCCCCTGATCAAGTCCCCAAATCCCGGTCTCCCCAGACCGGGATTTCTTGTTTTTGGACCGGGGATCGAAGGGCCGTAGCGGTCAGGCCGCCAGCGCCTGACGCACAGCCTGGGCGGTGCCGGTGGGGGAATTCGTGTTCTGGCCGGTGATCAGGGTGCCGTCCACCACCACATGTTTGGGCAGCGGCAGAAACGCTTTGGAATAGCGCAGCCCCGCCTGTTTCAGGCGATCCTGCATGTTGTAAGGCACCAGTTTGCGCACCCCGGCAACCGCCTCGTCAAAATAGGCAAAGCCTGTGCCGCGTTTGCCCGCCTGCAGCATTTCCCCCGTGCTCAGACGGACATTTTGTAGCGCGGCCACACCGTGGCAGACGGCAGAGACCACACCACCGCGTTCATAGAGTTCGGTCGTTTTGACGTGCAGCGCGCGGTCTTCGGCAAAGTCCCACATGGCGCCATGGCCCCCCGCGAAATAGACCGCATCATAGCGCGACCAGTCCACTTCGTGGATCGACGGGGTATTCTTCAGCAGCGCCATAAAACGCGGGTCCTGATGGCGGGCGCGGGTGGCTTTGTCATAGACCGGAAACCGCAGGCTGCGCGGGTCAATAGCAATGTCGCCGCCTTTGGGGCTGGCAATCTGTATCTCGACATCAGTGCCGTCAAAGACATCGAAGAAATGGCTCAGTTCGGACAGCCACAGGCCTGTGGGTTCCGCCTTGGGATTGTCAAAACGGGTGTGGTTGGTGACGAGGATAAGAATGCGGGTCATGGCGTTTGCCTTTCGATCAGTGAAGCTGTTGAGACGAAACTATGCCTTGTTGCTCGGTCTAACAATTTACTCGAAATCAACCTCACTATTAGGTAATGTCGAATAATGCGCCTGCCTTTGCTTACCCTCGAAGTTTTTGATGCCATTGTCCGGGCCGGCACCCTGCGCGGTGCGGCTGAGGTGCTTGGTGTGAAACCCGCCACGGTCAGCCAGCAGCTGAAAACTCTGGAAGAGCAGATCGGCGCGGCGCTGTTTATCCGCACCACCCGTTCGATCAACCTGACCGAGGCCGGCCGCGCCCTGCAACGTGACATCGGGCCGGCGTTTGAGCAGATCACTCACGGGCTGGAGGCGGCGCGCAGCACCGGCCATTCCGCCCGCGGTCAGTTGCGGCTGGCGGTGCCGGAATTTGCCTATTTCCTGCTGCTGCAGCACAGTCTGGCGGAGTTCCAGAAAAGCTACCCCGAGATCGAGGTTGAGCTGGCGATGACCGATGCCCTGTCCGACGTGGTGGGCGAAGGCATGCATGGCGGCTTCCGTCTGGGCGGACTGGTGGCCGAGGATATGGTGGCGGTGGCGCTGACTGATCCGCTGCGTAGTGTGGTGGTGGCCAGTCCGGAGTATGTCGATACCTATGGCGCGCCCGATACCCCGCAGGATCTGCTAAGCCACAACTGCATCCGCTACCGTTTTCCCAGTTCCGGCGTGGTGGCGCCGTGGGCCTTTAACGGGCCGGAAGGGATGTTTCAGGTTGAGGTGCGCGGCGGGTTGATCGCCAACTCCTCGCCCGTTGCGATAGATATGGCGAAACAAGGTCTGGGGCTGAGTTTCACCTTCCGTGATTATTGCCTGGCCGATCTGCAACGCGGCGATTTGATTGAGTTGCTGACCACCTATCAGGCACAGGTGCCTGCGGTGCATTTCTATTTCCCAACCGAGTACCGCAATATGATGCCGCTCAGGCTGTTTCTGGATCACCTGAAGGCCACAGCCCGCCGCTGAGTCCAAAAAGGCCCGGCGCGGACGCCGGGCAGGGGTAGGGACATTGTAAAGCTGTGGTGTGGCGCGTCAGACCAGCCCGTAATCCCGCGCCAGCAGGGCGGCCTGGGTCCGGTTCTGCACGTTGAGCTTCTTATTGATCAGCGTGACGAACTGTTTCACCGTTGTCTCGCGGATCCCCAGCTCATAGGCGATCAGCTTGTTGGTTTTGCCGGTGGCAATTTCGCGCAAGATCTCCCGTTCGCGCCGCGACAGCGTGTCGAAATAGGGGTTCTCTTCCTCTTCGGGGTCCGTGCCGGTGAATTCCTCCGGCATGTGTTTGCCCCCCATCGCGAGGTATTTCAGCGTCTGCACGAAGTAGTTGGCCGAAACCGACTTGGCGATCACGCCAACAGCCCCCAGTCGGAAGGCTTCGCGCGCTTCGGTTTTGGGGATCTGGCCGGACATGACGGCCACATGTTGCACGTTTTCGGCGGCCATGACCTGTTTCAGACCGCTGAGACCATTCATGCCGGGCATTTGATAGTCCAGCACGACGAGGTCGTAGAATTTTCCAGTTGCCAAGAGTTGCAACGCTGCCGGGAGGGTGCCAACCTTATCTACGGTGACTGTCTCGTCCTGGGCGAGGTATGTTGCAATCATCTCGATCAATAGCAGATGATCATCCGCGAGAAGAATACGCATGGGCCGCTCGACCTGCCTTTCTCGGTTTAACAAGTTACTTATTAATCTTCTTCTTCAGTATAGGCTGGCATGACGCTTGCATGAACCGCTCGGGGCCGTGGCAAAGGTCCAAGCGCGGTCGGATAAGGAGGGTCCAGACCCTCCTTTGGGAGGGGCGGATCCGACTTTGGGCGGGCTTTCAGGCGGGTTCTGCCGATTTTCAGACGTCGGATCGTTGACGTGATTCCTGCGACAACCGGGGCGTTGCCGCGGTCAATCCGGTGCTTTGCCGCCCAGAACCTCGGTCAATTCACGCGCCAATCTCTGCACGGTCACACCGGTTTGCTGCACCTTTTCCGGTGTCATCCGCGATGCAAGGCCAGAGACGGAAATGGCGCAGGCGGGTTCCCCCGACGGGCCCCAAACGACGGCCGCCACGCAGCGCAGGCCCATCACAAACTCCTCATCATCCAGCGCATAACCGCGCTGGCGGATGTTGCGGATCTCGCTGTGAACGGCGTCGGGGCTGGTCAACGACCGCTTGGTCATGGCCCGCAGCCCGTGACGTTCAATGGCGCGGTCAATGGCGGTGTCTTCCCAGGTGGCCAGGATCGCCTTGCCCATGCCGGAACACATCACCGGCACGCGGCCACCGGGCGGGGAAATGGCGCGCATGATCTCGCGGCTTTCGACCTGGCTCAGCGTCACCACCTCACCATCCTCGATCACGCCAAGGTTGGCGGTTTCCCGCGTGGTGTCGCGCAGCCGTTTCAGGAAGGGCAAACGCGGGGGCCACAAAGCTGCGCTGTTTGGTGTAGGCGGCCCCCACCGCAAAGGCACGTTGCCCCACATGCCAACGGCCGGAGGCGGCATCGGCATGCACAAACCCACTTTGTTCCAACGTTGTCAGCAACCGGTGCACGGTTGAGGCCGCCAGCCCCGCATCCCGCGCCAGATCGGTGAGTCGTGCGCCACAGGACGAGGCCGCGATCCGTTCCAGCAGGGCCATCGCCCGCTGCACTGATTGCACGCCACTGCTTTGCCGTTCGCTCATAAGCCTTTGGATTCCTGCTGCCTTGGAGGATCTTTCCACAATGTGGAAATTTTGTCCAATGTGCAAGACGCTGTGCGCGCCAAGGTATACAATGGTGCGCAAAGAATACGAGGAGTAACAAGATGAGCGCATATGTATCGCGTGCTGGGCTGGACGTGGCTCAGGAACTTGCAGAGTTGATGGAAACCGAAGTGCTGCCCGGGCTGGGTCTGGACGCGGATGCTGTTTGGCAGGGCTATGCCGACCTGCTGGCGGATCTGGCGCCGGAAAACCGCCGCTTGCTGGCTGTGCGTGGCGAGATGCAGGGGCAGATCGACACTTGGCTGAAGGCCCGCAAAGGCCAGCCGTGGGATGCGGTGGCCTATGAAACCTTCCTGCGTGGCATCGGCTATCTGGTGGAAGAGGGCGGTGACTTCGAAGTCAACACCCAGAACGTGGATCCCGAGATTGCGACAATTGCCGGTCCGCAGCTTGTGGTGCCCGTGATGAACGCCCGTTTTGCCCTGAACGCTGCCAATGCCCGCTGGGGCTCGCTCTACGATGCGCTTTACGGCACCGACGCGCTGCCGGGCGCACCTGAGGGCAAGGGCTATGATCCCAAACGCGGCGCGCAGGCAGTGGCCTGGTCGGCAGACTTCCTCGACAAGGCAGTGCCGTTGGCATCGCGCAGCCACGCGGATGTGACCGCTTACCGTCGTGACGGTGCTGCGCTGGTGGCCGAGGTTGCAGGCGAAACCGTTGGCTTTGCGGATCCGTCGGGCTTTGTCGGGTACACCGAAGAGGGTGAAACAGCCTCCTATATGCTGGTGCATAACGGGATGCATATCGAACTGCTGATCGACCCGTCCCATGTGGTCGGCGCGGCCCATCCCGCCGGTCTGCGTGACGTTGTGCTGGAAAGCGCTCTGACCGCCATTCAGGACTGCGAAGATTCGGTTGCGGCGGTGGACGCTGAAGACAAAGTGGCCGTTTACAAAAACTGGCTGGGCCTGATGAAAGGCGATCTGGCGGAAACCTTTAGCAAAGGCGGCAAGGAAATGACCCGCCGTCTGAACGGCGACAAGGTGCTGACCGGCCCCGAGGGTGGCGAAGTCACCTTGGCGGGTCGTGCCCTGCTGCTGGTGCGTAACGTGGGTCACCTGATGACCACCGACGCGGTAAAGCTGAATGGCGAAGAAACCCCCGAAGGTATGCTGGACGCGCTGGTCACCGTGGCCTGCGCCATGCACGACCTGAACAAATCCAGCGGCGCCCGCAACTCGCGCGCAGGCTCGGTCTATGTGGTGAAACCCAAGATGCACGGCCCTGAAGAGGTTGCCTTTGCCAACACCACCTACGCCCGTGTGGAACAGATCCTGGGACTGGCGGAAAACACCGTAAAACTGGGTGTGATGGACGAAGAGCGCCGCACCTCGGCCAACCTGCGTGAATGTATCCGCGCAGTGAAGGACCGACTGGTCTTTATCAACACCGGCTTCCTCGATCGCACCGGGGATGAAATCCACACCTCGATGCAGGCAGGCGCCTTCATCCCGAAGGATGAGATGAAAACCGCGGTTTGGCTGTCGACCTATGAAAACGGCAACGTGGATGCGGGCCTGTCGTCGGGCATGCAGGGCAAGGGCCAGATCGGCAAAGGCATGTGGGCCAAGCCCGACATGATGTCCGAGATGCTGGAGGCCAAAATCGGCCACCCGAAATCCGGCGCCAACACCGCTTGGGTGCCTTCACCCACCGCAGCAACCCTGCACGCAACCCATTACCATCAGGTCGATGTCTTTGCCGAACAGGAGGCGCTGAAATCGCGCGAAGCCGCCAGCTTGACGGATCTGCTGACGCCACCGCTGCTGTCCGGCCGCAACCTGACCCAGGACGAGGTGCGCCGCGATCTGGACAACAACTGCCAAGGCATCCTGGGCTATGTTGTGCGCTGGATCGATCAGGGTGTGGGCTGTTCCAAAGTGCCCGACATCAACGATGTGGGACTGATGGAAGACCGCGCCACCCTGCGGATTTCCTCGCAGTATCTGGCCAACTGGCTGGTGCATGGTCTGGTGACCGAGGATCAGGTGATGGACAGCCTGAAACGGATGGCGCTGGAAGTGGATCGTCAGAACGCCGGGGATGCGGCCTATCAGCCGATGGCGCCTGGCTTTGACGGGGTGGCCTTTGCCGCTGCCTGTGACCTGATCTTTAAAGGGGTCGAGCAGCCCTCGGGCTATACCGAGCCGGTGCTGCATGCCCGCCGTCGTGAAGCCAAAGCGCTGTAAGCAGCGCTGCGGAAAGGGAGGAGGATCCATGCTCACTATTCAACGTCTCGACAGCGCGGAGGCCCGCGTGATGATCGCGGGCGCCCGTGCCAAAGCCGAGGAGATCGGGGTGCCCATGTGCATCGCGATCACCGATGAAGGCGGCAATCTGGTGGCCTTTGAACGGATGGACGGGGGGAAAGTGACCTCCTCGACCATTGCGATAGACAAGGCCTTCACCGCAGCGGGGGCCAAGAAGGCAACCCATGAGTATGGCGAGGTCAGCCAGCCCGGCAAACCCGCCTATGGGATCGCGTCTGCCATTGGTGGCCGCCTGATGGTGGTTGGCGGTGGCCTGCCAGTGGAGGTTAATGGTGCGGTGGTGGGGGGCATTGGCGTGTCTTCGGGCACCCCGGCGCAGGATCGTGAAGTGGCTGAGGCCGGCATCGCAGCCTTTGTCGCTGCGGGTTGATTTTCCACATATCGCAGACACAGAAGCGGCGCCTCATGGGGCGCCGTTTTGCATTTGAACTGAGTATTTTAGGGCCTTGCCCTCTTGGCCTGAGGGCCAATTCACCCAGAGTTTCCGGGCAAGATGAAAGCCTTCACGGATCGAAGGGTTTTTCCGCCAGCGCTGCGGCGATGTCATCATCCAGCGGGGTTTCGCAGGAGTTCAGGATATAGCCCAGCGTCGAGTAGAAGCCGACGGTGGCGATGACATCAAACATGCCGTCCTTGCCCACCAGATCCACCAGTGCCTGCTGGGTGTGCGGCGACAGGCGTTTTTCGTAGAACAGCTCATCCACGGCGCGGGCGACGGTTGCATCATCCCTGCGCATGCCCTCCAGCGGGCCGCGCACCTTGTTGATGCGGGAATCGCTCATGCCACAGGCACGGGCGCGGTGCACATGCTGCGCCCACTCGTAGGACGAGCCCAGCCGGTGGCCAGTGCGCAGAATTGCCACTTCGGACAGTTCATTGCCCAAAGCGTTGTCCAGTACCACATGCTGCCGCAGCGGCGCCCAGGCATTCAACAGTGCCGGATTATGCGCCATGGTCCGGTAGACGTTCAGCTTGGTTGCAAAACTGTCCTCCAGCGCTGCGGCGCTTTCGGGCCATTGGTTATCCTGCAACGGGGGGAAGCGGCGCTCTGTCATCGGGTCTGCCTGTGCTATGCGGTTCTTTGTTCTGGGAATGCGCCTTGGGCCTTGGGCTGTCAACCAGTCAGTTCGTGGTTTGCAGCGTGCCGCCGAATCCGGCAGCCTTGCCCCAATTTTGGACAAGGAAGCCAAATAGGGGAAATCGTCCCCCAGATTGCTCTGCTCGCGGTTGCGCCTGGGCGGGAAAGGGCCTCCTTCTCGCTAAAGTTGCTGGGATTTCTTTACAGTCTTGTTGCAAAGACGGTAGAAGTTGCCGGGTACACCCCAGTGCCATTTGCACAATCGGGGACAGGTATTTTGTTCCTTCCTGGAGACAGATTTATGTTGAAGACTATTGCGAAAGCCGGCCTCTGTGCTGGTGTGATTTTTCTTTCGCCCTTGGGGGCGGCGGCCCAAACGGCACCCGATATTGATTTCAGCGGTCTTTTGGCCAACTGCCAGTCTGACCCTCTTGGGTGCAGTGCAGCACTGAAAGTGGCTCTGGCCGAGATCAAGCTGGCACAGGCGACATTGCCACCCAGCGTTGTGGATGGGCTGCTGGGCAGCCTGGCCACGGTGGCCGTCGCGGCGGCGCAGACGGAACCCACCCTTGGGGCTGCTTTGGGCGATGTGATTGCGGATATTTCCGAAACCGTGTCCGAGGAAAGCGGCGTTGGCGAACAGCTGGCGGAGATCGCCGAGCAGGTGAGCTCGGGGGGTGCGGATGAGGTGGATCTGACCGAAATCGGTGGCAGCCCGGCTTAAATCTGGTGCCGATCTCTGGATTTGGGTCCTTGGGCCTCAATGCAGGGATGGATCAGGTGCAGCGTTGCACCCCCATGGCGATCAGCTGACTGCCCTTCAAAGTGATGAGCTTGCGCGAGTAGCGGGCAGATCCCATGAACCAGCTTTGCAGTTCGGCCGGATAGTGTGACGCCATTGTGCGCGACCATTCGTCGAACTGCTTGGGCAGCATGTTGAGGCCCCGGGTGGCCAGTTGTGGCCCATGGAAGCCGAATCGCGCATTGGGGCTGACGCAGGTGTTGGCCAGACCCAGATAGAGGGTGCATGCCGAATTGCAGAAGCCTCTGCGGATTTCGACACGCTGGCCGTTGGCACGGATGCTGCGGATCTGTTTCAGCCGGGCGGGCAGGCTGCCGCCGCCGTCATTGCTGATCCGAATGACCGACTGGGCCAGTGCCTGCGTCGGCAGGGCAGCAGACCCAAGGGTGCTGAGGGTGAAGAGCAGGGCAGCAGGCAATAGGACACTCGCCCGGCGAAACGCAACACGTCGCCGTTCGAGACCGCCGAGAAGGTCTCGTTTCATCGTTACACTCACTGGCTAGAAACCGGCAGGGCCGGAAAAATGCGGTGAAATCAGGATAGGAAGGGGTCGGAGTTCTTCAACGACGCATCCGTCTGCCTTTGGCAGACTTTGGGCGGTAGCACCGGTCGAATGGGGGCGACGGGCCAACGCTTGTGTTTGGGATGGCAGGAGAATGAGGCGGAATCAGGGGGCAAATTGCGCAACAGGCGAGACAAAAGGTTAAAAAGCCATACGTTCGGTGAGGCTGGCGGGCGGTGCCAATGCGTGGGGTGAGTGTGGCGCGCGCCGCGTTGCTGGCGGGATGTCTGGCGCTGTTTGTGGCGGCAGCGGCGCGGATCCCGGCTGAGCTGGATCTGATGGCACAGACCGGACGCGATCCGGCGCTTGTGTATCTGCGGGTGGATGCAGCCCCCTTGGTTTTTGCCCCTGCACCCTCCGTGCGGGCGCAGCGGGCGCAGATGGCGGATTGCGATGATCTGATGGTCTCGGTCTTTGCCCAGCTGCGGCGCGGTGCCCCGGCCGAAAAGGTGGCGGCGGCCTGTCTGGCGCGGGCGGAAGCGATCCTGCAAACCTCGCCCAGCTCAAGCGCGGCGCATCTGGTGCGAGCGGGGGCGTTTCGCACCCTGGGACAGCCGCAGGATATGGTGGACAGCCTGCTGTTGTCGCATCGTCTTGCCCGACATGAGGGCTGGCTGGCCGCGCGTCGGTTGCGACTGGCCTTTGCGGCAGGGGAGGTGAGCGCGCTGACCGCGTTGCGGCAAGCGCTGGGCGCCGATGTGGCCGTGGTGCTGTCCAGCGAGGCCTACCTGCCACAACTGGTGCAGATGTACCGGCGCAATGTAGATCAGCGGCAGTGGATCACAGACATCGTCGGAGCCGCTGACCAAGCCGATCAACGCAGGTTTCTGAAAGGGCTGCGCAAAGCGGCGGCAGAGGCGAATAACAATGCGGAGGCCGGGTCATGATGGATTTTGACCAGACCGCGCCGCGGGTGTTGCAAACGCCGGACAGGTCGCGGCAGGCCCAGACCTTGGATCACCCAGACAGCCCCGTTCAACCGGCACCGCAACACGGCGATGCGCTGGTGTTTGAAACGGTGGAATTGGCGTCAGAAGCGCAACGGCAGTCGCCGAAAGCAGCCACAGCGGTGAACAATCTGATGGCGTTTCTAGTGGCGCTTTTTCTGGTGCTGATCCCGATCCCCTATGGGGCCAATACGGCGCTTGCCTGGATGGCGGCGACGGTGGCGCTGGCGTTGATGCTGGCGGGGTATCTTCTGGCCATCCTTTATGTTGATCCGGGCCGACCGCTGCAATTTGCCCGTGCCCGTTGGCTGTTTTGGTCGGTTGGGCTGATCCTGTTGGGGGTGGCCTTACAACTGTTGCCCATTTGGGGTGGTTTGGGGGCTGTCTGGCACGGTCTGCCTGATTCTCTGCACCCCGTGACCGCCAGTTTCAGTCCCACAGCGACCGGTCTGGGGTTGATCCGGTTGGCCTCTTATGGGGTGTTGTTTGTTCTGGTGCTGGAGATCGGCACCAACCGCTACCGGGTCGAACGTCTGTTGTTCTGGATCTATTGTGGGATTGTGGCCCATGCGATCTGGGGGCTGATGTCGCTGACTTTTTTTGGCGACACGCTGCTGTTTGGACCAAAGACGGCGTATAAGGGCGTTGCGACCGGCACCTTTATCAACCGGAACTCCTTTGCCACCTATCTGGCCTTTGGGCTGGTGATTGGCACCGCGCGCCTCTGGGTTCAGATGCGTGGGCCGCGGGCGCGGTCCCCGCGGTTGCGGTCTTCTTATCAGGGGCTGACGCTGGACAGTCTGGTGCATCTTGTTTGGCTCATGGTGGTGCTGGCGGCGCTGTTTGCCACCGGATCCCGGCTGGGGCTGATGGTGGGTCTTCTGGGCATTGTCAGCGTCACGGTTTTGGTGCTGCTGAAAACCGGCATGACGGCGGCGCGGGTGGCGCTGGTTTGTGGCATCGGCGGGTTGGGGCTGGCCTTGGGGGCGGTCCTGCTGATGGGGCGGGATGTCACCGCCGAGCGGCTGGTTTACAGTTTTGTCGACAGCCGCCACAGGCTGCAGCTGTTCAGCCAGACCTGGGATATGATCCTGGCCCGCCCCTGGCTGGGCTACGGGCTCGACAGTTTTCCGCTGGCCTTTGAGATGTTCCACCAGCCGGCGCTGCGGATGGATCGCACCTGGGCGCAGCCGCACAACAGTTACCTGACGCTTTGGGCCGAGTTGGGGCTGCCCTTGGGCACCGTGGTGATCGGGGTGCAGATTGCCGTCTTGATTGTGTTGATCCGCGCCATCAGGCGGCGTGAACTGGCCTATCTGCCAGCGGTGGTGGCGGTTGCGGTGATGGCTGTTGCGGCAGCGCATTCGCTGGGGGACTTCAGCCTCGAGATTGCCGCGAACACCTATTTGTATGTGACTTTGATTGCGCTTGGGCTGGCCCGGCGGTCGTATTCGAGGGGGACGTCATGAGGTGGCTCTTTGGCCGTAAACCCGCAGAGACCGCGGCCCCCAAAATCCTGCGGCTGGCCGGATTTCCGGCGGCAATCTATGCCATCGGGGACATTCATGGCTGCCTGTCGCTGTTCCAGCAACTGGAAGAGGCAATCATCGTCGATGGCGCGGCGCTGCCGGGGCGCAAGCTGATTGTCTGCCTTGGCGATGTGATTGACCGGGGACCGGACAGCGCCGGTGTTGTGGCCCGTTTGCTGGACCCAGCGCCGGTGGGGTTTGACCGGGTGACCCTGCGCGGCAACCACGAACAGATGTTCGAACAGTTCCTTGCCGCGCCTGCCCGCAATCTGCGTTGGCTGCACTATGGCGGGGCAGAAACCCTGCGATCCTATGCGATCACCCCCGAGAGCGGCGCCGGGTTTGAGGCCGATGGTGCCCTGCTCAGCCATAAGGTGCAGACCGCCATTCCTGCGGCCCACCGCCAGTTTCTGGCCGCGCTGCCCTGCGGGCTGGAGGCGGGGCGTTACCGCTTTGCCCATGCGGGGTATGATCTGGGGGCCCCCGCTGCCCGGCAATCGCAGGAACGGCTGTTGTGGGGGCCTCCTGAACTGGCCGATCACAGCGCCTCGGATCAGGTGCTGGTGCATGGGCATATCCCGGTGGATCAGACCCTCGTGACCTCGCGCCGGATCAATACCGATCTGGGGGCCTATCTTTCGGGCCAATTGGGCGCCGTGCGGCTGATGCCGGACGGATCCGCGCCAAAAGTCATTTCCGTTTCTCAGACCAACACGGCTGCACCGGCTGCAGCAGCATTTCAGGACATCGAAGAATGAACCAATTGAATGAAGACATTGTCGACCTGCGCGAAGTCTTTGCCATCCTGCGGCGGCAGCTGCGTTTGATTGTGATGACAGTGGTGATCGTGCTGGCGCTGGCTTTTGTTTTTGTGATCCGCACCACGCCGCAATACACGGCCATGGCACTGATCCGGGTGAACCCTCAGGAAACCAACCTGCTGAACCCAACCGTCGCGGCCGCAGCCAATTCCAATGTCGAAACCACGCAGATTGAGACCGAGGTCGAGATCCTGAAATCCTCGCGATTGGCGCTAAAGACCATTGAGACGGCCAAGCTGCACAAATCCGAGGAATTTGGCCGCTCTGTGGGCCTGTTTGACAAGTTCCGCGCGGTCTTGGGCATGGAATTGCCGCCGCCCCCTACGGGGCAGGCGCTGCTGAACGAGAGCCTGAAGAAGTTTGATGACGCCCTCACGGTGCGCCGGCGCGGGCTGACCTATCTGGTTGGGGTGCAGGTCACCAGCACCGACCCCGAACAATCTGCCCATATCGCCAATACCCACGCGCTGACCTATATTGATGCGCAGGTGTCCAGCCGGATCGAAACCTCCAACAACGCCAGCAAGCTGCTGCGGGAAGAGCGCGACAAAGCCAGCCAGCGTCTGGCCCGCAGCAATGAGTCCCTGCGGCGCTATGTGGCCGACAATATCGACCGGCTCAGCGAAGAGGTGGGCACCGAACAGCTGGCCGCGCTCAAGGGTCAGCTGGGGGATGTGACAGGGCGGCTCGGGGAGTTGCGGCAATCGCTGGACGCGGCCAATACCGCCGTTGCGCAACAGAATTGGTCCATGCTGGCCGACAGGATTAGCGATCAGGCGCTTGTCACATTGGAACAGGAACGTCAGGGCCTGTTGCGGCAGCTGCAAGGCACCGGGGCGGACAGCACAACACGGGTGGATCTGGACCGGGCCTTGGCCGATCTGGACAAACGCCTGCAAGACCGCGCCCGCACCGCGGTTTCGGATCTAAAACAGGACGTACAGCAGGAAACAACGGTCGAAGCAGGTATCCTCGACGAGATCCAAGAAGCGATGGCCGGGCGCGACCTCAGTTCCCAGACCGTGACCGAGATCTACGGCCTCAACCGGGATGCAATTGCGGCGCAGCAGCTCTATGACAATGTCATCAGCCGGTTGCGTGATCTCGAAGCGCAGGCGGTGGTGCAAATCGCTGACAGCCGCATGATCTCTGAAGCCCTGGTGCCCAGCCAGCCGTCCTACCCCAATAAAACACTGGTTCTGGCGATGGCGCTGACCCTTGCGTCTGTGCTGGGTGTGGGCCTCGCGCTGTTGAAAGAGTTCTACTACGGCGGTGTCACCTCGGCGAACCAGCTGGGCAATATCGTGCCAGTGAAAGTGGGCGCGGTGGTGCCGAAACTGTCTTATCAGCAAGGGCGGGATACGCTGGCCGATAAGGTGTCAAAAGAACCGATGACCCAGTTCGCCGAAGCCTTCCGCAAGCTGCGCGCCTCGGTGGATCAGGCCTTGCGGGACCGCGCAGGTGGGGCCGTTGTGCTGGTGACCTCGGCAATTCCGGCAGAGGGCAAATCCACAACCGCCCTGTCGCTGGCGCGCACCTATGCGCTGGCAGGCAAGCGCACGCTGCTGATTGACGCCGATCTGCGCAACCCGTCGATCCATCAGTTCATTCGCGAAGAACCGGGGATTGGCCTGCTGGAGTATCTGCAGGCGGGCCAGTCCTCTGCAGCACACCCGGACGCCAAAGGCACCGATCCGGCTGAGGAATTCTATGTGCTGGATCCACTCAGCAGCCTTGGCATCATCTTGGGCAGCCGCCGTGCCAATGTGCCGACAGATGCACCGCTGCAATCGGACGCATTCCGGGATCTGGTGGCAAACGCCCGCTCCGCCTTCGATGTGGTGGTGATCGACTCGGCTCCGCTGATCCCGGTGGTCGACACCCAGTATATCGCCCCCCTGGTGGATGCAGCGGTGATCTGTGTCCGTTTCGGCGAAGCCAGCCAGGTCGAACTGCGCACCGCCTATGCCCAGCTGCGCGACACCTTGCCGGTGGAGGCAGATGTGCTTTCGGTGCTGAATTGCTTTGAGGGTGGGGTGCAGAGCTATCGTTATGACGGGTACTACGGCGGCTAAGAGGCCTCTGGGCAGAGAGCACCGTACGCTGCGTTAGCGCGGTGTTTATCGGTTTCTGGATAGGGTTCTGCGCGAAACAGAACTTGCCCAGAACCTGCGGAGGCTCCTATGTCCAATTCCTTTTCAACCTATGCATCCGGCCTGAATGGCCCTGCCACTGATCTGATGCCGGTGACCCCTGACGATGGCACCGACCTGAGCCAGATTCCCGTTGCGCTTTATGTTGCAGGCGGTGGGGTGCTGCGGATCCAGACGGTGGACGGCCGCGATGTGTCCCTGCCGGTGGCGGATCACGTGACCCTGCCGGTGGGTGTGCGTCGGGTCTATGCCACCGACACCACGGCGACCGACATCTTCGGGTATATTGTCAAATGATCGGTCTAGATGTGACATCTGTTGCACGGGCCAGCGGGCAAGTCCCGCCACCATGGAACACACGCCATTGTGGCCCCGGTGGGGTGCCACCGGCCCTGACGCTGGATTTTGAACGGTGTGTTTATGGGCAGGGCCGGCCTGAATGGGCCTGGCCTGCCAGCCTCAATTTTGCGCGGGACGGGGTAAAAACCGTCGCGGATCGTAGTGGCCTGTTACAAGAGGTCCCAGACGACACGCCCGCCTTTGACTGGTCCGGTGGGCGGCGCGGGCTGCATTGCGGAGTGAACGGCGGCGCGCCTGACCAGTTGGATCTGGATCTGGGGACGTGGTGGTCCGGCTCTGGCGGCGCCATTGTCTGCGATTTCACCATGGTATCCACCAACGGTGGTTTTGACAGGGTGTTTGAGATCAACGACGGCCTGTCTGCCGCCAGCCGGATCTCTTTGCTTTACCATGAGGCGCTGGGCCGGTTTGTGTTGGGCGTCTACGACGGCGGCGTGGCGCAGGCCGTGCTGACGGGACCAGAAACCGCCTATAGCCTTGGGACCACCGCGCGGGTTGCGGTCAGCTTTGCCGCCGGCAGTTTTGCCATTTCGGTTAATGGGGCCGCCCCGCTGTCACAAGGCGCGGGTGCTCTGCCGTCGGGGCTGACACAAATGAACATCGCTTCGGCCTTTGGATTTACCAATATCCCAGAGTTGGTCATGCATAGCCTTGTTTACCACACGCACTAATCCTGCATCGGGGTTTCCCGAGGGGTGGTGGGGACCAAAACATGGCAACTGCCTAACATAAACCAGAACAAGATTGAGCTATAGGCCTCCGTCGCAAGCTGCAAGAATGTGAATGAAGCTAGAACCAAACCAATAAAGGCCGGGAGTATGTTGGATATTCCCGGCTGGTTGTGCGCACGGCGAAGGTTGTGCGCCGCCCTGAGGATCATGGCAATGATTACAGCAAGGGCGGGCGCCCCTCCTCTGACACTGACATCCAAAAAGCCGCTTTCGGCAATTGGAATATCCGCAATTGGAAATAGATATTGCTGGTAAAGTTCGAATGATGACCCAAATGGGCGTGACAGGGTCACCTGAATGGCAAAGGCGAGTCGGTCGGCGCGGACAGTGTCGCCTTCGTTGGTTTCGCCCCCGGTGCCTGATACCTGAAGCAATGTGTTGATCGTGCGACTAAGACCCGCAAAGGCCCCATCGTCGACGGTGCTTAAATACAGCCCTGCAACAACCAACAGTGCGGCTGTGCCGGAGAAGGCCAGATATTTGCTGTGAATGCCACGGATCTGAAAAAACACGCACCATAACCCGATTGCCAGTGCCAGCAGCGCAGTGCGCGACCAGTAGGCCGACACTCCCAAGATCAGAAGGCCGCCAATCAGCAGGCTGAGGCCTCGTTTCAGGCCGCGCTGTTTTACGGCACTGGCGATAAAATAGGTGGCCGCAAAGGCCAGCAACACCGGAAAAAATCGCTTCACTTTGGGATTTGTGAACGGACCAATGTGATCGGCCAGGGAGGAGAAACGTGACGTCGGGCCGGAGATTGCAGTTTGCAATGTGTACAGCAGCAAATAGAGGGTGAAACACGTGCAAAGAGCTTTGAAGAAAAGTGCAATGGCCAGTGCGCGGTCGTCATCGTTCCGCCAGCGCGAAAAGAAAAAAACAGCCGCCACAAAGGCGGTAACCGGGTAGATTGTTTGCACGCAACGCAACACAGAGCGCGCGATATTTGTGTCGACCCACCCCATCAGCAACCCAAGAAGCAAGCTGCAAATCATGATCGTGGCGTAGAGCAGCGGCAATCTCAGCTTTGGCAATGCCCAGGTTTTGGCACGCAGCAGAAACAAAACCGTCAAGGGTAAGATCAACAGATAGGAAACAGGTAGGAGCAGGGTACCAATGGTTTCGGCCGAATAGGACGGTGCCAACCTGAATCCGCCTCGCACGGTAAAGAACACCGGCAGCGACAGAATAAGCGCAACCGAGAGCACAGCACGTTTGTCGCGGCGGGGAAGAAAAGGGCCGCCAATGGGTGTCATGAGGCCTCCTTGGCGTTGGTTGGAAACAGGCCACATAGCGCCCAAAGCGCGAAGCCCATGGACAGCGCGCCACGGCTGGCAAACATTGCGGCGCAGGCGCGGGCGAGGGTGTCAACCGACTGTGGCGCGCTGGCAAACATCAGCACGGCGAAGAACACGGCAATGGAGAGCAGCAGCGCCGTCAGTTCGGCGCGGGGGCGGTCGATCATCGACAGGAAGATCTCGGCATTTCCAGCCAGCAGCCGCAGGGCCTGACCGGTGGCAAGGATTGGCAGGATCAGGGTTCCGGCGGCGACGAACTCGGTCCCGAAAAGCCCCAGCAAGGCGGCAGGGTAAAACCAGCACAGGGCCGCGATGGGCAGGAACAGCAAGGTACTCATCGTGCAGGAGACCAGAAGGCCCCGCAGCAGGCGACGCGGCGCGCCGTCACGAAATGCGCGGGCAAAGCGGGGGGCGAAATAGGCCTGTGAGGCCTGCAGCACCGTTCCCCCTAGTGAGACAAGGCCGATGGCCGCGGCCAGCACACCGGTGTCCGCCGCACTAAGCAGTAGGGGCGCAACAAGACCCACCAGCCGGGACGCTCCCATCACCACAACTCCGTTGAGCCAATAGGTGGCCAAGGTCAGTTTCTGCTGCAGCAGCACGGCGTATTGCGCCCCGATCTTGCTACGCGCCTGACGGACATCGCCACCGACCTGTGTGATGGCAAGCACGCTGGCCAGCAGGAGGGCGCATAGGGTCAGTGCCATTGCCGGTGTTGCCGCGGTTGAGGCGATGCTGGCAACAAGGCCCACGGCCAGCAAGGTCAGCCAAGGCAGAGTAGTGTTTTCCACAATCAACGCCAGACCGGGCCGGTGTTGGGTTTTCAGAAGGTCCGCGACCACCAGCAACAATGCCAATGCCGCCCCTGTGAGTAGGCCAAGCGGATAGAGGTTGAGCGTGTCAGGGTGCCGAGCGCCCAGCGCCAATCCGGCCACGCCCGCCAGCAGGGGCAGCAGCGCCATTATCCCACCAATAGCTTTGATTGCGTTGGGGTCGGCACGTCCGGGTTGCGCGTTAGTACCCTCGCCATCCACGCCTGCGTGACGCAGGGTGAAACGGCTGAGCCCCATATTGGCAATCACTGAGGTTAGGAAGCCGAAAGACAGGACCGCATAAAAAAGCCCGGTTGCATCCGCCCCGTAGAGCCGTCCAATGACGATCAGCAACAGGAAGTTGCCCCCGGTGCCCAGAAGGCGGCTGGCGATGACGTTCAGGTAGGTGAGGGCGGTTCTTCCGGTCACGGTGCTGGCTCAGCTCTGCGGAAGGGGGGCGGCAAGCGGGTAGTCAAACGCCTCAAGCGCCGGACGCAGGCGCTGGGTCACCGCCTCGGCCTCGGCGGTGCTGAGGGCCTTCTGCCACTTGCCACTGCCGCCGCGCCGGAAGGTGTGGGATTTCTGCGGGTCGATTGCGCGGGTCATGACCTCAACCAAACGGGCGGCGGCAAGGTCTGAGCCACCGCGGCTGCGGTAGGCCTCGGCGATCCGGGTCAGCTCGCGCTGTTGGTGTGGGCCAGCGATGTCTTCGTAACGAATGGCCAGCGTGTTGGGATCCTGCAGCCAGCCGGCATAGGGCAGCAGGCGGGCGTTGCATTCGGGGTAACGGTGGTCCAGCCCGTCCAGCGCCAAGGTCAGCCGCGATTTGTCATCGCTGAGCTTGTTGAAGTGTTTGTACATCCGGTGCCAGCGGTTCATTTCCGCCAGATAATAGGCCTCTGAAGTGATGACATCACGCGGGTCGCGGTAGATGAACAGATGCAGCGCGTTCATCCGCGCCAGCTGCGCCGCCACTTCCGGTGCGTGATACAGGTGGCTGCCCAGGGTTTCCCCCGGCAGGATACGGGAAACGGCGCGGGCCAGTTGCTCGGGTGACTTTTCGCGTTGGGTCAGCGAAGGGCTGGTGGCGATGAAACGGCCCAGATAGCGGGTGCGCGGCAGGACACGGGTGGCTTGCAGCAACAGATGGGTGCCGCTTTTGGGCAATGAGTTGGCAAAGACCGGCGGGCGGGTGTCATAGGTGCTTTGGCGCAGGAACAGCCGTTCCCCTCGGGCCACCGGTTCATTGAGGAATCCCAGACCTTTGCGCAGCACAGCGTTGCGTTTCACAAAGGGTTGGTCGATCAAGGTTTCAAACAACATCGTCTAGCCCTTTCGCGCCGCGTCGAAGAGGGTTTCGAACCGGTCGCACACCCGGTCCATCTGGAAATGCGCCTCGGCGTAGGCACGGCCAGCGGCCCCGGCGTTGGCCGCACCTTCGGGATCGTCGCGATAGCTGAGGGCCGCCTTTATGAAGCCGGCGATGTCTTCCGGTTCCACCACTTTACCCGCGCCGGTTTGGGTGAGAATCTGGGCCGCCAGATTGTCCGCCGGGGCCGCCAGCACAATGGGACGGCCAGCACAGAGATAACTGAGAATCTTGGAGGGCACCGAATAGATGCCCGCTTCGCGTTCGATCACCGCCAAGAGCACGTCCCCCGCACCCAGAATGCTGGGCAGGTCGGCAATGGGCTGCAGCGGCAGGATTTTCAGCGCCTTGAGGTCTTTCTGCGCGCTCTCCTGCTGCAGGTGGTCCACGCCCACGCCGTTGGAGACCAGCACCAGTTGTTCCCCTGCCGCCAGTTCCGCCGCCAAACCCGAAAGGAAGGCGGGGTTGTGTTTCATCGCCAGCGTGCCCGAATAGACGAAACGCGCCTGATCGCTGAGACCCTGCGCGCGGGCCCAGGGGGTGTCACGCGGGGTCAGCGGAATTTCGTCAAGCGCGCCCCAGTTCGGGATCACCTCAACCTGGGTTGCGGGAATGCCCCAGGCATCAGTCTGGGCACGAAACGAGTCAGTGATATGCAGCACCCGGGCTGACCGGCGCATCTGACGCCGTTCCAGAAACCGGTAATAGGCCCCGATCAGGTGGCCGGCGACGGGCAGTTTGGCCTCTAGCAGGCGGGAGGCCGCGATCGAGTAGAAGTCCTGACACCAGTAGATGAACGGCACCGCTGCCTTGCGACAGGCGGCCACAATCGGTTCCTGCGCTTCGGTCGGTGTGTTGCCGGACAGCACGATGTCCGGTCGGGTTCTGGCAATCACCTCGGCCACTTCGCGGCCATAGGCAATGTCACCCCGACGCCGTTTCACAAAGTTGGTTTTGGAATAGTCGATCTTGGCCCCTAACGGCAGGAACGACAGGGTTTCGGCGTCATCATCCAGCAGGCTCAGTCGGCCCTTGGGGCCGGTGTCACCGGAGAACCAGACATGGGTGACATTGTGACCCCGCGCGGCAAGGCTGCGGGAAAGTTCGGCGGTAAAGGGATGGCCGGCAAAATCGTGAACCAGAATCTTCAAAATGTAGTTTCCTTCGCGAGGAGGGGACGCAAAATCAGCGCCTGTCGAAACAATGGGGCTGGGGCTTACCCTTTTGCGCCTTGGCCACGGGCATAAATGTCCTCGTAGCGGATGATGTCATCTTCGCCGAGATAGGCGCCGGTCTGGATTTCGATCAGCACCATCGGCACCTTGCCGGGGTTTTTCATCCGGTGCACCGCGCCCAGCGGGATGTAGACAGATTGGTTTTCGCTCACCAGCTGGACCTTGTCGTCAATGGTCACCTCGGCGGTGCCGGTGACCACAATCCAATGTTCCGCCCGGTGGTGGTGCGACTGCAATGACAGCGCGGCACCGGGATGCACATGGATGCGTTTCACCTGAAACCTGTCGCCGATCACAAGGCTTTCGAACCAGCCCCAGGGCCGGTGATCCTTGGGGAAGGTGGTGGCCTGCACCGCTTTTTTAAGTTTCAGCGCACTGACGGCTTTCTTCACGTCCTGCGCGCGGTGCATATCGGCGACCAGAACGGCGTCATTCATCGCAATGGCCATAACGTTCTCAAGGCCAATGCCGACCAGTTCCAGCTGGTCACTTTCCGAGCGCAACAAGCTGTTGCGGCATTCGATGGCGGTGGCGGCGCCAGAGAGGCCAACACCTTCGGCGTCCCGTTCCCCTTCGCGCCAGACCGCATCCCAGCCCCCCAGATCAGACCAGCCGCCATCATAAGGCACCACGGAGAGGTTGCTGGCCTTCTCCATTACCGCATAGTCGACCGAGATGTCTTCGGCCTGCGCCCAGGCTTCCGGCCCCAGGCGGCAGAAGCCCAGATCAAGATGGCCGGTGTCCAGCGCATCAGTGACGGGGGGGATCAGAGCGGGGGCATGGGTTTCAAATGCGTTCAGGATGTCGCTGGCCTTGAACAGAAAGATCCCCGCGTTCCACAGGAAAGACTCATCCGCCACCATTTCGGCGGCCTGTTCTGCGCAGGGTTTCTCGACAAATTGTTTCAGCGGCACCGGGCCGCCGTTTGGGGCTGTGGCCAGCTCCAGATAGCCATAGGCGGTTTCGGGGTGCGGCGGGGTGATGCCGAAGGTGACCAACTGGCCTTTGGCGACCGCCTGCAGGCCGGTCTCCACCGCAGCGTGGAAGGCGGCGGTGTCGGGCAGAACATGGTCTGACGGGGCCACCAACAGGACCGCTTCGGGATCTTTGCGGCTGAGGTACAGCGCGGCGGCCAGAACGGCGGGGGCCGTATTGCGTCCCTCGGGTTCAATCAGGATGGCGCCGGGGTCAATCCCCACTTCTTGCAGCTGCTCCGCCACAATAAAGCGGAAGTCTGAGTTGGTGATGACAACAGGGTTCGCAAACAGCGGGCCGGTCAGGCGATTGGCAGATCCCTGAAACAGGGTAGTTTCGCCCTGAAGTAGCACAAATTGTTTTGGGTAAGACCTGCGGGACAGCGGCCAAAGCCGCGTGCCCGAGCCACCACAAAGGATGACGGGAGTAATCATAAGCACTGTCCAAACATAAATTCTTAAAAAATCTGTCTTCTTCGATAGAAGCAGATTGTGAAGCTGGCAAGTCATCGCGGGGTGGCCAGTTAAATTCGCGCCAAAATTGGGTCAGAGTTGCGGCAATGCAGCAATCAAACGCCGGTTTTTGCCGCAGTTTCAAACCGCGCTGGCGGAGGGTCAGGCGACTGATTTCGGTGCTCACACGCCTAAGGGGCAATCGCCGAAGCGCGATCCATGTGGGTCGGTGATTCGCCACTGGATGCAGAGAATTTCCTTAAATATATGGATTCTTTCCGCGAATCGTCCTCTGGGTAGAGTGCACATTCCGTAGCGCAATCAGCAGGCTTTGCCGGCAATATGGTTAACAAGGAAAACTGTCTCATCTTTGGGCGAATGGGCTAAATTGCCGCTGCGCCGGTCCCAAATTCGTTGTTTCCGCGTCGCAGTATTGTTATCTAGAAAGTATAGATTTTTATGTGCTTTAGTTGGTGTTTTGAGTGTTTTTATTGAGATTTTTTGTTTGCGAGGGGCGCTATGAATGCTCTGAATACGAAGGCTATTACCGAAAATAATGCAATAGTGCCCACCAAGATTTCGACCCGCCGTGTGTACTTCAATTTCTTCAAACGCGGCTTCGACCTGTTTCTGGCGATCCTGTTGTTGCCAACCATTATACCTGTTTTGGTTGTTCTTTGGGCGCTGACACGGCTGGATGGGGGGCCGGGATTTTTTGGTCACAAACGGGTGGGGCGTGGCGGCGCACCGTTCCGTTGCTGGAAGATCCGCACGATGGTGCCCGGGGCGGAAGAAAAACTGAAAGCCTTTCTGGCCGAAAACCCCGAGGCCCGCGCCGAATGGGAGCGGGATTTCAAACTTGAAAAGGATCCGCGCATCACCCGTTTGGGCAATTTCCTGCGGAAATCCAGCCTGGATGAGCTGCCGCAGATCTGGAACGTGATCAAAGGCGAGATGAGCTTTGTTGGGCCGCGTCCTATCGTCGATCAGGAACTGCCACGCTACGGGGTCAACAAACCGGAGTATCTGGCGATGGTGCCGGGCATCACCGGTCTGTGGCAGGTCTCGGGCCGCAACGACATCAGCTATGGCGAACGGGTGGCGCTGGATGTGGATTATCTGCGCCGCTGCAGCCTGTGGCTGGACTGCAAGATCATTCTGATGACGGGGGCTTCGGTCTTGGGGGCAACTGGCAAGTAGCCCCGTTGGAAGAACGCTAAAGGCACAAAGGCCCGCTCAAATTGAGCGGGCCTTTCGCGTGTCGCATATGGGTGCGTTTAGAAGTCGAGGTTCTCAACGCTCAATGCGTTTTGCTGGATGAATTCGCGGCGGGGTTCCACCACGTCGCCCATCAGCTTGGTGAAGATGTCGTCCGCTTCGGTCATATCCTCGACCTTCACCTGCAGCAGAGTCCGTGCTTCGGGGTCCAGGGTGGTTTCCCACAGCTGATCCGGGTTCATTTCGCCCAGGCCCTTGTAACGCTGCAGCGACAGGCCCTTTTCACCCTCTTTCAGGATCGCCGAGAGCAGGTCCAGCGGGCCGTGAATGACGACCGAACGGTCCTTGCGCATCAGCGTTGCGGGGAGGTTGTAAACCTCCTGCAGGCTTTCGGTGAAGCTGCCGGTCTTGCGGGCCTCGCCGGAACGTAGCATCGGGCCGTCCAGCGTGCGCACCTCTTCGACGCCGCGCAGAATGCGGGCCAGACGGATGCCGTGATCCTGGGTGATCCGGCCCTGCCAACCCCGTTCGTATTCCAGCGCGATATCGTCCAGACGTTTGGCCACTTTGTCAGCCACGCCCTGCAGGTCGGCGTCCACGGCGCCAGGAACAAAGGCACCGGCAATGGCGGCCTGTTCCAGAATGTGGCGTGGGTAATGTGTGGGGAAGGCGTCCAGCAGACGTTTCAGGCTGCGGGCCTCTTCGACCACACGTTTCAGATCGGCCCCTGCCATTTCCATGCCGCTGCCCAGTTTCAGAACGGTGTCCTGAATGCCCTGGTCGATCAGATACTGATCCATTGCGGCCTGGTCCTTCAGATAAACCTCGGACTTGCCACGGCTGACCTTATAGAGCGGCGGCTGGGCGAT